>NZ_CP031941.1:5295000-5960000 GCF_003443655.1 Nostoc sphaeroides
ACCAGCTTCCATGGTGTGACGGGCGGTGTGTACAAGGCCCGGGAACGAATTCACTGCAGTATGCTGACCTGCAATTACTAGCGATTCCTCCTTCACGCAGGCGAGTTGCAGCCTGCGATCTGAACTGAGCTCCGGTTTACGGGATTTGCTTGACATCGCTATCTTGCTGCCCTCTGTCCGGAGCATTGTAGTACGTGTGTAGCCCAAGGCGTAAGGGGCATGCTGACTTGACGTCATCCCCACCTTCCTCCGGTTTGTCACCGGCAGTCTCTCTAGAGTGCCCAACTTAATGCTGGCAACTAAAAACGAGGGTTGCGCTCGTTGCGGGACTTAACCCAACATCTCACGACACGAGCTGACGACAGCCATGCACCACCTGTGTTCGCGCTCCCGAAGGCACTCTTCCCTTTCAAGAAGATTCGCGACATGTCAAGCCTTGGTAAGGTTCTTCGCGTTGCATCGAATTAAACCACATACTCCACCGCTTGTGCGGGCCCCCGTCAATTCCTTTGAGTTTCACCGTTGCCGGCGTACTCCCCAGGCGGGATACTTAACGCGTTAGCTACGGCACGGCTCGGGTCGATACAAGCCACGCCTAGTATCCATCGTTTACGGCTAGGACTACTGGGGTATCTAATCCCATTCGCTCCCCTAGCTTTCGTCCCTCAGTGTCAGTTACGGCCTAGCAGAGCGCCTTCGCCACTGGTGTTCTTCCTGATCTCTACGCATTTCACCGCTACACCAGGAATTCCCTCTGCCCCGAACGTACTCTAGCTATGTAGTTTCCACTGCTCTTATCTAGTTGAGCTAGACTCTTTAACAGCAGACTTACATCGCCACCTGCGGACGCTTTACGCCCAATCATTCCGGATAACGCTTGCATCCTCCGTATTACCGCGGCTGCTGGCACGGAGTTAGCCGATGCTTATTCCTCAGGTACCGTCATTGTCTTCTTCCCTGAGAAAAGAGGTTTACGACCCAAGAGCCTTCCTCCCTCACGCGGTATTGCTCCGTCAGGCTTTCGCCCATTGCGGAAAATTCCCCACTGCTGCCTCCCGTAGGAGTCTGGGCCGTGTCTCAGTCCCAGTGTGGCTGATCGTCCTCTCAGACCAGCTACTGATCGTCGCCTAGGTGCGCCTTTACCACACCTACTAGCTAATCAGACGCGAGCTCATCTCCAGGCAATTAATCTTTCACCTCGAAAGGCACATCCAGTATTAGCCACCGTTTCCAGTGGTTGTCCCAGACCTAGAGCCAGATTCTCACGCGTTACTCACCCGTCCGCCACTAAATCCGAAGATTTCGTTCGACTTGCATGTGTTAAGCATACCGCCAGCGTTCATCCTGAGCCAGGATCAAACTCTCCGTTTTGTTGTGTTTCGAGTTTGTGGCTCTGAAAAAAATATTTTCCAGAATCCTATTTACAATTTCGATTATCTTTTTGGGAAATCCCAAAACTAAAATCTTTTGACGAGGATTGGTTTTTTTCTTAAGCTTTCAAAGTATTATGTTTTTTAGGTTCAGCGGTCGTTTGCGTTCTTTCGCTTCCCGACTTAACTAGAGTAACTAGTCATCCCCTAGTTTGTCAAGGGGTAAATTTATTTTTTTTTCTAGAAGGGCAAATCGCTTGCCTGGACTTGCTTTCAGGTTAATGGGTTAAGCAACATGAGGCAGGCGAGAACGAAGTGGCTAAACCTGAGTATGTGAATAATGCACGTTGCTTGTCTCTAAATGGGATCTGATGCAAGTTGAGTAACTATAGTAATGATTATCGAAAAAGGCAGGGGCTAGTCTTGCTGGAGCATTTATCCTGAATCCAAATGCCCGAACTATATATATTAAGAGCATAATTATTGCGGAGCTTGCGGTTTAAGACTCCCATCCTACAGGTGACGCTTGTATGGGCATTTACGCGATCGCCACCGTTACGTTCAGAGAGCGTTTGGAAGAGAAGATAGGCGTTACAGTGAGTCTAGCGCTGTAGAGGGGCTTCAAAATTTATAATGAATTTTTGATAAAAAGCTAAAAACTAGACTAGGCAATAAATACAGATGATCCGACCGCGTAAGGTCTTTGCTCAACATTGGCTCAAAAGTGAAAAGGCACTCGACGCAATTATTAAAGCAGCAGAGTGTACAGAAAGCGATCGCTCCCCCAAAGGCGATCGCATCTTGGAAATTGGCCCCGGAACCGGCATTCTGACTCGTCGTTTATTACCCTTAGTGCAATCTCTGGTTGCAGTTGAAATAGACCGCGACTTATGCCAACTGTTGTCAAAGCAGCTTGGTAAGACTGAAAATTTTTTACTGCTGCAAGGCGATTTTCTCACTCTAGATTTACCATCTTATCTGGCAGCCTTTCCCAATTTCCACAAGCCAAATAAGGTAGTAGCCAATATTCCCTACAACATTACAGGGCCAATCATTGAGAAACTACTGGGTACGATCGCTAACCCCAACCCTGAACCATTTGACTCTATAGTGTTGCTGGTACAAAAAGAAGTCGCAGAAAGGTTGTATGCTAAACCAGGATCAAAAGCTTTTGGGGCGTTGAGTGTGCGGGTACAGTATTTGGCTGAGTGTGAGTTAATCTGCACAGTTCCAGCCGCCGCATTCCAACCACCGCCAAAAGTTGATTCAGCAGTGGTGCGATTACGTCCCCGAAAAATAGAAATACCAGCGCTTAATCCTCGACAGTTAGAGAATTTCTTAAAGTTGGGGTTTGGTGCCAAGCGCAAAATGTTACGAAATAATTTGCAATCTGTTATAGAACGCGATCGCCTGACCCATTTACTGGAACAATTAAAAATAAACCCCCAAGCCAGAGCCGAAGACCTCAGCGTTCAGCAATGGGTAATCCTAGCGAATGAGTTAGGAGTTAAAAGTGAGGAGTGAGGAGTTAAGAGTGAATATCTAGATGATTGCTTTGATTCAAAACTCAAAATTCACCCATTCCCAACTACCAACTCTTCCCCCCAACTTTTAAAATGCGTTCTTACAGTCTAATTGCCCCTGCCAAAATCAACTTGTATCTGGAAATCATTGGTAATCGCCCCGATGGGTATCATGAATTAGCCATGATACTTCAAAGTATTGGACTAGCAGACCAAATTGATGTGCATTCTATCAGCACTGACAGCATCCGTGTTCACTGCAACCACCCACAAGTACCGACAGATAAAAGTAATCTGGCTTACCGCGCAGCAGAATTAATGGCAATGCAATTTCCCGAAGCCTTCGCTCAATATGGGGGTGTGGAGATTAGCATAAACAAGCAAATTCCTGTAGCGGCTGGATTGGCTGGAGGTTCGACAAATGCAGCAGCTGTGTTAGTAGGGATAGATTTATTATGGAAATTGGGATTAACTCAGCCAGAATTAGAGGAGTTGGGGGGCACACTTGGTTCAGATGTACCATTTTGTGTAGCGGGTGGAACTGCGATCGCAACAGGTAGGGGTGATCAACTTTCTCCCCTGCCAAGTTTAGATAATATATATATAGTATTGGGGAAATACCGCAGTCTGGAAGTTTCCACGCCTTGGGCATACAAAACCTATCGAGAGCAGTTTGGTGATTCTTATAGAGATAGCGACAACTTGGCAGCGCGTGCTAATGCAGTTCATTCAGGAGCAATAGTAAAAGCTGTCCTGGATAAAGATGCGGGAGAAATTGCCCAAAAACTGCACAATGATTTGGAGCGCGTGGTATTGCCAGCCTATCCCCAAGTCTTGCAACTGCGAGAAGTTTTTGCAAATCAAGAAGGCGTTTTAGGAACAATGATGTCTGGCTCTGGGCCAACAGTATTTGCTCTTTTTGAGTCTCAACAGCAGGCAGAACTAGTTTTGCTACAAGTGAGAGAAGCAATTATTGATAAGGACTTAGAATTGTTTGTAACTCGGACAATCACACATGGAATTAAAGTGGTATCGTCTGTTTAAATAATTTTTTCGTTAATAAAGCATAATAGACAAGAATTATTCCTAATGACCCAATCCAAAATCTAAAATCCAAAATCGTATGAGTGACCAAAATTTAACGCCACAAACAGATACTAAAATACAGGCAACAGCGAGTCCTTTACGCTGTTTAACTGGGGCGGTTATTTCTGGAGGAATGGGATATGCAATGTATTCGCTGATGATTGCGATCGCTACAAATTTTGCTACTAAACCTCTCCATTCAATTAATCCATTGGTAATTAGGATTTCTTCTGCTGTTAGAACTCTGGTTGTCGGTGTAGTTGCTTTAGGAAGCGGGATATTTGGTATTGTAGCAATTGGTTTGTTGGCTTTGGGAGTGCAATTATTAGTGCAGGAGTTGACCAAGCAAAAAAGTAGTGAAAATTAGTAATTTCCTTTTAATCAGCAACGTAAAAACACAAGTTTTCCTAACGAACCACGATTTTTGATCACTTGTGGCTTCGCGCTTCTGGAAGGCTGAATTTGAAAACCGCTTGTAGTTGCGGAACAGATGGAAAAATGGACTCAGAGTTGAACGATGAAGGTAGTGATTGGGCGGCTTGATAAGAGTTAGTAGCGTACCAATACCTTAAGAAAGCTTGCTTTTTTTATCGGAGTGCGATCGCTCTGAGCAAATCCTCTATAGTACAATACGCTTGGGTTAGCGCCAAAAACCTTGAAATGTGTAGGTTGGGTTGAGGAACGAAACCCAACATTTCGGGACTTTGTTGGGTTGCGCTAAAGCTTAACCCAACCTACAATTTTCCACAAAGCCAAGCGTATTGCTCTATAGTAGACGGTTTAGGTAAGATAATCATCTGCTTAAACTTACAGCTATTTTTTGATAATAGACCACATTGATTTAACCAAGGGTCAGTATATTTTTGTTTCCTACACCTCTGCTTATTCTGGTTAAGCTTTTTGGAATTGGCGTAAATGCAAAGCGGCTTGTTGTCAGACATCGCTCCTTGAACAGCAGATGTTGTAATTTCGGTGTATAGTATAGCCCTCGACTTTATCGGGTTGACACTTTATAAACTGGCTCAATATTCACAAATCTATGTGGAATTGATACCAGTTACACTGAAGTTAATAGCAGCAACATCACTTATGAGCAAAATTATGAACACAACCAAGAGATATTTTTTACCCCTTATTTTTGTGACAATTGTTGTCAGCCTCAGCAGTTGTAGTTCTAACCCCACTGCTCCTAATATTGACAGTGGAACGCCATCCCCTAGCACAACACCGACGAATAGCTCATCGTCTCAGGCTCCCAGCCAAATTCCTAGCGTAGCTCAATTAAGAGAAAAATCTCCTAATCAAGAATCTCCTAAGGAAAATACGCCTTCTTCATCAACTCCTAAAGCTGTCACTAGCAAAAATACCAACGTCACGATGTATACAAGTGATACCCAATGTCAAGAACTCATTCCAGAAAAGGTTTCAGTACCAGCTGAGGAACCAGTGACAAATGTAGTGAGTAAAATTTTAGAAAAACGAGATACAAGCGACTTGAGCTTGTCTGGGTATCGTGTCAATATCAAAGATGGCATTGCTACAGTTGATTTGCGAATATCCCCTGATTCAAAGCGACAAATAGCTTCTCTTTCTAGTTGTGAACAGTTTGCTTTGTTTGGCAGTCTCCGCAAAACCCTAACAAGTAATGCCCAATGGAATATTAAAGAGGTTCGCTTTACCGAGCGAGGTGAAGACATTGTTCTTTAGTTAAATATGGTAGTAAGTGCCGTCATTAGCTAAACAGATTTTCCAATTTGAAAAGCCACAGGACTGATGCATCAATAATTGCGAAAACTATGTTCTAGCCAATTTAAAACAGCTGGAAATAGTGGTATTATTGATTTTAGTCCTAAGTTTATGGCAGCAATTCGCGGGTGTAATTCAGTGGTAGAATGTCACCTTCCCATGGTGAACGTCGTGGGTTCGAGTCCCATCGCCCGCTTTAAAATCAGAACCTAAGCTAACTATGTGATTGCTTCTGTTGGTATACTTGCCTATGATATTTGTTGAGCCAGACTTTAAGACCCTGCGGGCATGGTTATTAGCGCTCTTCTATTACTCTCGTTAAATAAAAATTCATAACCCTTGATTGTTAAGGCTTTGATAAATTTACGAGTAGGTTGGGTTGAGGAACGAAACCCAACACGAAAAATCCTTGGTTTTGTTGGGTTTTACTAAAGTTCAACCCGACCTACATTTTTTTTCTTTCATCAGAGTCATAAAAGAGCGTTAGACTGCACATACTACAGGTTGCTGATAAAGGACTGACGTTTAATAGACTGAATATTTCTATTGGAATTTTTCAGCAGGTTTTTAGGAATTTACGCAGAAATGTTTACGCACTCGCTAATGGATGACAGCTAATGGTAAAAAACAATTAGCGATTCGCAATTAGCACTATGGCAAATTTTCTCCAACCACCAAGGTTACGCATTGGTGAAGACACTGAAGAAGAACGACGCGCCACTTGGCTGGAACTGTTTTATGATTTGGTTTTTGTGGTTGCAGTTTCTCAACTCGCCCACAATCTCAACGAGGATATCTCTTTATTAGGATTATTTGGGTTTGTAGTTTTATTTATACCAGTTTGGTGGTCATGGATTGGTACCACATTCTATGCTAACCGCTTTGACAGCGATGATGTGGGACATAGGCTGCTGATTGGTATACAGATGCTGACAGCAGCAGCGATGGCTATTAACATCCACCACGGTTTGGGTGAGAGTTCCCCTGGTTTTGCGATTTCCTATGCTCTCGGTCGAATTGTGCTGGTAATAGAGTATGTCCGTGCTGGAAGACATATCCCTTCAGCGCGTCCTTTGACTACTCGCTACGCTATTGGTTTTGCGATCGCAGCCTTGCTTTGGTTAATATCAGCATCTATACCCATCCCTTGGCGGTTCGGATTTTGGACGTTGGGAATCATTATTGACTTTGCTACACCTCTAACAGGACGTAAGTTTCAGATCGGGTTACTTCCCCACGCCTCCCACTTACCGGAACGTTTCGGGCTATTTACCATTATTGTCTTGGGTGAAGCAATCATTGCAGTAGTCAATGGTGTTTCTGAGCAGAAATGGGATACTTTAACTGTAATTTCTGGCGTGTTTGGTCTAATTATCGCCTTTAGCTGGTGGTGGGTCTATTTTGATAATTTGGGTGGTAAACCTATTGAGATGGCGCGGACTCATGGAAAAGTTGGTGTTGTCAATCTCTGGCTCTACACCCATTTACCGCTAGTGATTGGGATTGCTGCTGCTGGAGTTGGTGTAGAACAAATTTTGTTGAGTGAGCCAACTTTAGCACTACCCGATTCCCAGCGATCGCTCATCTGTGGTTCAGTAGCATTATGCTCTCTAGCTGTCAGTATTCTCCACAGATTTGGGGTGATTCGTTATTGCAAAATCCGTTCCCAGTATCGACTTGGAGGTGCAGTCATGCTGGTAGCGATCGCTATCTTTGGCAAAGGTTTGTTACCTGTTGCAGTCATTGCCCTTGTAGCTGTAGTTTCTGCTATCCAAGTCGTTCAAGATTTATATCAGAGTCGTCCCACTACCCGCTTGGTTGACCCAGAAATCTAGCTTCTAGCGTAGTAGTAGCGCACAGAGATGTGCTACTACTATGTATCCACGCAATTTAAATCTGAGGATTTATCTGTAAAGCATCTATCCTACGAAATATTTTAAATAAAACATAAATAAATATTCATATAGTTATTTAAAGATTATGTAATCTCAGTATTGAAACCTGACCTTGTAAAGCTGAGAACTCAACACATTGCCGTCTATCGGAGGTGGCAGAACCAAAGGAGGAATGTCATCATTAGATGATGTACCTTTGGGCAATGAAGTCAAGTAGGTGAAATATTTATTAATATTATTAATAGGAAGTGTAAATTCAGCGTCAGGAGTCAGAAAAAATTCTTAATGGCAAGTACTTCGCATCAATCATCAAATTTTTCACTAATACAACAGAAGATCATGAAAGACAAAGAACCATCAGACTCTAAGGAATTCGTCGGAAATCTCAAGAATGGAATCTGGCTGTTTGGATTGTCATCCTGGGTATTCGGCATTACCGATCGCAGTATTGCTTCATTTGCGGATGGCTATCTATCTGCTTTGGATTTGACGCAAATATTCACAGCCGCTACGTTCTTTGTGGCGTGGCTATTTTTGAAACCGACATCTAGAGTTTAAGATCGGCGACTGGTTGAGTATCGGGTCACTTTTAACGCTAGTCATGTCAAGATTAGGAAACTTATCTCCAGTAACAATAAGTAATCGCACAGAATTATTTACACATGAGATTCTAGTGCAGATAAGGGTTTCATAGCTTAATTTTGTGTAATTAATTTTGTTTAGCTACTTATGGGAAATTTTTCTTGTTCCCAAATTTCATAACAGAGGCGGAGATTTTCACCAAAAAATTGCTCGACTCCCAGGCTTAAAAATCCATCTGGCACGTAGGCGTAGCCCGTCGTAGACATCGCTGGTAGATTCGGGTTAAATTGCCATATCAGCCCCGAAAACCAGTACATTCGATGTGCCTATGACATAGCTAGTAAGGCTTTAAGCAAACTAGGGTGATTTTTTTACCATCCAGACTTATTAAATTGTAGCTAGATTGTATCTTTTTCCTTTTGAAGTCAGAGTTCTAGCTTTTTTACTTTGGTGTATCTAAAAAAGTTGTTCTAATTTTCCGGAATTGATTATGCTCAAGTGGTAGTCTCTATCAGACAAGCGATTTATACTGAAACTCTATAACGAAACCTTCGGGGTATATAACCCCATATTAAAAGCCCGGTCTTTATGACCGGGCTTTTTTGAAAATTACGAGTTAGGAATTATTCTTAACTCCTAACTACTGATTAAATTAAGCAAAGGCTGCGGTTGTCACATCGTTATTCGACAGAATTTCTTGCAACTCTTCAGCGTCTACTGTTTCTTTATCAACCAGCATTTGCGCTATCTGATCTAAAATGTGGCGGTTACGCACCAACACTTCTTTAGCGCGTGTATAGGCTACATCCACAAGTTTGCGGACTTCTTCATCGATGGCGGCGGCGGTTTCTTCAGAGAAATCACGCTCTGACATGATATCTCGTCCCAGGAACATGTTACCTTGTTGACGACCAAGAGCAACAGGGCCTAAGCGATCGCTCATGCCAAATCTGGTGATCATCTGACGGGCAACCCGTGCTACTTGTTGGAGGTCATTAGAAGCACCAGTGGTAACTTCTTCTTCACCAAAGATTAATTCTTCAGCAATTCGACCACCCAAAGCTACAGCCATCTGATTTTCCAGATAAGCGCGGCTGTATAAACCAGTATCCATCCGGTCTTCGCTGGGGGTAAACCACGTTAAACCACCTGCACGACCGCGAGGAATGATGCTAATCTTCTGTACTGGGTCATAGTCAGGCATCAAAGCACCAACTAAGGCGTGACCAGCTTCGTGATATGCCACCAAGGTTTTGCGCTTTTCGCTCATTACCCGGTCTTTCTTCTCTGGCCCAGCTAACACGCGATCGATCGCGTCGTTGATTTCGTCCATTGAAATTTCAGTCAAATTCCGGCGGGCTGCTAGAATTGCGGCTTCATTCAATAGGTTGGATAAATCTGCGCCAGTAAATCCAGGGGTACGACGGGCGATTTTATCCAAATCCACATCTTTCGCCAAGGTTTTGCCACGGGCGTGAACCTTGAGAATTTCGCTGCGTCCGGCATAGTCGGGACGGTCTACCACAACTTGACGGTCAAAGCGACCAGGACGCAATAAGGCTGCATCTAGGACATCAGGACGGTTGGTAGCGGCAATAATGATGATGCCTGTATTGCCTTCAAAGCCGTCCATTTCGGTGAGCAACTGGTTGAGGGTTTGTTCCCGCTCATCGTTACCACCACCTAAACCGGCACCCCGTTGACGACCTACGGCGTCAATTTCATCGATGAAGACGATACAAGGAGCATTAGTTTTAGCTTGTTCAAATAAATCGCGGACGCGGGACGCACCCACACCTACGAACATTTCGACAAATTCTGAACCGGAGATTGAGAAGAAGGGTACACCTGCTTCACCTGCTACGGCACGAGCTAGGAGGGTTTTACCAGTACCAGGAGGGCCAACTAACAGTACACCTTTAGGAATTTTTGCACCAACGGCAGTAAAGCGATCGGCGTTTTTCAGAAAGTCTACAACTTCGTTTAATTCCAACTTGGCTTGGTCAATACCAGCAACATCGCCAAATGTCACCTGAGTTTGGGGTTCCATTTGCACTCTGGCTTTGGATTTGCCAAAGTTCATCGCTTGGCTACCTGGGCCACTTTGAGCGCGACGTAGTAAGAAGAATAAGCCAACCAAAAGCAATACAGGAAAAAATAAGCTGCTCAGTGCCTTAAACCAAAATCCTTCATCGGTTTGGGGCAATACAGAAATATCAACGCCTTTAGAAGTCAAAGTATTGATCAGGTCTGGATCGTTGACTAAGGTAACAATCCGTTTAGCACCGTCTTTAGGCGTAACCAGTGCTGTAGAACGATCTGCACTCAAACTGACTTTTTCTACTCCGCCTTGTTGAACTTCTTGAATAAACTGGCTATATCGCCATGTCTCTCTGCTTTGGGGTTGTTTGTCAAAAAATGCTGTTCCCAGCGCAATGACGACAATAAACAGCAGCGCGTACAGCCCTGCATTTCTCCATCTTTTATTCACTAAGGTCTATCCTCCGGTATTTTTTGCGCGGTCGCCTAGCGTCTCTGATCACAAAGGTGATTATTAAGAATTATGTTAACTTATCTTAAGATATAACAAATTTGGCGTGGCTGTCATGCTAAAAAAAGCTCCTTTATTAGCTGAAAACTTTGATGGTAGGGATTATATTGTAGCGACCCTGAAGGCTGATGAACGGTATGAATGGGAATAATTTCTACCACACTATTAGTGTAGGCGATCGCTTCAAACCCCTGCACTAACTCCACGCTCCAAGGTTCTTCCCGCACTGGCATCTGGTGGTTTTGCAACCAGTTTACAAGTTGCGATCGCCCAATTCCCGGCAAAATTCCGGCCTTTATTGGTGGCGTGTACCAACTGCGATCGCACCATCCCCAAAGGTTGCCTGTGCTGGTTTCTAGCCAATTTCCTTGAGTATCAACTAATATTGCTTCTTGAGCATCTACACTAGTTTTTGCTAACCAAGCACTCAAATAGTTTCCAGTTTTATGAGAGGGGAGAGAACGATAAAATTCCGAACTGGCAACAGCGCATAAAATACCATTATTTTGTTTTTCTGTCAAATCTTGTGGTAATAATCTGCCAGTTATCCACTCCCGTCCATCGGGAAAGAGGGTAATTCTGAGAACGGGGAAGTGGGCTAAGAGAAGTTGAGCGCCTTGACGTAGACGGTTCCAATCTGGTTGCTGCCAACCAAAAGATTGTACTGAGAAAAGTAAGCGATCGCAGTGTGCTTGCCAATTAGTTAAATTACTATCTAGCGAGTTCTGATAAATCCGCAATGTTGTAAAAACAGTCGCCCCATAAAGTAAACCCGGATCGTTAATGTTTAATTCTAGGGTTTGGGAGCGAATTAATTTGCCGTTATACCAATAAATATTATTTGTCATTACAATTCCATTGAAAAGTGATGACTTGTAATGCTCATACGCTGCATGAGATAAAATCTGTGGGCTGCAAATTGCTGAACACCAGAATCAAGACTCAGATGTTTACAGTCATGATTTTTGGCATATTCAATTAGCCATTGAAATAACTGTTTTCCATAGCTATTTGACCGTTTGAACTCATCAACAACTAAATCATCAATGTATAAGAATTTTCCCGATGCTAAAGAAGTAGAAATGCGAAATACAGCGACTGCTACAGCTTGCTGCTCTACTTCTAAGAATGCAAGTTTATATCCTTCTTTCATTTGATATCGAACTTGTTCTACAAACTTAGCCGACTCAAGATAAGGGCGCAATTGGCAAATAACAGGAAAACACCCTAATATTTTAAATTCAGATTCTGCTAATTGTATTGACATCGCTATTACCTCACTCAATAGACTTCTTGCATGAATCAAAAACCCTCACCCTAAATCCCTCTCCCAAGCTTGGAAGAGGGACTTTTAAATTGGCTCCCCTTCTCCCAAAATTGGGAGAAGGGGTTGGGGGATGAGGGCAAATTTGGCATTTGTACAAGAGGTCTAATCATGGGAGAGAGTTTTAAAACAATTGGGCGAATATAATTCTCTACTACACTTACAGCAACCCGTTATAAATAATAATTTAATCTTTGGGGGGAAATATAATTTTTTTAGTACCTTCAGGAGTTGTAATAACTTTTCCTCCCAAAGCTTCAATCTCTCTAATTGCGCGTTTTTGAGTTTTCTGATCAACTTGATTATTTAAAACTATTGCCCAGGTAGAAATTTGAGCATATTTGCTGTTGGGATTTCGACTCAGAAATTCAGCAGTTTTTTGAGAAGTATGAGCGATCATCTGACTTTCTGGATCTGAAAAGTTACTAGCCCAGTTTGCCGCCGTTGCAAAAGACTGTTCGGCTGCTTTAGCGTTGCCTAAAAATAATAACTCATCAACTCCTTTATAACGCCATATATAATAAGACTTTTCGGGAACTGAGGGAGATAGTGATTTTAAGCCTTTCTCTGATAGTGCGATCGCACGTTCTGGCATGGCAGCATACAATGAAGTACTGATAGAAAGACTGCGATACGCTGCTAAAAATCGCGGGTCACGTTCTAGAATTACTTCAAAATATTCTGGGCTTAAACTGTAACCTGTTTTATCCCGAACTTGATCATCTCCGAAATATTGTAAAAAGTTAAGATATACCAAATCTGCAATGAAATTATCATAACCAAAACTAGGCATTTTTTTGAGAAAATTAAGACGGATATTCTCAGCTTTTATTTCTTTCTCTAAAGTTTCTATAGACGCAGATTGCTTGCTAGTTATTAGTTTTTGCAATTGGGGGGATTGAATCAAGCCAACTCCTAAAATACACAGACAAATTACAAAAGGTGTAGCAAAAGTTTGACGAAATAACAACATATTTTCCTTGTCTTTATCATCACAGTCATATCATTGTATACATAGCGATATAGGAAAAGTCAGCCTGCACTTGCGCGTCTACGTTTTGCTATAGCGCTTTTCGGTTGAGTGCAATACAGACCTAACAAGAACAGCCCCAACCCTTTTAGCGGTGCAAAAATACACAAAGTATTAATTTATACTTTTTCTGCCTGTTCTCGGAGATATACTTTAGGTTTATTTGTGTACAAGTAGGGAGAAATTACAACTTTACTTTTCTTTAGAAAAAACTTCTTCAATCATTAAGTTGTTTTGAGTTTAGTTACTTTTATTAAGTAAAAGCCTTGTAATTGTTGACATAACCTAAAATTGTATTTTGTTTATAGTTAAATTTGTAACCTCTAAAATATCATGGTGAATAATATTCTTAACGAAAACACGGAAAGTAATGGACAATCTATCGAAAATGGAGAAAATAATAGTCAACTTAGCAAACCAAGTAGTGAATTTAAAAGAAAAGTTAAGAAGCTGAACACTAAAGGAGAAGGATTTAATATTGATGATGTTATTGATGCTATTAAAATAGCAATCGTTGAAGTTGTTGAATTAGAAATCACCACTTGGGTTCCAGACTTCCCTACTCATTTAGAACAACCACAACAACAAGTTGCTCAACCAGGTAATAGAATGTACACCGTAATTAATCTAATTGATGGTGATATAAATAATGAAGTGGGTAGTCAATTTGTTGGTAGTGGCCCATATATAGAACTTCGTGAATTTCATCTAAGTCAAATCAAAGAAAGTCGGGAGATTATGCAAAAAAATATAGAAAGTTTGCAGAAGTTATATGGATTTTTTATAGAAATCATCAAATCTCGCAAAACTTCACAACAATCACCATCCCGTCCATAGTAGTTTTTATTTATTAATAGTCACACTAAAATACCTACAGGATATGAACTTGTCCAAACCTGTAGGTAAATTTGCTTTAGAAAAATTAAGGAGGTTATTACTATGCCTAACAAAATTCAAGAACAAGCCAAAGATTTGCTAGAGAAACTAGTCTCATCTGTACATGGATTAGTCGATGATATTACAGCTTTAGAAGTAAATACGATGGTTGTGGATCAAATTACTGGTGCAAAGTTTAATGCTTGGCAAGCGTATGAAGATATTTATTCAATAAATGACAAAGACTACTTTAGTACCAAAGGAATTCCAAATCCAGACGATTTCCCAGAACCAGAAAAAACTCAAGCTCAAGAGCTACGCAACCGTTATACAAGTCTATTTTCGCAACTTGAAAGAGAATATTTTTACATTCTCCTTGAACAAAGTAATGATAATGAGCCAGACCCCAGGATCATACAATATCAGCAACGTCTTAAATATCAGGTGGAACATAAAGCAAATATTGTTCCAACTGATGAGGAATACATAAAGTTAGCTCGACCAATATTACCTGCTCCAACTCCTGTTGCAGTTCAAGAAGATAATAATCAAAAAACTTTGCGGCAAAGGTTGCAAGAGATTGAAGAACTTTTGAATAATGGTAAATTTCTTCGTACCCTGCGAAAAATGTCTGAGCTTAAAGCTGCACTTAATGGTGGTGATATTACCAGTGTAGATGTTGATATTATTTATGCTCAAACTGTTATGCAATTAGACGGAGATATTATCAGTCGTTACCATAAAAAAGTATTTGAATTAACTGAAGTTGATAGAGATTTAATCCTAAAAATACATAATGAAGGGATAGTTGCTGGAGAAAAACAGTGGCGTGGAACACTAGATTTTCTGATTAATATTGTCCAAAATATTGCAAAATTATCCCGAAATGAACGCTTATAAAACACACACAGATAATCAAGCTGATGTTCAACTATCTTTCTTTGTGCAAATCCCTCAAGGCATCTCTATTGAACTGAAAATTAAGGTTGAACCAGGACAGTATAGTTTTTATTTAAATAAGGCAGTTCTAAAACAAATTGAGCAAGCACGAGAAATAGGCTGCTCTCTGTACATTCCGCCAAAATTACTAGCTTATCTTTGGTACTACAGCTGCTTTAGTGATAATATTGCTTTTAGGAATAATTTAGTAATTCCTAAAAAAAACTTTCCAATTTTTGATAATACTTTTATAGTAAATTTTATTAGATTATTGTGGAGTAAAGCATTAAAAAATAAATCTATATTACAGTATGGACTCACTTTTAATTCTTATTATCAAAAAGAAACATCAGCTTTATATTTTTGGCAAGAACAAGATATTGTCTTACAAAGCAATGTCTTATTTTATGGCGATATATTTCACAAAATCAGGAGTGACTTTATCCCAACTCCTGAGTGTTTAAATATTGTTTATGTGCATTATTGGCTTATTGAGCAAATACTAAACAGTTTTCGGACTAAATTAAATCTATTTGCTTGGGAGCTAGCTTCACTGTTTCCTGCTGCTTTTTTTGTTGGGAATTTACATTTAGCAATTTCATTATCAATACTTGCTGGGTTAGTAACATTTTTTGTATTTGCTACTATTCGCTATTGGCTTGTTAATCAACTTCCGAAATGGACTTCTATTAGTTCTCAATATCGAAATTGGCTGGCGTGGGGACTAACTTGTGTCACTTCCAGTATTTTTATTTTTACTCCCACTAATTTCTTATTTTTGCTGTGTTTCTCACTACTTGGGCTGCTATTACAAAAGCTTTTTAGTTTGATACTGGGGCAAATTGGTAAATGTTTTATGCGTTGGTTACTAGCTTGAAAGTTGCCGTAGTCAAACTATTTGTAGCTTAATAACTTTTTTTAATAACTGCCAACATTGCCCGGCGATCGCCCAATCTTCTTGAGTATGAATAACTAATATCCGTACTGCTGAATCGGGTGTGGCAATATCCTCATCAACCGGCTGCTGCTGATTTTTTTCAAGGTCTATTTTCAGTCCCAAAAAACCAAAGGCTTCACAAGCGGCTTGGCGAATTTCTGGGGAATGTTCACCCACGCCTGCTGTGAATACCAAAGCATCTAATCCGCCCAAACTGGTAAGCATCGCACCGATACTAGAACGTAGGCGATGTACGTAGATATCCCACGCCAGTTGAGCGCGGGAATTACCTTGAGCGATCGCTTCTCTTACCTCACGCATATCGCTAGATACACCCGAAATTCCCTTTAATCCAGAAGCTTTATTTAATACATCATCCAACTTTTCAACAGAGTAATTGCAGTAACGCAACAGATAAATCAGAATCCCCGGATCAATTGAACCAGAACGACTACCCATCATCAATCCTTCTAGGGGCGTGAATCCCATTGTAGTATCAATGCTGCGACCGTTTTTAATCGCCGCCAAAGAGCAGCCATTGCCCAGATGACAGGTGATTAAGCGCTCAGGGGGAACATCTTGACCGAGAATTTGGGCAGCACGTTGAGAACAGTATTGGTGACTGATACCATGAAACCCATAGCGACGGATTCCTTGCTCTACCCACTCATAAGGGCCGGGATAGATTGCTGCTGCATCGGGGAGAGTGGCATGAAATCCAGTATCAAAAACTGCTACTTGGGTGACATCTTTTGAGATTTGTTCAATTGCTTCTATGCCTTCCAAAGCAACTGGATTATGGGCTGGAGCAAGGTTAGATAGACGAGCGATCGCCTTTTTAACATCCTCCGTAATTACCACACTATCTTGATAATCCTGTCCACCATGTACTATCCGATGTCCCACCACATCGATATCTGACAACTGATCAATTACTTTGGTAGCACCATCACTAAGTGTATTGAGTATATAAGTGAGGTGTGCCTGTGGGGAATCATCAGAGATGGTTTCTTGCAGTGTTGCACCCGTAGTAGTTTTCACCTCAATTTCTGCCACACCGCGATCTTGAGTCCAGTTGATTTTTCCTTCCCAAAGGGGTTGGGCTGCTTGGGTGGAGAAAGCCTCATCTGCAATCTCATACAGACAACTTTTTTGGGTACTCGATCCGGCATTCAGCACCAATATCTTCATATAACAACACAAAAATATGACTTCTTTTGATCATGTCACCAAGTGTAACCTTCTGCTTCTACCCTATAGGCATAACATGCAGCAAAGGTGTGTTTCCAGCGCTAAAATTTGTTTAATCTAGGGACTTCCAAGTAAAAAAATATTCCATTGCTATTGTTGACTGTTGACCGTTGTTTTCAGTCAACAGTCAACAGTCAACAGTCAACAGTCAACAACTTGAATGTGGAATAATTTATTTTTTGGAGTTCCCCTATGCTAATTCGGCAAATTATCGACCCGCATCAAATCCAATTCCCGTTCAAATATTTCATCAATTGGCAACATTTGACCATCAACAGTCATAAATTTATGGTCTTTTGTTGCCCGAATCAATGAACCATCTTCCAAACAATACTCAAACACCTCTTGTTGTCCGCGATCGTGCCACTGTGCTACAGGTTGGGTGTAAATATTCCCATTATTATCAACGCTATACACTGTACATTCAATGCGTTTTTCTACAATCTCTCCAATGGGCAACAAACCATATTCTACTGTCAATATTTCCGTGTCATAGCTTAAACAATATTCAGCAAACTTTAACATTTGCTCAAATAATTCATCCGCAACTTTTTTCTGTACACCGTTTTTCGCTGCGCCATCCACGAACTTTTCTCGCTGCTTTTGCATCTCAGAAACTTTCTTTTTACCCATCGCCCGACGCAGCAAGTCAGCTTGTCCTAAAGAATATCCGGCCATATCTTGAGCAATTTTCATGATTTGCTCTTGATAGACCATAATTCCATAAGTTTCGTCTAATATAGGTTCTAAAATAGTGTGTTGATAATCAATATTTTCTCGACCATGTTTACGATTAATAAACTTAGGGATTAGTCCTGCATCTAATGGCCCAGGTCGATAAAGTGCCAAAATCGAAGAAATGTCTTCTATATTAGAAGGTTTCAAATCTCGCACTATCTGACGCATTCCAGAAGATTCTAATTGAAATATCCCTTCTAACTCACCTGCTTCTAATAATTCATAAGTTTTTTGGACATCTTTTGGCAAAGTACTATGTTCCCCTTTAGCTAATATTCTTTGGGATTTTCTTTCATCGCGGGGAATTTCATCAGGATCAACCCGATATCCTTTGGTTTCTTGAATTAAATCAACAGTTTTTTGAATTAGCGTCAGGTTCCGCAAACCCAGAAAATCCATTTTCAATAAACCCAGTGATTCCAAATCTTCCATGAAATATTGGGTAATCACAGAACCGTCATTATTCCTCTGTAGTGGCACAATTTCATCAAGTGGATCGGCAGAGATTACCACACCTGCTGCATGAACACCAAAAGTTTTGTTAGTTCCTTCAATTCGCATCGCCATATCAAGCCAATGGCGAACATGGGGTTCTTTATCATATTTCTCTTTGAACTGTGGTTCTGGAGTTTGATCAGAAATCATCACCTTGAGTTTCGTTGGTTTTCCCCGCACTACAGGAATTAATTTCGCCATTTTGTCAGCTTCTCCATAAGGAATATTTAATACTCTGGCGACATCTTTCAAAACGGCTTTAGAAGTTAGGCGGTTAAAAGTAATAATTTGGGCAACTCTATCTGCACCATATTTCTCAGTTACATACTCAATAACTTTATCTCTTTGGTCAATACAGAAATCCGTATCAATATCAGGCATGGATTTACGTTCTGGGTTCAGAAAACGTTCAAATAGTAGCCCATGATGCACAGGGTCAATATTAGTAATTCGCATCGCATAAGCAACTAATGAACCAGCCGCAGAACCCCGACCGGGGCCAACAGGAATGTTATTATCTCTAGCAAATTTTATGTAGTCCCATACAACTAAAAAGTATTTGGAAAAACCCATCTGCTGAATCATTTTCAGTTCGTATTCCAATCTTTCTTTATAGACAGAATCGACTTCATTGCGAGATTTGCGATTTAACCGTTCTAAAAGTCCACTCCATGCAACATCTTCGGCGTAAGTGTCAGCAGTATGACCAGAGGGAATGGGGGGTGTAGGAATCTGAGGCTCACCCATAATATTGTAAAACTCGACTTTATCAGCGACTTCTTCAGTGGTAGCTACAGCTTCAGCAATTACATCATCCGGTAAATGGTCACGAAATAGCTGCCGCATCTCCTCGCCAGATTTGAGATACTCTGTGCCGCTATAACGCATCCGCTTATCTTCAATAATTAACTTGCCAGTTTGAATACATAGCAAAGCGTCGTGGGCTTCAACGTCAAAACAAGAAATAAAATGCGAATCATTGGTAGCAACAATTTTAATCCCTAGTTCCCGCGCAATTTTGACGATTTCAACATTCACAATCCGGTCTTCTTGGGAACCGTGGTCTTGAATTTCTAGATAATAATCATCACCAAATACATCTTTATACCACTGAGCAATTTTTCGGGCTGCATCTGGTCTATTACTGAGAATTGCTTGGGGAATTTCTCCACCTAAGCAAGCGCTGGTGACAATCAAGCCTTCATGATATTGTTTTAATAAATCTTTATTAATACAAGGACGAGAAAAAATTCCTTTACCTTGAACACCTTTGAGATGAGAAATAGTGGTTAATTTGACTAAATTTTTGTAACCTTTGGTATTTTTAGCTAAAACGACTTGATGATATTTCGGGCGGCGTTCTTGTTTTTCAATATCGCCGTTAATGATATACATTTCATTGCCGATAATTGCCTTAATATTATGACTACGGCAGATTTTGATCAGTTCAACGGCTCCATACATGACACCATGATCCGTAAGGGCGATCGCTTTCATTCCCAGTGCGATCGCTTGATCCACCAACTCTGGTAGCTGACTTGCCCCATCAAGTAAACTGTAGTCACTATGAATATGTAAAGGCACAAAGGACATAAGCATCTCCAACCACAAGCCAAGATATCTCTAGGGGCCTACCTTGTGGTGTACCCTTTCGAGCTAGATTTTGCAAAGCAACGGAATCTTAGATTAACAGTTTTTACCTAAAATTAAAGCTGTATTTTTCCGAAATTGTTACTGTCATAAGTGTTGTTTTAATAGTTACAGCAGTTCATCAGCATCTAACTAATGAGTCAAACAGAGAGTACTACTTCGGCTAAAACCAAAGCTAGCCCTTGGTGGAGGCGTATCCCTCTCACATTACAAATTCTCATCGCCCTAGTAGCCGCAGTCAGCGTTGGAATTGTCCTTGGTGCGGGGAATCCCAATCCCAGTAATGCCACCTTAATCAACAATTTAGCAATTCCGGCACAGTTGGTGCTAAAGGCTCTCCGCGCCTTAGCTACGCCCCTGATTTTGGTAGCGGTGCTGCACACCTTAATGACTACGAATATCCCTGGTACAGCCGGACGGCGGTTAGCAGTACTACTTTTAACTAACACTACTGTAGCTATTTTAATCGGGCTTCTCGTAGCAAATGTCCTACGTCCTGGGACTTGGGGCAATGTAGCCACCTCAACAACTACAGAAATAACTACTCAAAGTCTTGATCCTTGGGCAATACTCAAAGATGCTGTACCAGAAGCTGTCCTAAAGCCATTAGTTGATAATAATGTCATCCAACTAATTGTGATTGCCCTAAGTTTTGGCATCGTTTTGCGGGCATTAAAATCTGAACAAATTGCTCAAGGGAAAAAAGGATATCAGCCGATAGAGGATGTCATCGGGATTTTATTTGAAGCGGTAGCCCGTGTCCTCAACTGGGTAATTGCCTTAGTGCCTTTCGCAGTCTTTGGGATTGTTGCTAAAACAGTTGCTATGCAAGGATTTGCACCGTTTAAATCTTTGGGTGCATTTATTGTGGCGGTGCTGTTAGCGTTGGTATTGCAGGCGTGCTACTACCTCACCAGAGTAAAATTTGGTTCTTGGGTACACCCGCTAAAATTCCTAGCTGGCGGTTCTGATGCCTTTTTGACAGCTTTCTCAACTTCTTCCTCTGCGGCGGCAATGCCAGTAACCTTTGAAGTTTTGCAAACAAAAGTCGGTTTAAGGGAATCTTCTGCTGCCTTGGGGTCATTAGTAGGGGCAAATTTCAATAATGATGGTACTGCCCTCTATGAAGCAATGTCTGCGTTGTATATTTCCCAACTAATTGGGCAACATCTGAGTCTGGGACAGCAGTTAATTGTCATCCTTACCTCAATTTTTGCATCTGTAGGTGCAGCCAATATTCCTAATGCTGGACTGGTAACGATGACATTAGTGTTTACTTCTGTAGGCTTACCTACTCAGTACATTGCTTTGCTAGTTACTGTAGACTGGTTTCTGGATCGCTGCCGCACCGCGATTAATGTTATGGGAGATATGACTGTCAGTGCTTTACTTGATGGCAAAAAGCCTCGTTCTGTTGACGAGGCTTAGTTTTACGGCTTTTGAGATATCTAATGCTGTTGAGGCCCTTTGGCATCACATTCTTTAGCCCAGCAGCGTTCTAGAAGTCGAAGACGCCAGATCAATGCAAAGCGTTGGGGATTTAATACTAACTTTGTATCCTGACTAAATAAAGGCTGATTTAGATATTGCCAAAGGGGAAATTGAATTTTGGTGTGTTTTGGATTTGGAGTCATAAGAACAACAAATATTATAAAAGTTTAGTGGTGAGAGTTGGCATTTTGTTTAACAATTGCCTGATGCTGTTTTTCTAGTTAAAGGCTACACTGCGTTTTTGCAGTTGTCCTGGTGGCAATTGCGGAATTTCAGTAAGTAAGTTTATGTTGTTTCCGCTTTAATACTGAAATTGCACACACCATTTTTCTGATTCCCCATCCTGTGGCCGGAATTAATGGGATGCAAGCCCCGTCCTTCCAGGACGGCTTTGATTTTTAATATATTCTTTCAACACTTCAAGGGGTGCGCCGCCAACCGAAATAGCAAAATAACTAGGACTCCATAAAGCTTCTTTGTGGGGTTTTTTATATCCAGCCTGTCCATATCTGCGGCTTGAAACCCCCTTCAAAGAATTGGTTATCTGAGAAATAGAAAGTTTCGGTGGATACTCAATTAATGCGTGAACATGATCTGCTTCTCCATTGAACTCTAGGATAGTAAAATTCATTGATAATGCGACTTCCCTGAAAGATTGCTCAACAACCTTTAGTCCGTTGCTGTCAAAAACAGATTTGCGGTATTTAGTCACACAAACCAAGTGTATTTTTAGGTCTGTAACACTATGTCTCTCTCTTCTATACATGATTGATTTTTGATGCAGACCAATCTATAATAACAGAGACAGACCAATTAGATATCTAGGGATGAAAGCTCGATATCAGTACAGAATTTATCCAACCGACCAACAAAGTAAAAACTTAGCAAAAGTTTTTGGTTGTGTTCGTGTTGTGTGGAATGATGCACTGTCGTTGTGCAAGCGATCTGAGAAGCTACCTAAATTGGGAGACTTGCAAAAAGTCTGTATTACTCAAGCAAAACTTACCGAACAACGTCAATGGCTGAGTGAGGTTTCAAATATTCCATTGCAACAATCCATTGCTGATTTGGGGGTTGCCTACAAGAATTTCTTTGATTCATTAAAGGGAAAACGGAAAGGTGCCAAAGTTAGACTTCCTAAATTCAAAAAGAAAGACAACCACCAAACTGCACGGTTTAGAAAAGGTGGTTTCTCTATTAAGAGAGGGAAAGTTTATCTTGCCAAAATTGGCAATCTGAAAACGCAGTGGTCACGCCCATTGCCGAGTGATCCCAGTTCTGTCACTGTGATTAAAGACCGCGCAGGACGTTACTTTCTCAGTTTTGTAGTGGAGGTGAAAGACGAAATTAAAATTGCATTGAATCCATCAATTGGGGTTGATTTAGGACTCAAAACCTTTGCGGTGTTAAGTACGGGTGAAAAGGTGTCAAGTCCTGATTACTCCTTGCTAGACCGTAAAATCAGACGTAATCAGCGTAAGTTGTCGCGGTGCGTCAAAAGTTCTAAAAGGCGTGAGAAAGTGCGGATTAGAGTTGCAAGGATTAATTGTAAACAACGAGATACACGCAAAGATTTTCTGCATAAACTATCGACCAAAGTAGTGTGCGAAAACCAAGTCATTGCTTTGGAAGATTTGAACGTGTCAGGAATGCTCAAAAACCGTTGTCTATCAAGGGCTATAAGCATTGCAGGATGGCGAGAATTCAGAACAATGTGTGACGCTAAATCAACTAAATTTGGGCGTGAGTTCGTTGTCATTAGCCGATGGGAGCCGACTAGCCAAATTTGCTCTAATTGTGGCTATCAATGGGGCAAACTTGATTTGTCGGTGAGGGAGATAGTTTGCATAAACTGCAATTCTCATCACTGTCGAGATGGTAACGCCGCCAAAAATATACAGAAAGTCGGGGTAGGGCATATCCACGACTCTAAACGGACACGGAGGGAGTGTAAGACCGAGGTTTCGGCTGTTCCTGTTGAACTGTCAACCCGACTAGAATACGAACAATTACGGTTGTTTGATTGCTAGAGAATCACTGTCCCTTGCAGGGCGGTGAGGATGTCAAAAGTCATACCATTTCACAATATTCGTGGTACAGCGTTGGTAAAAGCGTACAAATCTACGCCGCTACAGTCAATTCATCTGTTGCAAAAATTTTTGCGATCGCATTGCTATCTAGAATTTTAACTCGGTAGCTTGTTAAAAAATCGGGTAGTGTGGCGTTGAGGTGTTGAATTCTTGCTTATAAAAAACTTGTAATTTCTGTTACTAACTGTGAATTTATAGTCAATTTGATCGTAAGGCTGATTCTATATAGGACTTACGCAATAACTCTCTGAAACTCTTATTCCTTTGTGTCCTTTACGTCCTTTGCGGTTCGTTTTTTCATTATTTTGCGTAAGTCCTGCTATAGTAACTATTGGTTTTTAAGGGGAGCAAGAACTTGCTCCCTTTAATATTTAGACAATAGTAAAATTAGCGACAGTGAGTGTTGTAGTACTAATACCAGTCAGCGTTGCCAAGATTTCATCAGTAGCAGCCACTATGATGTTGTTACCAGTGAAACTTAGTTGATTGAAAGTCAGACCACCAGACAAGCCAATCAAATCGTTGTCCTTGCAGAAGTCGGTAATAATATCAGTACCTTCTCCATCAGCGAAGATAAATTTATCCTTGCCATTACCACCTGTGAGGATATCGCTACCAAGACCACCGCACAAGAGGTCGTTACCATTGCCCCCATTGAGGGTGTCTTTGCCATCACCACCGTAAAGGTTGTCCTTGCCATTGCCGCCATTGAGGTAGTCATTACCAGGAGTGCCGTGAAGGACATCATTGCCGTTGCCACCAAGTAGGCGATCGCCTACTTGGATAGTAACTTTAGCAGTGCTGGTGAGTTGGCGATCGCTGATGGTGTAGTTAAAGCTAGCCGCACCACTAAACCCGCAATTTGGGGTAAACACAATAAAATCATCTGCCGAGTTGCTAGGAGTGCCGTTATTTTGCAGCACGGCAGTACCATTGGTTGCACCACTGATATCAGTAATACTAAGGCTGATGCTATCGATATCAGTATCATTAGCCAGCAGAGTATTAGCTTGAATGTTCACAGCAGTATTTTTGGCAGAGGTAACAGTATCATTGACAGCAAGGGGTGCATCGTTGACTGGCTTAACCTCCACGTTAAAATTACTAGTAAGGGTGCCGCCATTGCCGTCACTGACAGTGTAAGTAAAACTGTCAGTACCGTTGTAGTTTGTGTTTGAGGTGTAAATAAAGTAGTCGTCGCTGGTATCGCTTAGAGTGCCGTTGTCATTGAATATCAGTGCGCCGTTGGCAGGACTGGTGAAGCCACTGATGCTTAAAGCATCGCCATCGATATCTTTTGTATATCTACTTAGAATGGTGCTAGCAAGGATGTTAACGGCAGTATCTTCTTTGGTGATAGCCTTAGCCCCAAAGCCAAAAATGACGTAGCTCTCCCCAGCACGGTATGCCCCGATAATCAGGTCATCAAAGCCGTCGCCATTGATGTCTCCAGCACTGCTGACTGAGTTGCCTGAATTGTCACGTTCATCGATGCCGTTGATCACGAAGCCGTTGCTGCCGTCTAGGGACGAGAGGTTGAGGCTAGCTCCAAAGCCACTGCTGCTGCCAAACACCACGTAACTCTCCCCAGCAGAGAACGTAGGGAACTGACCGGCACGGTATGCCCCGATAATTAAGTCGTCGAAGCCGTCACCGTTGAAGTCTCCAGCACTGCTAACGGAAAAGCCTGAATTCTCTTCTGCATCAATGCCGTTGATTACGAAGCCGTTACTGCCGTCTAGGGACGAGAGGTTGAGGCTAGCTCCAAAGCCACTGCTGCTGCCAAACACCACGTAGCTCTCCCCAGCACGGAATTTGTCATTGGGGGAGGCACGGTATGCCCCGATAATCAGGTCATCAAAGCCGTCACCATTGAAGTCTCCGGCATTGCTGACGGAGGAGCCTGAGTAGCCCCCCTCATCAATGCCGTTGATTACGAAGCCGTTGCTGCCATCTAAGGACGAGAGGTTGAGGCTAGCTCCAAAGCCGCTGCTGCTGCCAAACACCACGTAGCTCTCTCCAGCATTAGACTTGCCGTTGGGGTCGGCATTCTTTGCCCCAATAATCAGGTCATCAAAGCCATCACCGTTGATGTCTCCAGCACTGCTGACTGACTTACCTGAAAAGTCATACGCATCAATGCCGTTGATGGCAAAGCCATTAGTGCCGTTGAGGGTAGAGAGGTTGAGTTGGGCAGTAAAACCGCTCTTTTTGCCAAACACCACGTAGCTCTCCCCAGCAGCTAACTCGCCGTTGGAGCCGCCAATAATCAGGTCATCAAAGCCGTCACCATTGAAGTCTCCGGCACTGCTAACGGAGTCGCCTGAGTAGTCCTGCTGATCAATGCCGTTGATTACGAAGCCGTTGCTGCCGTCTAGGGACGAGAGATTGAGGCTAGCTCCAAAGCCACTGCTACTCCCATACACCACGTAGCTCTCGCCAGCAGATAACTTACCGTTGGGGTCGGCACCACTTACCCCAATAATCAGGTCATCAAAGCCGTCACTGTTGAAGTCTCCGGCAGTGCTGACTGAGTTGCCTGAGTAGCCAGGCTCATCAAAGCCGTTGATTACGAAGCCGTTACTGCCGTCTAGGGACGAGAGGTTGAGGCTAGTTCCAAAGCCACTGCTGCTGCCAAATACTACGTACTTCTCCCCGGCACCTCTTGTCGCGATAATTAGGTCATCAAAGCCGTCACTGTTGAAGTCCCCGGCATTGCTGACGGAGGAACCTGAATTGCCATTTGCGAAGCCGTTGAGGACGAAGCCGTTGCTGCCGTTGAGGTCAGATAAATTGATAGTAGAAATCAAGGTGGGTGGGTCATTCACCCCGTTGATGGTCAGGTTGACGCTAGCTGTACTGGTAAAACTGCGATCGCTGATAGTATAGGTGAAGCGATCGCTGCCAGTTTGGCCCACAGCTAAAGTTTCAAATTGAGCGTTGGGATCGTAAGTAAAAGTATTATCAGTATTGAGAGTCAGTAAAGCACCAGAACTCAGGGTAATAGGAACGCCAACATTCACCGCATTACCATCGACATTTGTCACCGCATTACCATCGACATTTGTCACCGCTAAGGGGTTGCTATCTGGGTCGCTGTCGTTGGCTAAGACCGAAATGTTAACGGCCGTGGCTTCGTCGGTGGTAGCCGTATCGATAACTGCGACTGGAGGCTGATTAGGAGTTGTAGTAGTCGCAAAGCCAAAAATGACGTATCTCTCTCCATTCGACGAAACTGGGCCTCTTGAGTAAACAGTTGCCCCGATACTCAGGTCATCAAAGCCATCGCCATTGATATCTCCAGCACTGCTGACGGAGGCACCTGAGTAACCAACTACATCAATACCCTTAATTATGAAGCCGTTGCTGCCATTGAGATCGGAGAGTTCGAGAACCCTTCCAAAACCGCTACTGTTGCCAAACACTACGTAGCTTTCCCCAGCATTATACTTGCCGTTGCTGTTGGCAACAGGTGCCCCAATAATCAGGTCATCAAAGCCGTCACCGTTGAAGTCTCCGGCATTGCTAACGGAGGAACCTGAGCGGTCACTTCGATTAATACCGTTAATCACGAAGCCGTTGCTACCGTCCAGGGATGAGAGATTGAGGCTAGCTCCAAAGCCACCACTGCTGCCAAATACTACGTAGCTCTCCCCAGCATATAACTTGCCGTTGGGGTTGGCATTAAATGCCCCAATAATCAGGTCATCAAAGCCGTCACCATTGAAGTCTCCGGCATTGCTGAGTGATCTGCCTGAGATGTCGCCCTGATCAATGCCGTTGATTACGAAGCCGTTGCTGCCGTCTAGGGATGAGAGATTGAGACTAGCTCCAAAGCCACTGCTGCTGCCAAACACCACGTAGCTCTCCCCAGCACGTAACTTGCCGTTGGGAGAGGCACTAGATGCTCCAATAATCAGGTCGTCGATACCGTCGCCGTTGATATCTCCGCCACTGCTAACGGAGTAACCGGAGGCGTCCCCCTGATCAATGCCGTTGATCACAAAGCCGTTGCTGCCGTCTAGGGACGAGAGATTGAGGACTGAACCAAAGCCACTGCTCTTGCCAAACACCACGTAACTTTCCCCAGCAGATTGCTGACCGTTGGGAGAAGCACTAGATGCTCCAATAATCAGGTCGTCGATGCCGTCGCCGTTGATATCTCCGCCACTGCTAACTCCAGAACCTGAGGCGTCCTCCTGATCAATGCCGTTGATCACAAAGCCGTTGCTGCCGTCTAGGGACGAGAGATTGAGGACTGAACCAAAGCCACTGCTCTTGCCAAACACCACGTAACTTTCCCCAGCAGATTGCTGACCGTTGGGGTTGGCAAAAGGCGCTCCAATAATCAGGTCGTCGATGCCGTCGCCGTTGATATCTCCGCCACTGCTAACGGAACCGCTTGAGCCATCCCCCCGAACAATGCCGTTGATCACGAAACCGTTGCTGCCGTCTAGGGATGAGAGATTGAGGACTGAACCAAAGCCACTGCTCTTGCCAAACACTACGTAGCTCTCCCCAGCAGATTGCTGATCTTTGGAGGAGGCATAAGGTGCCTGGATAATTAGGTCGTCGAAGCCGTCGCCGTTGATATCTCCGGCACTGCTTTTGGAGAAGCCTAGTTTAGAGCCATCGATCGCAAAACCATTGTTGCCATCGAGGTCAGAAAGGTTGAAAACTGCTGGATTAGGTGCCATTATTGTTGATTCCTCTAAATTATAAATTTTGATCCGATCCCACCGTTACCACCCGCCGAATTTCGTCGCTGCGAAATCCGAGCGCCATTGGACGACGTACCCCCAAAAGTGCTACCACGTCGTACAATTCCAGTACCACCCCCTCTATTCGCAGGGAATGGACAATATCGCCGTTTCTCAGGTCAATCACTAGTAACCCACAGCGAGGCTCAACGTTTTTCTGTTGCAATTTATCGTCTAGGGGCAAACCGCTAAAGGTCTTGTTATGCCTGGGTTGAGAAATTCCCACTACCGCAAAGTCGCCATGAAATGTACAACCGCGCAGATATCCCGGACAGAAGGCGACTGGCTCAAACACTCCCCGGTTTAAATCGACAAAGCCAAACTCTCCCGCGCCTGAGTTGAGCAGCCAGAGTTTTTCTTGATGCCAGCGTGGGGAGTGGGGCATGGACAGTCCGCGCAATACAATTTCATTGCTTTCTACGTCAATGACACAGCCACCGTTTGCCCGATGCTCCCGCCAGCCTTCTGCTACATCTGACTGGCTAACGGCGGTGACGTATTTAGGTTTTCCTTGCTGCATTGCCAACCCATTCAGGTGACATCGATCTTCCGCCGCTAGCTTGCTGATAAAGGTTGGTTGCCATAAAGGAACAAAACTGTGGGTTTCGCTGACTGTTGCCAAACAACTAAATAAGGTATTGACAAATACTAATTTTTGTGAGTTTAAATCTTTTTCTTCTGCTCTATTCAAAGTGATGTCGTGAATATCCAAATCTCCCGTTACATAACTCATCTGGGGCAAATAAAGAGCATCATAGCCTTGGTGGTTTTGTCCGGGTTGGATGATGTTTTCAAATCGCCACAGTTGGTACAGGGAACTCATGTAGAGGCTGCTGCCACTGGCATACAACCCCATGCATCGTTCAAAGCTACGTTCAAATACAGATAATTTGCCGTTTGGTTGCAAGCCGATGAAGAATAACTTCCCCGCTTGATAGGTAGTGAAGGACAAACTGAGGTTTTGCTCATACAGCCAAGAAGTAAACTGACGAGAAGCATTGATTTCGAGAGATGGTTTGTTAATAATGGTGCTTTCATTAGGATTCACTTGGTTTTGACTCCTTGATAACTCTGGTGTTCGGTCGTTGATAATTTCGCCACAGGGTATGATGCTCCTACTCTTGGACGTAAGCTAGGCAATACACCAGCAACAGCGTTTCCGTCATCTGCTTTATCGCGATCGCACTCTACACATTTCGTAGTCAGTGGTTCCTCATTTCAGAAATATACCAGAGTATTCTCGGAGTCTTTTTAAAACAATAGATGGTTTTGTAATCAATACCTTAGCCAATTTACGAGGGTTCAACGACTGTAGAAACATTGTGAATACGACCTAGAGAGGTAAGCTTGGCAAAAATCTGGGCTAATAAAATAGGCTCAGGCTTATCAGGAAGCATTTTTAACATTTCACGAACATATCGAAAACCACGACAGTAAGCCTTAAAATAATTCGTAATTCGTAATTCGTAATTCGTAATTCGTAATTAAGTTTTGTGACGGGGATTTAGACCCCGACCCAAAACTTGCTTATTTTTTGAACCGGGGGATTTAAACCCACGGTACTCGGTTAAAAGTATTCAAAATATCGAACTATGCAACGCCTTTGTTTATTTACTCGTCAAAGTTGAATTGACAGACTACTAGTCTCCAGTGCCATGTCCTGAACTCTGAGTTTTAGCTTCTGATGGATCAAGCTGAGATTTTTGATACTTACCTGGATACTTGTGCTGAAAATAAGCTTCCAGTACTTGTAAAACCATTGGCCCGCAAATAGTACCGCCATGTTCGCCAGTATTTTCACCAAAGGCTACAACCACAATTTCCGGCTTATTAGTGGGGGCATAAGCACCAAACCAAGTATGATTGGGGCGACCAACACCAGCTTCAGCAGTGCCACTCTTTCCAGAGGCTGGGGGAATTGTCGGCACGTCCAAGCTCTTACCAGTACCCTCACTCACTACCTTCCGCAGTCCATCGCGAAGAACTTTGATAGTTGTCGGCTTCATATTTAAGGATTCTCGCCAACTTTTTGCTTCTTCGTTGTCTTTGAGCAAATGCGGCTGAATTCGATACCCGCCATTAGCAGGGACAGAAAACATAATCGCCGCTTGCAGGGGTGTCACTTGCAAAGCACCTTGACCAATTGAGATATTAATGGTGTCGCCTACAGTCCAAGGTGTTTTCAAAACTCTCTGCTTCCATGTATCATCTGGAACCAAGCCTTTTGATTCTTCGCCCTGAAATTCAATGCCAGTTCTTTGACCAAACCCGTATTTGCGACTCCATTCGATTAAAGTTGGCCCACCGACTTTTTTACCAACTTGATAGAAGAAAGTATCACTACTCATAGCCATCGCTCCGGGAAATCCTAATGGCCCAAATCCGGCGTGGTTCCACTCACCAAATGTCACCCCACCAACGGTCAGAGAACCAAAGGTCTGTAATATTGTATCAGGAGAAAATTGCCCTGATTCCAACCCGGCTGTCGTGGTGACAATTTTGAAAGTACTGGCGGGGGGAAAGGCACTCAGGGCACGATTGACCAAGGGATGATCTTTACCTTGCACGCTTTCCCAATCTTTCTGGGAGAGTTTTTGTTTGGAGAAGATATTCGGGTCAAAGGTGGGGTAAGATACCAGTGCTAAAACAGCACCATTATTTGGATCGAGTGCTGCGATCGCACCTCGGTGATTTCCCAAAGCTTTTTCTGCTGCCTTTTGCACATCCAAATCTATAGTCAGGTGCAAATCGTTACCAGCTTTTGCCTGTTTCTCCCCCAAAACCCGGATTGGTCTACCCGCACCATCTACTTCCACTTGCTGACCGCCCCATTCACCGCGCAGCATTTTCTCATAAGCCTTTTCCACCCCCATCTGACCGATGACATCTCCGAGCCGATAGCCATTCTGCTTCTTGTCCTTTAACTGGTCGGGGGTCAACTCTCGCGTATAACCTAGTACATGGGCCAATTCTTTTCCGTGGGGATAATAACGCACAGAATCTGTATTAATTTCCACTTCCGGGAGTTCATTTTTATACTCCTTTAAAGCCGTGATTTCTGCTTCATTTAGATCGCGAGCAACTCGAATGAGTGAAGAAGAATTAGCACCTGCTTGTTCTAATTTCTTTTCCATTTCATCTTGCGGGATGTTGAGAATTTGCTCTAGACGCGGGCCGACTACAGACCAAGAAGGCTTAGTATGTGCCATCGGCCACAAATATACAGAGCTAGGATAGCGAGTAGTGCCTAAAAGTTTACCGTTACGGTCAAAAATATTTCCCCGTTCTGGTTGTTTAAGAATCATCCGAATTCGGTTTGCTTCGGCTCGTTCTCGAAGTTTTGGCCCTTCAACAATTTGCAAATATGCCAAACGAACGCTGATTCCCGTCAGCATTGATAGAGTAAATATGATTAAAAATATTGATTGGAAACCATGTCCAACTGTACGTGTATCTTTTTTGCTGCCAATTGATGGAAATAAAGACATAAGACAAATAATGATTCTAAGAGAGGTATTAGGGAACTCCAAAAAATAAATTATTCCACATTCAAGTCCGTTGACTGTTGACTGTTGACTGTTGACTGTTGACTGTTGACTGTTGACTGTTAACTGTTGACTGTTGACTGTTGACTGTTGACTGTTGACTGTTGACTGTTGACTGTTGACTGTTGACTGTTGACTGAAAACTCGTGAACCGTCAACGGTCAACAGTGAACAATAGCAATGGAATATTTTTTTACTTGGAAGTTCCTTATCTGTATACAATTACCCTAAACTCATGCCCAGTACTGGGTATAAAAGAATCGGGCAAGTATATTCTTGAACAATTGTTTTTGGCGGATACAATAAACCAAAGTGTCAAATCTAGTCTGCCCAATAGACTACTGACAAAATCACGTAATATCATGGCATTCTACTGAGGATTATGGCTCAAATTTTCATGCAGAATCAAAGGGGGATAACAACTTTTCAGCCACTTGATGTTGAACTGCGTAATGTATTCAAGTTTTTTAACCAAGAACCAGCAGTACATGGAATAGATTTGGATGTCAGACAGGGAGAATTTTTTAGTATTTTAGGCCCCTCCGGTTGTGGTAAAACAACAACACTGCGCTTAATTGCTGGGTTTGAAATCGCTGACGCTGGCAAAGTGTTGATTCAGGGTAAATCTATGACTAATGTGCCGCCTTACCGCCGACCCGTCAATACTGTATTCCAAAGCTATGCTCTATTTAACCACCTGAATGTCTGGAATAACATCGCCTTTGGACTGCGGTTAAAAAAAATCCCCAAATCAGAAATTGAAGCTAGAGTCGAAGAAGCTTTAAGAAGAGTGAAAATGGAAAGTTTGCGATCGCGCTTTCCCAATCAACTTTCTGGTGGTCAACAGCAGCGAGTCGCCTTAGCAAGGGCCCTAGTCAACCGTCCCACCGTGGTATTACTGGATGAACCTTTAGGGGCGTTAGATTTAAAACTACGTAAAGAAATGCAGGTAGAGTTATCAAATTTACACAAAGACTTGGGATTGACCTTTGTGATGGTGACACACGACCAAGAAGAAGCATTGTCTTTGAGCGATCGCATTGCCGTGATGAACCAAGGCAAAATTGAACAAGTTGGCACTCCCAGCCAAATTTACGAACGTCCTCAGACATCTTTTGTTGCTGATTTTATTGGTGATACTAATTTATTCAGTGGTGAAATTGTAGAGGTAGACTCTTCTAATGTTAAAATTTCCACAAAAACGGGACTCTCAATTATCATTAGCCGCTCTGAAGATACACCATCTGAATTATCACAAGCGGTGGTAGTGAGTGTACGCCCAGAAAAAATCCAGCTTTCGCTTTATCCACCCAATTTGCCAACCAACTGCTTTGAAGGACGGCTTGTCAATGTTATGTATTTGGGCACACATGTTAATTATGTTGTGGAATTAACAAATGGCATTAGCATAAATGTGTTGCAACCTAATACTTTTGGCCCTTTAGCAGACCGCGACACGCCCATCTACGCTTGGTGGGCAGAAAATGATTGTTTAGCTATTAGCCAATAGTTATTTATAAGATTCAATAATAGAATAATACCTTGACCAATTATTCCTTGATGGTACAGAGCAACTAAAATCATTTATGGATAGATAAATTTTAAAATTTGCTTGGTTCAAGCCCCAGGATTTATCCTGGGGCATTAATTGCGAATTGCGAATTACGAATTGCGAATTGTGCTGACCCTGTACTAGGAATATTAACCCATGTCAATTTTGCAAAGAGTTCCTTGGGTGTCCCTGGCGTTAGTACTGCTTAGTTACAGTACTTTGGGCTGGGTAATATCTGAAACACGCGCTTCTGTGTCTGTGTGGCTGGCGACTGTCGTTGCTATCTTGCTTTTAATAGTAACGTTGACCATTCCTTGGATAAAAATGAGATATTATTTCAGTATTTTGCTTAAATCAAATACGAGGTCTTTCGCCGTTGCTGTTTTAGCAGCTTTCTTGTTCTTTATTATGATTGCTTGGTTTCGGGTATTTCTTGATACTTTGCTGATCGTTTCGGCAACTATATTAGTCAAGATAGACTTTCAAACAGCAGGTCTTAGGGAAGGGCTAGCCTTTTGGACTACATCTACCTTTTCATTGATCGGTTTGGCCTTGGGTGCGCTAATCTACAAGTTAATATATTCGTGAATTTCGTTAATTTCCTTAAGTCATCGGCTTTTTTGCATTTCTCCAAAAACGGTATGTTTATTTATAAATCCTGTATTCAACCTCATCAAGAAGATAACCACTCTTGTTAATCTGTTGAAACTCCCGAAATATTTTACCTCCAAGACTTTCTGCAATTTTCCGACTGGGGATATTTCTTTTATCAACAGGGTAGGAAAGATAATTGTATTCCAAATTTTTATCCACCCAGTCTTTTAGTGCATGAATTGCCTCTCTACCAAAACCATAACCATGAGCGGATTTCTTGAGCCAAATTCCTAACTCCGGTGTATGAGTATCAATAGCGCCAACCTCGCAAATTCCTAAAAACTCTAAATGATCCTTTTTGAGAATTACCAACACTAAATCAGTGTGATTTTCTCGTTGTAGAATCATATCTCTGATTATCTTTTCGGTTTCACTAAGACTGTGGACTGGTTTCGGATACATAAAGGTGGTAATTTCGCTTGTAAATTCTCGAAATACATCTTCTGTATGTTCCAACGAAATCGGTTGCAAAATCAGTCTTTTAGATTCTAAACTTATTTTTTCTAAATTCTCCATAAGTTACGATTAAATCCCCGCCTTGTGACCGTGATAACTGATAACCCTTCGACTACGCTCAGGGTAAACTGTTGACTATTTACTGATTTAATCTTTCAAAATGCAGGCTGTTCAAACAGCAGTACAGAGAGGAAAAAATCCATGACAAAAATTGATATCCAACTAGTAACTACTGCTTTTGTTGCCGATTCTCCGACTTCCTTTGCTCCTCCCTTAGTAGTTAATCCCCAACTACAGCCAATAACAGCAACCAGCACCCCAAAAATAAACCCTTTTAGCAAAACAATAAACAAATCTGACGGTTCTAAAAAATTTCTGACTGATTCTAAAAATGTTTCGGGAAGAATTTTGTAAAAATATGATGCGGCAAAAACTCCGCCGAAGATGCCCGTAACTAAAGCCAAAATGGTCATCAAAGGCACCATTAAACTACAAGCAATTACTCTAGGAACTACTAGATAATCAATTGGATCAGTTTTAAGCATATAAAGTGCATCAATTTGCTCTGTGACTTGCATTGCACCGATTTCTGCTGCAAAAGCAGAACCTACTTGTCCCGCCATAATACTAGCAGTCAAAATTGGAGCCAATTCTTTACAAAAAGCTAAGGCAAAAGCACCTCCCACAGCATTGACAGCCCCAAATCTGATTAATTCCCTCGCCGTTTGAATAGTAAAAATCATTCCTGCAAAACCACTGACAAGGAGAACTGGAGAGATAGAACCTGGCCCAGCAGTCACCAGATGTTGCAGAATCTTGCGATAGTAGGTTTTTCCTTGGAGAAAATGTAGCCACACTTGACCTAAAAGCAGTACTGCTGCAAAACAGCGTACAATCCAAGATTGCTCGAAATTTGTTTTTATTCGCAATTTTATCGTCCTTAAGACTGACTTTTATTGCACATATCTTATATCAATTTTCTAAAATAAAACTAATAAGACTACAGATACAAATGGTGGAAAACCAGCCAGATATAATCTGAATTTCTTAATTACCTGGAGTATTACGAATTGGTATTTTGGTGTAGAAATTGATTTCATAAAATAAATCTTTTGGTTAATATCGTTTCTGCAAGAAGAAATGATATTAACCCAAAGATATGAATGAAAATAAAATGTTTTGATTTTGACTATTCCCGAAGTACATAGCCCACACCACGCACCGTATGAATCAAGCGTTTTTCATTATTTTCCTCTAGTTTTAGGCGCAAGTAGCGGATGTATACTTCGATGATATTGGAATTACCCATAAAATCGTAACCCCAAACTTTTTGTAGAATTTGGTCTTTAGTAAATACCTGACGGGGATGCGAGAGTATATATTCCAACAAGTCAAACTCTTTAGCCGTTAACTCAATTGCGCGTTTACCCCGGTAAACTTGGCGAGTTCGGTGATTTAAACTCAAGTCTTCAAACTGAAAAATGTCCTGATCTGTTTCTTGAGTGCGGCGTAGATGAGCGCGGATTCTAGCTAGCAGTTCCTCTATACTAAATGGTTTGACTACATAATCATCGGCTCCTGCATCCAAACCTGCGACGCGATCGTTAACTTCATCTTTTGCTGTCAGTAAAATTACTGGTATGGAGATACCAGTCGCCCGCAACCGACGACAGATTTCCAAGCCTGATAGCCCTGGAAGCATCCAATCAAGAATGACTAAATCTGGCGATAATTCCCGTGCTAACGTTAAACCAGCGATGCCATCATGTGCGACGCTTATATTGTAACCTTCGCTACTTAGTTCTAGTTCGACAAATCGCGCCAGTTTAACTTCATCTTCAACCAAGAGGATATTTGCTGCCATATTTGTTATTTTAAAGCGTACAACGTGACAATGAAAGTGCTTACTTTAACCTGACTTTGACCAGAAATAAAAAGGTACAAAGCAACTAAATTTATTTATGGGCTTGGTAAATTTTTGAATGCGTGAATGCGTGACTTCCCCAAAGGGGCTGACTAGCTATGTAAGTAGAGTGATAGTAAACACACTCCCTTCTCCTAATTTTGATTGCACAGATACACTACCACCCATACCCTCTACAAGTGTTTTAACAATGGATAAACCCAAACCACAACCGCCAGTAGCATGAGAACGGGATTCATCTACGCGGTAAAATCGCTCGAAAATCCGTGTTTGGTGTTGTAAAGGAATACCATAACCTTTGTCACAAATTTGAATAATCGCTTTGTCATGAAACTGATTTAATTTTAAAATTATCGGCGTACTAGCTTCAGAATACTTAATAGCATTATCAATCAAATTGAGTAATATTTGTTTAAAACGGCTGTAGTCTATTTTAACTTCGATGGGGTAAGCTGTTGACTCGATTGTAATTAAGCGATCGCTATATTTTTGCGCCATCACTACGACTTCTTCAACTAAGTCATTCAACACATAAGATTTCATCTGAAAATTCAAATAACCACTATCTGCTCGTGCTAAATCAAGTAAATCTTGTAGCAAGCGGATGGTACGTTCGGCTTCTGAGGCAGCAGTTTCTAAAGCTTCTTGTTGAATTTCGGTTAAGTTATTCTGCCGTCGCAAGACACTTTGTAAGTAACCATGTACAATCGTTAATGGTGTACGTAACTCGTGAGAAACATTACTCACAAATTCTCGTTCTTGCTCCCAAGATTGCGAGAGGCGCGATAACAACATGGTTAAAGTTTGAGCTAATTCTTTGACTTCGCTGGGTGCATTATCAACATATAGTTGTGCTTTTCCTAAATCTGCTATAGAAATGACTGAAGTCATCTGACTTAGCTGGCGCAGTGGTTGTAGAGAACGCTTAATATAAAATGCACTTATCGTTATTATGACAATAATTGCCAAAATACAGCTAATATTCAAACTTTGCAGCATTACCATAAACATTGTCTGTTCACGAGTAATATTATGTACTACAAATAGCTTACCCAGAGACTGACCCTGCACTTGCAAAGAACTACTACTCATAACAAAGTAGCTTTGATTAACTTTGTAAATTTGTGCTTTAATCTGCATATTACTAAGGGACATTAACTCACTCACAGTAGAGTCAGATAACAAATCCAAAGTAGCAGATTTTATCAAAATTTTATTATCAGGATTTTTTACCCATAAAAGTATATTGGTACTTGCCAAGTTATTAATAGCCTTTTGCAATCCAGTTTCAGGTTGCATCATTTCACTATAAAGTTGCACATCATGCGGCAAACGTTTAGCGATTTGTTCTATATCATGCTTACGACTATCAATCAAAATTTGCTGCATTTTCCAACTAGTCCATGCAGCAAAACTACCTAATATTAAAGTTGAAAATGTAGCAATACCAATGGTTAGGCGTAATTGCAATGAAAAAGGATCAAGATTTAGCCAAATCTTTGTGGGTTGCTTCACTGTTTAGTTTTATCCAGGGAATTGAAAAATATTGTTAGTTCTATTCATTATTAATTTTTCGGTAGAGATAGTGGCTGGATTATACAAGGTTTAGTATCACATTTTTGCTCATAAAGCATATTGATATAGCGTTCTTGCCAAGTAAGTGGAACTTCTAACAATGAGCGCGTTCCTGTTATTCCCTGACCGATAAATAGTAATAGAGCAAGGGAACTAATAGTAATGTGAACCTTGCGCCAGCGATTGGTCTTATCTTTATAAATTTCTGGCAAAATGGAGAGTGAAATAATCATCAGCAAAGCAGAGACTAGCCCATAATAATAGTGGGAGATATACCATTGGTCAGTTTTGCGGTAGATACCATCTTGACATCCAAGCACTACTAATGCCATTCCTGTGAGGGTTGCAAATATGGCACGCCAGTTTTTCTGCTTTGCCTGATAGAGTAAATATAGAGAAGCGATCGCAGCCACAAACAATAATCCGATAAATACTACCTGAAATGGTGCTTTCATCCAAAGTTGCTTATCTAAAATATTACCAAAAATATCGTTGGCAAAGGCTATTAATACAATACCTACAACTGCTCCCGTTAGCCAGCGACCCAATTGGGTATGCTCTTTTCCTACAGTAGCAGGAATTTTACTCTTACCTATGGCTAAAGTTTGCAGTCGGCGTTGACGGACTTGTAAAGCGCGGTTGACAATGACGCCAATTAAAGGAAATACTACGAGTACAGCGATCGCTGGATGTAACAACAAAATAGCATCTCTAAATTCCATATCTGACCTTTGATCAAAAGTTACAAATTAGCTTTTATCGAACAGAATTCAGGAGTCAGGAGCAAAGCTGGAGACGTTCCTAAATTCTTCTTCAATTATTGATGTCTACCTATTTATCAGGGCTATTTCGTTCTAGACATAAACCGCCCAGAACTAAAGTTCCGGGCTAATAGCTCAAGTCGTCTAAAGACGACTAATAAAGGCTTTTAGTCGTCTTTAGACGACTTGGGCTATTAGCCTCAGAATTTATTCTGAGGCGGGCTAGATGAGAATGAAATAGCCCTACCTATTTACAAATAAGGATTACTTGACCTCATCAGCCTCAAACTTTGTTACTTTACCTTTTTTAACCGCAACTACTACATCAAAGGTAGAACAGTAAGCAAAGGTCACATTATTGGCTTTATTGTAAAGATTAACCACCATACCTGCACCACCGGGTTGAATACCTAGCGGTTCAAGATCGCCAAAAAAGAAACGACGTAGTTCATCACCACCACCAAACTGACCCTTATGCTTGATGACCAAATCAATCTTTTGTTGAGTAGTCAAACCTGTAGCATCTTTCTTTTCTGCGGCTGATACTTGCACCAGTGAAGGACTCACAATTTTAAGTGGAACATCCCAAACTGTTAGCATACCAACAAGAGCAATACCTGTAAGCAGAGAAGAAGCAATTTTCATTTGTTTTTCCTTGTGCTGAAGTTTCCCGATGAACTAAAGCATCTCATCTGCTACTAAAGCTCAAATGAAGCCAATCTAGTAATTGTCTGAATTTATTCCTGAGAAAAATTTAGTTTAGACTCAGCATATTCTCAGGAAACTCTGATATTTTCAATCTCAGCCTGCTTTAAGTGTTTTCTCAGATTCATCTCACCTGAAATTACCCTAGTTGGCTGACTATAGTAATGAGTATTTCTTTGCAGCAGTATTATTATGAGTAGACCGAGAAGATGGCATTCTTTTATTTATAAAATTCCCGGTCAAACCTATCTCTGGCTAGCAATTTTGATTTTTGGAGCTTCGAGTGCAGTTACCCGCAAGCTGACACAAATTGGCGCTCAACATTTCATGGATGGTCGAAATCCGATTTCTCTATGTAATGTTTTATTTGTAGGTAATCTATGTGCCTTGATAGTTATGTTACCTATTTATCGGCGACAGTGGAACAAAAAGGCTTTGCAGGAACTGTCAAAGAAAGATTGGTTGGCCCTGATAGCGATCGCTATTTTATCAGGAGCGCTTGTCCCTGGCTTAATTTTCCAGGCATTAGCATTAACAGGGGTGAACAATATTATTTTGATTGGACGTTTGGAGCCACCTCTGGCTATAGCTTTATCAGTCTGGTTACTGAGGGAACGGGTAAATCGTTGGGAAGTTGTAGGAGCGATCGCTGCATTTGTCGGGGTTGCTCTAACTATTTTCCTGCAACCCTCACAGACGACTACGATCAACATGGGTGTTTTCAGATTAGGTATTGGGGAATTATTGGCGGCGATCGCATCTGTAGCTTCAGTAGTTTCAACGATTATTGTGAAAGAATGGCTTTCCGATATCCCAGTGGGAATTTTTAGTATCTTTCGTACTGCTGTAGGAACTGTAATATTTTTCTTTACTGCTTTAATTCTCTATGGCAGCGACCACTTTATGGATGTATTTTCACCTTTTTTGTGGCAGTGGATGCTTGTTTATGCTGCTGTAATTGTGGTTTTAGGTCAATCATTTTGGCTCAAGGGTTTGAGAGCTTCTACTGTGTCAACGGCTTCCTTAGCTGGCTCTTTTACTCCAATTGTGGGAATTTTGGCAGCTTATTTGGTATTAGGTGAAGTCCCTACCTTCGCTCAATATATCGGTGGTAGCTTGATTTTAGTTGGCATATTCCTTAGCCAAGTTGGTGTTCGCTTTCAGATTTCTCGTAAAGTTGCAGCTCAATTAGAACAAGGTATGGGATTTAAAGGGATTTAAAAAGTAGAGACGCGATTAATCGCGTCTGTACAAGAGTTTGGAGTAGAGACGCAATTAATCGCGTCTGTGAAATTATATGCAGCTTTTTAATTCTTCTCGGTGGAAAATACGCGCCAAATAATAAAGACCGTAAAACCTAGATAGGTGAATACTGTCAGCCATTCTTGCCAGCTACCAAATTCATTATTCATCAGCAAAAGCCGGAAAATCAATATTTTTAAATCCTACACGCTGACGAAACTCAAAAATTTTTAGGGAATTTTCCGGAATCGATAACAGCAAAGTGGTATCACTTATCAAAGCATCGATATTATACTGAACCTCTATAACTCAATACGGTTCAGTTAATGCCAAAATCCTTAAACTGCGTAGGTTGGGTTGAGGAACGAAACCCAACATTTTTGGTGCTTTGTTGGGTTGCGCTTTGCTTAACCCAACCTACAATTTTTCTTAACTGAACCGTATTGCTCTATAACTAACCTTCCGGGAATATAGCCCCATTGTTTCAAAAGCCTGGTCATGAAGACCGGGCTTTTGATGTTTATACCAATACTAGTTACAGATAATACCAATTCACAAAAATCCTCATACATATAGATTTATCGTAGGGGCATGGCAAAGACTTGCCCAGCGTATTTGTATGTCTCGTTCCCAGTCTCCGACTGGGAATGCCCGGTCGTTGAGGCTCCGCCTCAAGACTTGCGGCAGAGCCGCAATTGATCTGCATTTCCAGTCGGAGACTGGAAACGAGATTTGAAAAGGGTCTTAGCTTAAGTTCACACCAATGGGCAAAGACTTGCCCCAAAAGAGCGTATTTGTATCATTATGGTATGAGTACGGGAAAAACTAACCACAGAGGCACAGAGAACACAGAGAAATAAGAGTTTGAGAGGGTTTTTGTGTAAGTCAGGGTGAGAGCGATGCTACGCAGCACTTGTTTAAAATGTCCGCGTATCAAATAAAACATTTTTTCAGAAACTTTTAAAAGATTTTATCGGTCTGGTTTTCCAAATTCTGCAAAAATCAACCAATGTCATCTTCTGCTCAAGGTATTCCCGGATTACCCGATTTGACGCATCCGATTGAGCTTGTCCAATTTGGAACCCAGGCGCTCAAAGCTTCACTGTTATTAGTATTTTTGGTTGTAGCTTTAGGAATTGCGATCGCACTAATCAGTTTTTCTCTCCGTCGAAGTCAGCCGGAACAAGTTATATTCATCGCTGAATGGGCTGTTGGTTATTCTCAACTATTGCGGGGATTACAACATTTAACCCTGGTATTAGTTCTGTTAGTACCGGGATTTTTTCTCTGTTCAACTTTAAGCAATCGCTACCACTACTGGGAACAAGCAAGGGTAGCTCAAGTTGCTGAAAGCGTTGCAGGTGAGAAGCTCGAACAATTTGCGCCGCAAGTGCGCTACTCTATTCGAGAGCCATACTCTTATAACACTCAAGTCAATGGCAAGATTGTTAAGGTAAATGAGACACGAGAAATTAACCGCTTTTTGACGTTGGCTGGTTCGCAAATTCAAGTCAAGCTTGACCAAAGCGTAGATGTTCCAGGTCGTAGTTCAATTTATCGGGCAAATTATACTGCCGATTATAAAGTAGTTAACCAGCTTAAGGATATTAATAATTTTTTCTTTGAAGCACCGCCACCTAACGGCTCCATACTGCTTAAGAGCTACAAAATCGAGCGTGACGGGACTAGATTACAACAAACTAATCCGGGAGACTATGGTTTTCCCTTCCGGCTGCAACCAGGGGAAGAAACCACCTTTCGAGTTGCCTATGAGGCTAGAGGCGGGCCTCGCTGGGTTTATAGTGCAGGGGGACAGTTGTTATCTAACTTCCGCCTCACAGCAATTGCTAACTTTGCTCCGGCTAATTTTGCCAGTGGTATTGAACCTGATGATATTAAATCTGACGGACGCAGTACGCAATTTACTTGGGAGTTTGCCGATAATGTTTCAGTCAAAAATCCATTTGGAGTATTTACGAACACCGAGCCTATTCGCAATACGGGCGTAATTCCTCGTCTTTTATTGCTAGCACCAGCAATATTTGTGTGGTGGATATTGTTGTTATATTTGTCACTGCCAATGAGTTTCAAAAATATTGCGATCGCTGCTAGTATTTTCTTTGCTTGTCTATTAATGTTGACCTATCTATCTCGCGTCATCAATGCTCAGTTGGCTTGGACTTTAATTTCCATCATCTTACTAATTTTGACATGGGGATTAGGAGCTAGCCGCAGTGCTTCCCTGGCTGCTATTATCTGCACTATTGCTGGAGCAGTATTACCCATCTTTGGATTATTAATACCGTTTAGTGGACTAACCCTCAGCCTCGCGGGTTTGCTTTGTGCCGTCTGGCTAGCAGTTCGTCACTGGTATGGCTGGTACAGTTTGCACCCAGAAGACGAAAGATTGTAGGTTTGTAGAAAAATGCTAAATATTAGATTAGCGAAGTTTTAGCAAATAACATTTATGGATAACGATTTACTGGCTTTTTTGGCGGCGGCTGGGTTACTCGTCCTCTATCTCATCTTTTCTGCATTGACTGAAATGGGAACTAAACTCCCCTGGAAGAAATAAGCAGATGGGGGGATGAATCAAGGGATTGACAGTTATTAAAATCAAAAAAATGTAAATTTAATGCACTAGCGTACTTAAATAATTTACATTTTTCAACCTTATTGGGCTTGGAAAAAGGAATAAACATCCTTTAGGCTGAGTTAATATACTTATTGTTCGAGGGAATGCCAAATGCGCGATCCACAAAAGAACCAGATTAAAATCGAGCCAGCAACCCTCGTATTAATTGTGTCCCTACTAATACTCTTGCCTCTAGTGTTTGTTGGTTTTTTATCGCAGTAAGCTAGTCAGGAATACTCTACAGATATATTCTCCCGACGTTTTTCATAAAATGTGAACAAGTCGCAATACTGCGTAGGTTTTGGTGCATAGTCATTGAAGATCCCCCTTAGAGGATGTTTGAAAAGGGTCGGCTTGAGCCTCAAGTGCGACTCAGGGGTGGGATCTCAAATCCCAAAACTCCTATTCTCTCGTAGCAGTTTCTCGGTAGCCAGGGTAGTGAAACACACGCTGAAGGACTTTTCAAACATCCTCTTAGTCCCAATACTGCGTAGGTTTTGCATAAAAAATAGAAATGTGTAGGTTGGGTTGAGGAACGAAACCCAAAATTTTCCTGGGTTTGTTGGGTAACGCATTGCCTCAACCAAACCTACGAATATTCAAAACCTACGCAGTATTGCCCTTAGTCCCCCTTAAAAAGGGGGAAAAATAAGCCCCCCTTTTTAAGAGGGGTTAGGGGGATCGACTCTTAACCGAGCAGTATTGGAACGAGTCGTACTTTGCATTACCGTCGCATCTTAACCCAATCTCGTGAATTGTTAACGCATCGACCTACAATGCAATTGTATTGACTAACAATGCAATTGCATTGACTAACAATGCAATTGTATCGACTAACAATGCCATTGTATCGACTAACAATGCCATTGTATCGACTGACAATGGCATTGTATCGACCGACAAAAATTAACCTGCTCTTTGTTTAATCTTTGGGATAAGTCCAAAGAGCAAGTAAGTGTGGAGCATCAGCTTTGCTTTAATTCTCAAACGAATGTTAGCGCGATGCCTACGGTGGTCACTAAGCGCAGCCGTACCCCTACGGGGAAGCAAGCTACGCGCAGCGTCTCGTAGAGAAGCGCGGACTACGCCTACGCCTTTTCTATCAGGTGCGTTAAGCTACTGTTAACGCACCACCCTAACCCGAAAACTACTTAGGCAAAATTTGCCGTAGTGCTGCTAAAAGTTGGTCAACACTTTCCTTACGACTATTAAAGCCCATCAACCCGACGCGCCAAACAAGACCTGCTAGTTCGCCAAGACCACCGCCAATTTCAATATTATATTCATTGAGTAACTGCCGAGCGATCGCTTTCCCATCTACCCCTGTTGGAATGCAGACAGTAGTCAGCGTTGGTAGTCTATATTCTTGCTCAACGTGCATACTCAGCCCTAAGCTTTCCAACCCTTCCCAGAGATATTCTACGTTTTTCTGATGACGCTGCCAGGAGTTTGCTAATCCCTCTTCTGCAAGCAAACGTAATGCTTCCCGCAATGCATAATATAAATTAATCGGTGCTGTGTGGTGATAGGTGCGTTCAGCGCCCCAATACTTACCCAGTAACAACATATCCAAATACCAGTTTGCAACCTTTGTTTGACGCTGTTGCAATTTCTCAACGGCACGCGGACTCATTGTAAAAGGCGAAGCACCAGGCGGGCAACCCAACCCTTTTTGGCTACAACTATAGGCTAAGTCAACTCCCCAAGCATCCAAAAACAAGGGGACACCACCCAAACTTGTGACTGAATCAACTAACAACAAAGTGCCAAATTCATCACACAAATCAGCGACACCTTCCAATGGTTGACGTGCGCCGGTGGAAGTTTCGGCATGAACTAGAGCTAAAATAGTAGGACGATGAGTTTTTAAGGCAGTTTGGAGTTCATCTAGATTGAAAACTTGTCCCCAAGGTTTGGTAATGGTTCGCACATCCGCCCCATAACGTCCAGCCATATCCACAAGGCGATTACCGAAATAACCAGCTACACCAATTAAAACCACATCACCGGGTTCTACAGCATTGGCGATGGTTGCTTCCATTGCGGCTGTTCCCGTACCACTGACTGCAATGGTGAGTGGGTTTTCTGTTTGCCATACGTAGCGTAGCAACGACTGAATTTCATCCATCAGTGCGAGAAAAGCCGGATCAAGATGCCCAACTGGTGAGGTATTCATCGCCTGGAGAACTGCGGGATGGGCATTGGAAGGCCCAGGCCCCAACAGCAGACGGGATGGAATTTCTAACGGTGTGAGTTGCAAGCGCCCAGAGTCGTTGATTGAAATTGTTTGCGTCATAAACTGTTTTCGCCTAGATGATACTTACCGGATCATAGAGCGATCGCATCACCCATGTTTTAGCGAATCTGTCATTTGCTAGAAGATGCCATTACGGCAAAATGTGCGAGAGTATACTTATTCACTTACCCGGATACATAATTATGGTTTTTGCTGGCAAACGACCAAATAATTTAGGTATTAGCAACGGTAAATTAGCACCCTGCCCTAATTCTCCTAACTGTGTTTCTAGTCAGAGTACAGATGCAGTTCACAAAATTGCACCACTTACTTTTACATCTACCACAGAAGAAGCGATTAGTAATCTTAAACAGATTATTGAATCCTTACCAAGAACTAAAATAATTACCGAAAGCCAAGATTATTTATATGCAGAATTTAAAAGCGCTTTACTGGGATTTGTGGATGATGTAGAATTCTATCTAGATCGGAATGCTAATGTTATCCAAGTACGTTCGGCTTCACGCTTAGGTCAAAGCGATTTGGGTGTTAATCGTCAACGAATAGAAACGATTAGAGCGAAGTTAAAATAAGTATTATTTTGTTAAAGGGTTAAATTGGGAGCGCTGTTGCAAATTCCGTTCCCTCTCCCAGTTGAGAATTACAACTATAGCGGTTCTCGTTTACGTGAGGTACACCCGTAGGGGCACGGCACTGCCGTGCCCTTACACCTCGTGATATAATCTTGTACCGCATCTGAATGGGAACCACTATAATGCGACTACGTTCGAGGTTATTGAGAAGAAAATCTTTTTCTTGACATGATGGGGACGCCGTGCAGATTGGGCGATATCGCTAAAAAATCAAGCTGAGTTCAGAAACCACTCAAAATAGCTAATTTCTGGGACTACACCTATTGTTACTGGTAAAACCGAAACTCCTAGTCCACGCGATACGTACAGGGCGATGGCACCATCTCGATACCAACCACTGACATAACGTCCGCTACCAGGCGGACGTAAAGGAGCAAAGCGGGTTCTCCAAAGGATAGCAACTAGAGTACGATTTCTAATCTATACGGCTTGGTGCAAGATATTTGTGAAACTTAATTTATTTAAAAATTTTGACCCCCGCCCCAGACTGATAATTGCTATCGGGCTAGCTGGATTAGTTTCAATAATTCTTCCGTCTTGGCTGCACTTACCTACTCGCATTCTCTGCGCTTGGAACTCCGGTGCTGACTTTTTCTTAGCTGTAACCTGGTGGAAGATGATCAAAGCTACCCCAGACAAAATTCGCCGTTATGCTGAGAATGAATATGAAGGACATTTAGCTATATTTATGCTGGTGATAGCTGCGGCTTGTGCTAGTGTTTTAGCGATCGGGTTTTTGCTAACTAATAAAAAAGGGTTGTCAACAATTCTGCTTAACCTACATGTCATACTTTCAATTATGACCATTGTTGGTTCCTGGTTACTAGTGCATACGATGTTTGCAGTGCAATATGCACACAGTTATTACAAATATATTAATCGTAATAATAGTGAAGAAATCATTGGAGGTTTAGATTTTCCTAATAACGACTATCCAGACTATTGGGAGTTTTTATATTATTCATTTGTAATTGGCATGACTAGTCAAGTTTCAGATGTGGAGACGAGATCGCGAGAGATGAGGCGCTTGACTCTGTTACATAGCATATTGTCCTTCTTTTTCAATACCACTATTTTAGCTATGACTATTAATATCATTGCATCGCTGATTTAAAAAGTATAGCTAGAAAAATATACACAGGAAATGCTAATTGAACAAGATGAAATTGCTATTCGTCTAATGCAAGATGAAATATATGATTATCAGTTGATGGCAAAATGGTTAACTGATGCACAAGTTTTGAAATTTTATGAGGGAAGAGATAATCCTTTTGATTTAGAAAGAATTATAGAAACGTACAAACCTATGATCAAGGGAGATGACCCGGTTGTTCCGTGTCTGTTCTATTATCAAAATATCCCCATTGGTTATTTGCAGTATTGTGCGCTCAATGATTTATCCCAAACCGATAGACAATTGTATCATCTCGATCAAACTGATCGCGTCTACGGAATTGACTTGTTCATAGGCGAAACCGACTATTGGAACAAGGGAATTGGTACAAAAATCTTGTTAGCAATTATCAGTTATCTTTTTGAACAGCGACAAGCTCATAAAATTGTCATAGATCCTCATGTTGACAATCCTCGCGCTATCCGTTGCTATGAAAAATCTGGTTTTGTCAAAGTAAAGCTATTGCCTGCCCATGAGCTACATGAAGGGAAATACTCAGATTGTTGGCTCATGGCAATAGACCAAAAGAATCCATTGCACTCCTAATTTATGCATCACGACTGGTAAGTTGGTATGAGACGATGTTACAAAATTAACTCGCGTGTTCCCAGTCACTGAGTAACTCATGCTGTTGTACAGTTTCCTTGCATTGGCGGAATGGTACTTTAGGAGTACCAATACTAATGCCAGGAAAAGACTGTTTTTTTGTCTTGCTGGGTCTATTTTCTTGTGTCGTTGTCAATTGTTGGGTTTTCATTGGTAAATCAATTTCTGATTAAAATCTCAGCACCAATTTATAACACCAATTCTTAAACGGCAACTTCCACTATAGTTAGCTTATTTCATACAAATATTCACAATCTGATTGCATTCAATTTCTTAAAAGTTTTGCTCACGCTTGTTTAGCCATTACTGCTAAATTCATCACACATTCAGGAAATTGCCGCTTTAATGCTGGAAAAACCGGACAAGGCGCTTGTTCTTGTAAATTGTCCGGCTTACTCCAAGTAAAGGGGGCTTTCTGGGCGGCTGACATCCACACCAGACGCTTTGCTCGTGTCATGGCAACGTAGAGTAAACGATATTCCTCAGATATTTTCAAGTGCTTTGCTTGTTCCCATGCTTGTGTAACATCTGGTATAGTAGATTCTCCGTGGAGAGCAGCCCGAATTTGGGCGCGGGCTACTTCTGATAAGGTAAAATCCCCTAAGAACTGGCTTTGGGGAGGAACCCAAAATCTCCCAGGAATCAAGTTTTCGTGCAGAAAGGGAAGAAACACATAGTCCCAATCTAGCCCTTTGGCTTTGTGCATTGTAATAATAGTCAGTTGACCGCGACGAGTGTAACGTTCTTCCGAATCTTCGGTTTCCACTGGTTCAAACCGTTCGGAACTGACGATTTCACTTAAAGTTGACAGCATTCCCCCCATTGAACTATTGCCTGCTATCTGCTGGTTTACCCGTTCTGCAAGTTTGTCAGCAGTTGCTAATTCTGCCTGGTCGTAATTTAAGGTCAAGGCGAGAAAGGAAATTAGCTGGTACAGGGGCAATTCCAAGCGGGCGCGAAGTAAATTGCGACACAAACGAGCAGCTTTTTGGACTGTTTCTGGCTGAGGTGCTGCTAGGGGGCCAGGATACAAAAATTCTTCTGGGAGACTAGCAAGGGCGTTAAGGTCTTGAGTAGGAATTAACTGGCGCTGTACTAATGCTTCTAGCGCGGCTTTGAGGTAATCGGGGGAGTGGGGGCGATCGCAAAATTGCAGTAATGCTAAAATCTCTTGGGGAACATGGGAACGGCGATCGCGTTCTCCCACATCATAAAGTGTAATATTATACTCTTTGCACACAGGTGTTAGAGCTTCTGCTAACCATCGTCCTTGGCGATTTTCTCGCACTAAAATCGCTGCACTTTGTTCTGTTGGGTCTTCACCAAATAAGTCAATTACTCTTTGAGATAACAATTCAACCGTATGATGGATGTCACGCGGGGTATAAAGTTCTAATCCCCGTCCTATTGGTTCTGGGTTGGCGTTATCTTGCGGATCACCAACTTCAACAGGGCGAATTGTCTGCAAGCGAAATGGTACTTGTCGGTTGTCAGGAGTCTGTTGTCCGTTATTCGTTTTTGCTAACGACTGATTATTGATCCATTTGAGAGCAAAGTTAGCAGCTTCAATAATAATTCTAGTACTGCGACCGGCTTGATCCATCGTTGCCAATCGTTTGATGCGATCGCACTCTTCGCAAAATTGCCGAAAATAAATCGGATCGGCTGGGGTAAAAGTAGAGTTAATCGCTTGGTTGGGATCACCAACTCGGACTAAGTTGAGTGGGGAGTTAGGAGAGACGCGATGAATCGCGTCTGTACAAGGGTCAGCAGTAGAGACGCGATTTATCGCGTCTGTTAGGAGTAAAGAATTATCTCCCCCATCACTTGCCAAAATTTCTAACAATTGCGTCTGAAGAGGGCTAGAATCTTGGGCTTCGTCTTCAAAGACGGCGAAAACTTGGTTTTGCTCAATGCGACGGGCGCTGTCGTTTTCTAAAACGCGCAGTGCGGCTAAAATCATATCATCGTAGTCGATGAAATCACGCGATCGCATTAAGTTTTGATATTGCTCATACAATCCCGCCGCTATGCTCAAAATTGTATATTCGTCTGTGGTTTGTTTACTCCACTCCCGCAATTTTTCTGGCGATATCCCAGAACTTTTTGCTTCATGAATTACCGTATTAGCTAATTCCGGCAATACTTCTGTTCGTAGCACCGATTGGCGACGCAACCTTTCTGTCTCTTCTCCGTCAAATTGATGACCTTCTAATAACCGTAAATATATTGCTGGATTATTTGCAATCCATTGCTCTACAGCTGTTCGGATAAAACGGTGACTTTGGGTTGGTGTAATTAAGGTGACATTTTGTAACTGCAAACCCGATAAATCAGAATGGCGGCTGGCAATGTTCAACGCTAGACCATGTAGCGTATAGACAAAAAAGCCCGTCTGAGGTATTGATAATTTCTTTAAGTCTTTGCGGATCTTCGCTTTAATATTGGCAGCAGCTGAACGAGTAAAGGTAACAACTACTAATTGACGACGCGAGGATGAACGTTCATATTGACGGGCGATCGCGATCGCTGCCGCCGCCGCCATCCCAGTAGATTTGCCTGCACCGGGAACAGCAGAAATAGCTAGGGGGCCAGATTGCCAGTCAGCCATTTGTTGCTGTCCTGGGCGGAGACTGTTGCGAATTGCGAGAATTTTCTCCCGCAGAGAAGAAACAGGCGATCGTTCAGACAATTCTGAGTGGAGTGATTCCGAAGGCAAAGCAGCAGTAAAATTAGTGTCTGACATTATAAAATTTTATATTTTAAATTTGGGATTTAATTCCAAAACCGCAGATATGAAAAATCATTGCTGTTTATCTGTGATGACAAATATTTAATTCCAAACCAATTAGCTAATAGCTATATGAAGATACTAACAACAAAGAAAATTATTTTGGTTGGCGGTGGCATCGGTGGCACTGCAACTGCGCTTGCTCTTTACCGGGCTGGATTTGAACCTATTAGAATAACCCCTAATGATACCACAAAATATTTATGCAAGAGTTCTAACGGTTCTCGTGTGGATGCAACACAGTAGGGGCACAGCATTGCTGATACATGTCAACTTAAGGTAAAAGCTATTAGCCAAGGAACTTTAGTTCCTTGGCTAATAGCTAAAGTCTTCTATTGATGACTAAATAATCCGAAAAATCTCTAGTCTATCCAAGTAAAAAAATATTCCATTGCTATTGTTCACTGTTGACCGTTGACGGTTCACGAGTTTTCAGTCAACAGTCAACAGTCAACGACTTTAATGTGGAATAATTTATTTTTTGGAGTTCCCTTTAGACTAGCTCTTCGACGTTTTGCCGTTCCTCCACAGTTGATTCAGTAAAGACGGCTACATACAACCATCCTGCTAAAATAGCCCCCAAAATCGGAGCTATCCAGAACAGCCAAACTTGCGAAAAGAGTTCTACACCTGCAAATAGAGCAACTCCAGTACTACGGGCAGGATTAACCGAGGTATTGGTTACAGGAATGCTAATCAGGTGAATCAAGGTGAGTCCAAAACCAATTGCCAGTGGTGCAAATCCTTTAGGAGCACGCCTATCAGTTACACCCAAAATAATCAGCAGAAACATGAAAGTCATCACAACTTCACTAAGGAAACAAGCAAACAGTGTGTAACCACCTGGTGAGTGAGTCCCGTAGCCATTAGTGGCCAATGGGTTAGAGCCACTCAAAGAAAATCCAGTTTTGCCGCTAGCAATCAGGTAGATTATTCCCGCACCAACAACTGCACCGATTACTTGAGAGGCGATGTAAGGTAGTAAGTCAGATCCCGGAAAACGCTTACCTGCCCACAGTCCAAAGGAAACAGCTGGATTGAAATGGCCACCAGAAATATGACCAAAAGCATAAGCCCCTGTGAGGACAGTAAGCCCGAATGCCAAAGATACACCGACTAATCCAATACCCAGTGGAAAAGAAGTACTTTCGCTAATTTTTGCAGCATCTGCGGTGTAGGCTGCGGCTATACAGCACTACCACAGCCACCTAAGACAAGCCACAATGTACCAATAAATTCGGCCAAGCAACGTTTAGTTAGAGACATTTTTGGAAAACTCCTTGTTCAGCTACAAACGAGTGATAGCGATGTTGGACAATCCTTGAGTCATTTATATCAACAGAAATCCATTGGGTTTGTTTTCTTCCCATTAAATTTGCAATTAGTGACAGTTCTGAATCCCTCACTAATGAATTCTGACCCTTCGGCAAGTGTTACAGTGAGCTTGTCGAACTGCTCAGGGCATCGCTTCTGAATTCTTCAAGAAACTAAATCAAAAAAATAGGGATTTGTTTTTTACTCAATAATTGTGGTAACAAAAGAAGATACCGTAAAAGATAAAATAACCAAGAAAATACTTAATTTCTTAAGCATCTTGCTCAGAATGATACATTTGTTGATATTCTTGCGCCAGTGAGTTCTATTAAAAATGGTTTGAAAATTTAAATAAATTTTCTAATAGTTTTATAAACTTTAAGCTGAAAAAATACTGTTCTCTTAATTTGCATTTCCAGCCAGAGGCTGGAAACGAGACTTTAAAGGAGTTTTAGCTTAAGTTGACACCAATGGCGAGACATCCACCCCACAAGAAGTAGTTAAGTATTTTTTATTTGGAAGTCCCTTAACCCTGTCTAAAATTGAATTTATTCGTCAATCTGCCAGGAATCCTTAGTTAATTCTTCATCCAGAATTTTCTTAGGACGCACGATGATAATAATTTGTCCTAGTAGAGGAATTTCTGGCTCAGTTTCAAACCACTGAAAATCTAATTCACCACCCTTTTCGACAACAAAGTAGCTGGAAGCATCCCATTCTCGTTGGGCACGATCTACTACTACTACCACTGGCCCGATTTGGCTTTGGGTTTGGATGGGGAAGCGATCGCTATTCGCTAAAATTACTACTGGATCAACTGCTGCCAACAACACTTGCCAACCTGGTAACGGTATCCAAGCTTGCTCTCCAGAAAACTTGACTAACCGAAATGGTTCAATTTCTGTGAGTATGGGCACAGCTTGCAAGTCTTGCCGTGATAATGGCAACTCGCCTACTACAGGCAAGATTCGGGGTAATTGTTCTTCAACTTCCAGGCGGTAAAAGGGTAAAATTGGCGCTGGACGCTGGGGAACGGTGGTAAAGTCTGTTAGTAGCTGTTCGATTTTTTGCCTTGCTGCTGGCGTGTGAGCAAAGCGTAAACCTTTGGCAATTAGGCGCGAATCGCTGTTGTAAATCTGCATTTTGGCGTGCCAGTTTCCAAACTTGATGAGCAACAGCATCTCCCGGATGGGCAGAAAACCCTTCTGGTAAAGTGCGGTAATAAGAGAACTCTTTAAGTGCTTTTGCTATTTCTCGTGCCTCATCAGCATCAACATTGTGGACGAAGATTAGTTCGGCGGCGGCGGCGCGTTCTTCTTGGGTGAGCAAACGCAGTTCGTATAAAACATCACTGCCGCGTGTGCCATAGTGCGATCGCGTTGCTTCCGATACTCCAAACTTTTCCAAAGAATTGTAAACTTGAGAACCAACAACCACCTGATTTTGTTGAATCGGCTCAAATCCAGTCGCCTCAAAAATTTCTTGGGGGTTGTAACCGGTTTTTAGCAACGAGGCGATCGCGGCTCCCCATTCCACCCAGTTGCCTTGTTTTTGCCTCAGCCTTCGTAGTAATTCTTGTGCTACATCGTTAGTAGCATTTTCTTCGGGATTCTGAGCGTTGGGTGGTAGATCAGTCATAATTGGAGTGCGAGCTTCAACTTGAGAGGTTGATTAATACCTCATGAGCAAGTCTTATTCTAATCTATGAAACCCATACCTACTGCTTTGAGTTGATCTGTGGAAACTGATCTAGTTAATTCTTCTTGTAGAATTTTTCTTGCTTCAGATATTTGGTACAAGCAAATATCCTCTGTGACACTCATCGTTACCGTATTTAAATATTCAAGTTAACTCCGTAAAAACCCTTGATAATATTGAGCTATTCTCAACTAAGCTTGGTATGGAATATAACAAGATAGTGAATATTTAAAGGAAATATTTTATGGATAAGCCCAGTGTCGAAATAGATAAACTCCAATATCCAGTGATGACTCTCCAACAACCAAAAAAGCTGAAAATCCTGGTAGTTGACGATGAGCCAGATAATCTCGATCTGCTTTATCGTACCTTTCGACGCGACTTTAATGTTCTGAAAGCTGATAGTGGGGTGAACGCCCTAGAAATTTTAGCAGCAGAAGGAGAGGTAGCGGTGATTATCTCCGATCAACGGATGCCAGAAATGAAAGGAACTGAGTTTCTCAGCAAGACTGTACCTCAGTTTCCCGATACGGTTAGGATAATTCTCACCGGATTTACTGATATTGAAGACTTGGTAGAGGCGATTAATGCAGGGCAAGTCTACAAATATATTACCAAGCCTTGGGATCCAGGCGAACTGAAGGCAGTGGTGCAAAGAGCAGCAGAAACCTACGACTTGCTCAAGCAACGTACAGAAGAATTACGCCGTTCTCATGCTCAAATAGCGCTACTGAGTGTTTTGGTACAGATAACTCAAGCAGCTTCTAGCTTAGAAGAAACTCTCGCTCCCATTGCTAGGGCTGTGAGTGATACTTTTGGAACAGACGGGTGTATTTTACAACTTACAGATGGAAATACTCTAATTGCGACTCAAGGAAGTTACAGCGATACAGGTACAATAGAGAATTGGCTATCTGTTGACCCATTAACAAAGGAAGCGATCGCCACCGGGCAAATGCAAGTTTCCTTAAATATACTTAAAGACACTAAATTAGTTGATGCTGTTCAGTACAAAAATACGGGTGTGCAAGCACATTTAGTTATCCCAATTAGCTACCGCAATCAACTTTTGGGCGTATTATCACTACAGTGGAAACAACCCTGCACTTTACGGGAAGATGAATTAATGCTAATTAATTTATCAGCCCAACTGATAGCGATCGCTCTTATTAGTTGTCATTAGTCATTAGTCATTAGTCATTAGTCATTTGTCATTTGTCAAAAACCAATGCCCAATGCCTAATGCCCCATACTTCGGCTTACCTCGACTTCGCTCGGTACAAGTCGCTCAGTACAAGTGCCCAATACCCAACGCCCAATGACTAACGAAATTCAGTCCATTTTTAACCGTATTGCTCCAGTTTATGACCAGTTGAACGACTGGTTGAGTTTGGGACAGCATCGAATATGGAAGGAAATGGCAGTGAAATGGAGTGGAGCTAAATCGGGTGATACGGCATTAGATTTGTGTTGCGGTAGTGGTGATTTAGCCTTACGTCTGTCACGGCGTGTAGGGGCAACAGGGAAGGTTTACGGAGTGGATTTTTCACCCAACCTGCTTTCAAAAGCTAAAGAACGCTCACATTGGCAGTACCCCCAACCTGCGATCGCCTGGGTAGAAGCCGACGTGCTAAATTTACCCTTTGAGGATAACCAATTTGATGCCGCAACAATGGGCTATGGTTTAAGAAATGTTAAAGATATTCCCCGCAGTCTCCAAGAGTTATACCGGGTTTTGAAGCCGGGTGCTAAAGCCGCAATATTAGACTTTCATCGACCGAGTAATCCTCAGCTACGTGCCCTTCAGCAGTTGTATCTGGACAGTTTTGTGGTGCCAGTTGCCAGTTATTTAGGGTTAAAAGAAGAATATGCTTACATCAGCCCTAGCTTAGACCGCTTTCCCATCGGCAGAGAGCAAATAGAGTTAGCGCGGCAAGTTGGTTTTGCTGTTGCCACACACTACCCCATCGTGAACGGTATGATGGGAGTGCTGGTGCTTAGTAAATTATGAGTTATTAGTTAAAAGTTATGAATTACGAGTAGTGATAAATTCTCAACATAATTTATCATTCCTAACTCCTAACTCTTGTACAGACGCGATTAATCGCATCTCTCCTAACTCTAAGCTCTTGTACAGACGCGATTAATCGCGTCTCTCCTAACTCCTAATTTTTTTAATTCTTCCCTTGGACTGGTCTCATCTTTGGCTTTATGTGTCTCCCCCGGTACTGGGTGGAATTATCGGCTATTTCACAAATGACATAGCCATCAAAATGTTGTTCCGTCCTTACCGAGCAATTTACATTGCTGGACGAAGAGTACCCTTTACCCCTGGATTGATTCCCCGCAACCAGGAACGTCTGGCTCTGAACATTTCTAAGACAATCATGGGGTCACTTTTGACACCACAAGAATTGCAAAATCTGGCGCGGCGTTTGTTGCAAACAGAACGCGTACAAGGAGCAATTCTCTGGTTGTTGCGGCTGGCTATTGAACAAATCAAAACAGATAAAAACGAGAAAAGTGCCAAAATTGTGGCAGGGATTTTGCGGGATTTAATAGGGGAATCCTTGCCACGGTTACTCAAGGTTTTAGCGCGGCGTGAAGACTTTTTGGAAGCGCAGATCAATCAAATTTTTGACCAGATATTGCTGGAATTTCAATTGAGTGAAGAACAAGCCACGCGGCTAGCTGATTGGTTGTTGCAAGTAGTTTTACCGCCAGATGTGTTGCGGCAGACGATAGTTGATTTTTTGACCGATCGCACAATTCAAATTATCGATGAAGGCTTCCGCGAAAAAACCAGTGGGACTTATTGGGTAGTAGCAAATTTGTTTGGCTTACGTAATACTCTCACTCGACTACGGACTTTTTGCTTGGATGAAAAAGAGGCTGCTAATGCTCGGTTGCAGGAATTGACTAAAGATTTGCAAATCCGCGATCGCATTCGGAAATTACTGCAAAATTTATCATTACAAAACTTGCCAATTGGGACGGTGCGCCAACTCAGAAAGACTACCCGCGAAAGTGTCCGCCATTATTTACAAAACAGTGGCAGCGATTTTTTACAAGGATTAACTGATTCTGTTGATTGGGAAAATATTGCTGTAGTGCTGCTAAATCGTCTGAGTACTTCACCTGTTGTCAATACTTCTTTAGAAGTTATGAGTCAAGAATTGGCTTTAATATTAGATAAATATTTGGAAAAAGATTTAGAAGTAATTGTGGCGCAAGCAATTCCGATTTTGTCGATAGATCAAGTGATAGTTGACCGGGTAAAATCAACTTCCCCGGCTGATTTAGAAGCTGCAATTGAGGGAATTGTAAAAAATGAATTGCAAGCGATTGTAACTTTAGGTGGTGTTTTGGGTTTTGTCATCGGGTTATTGCAGACAGTGTTTTTAATATTTAGTCAATATTAATTTTGTGTTTTTGGCTGTAAATTTTTATTACATTATAGTTAATGAGTGAAATTGAGCGATCGCTTTTTACTCGCACCTCTTCTGAAAAGGCGATCGCTCTCGTTTTTATTTTGAGCCACCCGGATTCATCCACAGGGTAATACATTATCGTGTAAATCGCTTACTCTCAACAAGAGGCATGGGGGCAGTTCTTGCTCTTAGCAGAGAGGAAACCCCATAGTTAAAAGTAGGAGACTTAGCCTGTGGAGGCATTATTTCTCGTGCAATACATCTCTAAATAAATATTTTTACCTTTAGCATAAATAAATTTACTTGCTCTAAGACCCTTTTAGCACCTTAATATTTCAGAATCTTTCTCGGACTGCAAGAACTGCAAAGAGTAAGAACTGCCTATAAAGGTCAACACTCAACAGTCATTCTGACTTTAAGTTCAATTGTTTAAATTTTTAGTTTTCAAAACAAAAGGACGAACTCATGGCAAATTCAGTTTTCAACTTATCTAACCTCAACGGCACAAATGGGTTTGCCATCAACGGCATCAATCCAGATGACCGTTCAGGCAACTCTATTAGCAGTGCGGGAGACATCAACGGCGACGGTCTAGACGACCTGATTATCGGGGCAGATGCTGCCGACGGCAACGGCAGATCTTCAGGGCAAAGCTACGTGGTGTTTGGCAGCAAGGAAAGTTTTGCTGCCCAATTCTACCTCTCCACCCTCAACGGCAGGTCGGGCTTTGCCATCAACGGCATCAATCAATATGACCGTTCAGGCAACTCTGTCAGCAGTGCTGGAGACATCAACGGCGACGGTCTAGACGACCTGATTATCGGGGCAAATGGCGCCTCCCCCAACGGCATAACTTCAGGGCAAAGCTACGTGGTGTTTGGCAGCAAGGAAAGTTTTGCTGCCCAATTCAACCTCTCCACCCTCAACGGCACTAATGGTTTCACCATCAACGGCATCAATCAATATGACTCCTTAGGTAACTCTGTTAGCAGCGCCGGAGACATCAACGGCGACGGTCTAGACGACCTGATTATCGGGGCACCCTTTGCCTCCCCCAACGGTACCAATTCAGGGCAAAGCTACGTGGTGTTTGGCAGTAAGGAAAGTTTTGCTGCCCAATTCAACCTCTCCACCCTCAACGGCACTAATGGTTTCACCATCAACGGCATCAATGAAGATGACTCCTTAGGCAACTCTGTTAGCAGTGCCGGAGACATCAACGGCGACGGTATTGACGACCTGATTATTGGGGCACCCGTTGCCGACGGCAACGGCGACAATTCAGGGCAAAGCTACGTGGTGTTTGGCAGCAAGGAGGGTTTTGATTCCAGCTTCAACCTCTCCACCCTCAACGGCACTAATGGTTTCACCATCAACGGTATCAATCAATATGACTCCTTAGGCAACTCTGTTAGCAGTGCCGGAGACATCAACGGCGACGGTATTGACGACCTGATTATTGGGGCACCCTTTGCCGACGGCAACGGCGACAATTCAGGGCAAAGCTACGTGGTGTTTGGCAGCAAGGAGGGTTTTGATTCCAGCTTCAACCTCTCCACCCTCAACGGCACTAATGGTTTCACCATCAACGGCTTCAATAAAGGTGACGGCTTCTTCAGCAGTTTTGTCAGCAGTGCCGGAGACATCAACGGCGACGGCATTGATGACCTGATTATAGCGGCACCTTTTGCCGACCCCAACGGTACCAATTCAGGGCAAAGCTACGTGGTGTTTGGCAGCAAGGAGGGTTTTGGTGCCCAACTGAACCTCTCCACCCTCAACGGCACAAATGGCTTTGCCATCAACGGTATCAATTCAGATGACCGTTCAGGCTACTCTCTTGGCAGTGCCGGAGATATCAACGGCGACGGTATTGACGACCTGATTATCGGGACACCCTTTGCCGACCCCAACGACATCATCTCAGGGCAAACCTATGTGGTGTTTGGCAACCGCGCCCCCGTTCTCGACCTCAACGGCAACTCAGAGGGTATTGATTTTAGCACCACCTTTAGCGGCACTCCCGTCTCCATCATCGATAGCAACTTCACCTTGGGGGACAACGACACTACCCTAGCTGGTGCCACCATCACCATTACCAATCTCTTGAATGGCGCAGCCGAAAGTCTCAATGCCACTGCCATCGGCAACATCACCGCTACCTACAACTCCACCACAGGCACTCTCACTCTTAGCGGCACGGATACCATTGCCAATTATCGACAAGTCCTCAGCAGCGTTACGTACAACAGTACAGCTACCACTGTTAACACCACAATTGAGTTTGTCGTTGATGACGGGCAAGATTTGAGTAACACCAGTGCAGTGGCAACCACCACTTTGGGTTTTGTCCAGAAATTGATCACGGGCACGCCTGATGCAGATATCCTCGTCGGCACATTTAACAACAACATCATCGAGGGCAAAGCTGGTAACGACACGCTCACTGGTAATGGTGGTCGAGACAAATTCATCTTCTCAACAGGCGATGGCATCGACACCATAACCGACTTTGGCGGTGTAGGTATTGGTTCAAATCCATCAGAGGCGGTAATTGCTGTTGATACTTTAAATCCATCAGCGGCGGTAATTGCTGTTGATACTTTAAATCCATCAGTGGCGGTAACTGCTGCTGATACTTTAAATCCATCAGTGGCGGTAATTGCTGAAGTTGATACCTTGGATTTTACTAGATTAGGATTGACTGCTAAAAATCTGCAATTAAATCAAAATGGCAACAATCTAGAAGTCACTTTTGAAGATACAAGCAATACCAAAATTATTTTAGAAAACTTCCTGTTAGAAAACTTGAATAATTTACCAGCATCTGATACCAGCCCAGGTATTGGCAATATCCTGTTTGATAACCAGAGGGGCATTGTTGACAGTTTTGATGTCTTCGATGCTAACTCCACTCAAACTGAGTTATTTAACCCGAACACCGTTACATTCCTCAATGACCTTGACAATAACATTACGGGTTTTAAAGGCTCCAGCGATGTGATTAATGGTCAGGGAGGTGATGACATCATCTCCGGCAATAGTGGCAATGATTTGCTGCGGGGTGGAACTGGTAATGATACACTTATCGGTGGTGCTGGCGATGATACTCTGGTCGGCGGTGCTGGCAATGACTTACTCATAGGTGGTGAGGGTGTTGACAGATTCATTTACAACACCAGTGCTACTTTTAACAGCGCTGATGTTGGTCTAGATAGTATTAGTGGGTTCTACGGTGGATTTTTTGCAGCCACTACACAAAGTGACAAGATTGTACTAGATAAGACTACCTTTAATACAATTACTTCTGTTCCGGGAATAGGTTTTAGTAACGAGAGTGATTTTGAAATCACTTCTTCTGCGGGGACTAGCGCGGCGAAAATTGTCTACGATCCTGTGAGTGGGCAGTTGTTCTACAACGAAAATGGCAGCACAGCTGGTTTCGGCAGTGGTGGTCTATTTGTGACTTTAACTGGTGCGCCAATTCTCAAGGCATCTGATTTTATTATCCAAGCCTAGTTCGCTTGGAACAGCAAACTTCGAGTTCCAAACAGCAAACTTTGAGAAGTAGTTTCAGAGAGTTTTTGCGTAATATCATGTCCGCATAATTAGTTATGCTTACCACAGTCATTACACCCCACCCGCAACCCCTCCCCAAGAATAAGGGGAGGGGAGACAAAGCTACGCTTTGGCTCTTTGGGGTGATTCGGGTTTAATAAGCAATCAAGCGGACATGATATAACCCAATACCGTTGAGTTAAGCCCAAAATCCTCTGTAGAGACGCGAAATTTCGCGTCTCTACAGCACAAGTTTGGCAACGATAATACCCAAGCTTTGCAGTTGCGATCGCTACGCCCCCCCCGCAGTCATCGCAATTAGGATAAAGTTTTTTTTATCCAGAGTTAACTAAAATTTACTAAATAATATTTCTCACTATCTGTATATTAAGTAGAGTTACCTAAATTTTTTACTGTAGTTGTACCATGAACATTCGTAAAACCTTCTCTACCGCCGTATTTGCTTCCCTCCTGATGCCAGCAATTCTCAATTCAGGGGCAGCCACTGCTTCAGAAAACAAGTGTTTGCCCGAATCTGGTGCTTACATTATTAGCCTTCAGTCAGCTTCGGGTTTTGTTGCACGGGGGGTAATCAGCTTCGAGGAGCACGGTACCCTGGCTGTGACCAGTTCTAATGAGGGTGGTAGCACGAATTTTGCACCCTTTACCAGTCAACTAGGAACCTGGAAATGCGTCGGTAATCAGATTACTGCCAGAACGATCGATTTTACCCTGCCTCTCAACGGTCAGAATAAACAGATTGGGCGAATTGATTACAAAGCAACCGTGACGGGTAAAAACATAATTCAGGGAACCCTGGAAGGGCGATTCTTTCCCCTTAATGCCAATCCCCAGGCTTCTGACCCCTCACCAGCGTTCACTAATACATTTAGCGGTGAATTGATCAAACCCAGTCTCTAGTTCTTCTCTCAATCAATCTGCGCCAAAAATCGCGGACAATTCAAGTAATTTTGAGATCCCCCTTAGAGGATGTTTTAAAAAGGTCTTTTGCTCTGGTAGTTAGCAGAGCAAAGTATCTCAGTACATGGCTAAAACCTTGATTTATCGTCGAAGTTAACCCAACTGAGAACAGCAAAATTATACCTTCTGGGACTTTTAAAACATCCTCTTAGTCCCCCTTAAAAGGGGGGAAATAAGGCATTTTGAGCCTCCCCTTTTTTAGGCTTTCAAGAGTAGGTTTTTTGGAATCTCGAAAATAGTTGAGAAAATTTTCAACTATTTAACTAGAAAAAATAGAGATGATTCTGGGCATATAGCAGTTCCACAGTTAATCGTATGATCAATTTTGCACAGGACTACTAGCCTTCAATTTAGGATAGGCAATGCGTTTGTGATGAAATTGTTGCCAAACATCTACAAATATCTGGGCAATTTGTGACATTTCTTCTCGTGTTAATCCTGAGTCTACGAGTTGATTGTCTTGCCATTTGGTACGCAGAATATTATTTAACATTGTTAAAGCTTGTTCAGTCGAAACATCTTTAAGCGATCGCTTCCCTCCCAAAGGTTTAGCCGATGCTTCGAGCGATCGCAGCGCCGCTTCACAAGAATCTGCTAACATGACAATTCCGGTTTCCCGTGATTGGGGAATCGGCCCATCGTAGCGAAAATCTGCGTCGTCTACTGTTAAACTTGGATCTGACTGCGCCATTTGCTGGGCTTGATGATGGAAATAGGCAATTAGCATCGTTCCCTGATGCTCTGGAATAAAAGCTTGAATTGCTGTCGGTAAAAGGTGTTTACGCGCCATCACCAACCCTTCAGTTACGTGCTTTTTAATAATTTCTGCACTCTTCCAAGGATCTTTAATCTCTGTATCATGTTTATTCGGCCCCCCCATTTGATTTTCTATAAATCCAAGGGGGTCGTGCATTTTGCCAATATCGTGATATAATGTACCAGCCCTGACTAGTTCAACATTGCATCCTAGTTGTTTGGCAGCAGCTTCAGCAAGGGTAGCCACAAGTAACGTATGTTGAAAAGTTCCGGGAGTCTCTGTAGCAAGTCGTTTTAATAAAGGGCGGTTGGGGTTCGCTAACTCCGCTAAACGGATGGGAGTAACTAAATCAAAAACTTTTTCTAGATAAGGACTCAACCCTAAAGCGACAACACTCCAGCCTAAACCGGATAAAGCAAACAATCCGGCTTCTCGGAGGACAATATACCAAGTTGAACCAAATGCTTGACCAATTAAGATTTTAACAACTAGATAAATGCCGCCCTGAGTTAAAGCGATCGCCACACCCAATAATGCTAATTCCTCACGCGATCGCAATCGTTGCGCTATGTAACTACCTAATATTCCTCCCCCGACACCAGCTAAAAGCGCAGCCTTGCTGATATCCAAACTAATAGCTAATATCGGCAACAGCAGAAGGGCAACTGTCAAGCCCAAAATGTGGCCGTAGAAGCTTCCCAACAATAAACCAAAAGCACTCCAAGTGGTATAAGGCAATCCCATCGTTACCAACCCTGGCACACTCAGAGTTAGCAGTAACACCAACAAGCGATCGCGTTGTCGCAATTCGTAATCAATATGCCGTTCTACCCAGACAAAAATGCCAATGGCGATCGCAATAACGCCTGCTAACTTCACCAACTCGTGCCATTTTACCTCCCGGCGAACCAGGTGATAATGCTCCAGCACCTTAAAGTTCCATGCAGTAATCTGCGCTCCTTTTCTGACAATCACCTCACCATCCCGTACCTTCACCATCACAGGTGGCACACCAGCAGCAGCCTTTTGAGCGTTTTCTCTTGTTTGTTCTTCATCTTTTTGCAGATTCGGCTTGAGTACAGCTAACAACAGGTTCTTTGCCAAAGATTCGGCGGATTCTGGTACAAAGGTCTGCAATTGTAAACTCACCGCATCCTGTAAAATATTTTTTGGCAGTCCTTGTGGGATGCCTTGGGTGAGAATCCGCTCTGCACTCTGGTGGATTCCCATTTGTGTTGTTTCCCAATCCTCATCTGACAAATCCAAAAGTAGGGATTCTTCGTATACTGCTTCTGGGGTAACAGTCTCTAACTGTAAAAGTTTGGCATTAGCTTGGGTGTATCTTTGGCGGGCTTGGGAAATTTGGGCAATCACTAAAGACAAGTTTTTCTCAGAAGGTGTGACGCCGTAAGATTCTAGTTCTGCTACTGCTTGAGTAAAATCAGTGTTTTGAGAAAAATCGACAGGCTTTGTCTTCTGTGGCGTTGGCGCCTGATTGGGTGCGGATGAGGCGACGGTTCGTCCTGTTGGTTTCTTGTGCTGAATTTTAGTATTTTCTACAGCTACTAGCAGTGCTTGCCATTCCGAGTCAGCACAAGAGCGGAGGTAGCGCTGGGTAGAGATGGACAAAATTATAGGATCAAAAAAAGGAAAAGCTCCAGCAACGGCGCGAATTTCATTGCCATCATCTAGAAGTTTTTGCAAATTTTCCTTGATTTGTTCGTTCATTCGCCCATCAACCATCAACACTTGTAAGGATGCTTGACTAACGGCTTGGCGCTGTGATTCGGTTTTTTTCTGATCTTCGATGCTAGCTGTGTAAGGCGCTGTAATCGTCTGCGGCGCGGGATTTCCGATTTGGATTTGAGTCTGGTTATATAATTTATGTCCAATAACACCAGTGAGAGACACTAAAGCGATCGCTAAAATTACCAACGAACGCTGTTCATGCACCCAATTTAAACAGACTGCATAAATAGTACTCTTAGTTTTGACCGATTTTGTTTTTGAGTTGAGCGCTCTTTCTTGTTTTCGGCGCTCGCTTTTATCGTTGGTTTTTGATAAAAATAGAATTATATTCTTAAGCACAGTCCTTAGAAGTTCCCTTCTCTGGGTTTTGCTTTTGGGACTTCTCATTAACTTTCCCTTACGGCGTAGTCCTTTGTACTGTCGCCGCCAGTTAGTCAATTGCTGGGTTAAGAACTGCAAAAATTGCTTGATTTTCATTATTTCTGCCTGCAATTGCTGACTTTGATGGCTCAAAATAGACAATCATCAGGGAAGTTTGCTCTGCGGGGGCTGCAATTAGTACTCTGTCAATTCAACTTTTTCTCTTCTTTCCTTCTTCCTTCTCTTCTCTACGAGAGGCTGCGCGATCGCGTACTTCGCATCTTTGTCGTTCCTTTCTTTACCCTTCAAACTTCGCTTGACAAACTACTAGTAGTCTGTCCCATTAGTTATAAAGGGTTTGTAGTGAGCGATTTATCACTCAAATCAAGGACTAAAGTCCTTACTACGAACTTTTATTTATAACCTTTAAGAATTAATGAGACAGACCACTAGGGTGGCAAAGCCCAATTAAAGTTTGATCAGTCCGAAGGTTTGCTGAAAAATTCTAGTATATAAGTTTTTTAGTTCTTGGCTAAATTAGTAGTCTTCACACCGTTGTTCGGCGAAAATAGGATTAACGCGACCGAATAACACGAGGGGCTGCGTAAACTGAAAGCAAAGCCACCTCACATCCCTCCTCTGTTAACTCCCTTGGATTTAAGGCAATATCATACACTCCTGACCACACCGCCACAAATGCATCAATTAATTTTAACATTTGGGAAAAGCTAGTTAGTCCCCATATTGGAGAATTCCTTTGCAAGAGCAAGACTTGCCAATTTACAGGAATTGAGCCTATACCGTTATATGCTCCTGATAAAGCACCAGTAATTGCACCTGTAGCCTGTAAGCTTAAAGGCGTAGCATCTTGCACTTTAGAATTGCTATTGTAAGTAGCCCGCAAAACTGCCAGACGAAAGTCTTCCAAGGTACTCAAAAAGCAGTAAAATGCCATAGCTATAATGTTACTGAGTTGTTCTTCTCTAGCAAACTCAGCTTGCGCCCTTGACAATCCCGCCCCTTGCTCTAATAAATTCTGAACTGTTAATAATTTTTTTGGTATTGATGTCGGTGTTTCTTGGAGAAAAGAAATTGTTTGTGGGATGAGGGTTAAAGGGTTGAGTTTTTCAGTTAAAGCAAGAGCGATCGCATATCCTACTGCTAGTGTTCCATCCCTTACTATTGGGTCATCCTCCCAGATTTTTAGGACATGCAGCAAGTTATGTCGAAGCTTAATTGGATTTTCGTGAAAAAAAAGTGCTATTGGTACTGTCGCAAGAATTATTTTTATCGATATGTCATCAGTTGCTGCTAAATCAAGAGATTCTTGTTGCTGACGCCCTATCCAATCATCTAAATCTAATCTACCCAACGCAATCAAACTCTGAGTACCCAGAACCGCCATTCTGCCAAAATCTGGGTAACTCTGAAACTGTATTTTACCACGAGAAGTTAAACTTTCCCCCAGAAATGCTCCGAGTAAAGTACCTTTAAAGCGACTTATAGGAGAGTAACGCATAAAGTATGTAGTTAAAAGTGAGGAGTGAGGAGTGAGGAGTTAATGAAATATTGCTAATTCCTAACTTTACTACCAACTACCAATTCCTAACTCTTGTACAGACGCGATTAATCGCGTCTCTCTTGTACGATTAATCGCGCCTCTCTTGTACGATTAATCGCGCCTCTCTTGTACGATTAATCGCGTCTCTCTTGTACGATTAATCGCGCCTCTCTTAAATGATTCACCAAAGCTTGTAAGCCCAACAAGTAACTTTGTCCGCCAAAACCACTTATTTGCCCGATCGCTACTGGGGCGATATATGAATGATGGCGAAAATCTTCCCGACGGTAAATATTACTCAGATGTACTTCTACAGTGGGCAAGTTAACAGCCGCGATCGCATCTCGCAATGCCACACTTGTGTGGGTATATGCCCCTGCATTAATCAAAATCCCGTGATGTTGTCCTAATGCGGCATGAATAGTATCTACCAAAATTCCTTCATGATTTGACTGCACAGAAAAAACTTTCGCCTGTAACTTGAATCCCTCTTCATCTAACAGGCGGTTAATTTCAGCTAGAGTCAGCGCACCATAAATTCCTGGTTCTCGCTGTCCTAGCAAATTTAAGTTTGGCCCATGCAGTGCCAGAATGCTTAAGGGTTGCAACGTCGAGTTCAGCACTTTGAGATTAGTGGCGACGACGCGAGCGATCGTTTACAGGAATCGGAATCAGTTCCGGTTCCGGTTCTGCCTCTGGCCCTAACAGGCTCTCAATTAGCCTCCGTGCTAATTCCTTAACCTTTTCCAGCACCTTTTCTATATAGTCCATGAACTGACGGCTCCTGAGATACTACCTCAATTTTTGATTAACAGGTACGCAGAAATTGGCATATTTTCGCACCTCTGGCTTCCAACCGGGCTGATACACAATCCCGTGTTTGGGACATAAGCCACTTCTAAAATTTGGCGTTGTGTTTTCCCTTACTTTTTAGAGTATCACACTTGCACCTACTGAACTGCATCCTATCAAGGATGGATATCAAGGGTCAAGAGTTAGGGATCGGACTTTGGACTCTTGATTAGGAATTTTAGATTTTAGATTTTGGATTTTAGATTTATTTCGCTTACGAGGGGCAGGGCATAAACCCCAAAATTCTTTTAATCCAAAATCTTTCGACTGAGCAAAGTCGAAGTCCAAAATCCTTCGACTGAGCGAAGTCGAAGTCCAAAATTAGCTGACTTGCAATTAACCTTCTGTGCCCTTTTTTTTCGTAGAGGTTGTTGACTTAGCAGTTGACTTAGATTTGGTACTCGTTGATTTAGTCGTTTTGCGAGTCGATTTCGCTGTTGATGCTTTAGCTGACAACAAGTTCAGCGCCTCAGCCAAGGTGACATTTTCTACCGTTTGACCTTCTGGGATACTCACATTAGTTTTGCCATGCTTAATGTAAGGGCCATAGGGGCCATCGTAGATGTTAATTGTTTCTTCATCATCTGGATGTGTACCCAATTCGCGTAAAGCTGCCTTGGACTTACTGTTTGTAGAACTGCGTCCTTTTTTGGGTTCAGACAATAATTCCAATGCACGTTCTAAGGTAATTGTCAATACATTGTCAGCAGCTTTTAGAGAACGGTAGTCTTTCCCCTCCTTACCTTGGTCATGAACCACATAAGGGCCAAAGCGCCCCAAACTTGCTTGGATTTTGCCGCCAGTGACTGGGTGAACTCCTAATGTTCGGGGTAGTGCCAACAGACCAACAGCCATTTCCAGGGTAACGGTTTCGGGGGTGACACCTTTAAGTAGGGAGGCTTGTTTCGGTTTGGGGTTTTCGTCGGTTTTATCACCCAATTGGACATAAGGCCCATAAGCCCCAATTTTCACATAAATCGGTTCGCCAGTTTCGGGATGCCGACCTACCTGATCGGGGCCTGTGATTTTTTGTCGCAGCAATACTTCTACCTGTTTAGGGTCGAGGTCGGCTGGTGTCAAGTCTTTGGGAATTGAGGCGGTAATAACCCCCTCACCATTTTCGACCTCAATGTAGGGGCCATATTTCCCAATGCGGACTTTGGCATCTAGATTCTCCAGTTCTACAGTCCTAGCTTTGGTGGCATCAATTTGACTTTCCCGTTCTTTTACCAGGGTTTCCAGCCCTTTCTCTCCCAGATAGAATTGCTGCAAGTAGGGTAGCCATTTTGCTTCACCTGTGGCAATGTCATCAAGGGTTTGCTCCATCTTCGAGGTGAAACTGGGATCAACGATGTCTGGGAAATGTTTTTCCAGTAAGTCGGTGACGGCGAAAGCGGTGAAGGTAGGAATAAGAGCGTTACTCACCAAATGGGCATAACCCTTGTCGATGATCGTGCCAATGATGCTGGCGTAGGTACTGGGACGACCGATACCTTCGCTTTCTAAAGTTTTTACTAAAGTTGCTTCGGTGTACCTAGCTGGCGGTTGGGTTTCGTGCCCAACTGCTTCTAGCTCTGTACAATTCGGATGATCTCCTACTTTCAGATTCGGCAAAATCACTTCTTGGTCTTCTAGTGCTGCTTCTGGGTCGTCTGAACCTTCGACGTAGGCGCGTAAGTATCCGGGAAATTCAATCCGTTTGCCAGAAGAACGGAATCCAGCATCCTCGACTTGCAATTGCACGGTAATTTGAGTTTGGCGAGAATCAGCCATTTGACAAGCAACAGTCCGCTTCCAAATCAAATCGTAGACAGCAAGTTCTCGACCGCCCAAAGCAGTTTCTTGGGGAGTGCGGAAGGTGCTACCTGCTGGACGAATTGCTTCGTGCGCCTCTTGTGCGCCTTTGGATTTGGTGGTGTATTGCCGGGGTTGGGGACTGAGGTATTGTTGACCGTAAAGCTTTTCTACACAACTCCGAGCAGCTGCGATCGCTTGATCTGACAAATGTACCGAATCTGTCCGCATATAGGTAATATACCCCTGCTCGTACAAATTCTGGGCAACCCGCATTGTGTCACGGGCTGAGAGGCGTAATTTCCGGTTAGATTCTTGTTGCAACGTCGAAGTGGTGAACGGTGGCGACGGTTTGCGCGTCACTGGGCGTTCCTCCATATCGGTAACACTCCAGGTTTTCCCAGTTAGGCGTTCCTTAAGCGCTACAGCTTGGTCTTCGTTTAGTAACAAGACATTGCGACCTGCGGTAATTTGTCCGGTCGTTGCGTCAAAATCGCTGCCGTTAGCGATTTTGGTTCCTGCCAATGTTACCAACTGGGCACCAAAGGGGGTTTTTTCCTTTGACAAACTAGCTTTCAAATCCCAGTATGTACCCTCATGGAAAGCGCGACGTTGGCGTTCCCTAGTGACTAAAAGCCGCACAGCTACAGATTGCACTCGTCCAGCAGATAATCCCCAGGCGATTTTTTTCCATAGCAAGGGAGACAGGGTATAACCCACCAGTCGATCTAAAATCCGCCGCGTTTCTTGGGCGCGAACCAACTGCTCATCAATATTGCGGCAGTTCTTCAGAGCTTTTTTGATCGCTTCTTGGGTGATTTCGTGAAACACCATCCGCTTAGTCGGAACTTTCGGCTTCAGTAATTGGTATAAATGCCAACTAATACTTTCACCTTCCCGGTCTTCGTCCGTTGCCAGAATCAGTTCATCTACATCCTTGAGGGCTTCTTTAAGCTGGGTGACAATTTTCTTTTTGTCTTTCGGGACAACATATACCGGTTCAAAGTCGGCGTCCACATTTACCCCTAGCTGCGCCCATGATTCCCCTTTGACGGCAGCAGGAATTTCACTAGCCGACTGGGGTAGGTCACGTACATGACCCATAGACGCCTCCACCCGATAGCCTGCTGGCAGGTAGTTGCGAATGGTACGAGCTTTGGTTGGAGATTCGACAATGACGAGAGTTGACATGGAAATTTCAATAAAAAGAAGAGCTACTAAGCTAAACAGTCAAATTGAGTTAATTTTTGCAAATTGTCAAGATAAAAGGTCACGCTTAGGACAGTGATTTAATCCTCACATAAACTGCCTGCTTGGGAGAAAATCTGCTGAACTTATGGCCCAGTCTGTCCCAGAGGTTAGGGGAGGGAAACGCTGGGTGTGAATTTCCAGCTATTTCAATCTTTAACTTATCTAACGCATAATTGGCGACTACAGTTTTCAAAATATCATTGGGCATGGGGAATGGGGAGTGGGGAGTGGGGAGTGGGGGATGAGGGAGATGAGGGAGTGAGGGAGTGAGGGAGTGAGGAACAAATGACAAATGACAAATGACAAATGCCCAATACTTCGACTTCGCTCAGTACAAGTGCCCAATGCCCAATTTTTAAGAGCTTGTGCCAAGATTAAACTAAACTTGAGAGCAAAAGCGAAGTGGGGTTTGTACCCATGCCAGGAAAGCAAAACTATGAAACCGATTCGCCAAGGTGATGTAATCTTACTGCCTGTGCAGCAAATTGAAGGACAAAAAATACCTCACTTAACTTTGGCAGAAGGCGAAGTTACAGGGCATAAGCATCGCATTACTGAGGGGAACGCAGAATTATACGAAAAAGATAGCACACTCTATTTGCGTGTGTTTTCAGAGTTGGCATTGCTTGCCCATGAGGAGCATAAAGCTATTTCTATTCCCCAAGGTGACTGGATGGTGAAAATTCAACGGGAATACGAGCCTGAAGGTTGGCGTTATGTCGCTGATTGAAAAGTTAACGCCTGAGCAAGAGGCTTTGATTCCAGTTTATCGCCAAAAGTGGAGAGCGATCGCGCTTTCAACTGAGCGGATTGATCGTGAAAAAGCGGCGGAAGCGGTAAAAGCTGCCTATATTGCAATTGACTTTGGCTATGAAAAGCCTGAAATCTTTTTTCAGGATAGTCCTTACGCAGCTTGCAACTGGATGCTAAAACGATTGTCACCAGAATTTCTAGAGAGTTACCTCAATGAACCGAATAGTTTAGGGGGCTTATTTTCGGCTCATTTTTCTCACGAACTTTCGAGTATACTCAATCAGCAGTTGGGAAGCCAACAATTAGACAACTGTTTTTATCGTGTGGCAGATGATCCTTTAAATCATGAAATATATAACAACTTAAGTGAAAAATTTAGCATTGAGCTAAACGAGCAAAGAGAGGATTTTTCGTGGTGGATTAAAATTCAACTTAATGATTGCTTTAAACCTGAAAGCCACGTTAATTGGATGACTGGGTTTGATTACTGTATCTCTGTTTTGAACATTGTTCATCCTCAACAGGAATGGAAAATATTTCAATCTTTAATTCAAGAATGTGGTTGGTTGTTTGCGTATGATGACATTTGTATTATCTGCGATCGCCCCCTTCACCTGCGCTTCGACAATGAAAACCGCCTCCACGCTGAAGGCGAACCCGCCATTGAATTTATTGATGGATATAGCTTGTACTCATACCACGGTGTAACCTTACCTGAAAAATACGGTAAAATCCACCCGCAGCAATGGCAAGCTCAATGGCTTTTGACAGAGGAAAACGCCGAACTACGGCGAGTACTAATTCAGGGTATCGGTTACGCCAGAATTTGCCAAGAATTGCAAGCTATTGAATTAGATACTTGGCAAGAATACACGTTATTAAAAATTGATGCTGATGTTGATCAAGAACCAATTTATTTATTAAAAATGACTTGCCCTAGCACAGGATTTATTCACGCCTTGCGAGTTCCACCAAATATGAATTCAGCGCGTGAAGCAATTAGCTGGGTAAATTGGGGTGTAGATCCAGAAGAATTTGCTGTGCAAACCTGAGTTTATCAAGCCCAGCATTTTTACTGGGTTTTATTTTTGAGACTATACACAAAATATAGTGCTTCTCGTTTGAATGCAATACATTTTTTTGACCAATTATTCCTTGATGGTACAGAGCAACTAAATTTATTTATGGATAGATAAATTTTAAACAATGCAGGGTTCAGAGCAAGCGGATAAATCCGGGGGCTTTAATTGCGAATTGCGAATTGCGAATTGCGAATTGTGCTGACCTCACTTCCATTGCTCTCTCCTTTTAGGCTACGGTGTACACACAAGTCTGAAATAGCTGATTAACCAGCCTTTTACCCCACCCTAACCCTCCCCGATGTATTGGCTATGGTGTACACACAAGTCAGATCCAGTTTTACCCCAATACGCTTGGGATAAGCCAGAAAGCCCTCATGTAGAGACGCGATTTATCGCGTCTAAAAAACTGGCACGTTACACAGACGCGATAAATCGCCGTCTCTACAGAGAATATACTCGTCAATTATTCCTTGACAGACTACTATTTCCGACTTTTGTGTACACCGTAGCCTTGTAAAGGGGAGGGAACTAGATTTCTTTTCCCCCCAATACATCGGGGGGATTAAGGGGGGTAATTCGACTTGTGTGTACACCGTAGCCTTCCCTAGTAGGGAAGGGGCTGGGGGTTAGGTCTGTATTTCACGCAATTGAGAACCGCTATAAAAGACGCAAATTTAACTTTTGCGTCTTCTTTAGAGATTTTGAAAATTAGAAACTGAATGTGGTTCTCAGTGTGCCAATAACAACATCATCGTTGTTATTGTTATGATCTGGGGATGTTAACCAGATGACTCCTGGGGTAATAGTGATATTGTCACTCAGCTTATACTGGTAGAACCCCTCAAGATGATAGGATGTATCAGGATCGCTATTCAATCCTGCGATGTTAGAGCTTGTTACTTTCGGCTCTACACCAGCGATGATACCTGCTAAGTTACCTTCTCTACCAAGGTCGGGAAAGCCGAGAGTAACGGCATAGTTCCAAATATCAATGTCTCCACGGTTTCCTCTCAAGCTTTGGCTGTTGGTGTATCCAGCCCAACCACCCAAGACAATGTTTTTAGTAATGCCGATGGATGCTTGGACACCGTAAGAATTACTGGAAAATGCTACTTCCTCTTGCGGTAAAGCCTGGATAGTTGCTATATTCTGAAATGTTGCTGCATTGCTACCAGTAAGTAGTGGCTGATTGTAGGAATTAATGTAAGTTAAACCAATAGTAATGCGATCGCTTGGTTTAACCGTCAACTGTGCCAACGCTCCATAACTACCATTGAACAAACCATTATTGGGATTAGGGTCATTAGCTGCACCACTCAAATACCCTAAACTCAGTGCCAATTTATCACTGAACTCGTGCGTTACTCCCAACCCCGCGCCGCCTATCTGATAATAAATTGGGTTGCGTGTACCAAAGGTAGATAAAGCACCAAAAGCGCCATCCCCGTCAAAGAGATTAACAGTACTGGTAAGGTCATCTGCTGCACCTGCGTTGGCGATCGCGACAACCTCTGTTTTTTCGCCCAAGGGAAATCTGTAGAACAGTGCATCTATAGAAGCATTGGTGGTACCGTCACCAGCAAAAAACAAGTTACCCTCTGGGGTGTTAATGTTAGGACTAACAATATTATTAGCCTGGATTCTGGTAAACAGCGTATCTTTTCCTGTGAAGCTGGTCACAAGTTCTATCCGCGCTCGTACCCCTAAAGTTGTATTCTTGTCTGTAATTTCCTCAGTGTTGACTGTATTTCCTGACAAAACATCGCTAACGACTGCAACCACTTGTCCTTGTAGTTTGGTTGTGGTTGAGAACTGATTCGCCTCCAATTCAGCACTTTTAGCTTCTACTGCATCTACACGACCTCGGAGTGTCGCTAGTTCTGCTGAAAAATCTTCTTGCAGCTTTTGTAATGTTGCTAAATCTTGTTTGTTAATTAAATCGCCAGTAGCTGTAGCAATTAGTTCGTTAACCCGATCGAGACAAGCATTCAAACCAGCCGCAAATTCATATCGCGTTAATGCCCGATTACCGCGATAAGTGCTATTTGGGTATCCTGCAATACAACCATAGCGTTCAACTAAGGACTGCAATGCTTGAAATGCCCAGTCAGTGGGTTGTACATCAGAAAATTGAGACACGGAGGTAACTTGCGCCATTGGCTGAACTGGCGCGATGTTCGTAGCTTTTGCGTCTGGATTAGCTAAAACTTGCGGTTGATTGATTTCAGACTTACCCGATGTTTCACCTGCAAATGTAGCAGTATTAAAAAATAGCATGACACCGCAGACTGCTGGACTAACTAGCAGATATTTCCAGAATTTTTGCATTTCTCTCCTCACACTGATATCCAACTCACACCCAAACCACGTTTTTTAAACGTGTATTCTATGAGAATATTTCTCAGCAATCTTATCAGAATTAAGCAACCTTTTTAAGAAACAAAGTCAAGAAATCCTAATTATTCAAGGAAAACTAAATTACAGAGGGTTGTACCGTCTGAAAAAGTTTTGTTGTTACTCATTACACAGCAAACCCAGAATGATATTATGTGTCTCAAATGAGAATGAGAATTATTATAATCTAAAATATAGTATACGTCTCATTGTCAATAGAAATTGTGACAGAGACAAAGCAAGCATCCGTTTTGAGGGGAAAATACCGTGATGATGAATTACAGAGGACTTAGAAGAGGTAGACAAAGAAGCGACATCTTGCCCATAATTGCTTTGCTGATGTTGTTAATAACTGCTGGCTGTAGTCAATCGAATCCGAATCAGGGAACAACTTCCGAACAGTCGCCGCAAGCACAGGAAGCTGCTTCTACCCCATCGGTGCAGTCGGGAAAAACTAAAGTAGTGACAACATTTTTACCGATATATTTGTTTACTAAGGCAGTAGCTGGGAATGTGGCAGATGTAGAAATTTTAGTGCCACCTGGTACGGAGGTGCATGAATACCAAGCGACACCACAAAATGTCAAGGCGATCGCTACTGCAAATGTGTTAGTAAAAAATGGTTTAGGTTTGGAGCAGTTTCTGGAAAATACTGTCAAAAATGCCCAAAATAACAAATTAACTGAAATTAATGCAAGTATTGGTATTAAACCCTTAAATGAAATTTCACCCGTTGTAAAAACAGAGAGAGAGGAAGAAGACCACGACCATGAACACGCTCAAGGTAACCCTCACGTTTGGTTAGATCCAGTTTTGGCAAAACAGCAGGTAACTAATATTCGGGATGGATTAATTGCTGCTGACCCGGCGAATAAAGCTACTTATGAGGCGAATGCTGCGGCTTATATTAAAGAATTAGAAAGTTTAAACGGCGAATTTCAACAGACTTTGCAGAAAACTCCTAGTTGCACCTTTGTTACCTTTCATGATGCGTTTCCATATTTAGCTCAACGTTATAAGCTCAAGCAAGTTGCTGTGGTACAAATTCCCGAAGACCAACTTTCACCAACAGATGTGCAAAATGCAGTAAATGCTGTGAAAAAGTACAATGTTAAAGCTTTATTTAGCGAACCAGGAGTAGATAACAAACTTCTATCCAGCCTTTCCAAAGATTTAAAATTAACTTTGCGTCCTCTGGATTCTCTAGAAACTGGCGAAACAGATCCACAGCATTATTTCAAGGCTATGAAAGCTAACTTGCAAACTCTGCAAACGGCGTGTAAATGAGTTAGGAGTTAGGAGTTAGGAGTTAGGAGTTAGGAGTTAAAAATCCTGATTTATCAACCATCATTTTTTAAATAATGAATAAAGACATTGCTATTTTGAAAGTAGAAGGATTAACTGTCTATCAAGGCAGCTATCTAGCTGTTCGAGATGTTTCTTTTGAATTATTGCCAGGAACAGATACAGCTATCGTCGGCCCTAATGGTGCTGGTAAAAGTACTCTGGTAAAAGCGGTTTTAGATTTGATACCTCGAAGTTCTGGTACGATTCAAATATTCGGTCGTCCAATTGCAAGACTGGGGCGTTTACGTCACTTGTTGGGCTATATGCCGCAAAACTTCATTTTTGACCGCAGCTTTCCTATTTCTGTCAGCGAGTTAGTAGGACTTGGATGGGACAAGGAAGCGAAAAAAGGCGATTTATTTTTCTCTCGGCTGTGGAGACAAGACCGAGAAAAATCGGCAGCCGTAGGAGAAGCTTTACGGCGAACCGATGCTTATCATTTACAGCATCAAGCTATTGGTACTCTTAGCGGTGGTCAACTCAAGCGGGTTTTATTGGCTTATTGTTTAGTAATGCCTCGCCAACTCTTGGTACTTGATGAAGCCTTTGCTGGTGTTGATGTGCAAGGTGCAGCAGATTTTTACGCTTTGCTAAATGAATTAAAGCGGCAGGAGGGTTGGACGGTATTACAAGTTTCTCATGATATTGATATGGTAAATCGCCATTGCGATCGCGTGCTTTGCCTGAATCAAAGCATTGTTTGTACTGGTAAACCGGAAATTGCCCTTTCACCGCAAAACCTGTTAGCAACCTACGGCCCAAGTTTTAGCCGTTACCAGCACCAACATTAGAATAATTCGTAATTCGTAATTAAAGAATGAAAGATGCCAGTAATTATAGATTTCTGCAATGATTGCCAGATAGCAAGGCTAGCGATCGCCAGTAGTAATGACTTGGTAGAATTGTTAACATTCCCCTTTATGCAGCGTGCGATCGTCGGTGCTGTGTTAATGGGTATACTTGGCGGGCTGTTAGGCAGTTTTGTCACCTTGCGCCAGTTATCTTTTTTCAGCCACGCGGTTGGTCATGCAGCATTAGTAGGTGTGGCGTTAGGTGTGCTGCTACAAATAAATCCGACTTGGATGCTGTTACCTTTCACGTTGGTTTTTGGGGTTATTGTCCTCTACTTTATTGACAAAACCGACTTAGGTAGCGATAGCGTTCTTAGCATAGTGCTATCTGGGGCATTAGCGATCGGTGTGATTCTCACTAGCCTAATTAAAGGATATCGTGGCAACTTGATGGCTGTGCTGTTCGGCGATATTCTAGCGATCGATACCACAGATTTGATTTTGACGCTGCTAGTACTTCTGGGAGGCAGCATATTTTTATTATCAACCCTGCGGCAGCAAATTTTATTGACTCTTAACCCCGATGTAGCGCAAGTTCAAGGTATTCCCGTCCAGTTGTACCGCTATGTGTTTGTGGTCTTGCTTTCACTCGCTGTTGCTGTAGCGATTAAAGCTGTCGGCGTTTTACTGGTGAACGCCTTTTTGGTGATTCCCGCCTCTACCGCCAAACTGATGAGTCATCACTTTAGCCGCTTTCTAGTCATGTCAGTGATAGTTGGTTTCATTAGCAGCATTGCTGGCATCATTGTGTCAGGTATTTTCAACTTTGCTTCTGGCCCAAGTATTGTTCTTGTTCAATTTCTGCTATTTGTAGCCGTTTTCATCTGGTTTAAGTTGAATTTGAAAGCCGCATAAATCTTTTTTCTCCAAGGGCTTGCTATTTTATTGAATCTTTGCTACATTTATTAATCGTGGCTCACAAAAGCCCCAGCCGGGATAGCTCAGTTGGTAGAGCAGAGGACTGAAAATCCTCGTGTCACCGGTTCAAGTCCGGTTCCTGGCATAACATTAAAACCTCTGAAAGCCTTAGCCTTCAGGGGTTTATTGTTTATCAAAAAACTCTATTTCAGTGCTTGTTATTGGTGTAAAAATGGTCGTTTTAGGCCATGTTGACTATTTTTGGCTAATCTATACTGAGAAAGTTGGAATAAATCAGAACGCACTGATTAAAAAACAAAAAGACCAGCCTCCCACAGCCGGTCTATAAAATGTTTGTTTTTTTGCGTTGTCTTCTCAAGAGAGTTAAAACCCAATTGCGCGTTCCCAAAATGCAACGGGCAACTTTTCTTAACAATATTGTAACAGTCAACACAGATTTTTCGTGAAACTTCATCAAAAAAAGATATGAACAAAGCTTAAAAGCTTCTATCCATCAGGATAATTCAGTAAATCGCAGGGTAGAAAAAGAAGGGAGTAGAGGAGCAGGGGAAGAATTCTTAATTTTTGACAAATGACTAAGGGAACTCCAAAAAATAAATTATTCCACATTCAAGTCGTTGACTGTTGACTGTTGACTGTTGACTGTTGACTGTTGACTGAAAACTCGTGAACCGTCAACGGTCAACGGTGAACAATAGCAATGGAATATTTTTTTACTTGGAAGTCCCTAATGACTAATGACTAATGACTAATGACTATTTGTGGTTTTCCCCAGAGGATGCTCTCTTGCTTGTAAATTGCAATTCCCGGTTTTGCTCCTTTGGGTTTGTAGACGTGTTTTAGCTGAGTGTAAACTACTGGCACTTGCTCACTCTGACGGGCGCGACTGTAGTAGGCGGCAAGATTAGCTACAAATTGTAAATCAGCTTCTTCTGCAACAGCACCGGGTTCTAGACGCAGTAGTACATGGCTCCCTGGAATTTCTTGAGCGTGGAACCAGATGTCATAATCGCCAGCTACACGAAAGGTCAATTGGTCATTTTGGCGATTGTTGCGACCGATTAATACTTCAAAGCCGTTGGGAGTAAGGTAACGATGAAAGTTGGTGCTGGGGGGTTCATTGGCACTGCGGCTGCGATATTCTGGATCTTCTAAATACTTTTGTCCAATCAACTCTTCGCGGATTTCTTCTAAAGCTCGCAAATCTTCTGCTGTTTGGTAGGTGTCTATTTGGCCGATCGCAGCTTCTACTTGTTCTAAATACTCAATTTCTGTCTGCACTTCTAACAGTAGCGGTTCCACGGCAGCACGAGCGCGTTTGAGCTTTTGGTGCTGTTTGTAAAGACTTTGGGCATTTTGGACAGCATTTTTATCTGGCAACAGAGCGATCGCTACTGGCAAATTTGTATCAAAATCAGCAAGGATAATTTCTTTCATCCCCGGTTCCCAGTTTTGCAAATGAGCCATCAATAAATCAGCTTTTTGCCGATAGTCATTAGCTTGATCTGATTGCTGCAAGCGCGTCTTAAAGGTTTGAGCCTTATTCCGTAATTTCGCCAGAATATTATTCAATTTCTGGCTCAACTGATGGCGCAATTGAGAAAATAATTGTTGGTCAATTTGGTTACTGTAGTAGCGGTTGAGTAACTCTTGGATATCTTTTACCTTTTCAACTACACCCCAACCCATGACGGTGTAGCCATCTTTTGTCCAAGCGGGTTGAAATTTGCTCGAATCCAAGGCTTGTAGCCATTCTTGCCAACGCTCAAACAGCCGTCGCCAGTCGTCGGGGTTGAGAGTATCGGTGGATGCTTCTGGTGCGATATTTGCTTCTAACAGCATTAACTCTAGTAGTGCTGCACTCAAGCCACTATAACTTTTGAGCAATTGCCGCTTGATTGCTCCTGGCACTAAACTTACCCGTTCTTGCCAACGTTCTTGGGATTCGTTCAAACTGGGGACTGTTCCAGTCAGTTTTGGCGGTGTTTCGTAAGGTTGTCCGGTTTGGATGGGACGGACACTAGATTGTTGCTGACTAACTTGATGGGCAGCAGTGATAATTATATTGTTGGCATCGGTGAGAATGACGTTGCTATACTTGCCCATGATTTCTGCATAGACATGATATAGGGCGCTTTCTCCAGGACGACGGGCAAATTGCAAATCAATAACCCGCTCCCAAGGGGCGATCGCTTCAATAGCTACCAGTGCTAAACCACTCAATTGGTGTATCAGTTGTTGGCTAAAGGTAAAGGTATCTGGCGATCGCGGTGGTGGATCGCCGATGCAAATATGTGCAGCTTGAGGATGCCAAGAAATTTGTAGCCAATCTCGCTGTTTCAGGGTGCGTAATGCCATCGCAATAGTGTAGCGATCGCGCTGGTAAACCTGTTCTAAGCGTGATGGTAGCCAGTTAGCGCGGATTTCGCTACAAGCAGCTGTGAGAGTGGTAAAGTCAACTGGTTGCAAAGCGATTAATTGTTAACATTCAAATGGTAGCGATCGCTATGCTTTTATCTTCGTTTAGTCAAAGCATAGCAGACCTCAACTATCATAGCGGTTACTTGGTTTGGTGATAGCTAACGCAGAAATCTATATATTCAGACAGACTCTCAGCACTTAGATAATAGCTTACCCTTTTTATACATTTTTTAGTATCAAGTTTTGTCAGCTAAGGGACTTGCAAAAAATAAATTATCCCAAATTATTTATAGATTTGTAGGGGCGCAAGGCCTTGCATACGTGTCAACTTAACGTAAAAACCATGTCCCGCAAGGAACTGAAGTTCCTTGGCTAATAGCTGAAGTCTTCTATTGATGACTAAATAATCCGAAAAATCTTTAGTCTACTTTAGTAGACTTTAGCTATTAGCCTCAGAATGAATTCTGAGGCGGTTCTTGGGAATGGCACAAGTTCTAAGCTAATTAAATTAATAATGGAAATCACTTTATTTAGAATAAATGATTGAGTAATGGTGAGTGAGGACTAGGAAAATAAAATTATTGCTTACTTCCGAGTTACCCATTCACCATTATTTGTTACGCAAGAGAATTATTTAGTAACCAAAACTGCCTGTTTTGCTGTTGACTGCACTAATTCGACTGTTGACTCCACTAGTTCTTTTGCTGTTGACTGCACTAATTCGACTGTTGACTCGACTAGTTCTTTTGCTGTTGAAGCTAATGGTTGTGGCTGCAACAGTTCGGTGTAAAGTTCACTCAGTTGATGTGCTACGCCATCCCAGCTAAACTTACTTTCGACGCGCTTTCTACCAGCTTTACCCAATTCGTCTCGCCACTCTGGATTTGAAAGAATTCGGTCAATGGCAGATGCAAAGGCATCTACATCTTGTGGTGGTGCCAATAAACCAGTTTCTTCATTAACTACAGTAAACTGAAGTCCACCGACATCACTTGCTACCACTGGTGTACCACTTGCCATCGCTTCGATCGCAACCAGTCCAAAGGGTTCGTAGTGACTGGGAACAACGCAAACATCAGCAGCTGCGTAATAAGTTGGCAAAATATCTTGACTCAGACGACCTGCAAAAGTGGTAAAGTCACTCATCCCCAATTCGTTGACGATTTGCTCAATGCGATCGCGCTCAATGCCATCACTGTTACCTGGAGTACTACCACCACCAATAATTAACTGGAGATTCTTGGAGTCACGTAGCCCAGACTGGTTTACTGCCCGCACCAAGGTTTCTATGCCTTTGCGTGAGTCAAAACGCCCTACATATAAGACAACTTTGGTTTCTTTTTCAATCCCCAATTCAGCCCTAGCTGCTTCTCGTGCAATCGAGCCAAAGCGCTGAATATCTGTACCGCAGGGAATGATATCGATATTGCCTTTAGTAGAAACTAGCGATCGCATGTGTTCCTGTTCTTGCGGACTTGTCGCCACAATTCGCTCTGCTTTTTCCAACACCTCTTTTTCTACTTTTAATCGCTTACTAGCAATCAGAGGAATATCTTCTTTTTGTATAGTGTTGTACTTGACCGCTCCTAATGAGTGGTAGGTGTGAACCTGTTTACTCTTTTGGATTTCCTTTAACTCCATCCCCACCCAACTAGAGAGCCAGTAATTAGTGTGAACTAACTGGTATGTAATGTCATTTTCTACTTGAAATTTGAGGAAATTATCTACAAATTCTCGCAGATATTCAAAAATATCATCTCGCGGTACAAACTCAAGGGGGCCAGCTTTTAAACGAATAGTTCGACAATTCTCACTGTGTTTAACAATCGAGTCTTGCTCCAGACTCACTTTGCGAGTAAACATATCAACTTGCCATCCCAGCCGCGCTAGTGCTTCACCCACGTTACGCACATAAACATTTTGTCCCCCAGCTTCTTCTTTCCCTATTTCAATCGCCGGATCTCCGTGGACGGAAATCAAGGCGATACGTTTTCCGGTGGTAGAGTTCATAGTTTGTGTGTTGCTAATTTTAACAAAGTTTTAAGCTGTTCCAAGCTCGTGTATAGCACACTTACCTGAATTGTTTAGGAACCTTGATTAATATTGATTTTAATTTACTATATCTAATATTTTTTTACATCTTATTATGCCAGAAGTATACTATTAGATTAAATACAAATATTTAATTTTTTTAGATATAGAAAATTCATTTTTTTATATTTCATACTTTTGATAGATGAAAATTATATTTTTTCTATGTATTGTAGACGTTCTGCGATAGTTAAAATAGCTGAAAAGCTTATAAATAGGTACTTTTAGCTTCTGTGCTTTCTCTTTTTCAATTCGGATTGCGATATTAGTTCAAAATATCTAATACTTTCGATAGATAACTATTATAGTTCTAGTCTTGTTTGTGCAGATATAATCCCATAGATACATGCATTAGTGTGAGTTTGACGAAGCAAACAAGCAGCCGCACGCACAGCTTCTTGTAGAAAAAGTAGTTCGATAAATTAAGCTTTTTAGCGATTTTTGCGTCAGTCCTGAATTTATCTCGTGAAGAAGGGCACAAGGGGACAAGGGGACAAGGGGACAAGAGGTGAGAACTTGTAACAAGTCTTTCTCCTTGTCTCCTTGTCTCCCTGCCCCCTGCCTCTAAGTTGAACTCACGTTGTATTAAGTAGTGAGAATAAGTGTTAAATATTGATGCAAAATCGGGTACTTTCTGGAATTTGCTTCGGAAAGTCTCAGATTATATTTGCAATCATTAATAAATTTCAGGAGCAAATCAGGTGTTTACTTCAACCTTACTCGCTGCTGCAACCACGCCTTTGCAATGGAGTCCGACAGTTGGACTGATTATGATTATCGTTAATATCGTTGCCATTGCCTTTGGTAAATCTACCATCAAGTATCCCAACGCTGAACCAGCACTACCCTCAGCAAATTTCTTTGGTGGTTTTGGTTTACCAGCCCTTTTAGCAACTACGGCTTTTGGTCATATCTTAGGCGTGGGCGTTATCTTAGGGCTGCATAACCTGGGAAGAATTTAGGTTTTTACCCAAGTTAGCCTTTATTCAATGATTTTTTTGTCTCCAGCTTTGAGCCAGAGAGTTAGTTATCTGGCTCTTTTTTATAACTATCTAACTCTTAACGAATGTCCACTCTAGTACCTTAATGGGAGCTTCTTGTAGTGCTTGAGCTAGTTCGTTGCTGCTCTCAAATTTTACTTGGGAGAGGTCGCAGGCTTCGACGTTGACCGTGAATTTATCGTCTTGGAAGGGCCAAGGTTTGACAACAACCAAGTTATCGCTGCGCTGCATGATGTCATAGCGCTGACCATCAGGGCCCTTGCTAATTTCTAAAAACCGCTCATCGTCGGGTAGTTCTTGCTGACATAATATGAGAGAAAGGCGATCGCACCATTGCATAAATGCATAGGCTGCATCAACTTCTTCCTTTTCGATGCCTAGTTCTTTGCGCCAACGTCGCTGGTTTTGCAGTTGCTCATCTAAAAATTTATCTAGCTTGGAACCCTTACCCCGGCTTGGCTCATTTAAACGGCTGATGTGCATGGAAATTAATAAAGCCACCCACCGTCCACGGTAAAGGGCATTCTTTGCCAGTTCAGCCAATTTTTGGACACCAGCATCAACATCGGGATTTGAGGAGAGGGTGAAGTCCATTGGCGCACCTGCTTCAGTAAGAATGTCCTCTTCCCACTCTTTTTCTAGGTCATCGTGATGAGAAATTGCAGCGACGGTTTCATATAACCTTAGTGGAGCATCTTTACGTCGCCACTGTCCTGCAAGTTGAGCTGCTAGCAAAGCATGAGCGCGGTGATAAATAACTTCCCAACCATTTGGCGTAGCGTTGACAATCACAAATCAATCTCCTGATTCTTAGTTTTGATTTTGAGTTGAATTAATTTCTGAATTCAGAAACGTCGGGGTAGATATTAAATCAGTGAACAGTGAACAGTGAACAGTTATCACAGTAACAGGGCGGGGATTTGACCCCGCCCTGTTACCTACCACTTGTTAGAAGTCGAGGACTCTGACGAATCAGATAAATACATCATGCAACTGATAACTGAATAACTGTTTCAAAACCTACGCTGATACGCCGGGTAACTGATGACTGTTGACTGTTGACTGTTTTAAGAGTGGCTTTCTAACGGATTCGCAATATATTTGAATGTTGGTTCAGAATTCCAAGGGCCACGCTCATCTTTACCATTTCCATTTGTAGAAAGGTTGTAGTAGAGAGCAACAGTTTCATCTGGCTTAATATTACCAAAGAACGGATCTGTCAACTTGCCCAGCGAATCTAGAGCTTTCATAAACATCTGGGTATGAGAAATTTCTCGTGTTAACAGATGGACTAAAGTCTCTTGGGTTCCTTTGTCAGTTGCTAACTTAATTAACTCTTCGTAAGTTTGACGAGCGCCAGCTTCAGCTGCAACATTGGCTCTCAAATCACGGACTACATCTCCGCCTTCATTCAAGTAAGTTGCAGTCCAAGCATTACCCTGACTATCTAGAAAATGAGGCCCAATCCCTCGGACTGCAAAGAGGGTACTTTTATAAGCCTCTGTTTGATCCGTATTTTTAGTGTGAGCTTCAATGAGTTTACCAACCATTTCTAAATGGCTGAATTCCTCGATCGCAATGTCTTGAAGCATGTCTTTAATTCCAGCATTCTCGACATGGAATGATTGAACCCAATATTGAAGTGCAGCACTAAGTTCTCCGGTAGCTCCGCCAAACTGCTCTAAAAGCAACTGAGCAAAACGAGGGTTTGGTTCAGTAACGTTAACTGCATGAATAGGCTCTTTTTTGTGAAAAAACATAGATTTACACTTCCAAAAATTATGATTTTACAGAATTGACAAACTATTTTATTGTCTTTTAGCATCTTTCAAGATATAGCTAATTTGAGATTTGATACCTTCTCAAACTAGTTAACTAGAAGACCAATAAAATACTGTACTCATGTCAGTGTTTATAACTGCCAATCAGTGATTAGGCATTGCTGCTTCTTCTGATTAATCCCCATATATAAATAGCAACGATTGCACCAACCACAGCCACTAAAATACCTGGAAGAGTTAAACCAGCGCCAGCCGCAGTAATTTGCAGAGTTCCTGTTCGTAGTAAGGTAAAGAGACTTCCACCGACGAAAGCCCCAATTATACCCAAAATCATTGTGGAGAGAATTCCACCACCTTGATAACCAGGATAAACAGCTTTAGCGATCGCACCTGCCAAAAGTCCTAAAACTACCCAAGCAAGAATACTCATAACTACCTCAACAATCTCACTTGTATCTAAGTTATCAACTCTGATTCAGAATTCTTTCTACCAGATGGGATAAATGCTAAATCCAAAAGTTAGACAAAAAACTTTACATCAAAATTTGGATGAAAATCGGCATTTTTATTTTATAAATAAAAATACTAAACAAAAGTTTTGTCAGATCAATCAGGAATTATTGAATATACAAGTTTAGGCATGAAAATTATATTTTTTGATATCTACCTTAAGATGTAAAAAAATAATCTAACTTTTTGGAGATGAATTAAAATAATTCGGAATTCGTAATTAGCAGGGCTTGTACCAAGACAAGTTACGACTATATAGCAATCCGATTTGATTTCTGAATCACTTGTAGAGGTAAGGGACTGGGGATTGGGGACTGGGGACTGGGAAGAAAGAATAAAGGTGTACTGAGTTTTGTTCAAAAATCAAATATGAGTCCTATAGATGAATGGTACTAAGAAAAGATACAGCCCTTGCTCTGACTGGTTCCCAGCCTCCAGGCTGAGAAACCATTCTCTTAGGCTCCGCCTCCGGTGGCCTAACGAGAGGCAAGCAGCCCATTCGGAATACATTCCCAGCCTGGAGGCTCTTAACGCAATACAGTTCAGTTAAGCCCAAAAACCTTGGTAAAGACGCGAAATTTCGCGTCTCTACAGGTCTAAAATTAGTACCAAAAATCCTTAACTGAACCGTATTGGCTCTTAACGAGGCTACACAAGCCTGGAGGCTCTTAACGAGGCTACACAAGCCTAAAGGCTTTTCTTAGTGCCATTCCACTATAGATACTTGATGCGTAAGTCCTAATTAGTTAAATCCCCTCAATCTTGATTTTCAACGTAGATTGAGGAGATAATATGTAGCGAATATTTGTATAAATGGTATCAAATAGCGCGGGAGAATTTTGTATCTCGCGTTCTTGTGTGAGTATCAAAGATGACGGCAATATTTCTGACTAGTAATCTGCCGATATCTGTAATTTGGATCTGATTTTTTGATAAACTGACTAGACCATCGGCTTCTAATGGTTTTAACGCCTCTAGTTCCTCAGAGAAATATTCATCAAAATTGATATTATATTTCTTTTCGATATCTTCCTTATGCAACTGAAAGTGAGACATAATACCCATAATCACATCGCGTCTAATGATGTCATTTTGAGTAAGTTTAATACCTTTGCTAATAGGTAAAGCACCTGCTGCAACTGCCTGATAATAATCCTTTAATTCCTTGTGGTTTTGAGCATAAGCATCTTCTAGCATACTGATGGATGTAGAACCAAAACCAAATAGTTCTGTTTCAGCGTGGGTAGTGTAGCCTTGGAAATTGCGTTTGAGAGTGCCATTGCGTTGAGCGATCGCTAGTTCATCATTAGTTTTAGCAAAATGATCCATCCCAATAAATAGATATTGGTTATTCGTCAATTCTTCAATGGTCATTTTCAGAATTTCTAACTTTTCCTCTGCTGGTGGTAGCGCCTCTTGAGGAATATTTTTTTGTGTAGGCTTGATCCACGGTATATATGCAAAGTTAAAGACAACAATTCGGTCAGGATCTAACTCAACAGTTTTTTTCAATGTTTCCCGAAATGTCTCGCGGGTTTGATAAGGTAAACCATAAATAAGGTCTACATTCACACTTTCAAACTTAGCTTCTTTAACCCAACTCATGACATCAAATAGCATTTCTTCTGGCTGAACACGATTTATAGCTACTTGAACTTGGCTATTAAAATCTTGAATGCCAAAACTGATCCGATTAAACCCAATTTCTCTGAGAAAGAAAATGTAGTTTTTATCGATATAACGAGGATTAATCTCAATTGAGATTTCTGCTTGTGGATCGATGTTGAAATGGCGATTGATGTTTTTCCATAAAAATTCTATTTGGTGACGATCCAAATAATTAGGAGTACCGCCTCCCCAGTGGATTTGCAGCACTTTTCTGTCTGGATCGATTAAAGCTGCGGTGTTTTTGATGTCTTGAACTAAAGACTCCACGTAAGGTTTGGCAATATTCTTATTGTTGGAAATTACCGTATTACAGCCGCAGAAGTAGCAAGCACTTTGGCAAAAGGGGATATGGAAATATAAACTCATAGGAGTTTTGCGTTGATTCGAGGCTGCGATCGCGGCCTTAAAATCAGTTTCGGTGAATGTTTCGCTTAACTCTGTAGCGGGCGGATAACTGGTGTATCTAGGGGCGCGAGTGTCGTACTTTTGAATCAGTTCCAGATCAAACTTGACACCAGGTAATAGAAAAACCATTGAGTTGCTCTCCAGTGAATGAGGGGAGTGGGGAGTGGGGAATGGGGAATAATGACAAATGACAAATGACTAATGACTAATGACTAATGACTAATGAGTTAGGCTATTAAACATAACTTGACCGAGTGCTTTAATTAAACTTTCTTCTAACTCTTGAGCCATTTGTAAATTGAACCCAAAGGCATTATTAGCTTCTGCAACAATCCGTTCTGCTGTTATATCATCAACGGGCAATTCATTTAATGCCTGACGATACTTATCTTTAAATGCCTTTTTGTCAGGAATTTGCTCAAAATTATAAAAGGATGTGCCTTCGTAGCCAGAAAGCTTCAGGGCTGACTCAGCAACTTTTTGTAGCATTTGACCCCCAGAAAGATCGCCCATGTAGCGAGTGTAGGCATGACCTAACAATAAGGCTGGTTCACTAACAGAAATTTCCCGAATGCGGTCAATGTACTTTTGGGTAGCGGGTGAGGGTGTAACTTGCTCTCTCCAATTATCCCCATAATAGAACACCATATCTTTTTCGAGCGAAGATTGGCGATTAAGTTCGGGGAAGTAAACCGCACTAATCACAGGATGCCCTATATGGCTCTTTAATGCTGCTTCTAGTTCGCTGTAGACGTAATACAAGTTGCTTAAGAATTTGGCGAAGCAGTCTCTATCCACAACTCCTTGTAAAAAACATTTCATGAATCCCACATTTTCTGCTGAGGTGTGGGCTTGTTCAGTTCCAGAGCGCAGTTTGATGGCTAGATTACTACTCATTGTTGCTTCCTTTATGTTCAAGGGCAAGGCTTCTGGGCAGTCACCGACTCAGGATGCCTGCCAGTGCCAGCTAAAAGATTGTTATTCTAGTAGTCTGTTCCATTAGTAATGCCCAGGTTTGTAGTAAGCGATTTATCGCTCAAATCAAGGACTAAAGTCCTTACTACGAACTTTTATAACCCTTCAGAATTAATGAGACAGACCACTAGGTTTAGAGATGGATCTGCATCACTCTATCTGGCAAGTACCACTGCCGATGTAGATCCCAGCTATTTTTATTTCTCCTAAGATTATTTAACTATTAATTTATATATAACGATAAAGATATTAGTATTTATTTAGGTTTTTCTGATTTTCACCCTTAGGCACATCCTAGTTAAGTAGTAACAAAACTGATTGTGGAATAGGCATTTAAACTCTCCATAAACAACGGGTAATGAGTTTATTTCTCAGTAAAAAAATATTCCATTGCTATTGTTCACTGTTGACCGTTGACGGTTCACGAGTTTTCAGTCAACAGTCAACAGTCAACAGTCAACGACGTAAAAAAATATTCCATTGCTATTGTTCACTGTTGACCGTTGACGGTTCACGAGTTTTCAGTCAACAGTCAACAGTCAACGACTTTAATGTGGAATAATTTATTTTTTGGAGTTCCCTAACACTGCTGCACGGGCATTTCCTTTGATTTTGAATACAAATCATCCAGAGTTTTTCCAACGGTTGGAGAAGTGTTCTGACCTTAATCTGAAACTAGCAGAGATTTATAACAGCAATCGCTCACCAGTTGTAAAATTCTGTCAAAAATTACCCTTGATCGCCTCCATTGTTGGGCATCTATTGCAGACTTACCTAATTAAACCCGTTGATGCTGAATTATTGAGAGGGACAGTTCATTAGACATCTGCAAAAATGAATTGTTTTGACGTTGCAATGCAACGTCAAGACAAGGGTTTCAGGTAACGCATAATTAATTTCTGGAGATGTCTACTACCGCAAGGCGGAAGTCAAAAATCAAACGATTAATTTTGCTGAGTTTGTAGTAAGCACAAAGCGTGCTTAAAAATCCAGACTAAAGTCCTGACTACGAACTTGTTCACCCCTTGTAACTAATGGTTTACCTTGTGGAAAACTTGTGGAAAAAGTCAAGTACTTTTCCACAAGGTAATTATACTTAATTAAGTTTTACTAGCAAAATCTCAAGTTTTCCCCAGATACATCCACAAAAAGTAAGATTTTTCGACAATATAAGTTAAATTTAATCAATTTTTATCCGTTATTTAATATTCTTGACTAATTATTTAGCCGTCAATGCTAGTTATCAGAGTGGTGGTTGTGGAAAACTTCAAATACATCTTCAGGATGGTTTTTGAGAACGGCCAGCACCGCAAGGCGGAAGTCAGCCCTTACGGGGAAGTCAAAAGTTACGCATAATTAATTGTATTCTAAGCTTTTACACCATTTTGAGTGGTATGTTTATTTACGCTGTGATGTACTAGTCATATTGATGCGATCGCTCAGTTGGCGGATTGTTTGTGCTAAAGTGCGATCGCTCTGGTGGAGTTGGGTAATTTTATCGCAACTATAGATTACCGTTGTATGGTCTTTACCACCAAACTCCTCGCCAATTCTCGGCAAACTTAGAGACGTGTGTTGGCGCATGAGATACATTCCTATTTGACGCGCCCAGCTAATCTCTCTGCGTCGTGAGTTACTTTTGAGATCGTCTATTGAAACATCAAAATTATCCGCCACCACCTTTAAAATTGCTTCTGGGGTAGCTGCCATTTTTTCGTTAGGCGGTTCTAAAACTGGTGTGATATTTTCCACCGTCATCGGTAAGCCCCAAATAGAAATATAAGCCACCGCCCGAATTAAAGCTCCTTCTAATTCTCGAATATTAGAAGTATAGTTAGAAGCAATATACTCAATGACATCGCGGGGAAGACTAATATTTTCATCCTCAGCTTTTTTCTGCAAAATTGCCATTCTCGTTTCTAAATCCGGCTTTTGGATATCTGCGATTAACCCCATAGAAAACCGAGAACAAAGCCGTTCTTGCAAACTAGGAATCTGGTTAGGAGGGCGATCGGAAGCAATGACAACTTGTTTCCCAGCTTCATGTAAAGTATTAAAAGTATAAAAAAATTCTTCTTGGGTATATTCCTTCCCTTCAAGAAATTGAATATCATCAACTAATAAAACATCTGCGGCTCGATAATGCTCTCGAAAACTTTGCATACTATCCTTACGAATCGCTGTAATTAAATCATTAGTAAACTGCTCAGTCGAAACATAAAATATTTTACAATTAGGCGAAATTTCCCAGCGATAATGACCAATAGCTTGCATGAGATGAGTTTTACCCAAACCTACGCCACCGCATAAAAATAAAGGATTAAACTCTTTACCTGGAGATTCGGCAACAGCTAAAGCAGCAGCGTGAGCCATCCGATTATTGGCACCAACTACAAACCGCGAAAAGACATATTTAGAGTTTAATTCAGTAGTTTTTTGATTGCGATTAGGAGCAGCTTCAGAAATACTGCTAGGATCTGGTGATTCCCAAGAAACCTCTCGTTCACTAAAATGAGAAACTTCATCACCTTGAGCAACGGTAATGTAAATTCCTACGGGATGGCCGAGAATATCTTGTACTACATGAGCAATGGTATTGATGTAATACTTCTGTAACCAATTACGAGCAAATGGGTTAGGAGTACGGATTACCAAGCAATTATTTTCTAATCGCTCCGCACTAGCAGTTTTGATCCAAGTTTCAAAGGTGGGGCGGGATAGTTCAAGCTGTAGGCGCTCTAGTACCTGACTCCACAGAGTTTCTATGGGAATTTCCATTATCCACCACCTTTACTGCTAATCGTCACAATAGAAGAGAAAGCACTAATTTAGCATCCAGACACGCTAGACCTAGAATAAGCTTTTAAGTTGTAATCATTTTGGGACATACCCGGTAGGCAAGATCCTAACACCAGTGATTGATATGGAGAAGGAACGACACATGAAGACAACAAACCATGATTTAGCGCCCAAAAGGATTAATCCCAGGAGTTTACCTCACAGGTTATGGATGCTCTGCTATGGGGTAGCAGTGGTGTTCTTGGGCAGCTGCTCTGTTCTACCTGCTAAGACTTTTGAGACTCGACAAAGCGACACTCAAGCCCAAAACACAATAGAACCCAATCCGGCCAATCCGGTAATTGCCCCCCCAGCCATTATCTCCTCGTCTGGAGATGCTAATTTTGTGGTAAAAGTAGTGCAACAGGTGGGGCCTGCGGTAGTTCGCATTGATTCTTCCCGAACAATCACTTCTCGCGTACCAGACGAATTTAACGATCCATTTTTCCGACGATTTTTTGGAGAAAGTGCGCCACAGCCTAGACAACAGATAGAGCGGGGTAGCGGCTCTGGATTTATCATTAATTCTTCAGGTCAAATTGTCACCAATTCTCATGTGGTAGATGGTGCTGATAGAGTGACTGTCACACTCAAAGATGGCCGGACTTTTGACGGGAAAGTACTGGGTGAAGATCCGGTGACTGATGTAGCTACGATCAAAATTGATGCTAATAATCTGCCAACTCTATCTGTGGGTAACTCCGATGCCTTGCAACCAGGAGAAGCAGTAATCGCCATTGGTAACCCGTTAGGTTTGAATAATACCGTTACTTCTGGGATTATTAGTGCTACAGGTCGCTCTGCTACTGATATCGGTGCTAGTGACAAGCGAGTTGATTACATCCAAACGGATGCTGCGATTAACCCTGGTAATTCTGGTGGCCCATTGCTTAATGCTCGTGGCCAGGTAATTGCGATGAACACAGCGATTATTCGAGGCGCTCAAGGTTTGGGATTTGCTATCCCCATTAATACTGTGCAAAAAATTGCCCAAGAATTAATTGCTAACGGGAAAGTAGATCACCCTTATTTGGGTGTTCAAATGGTGACACTGACACCAGATATTAAAGAAAAAATAAAAAATACAGCAGGCGATCGCTTGAATTTTACAGCAGATGAAGGCGTTTTGCTGGTTGATATCGTCCCGCGATCGCCTGCATCTACAGCTGGACTCCGAGTCGGTGATGTGATTAAAACCATTAATAACCAGCCTGTTACTAAAATTGAACAAGTACAAAAGCTAGTAGAAAATAGCAAAATTGGCGCTAAATTACCAATAGAAGTGGAACGCAATGGGCAAACTGTCCAACTAGCAGTCCAACCTGCTCCTTTGCCCGTGAGACGTGAAGGATGATTTGAGGAGTTAGGAGTTAGGAGTTAGGAGTTAGGAGTTAGGAGTTAGGAGTTAGGAGTTAGGAGTTAGGAGCGATGCCCTGAGCCTGCCGAAGGGTTAGGAGTTATAAAAATTTCTCCACTTCCAATGCTCCATTCCCCATTACCAAAAGGAGTTTATATTATGACTGAATTAGCGCCAATCATTCAATTAGGCAATCCAACATTGCGCCAAAAAGCTGCTTGGGTTGAGAATATTCAAGATGAGCATATCCAAAAGTTAATTGAAGACTTAATCGCCACTGTTGCTAAAGCTAACGGCGTGGGAATTGCAGCGCCTCAAGTAGCACAATCCTATCGTTTATTTATTGTGGCTTCCCGTCCTAATGCCAGGTATCCCAATGCCCCGGAAATGGAACCTACTGCCATGATTAATCCCAAAATCATTGCTCATTCAACTGAAGTTGTCAAAGATTGGGAAGGTTGTTTAAGTGTTCCAGGAATTCGGGGGTTAGTTCCTCGATATAAATCTATTGAAGTAGAATACACCGACTCTCAAGGCAACTTACAAAAGCAAGAATTAACCGATTTTATCGCTCGGATTTTTCAACACGAGTCCGATCATCTCGACGGTATCGTATTTGTAGATCGTATAGAAAATACTCTCGAGATGATTACTGAGCAGGAATACCAACAACGAGTTGTTAACAAATAAATGGGAGTGGGGACAATACGGTTCATTTAAGGTTTTTTGATGAAAATTTTAGATCGCTAAAGACGCGATAAATCATCACAAAGATGCGATAAATCGCCGTCTCTACAAAAGACTGGTTATTGTAGAGACGGCGATTCATCGCGTCTCTTGCCTGAACCGAACAGTATTGGGAATGGGGAGTGGGAAGTAGTATATTAATTACGAATTATTTAAGCGTGTACTTCACAAACTTGATCACCCCGCCATAATTGATACAAGCGCGTCGCTGGCATTGTCATATATAAAACATCACCAGCACTGAGGTTAGTTTCTAATAAATCCCATCCATGAAGAGTTTGATGGTTTGTTTCTACGTACAAAGGTACACAATCAGCAGACATCGCTACATCTTTTACCCACTGACCACAAAAGACGTGTGAAGGTGTAATCACAGTCGCAAAAGCCACCCAAAGACTATCTGCTGTGATGCCATTGCCAAGGATGCGTCCCCCTAATGCAGCAGCAGCAAAAGCTGGGGCTGCTAGTTCAGCCGGACTCAGTACAGCCTCGAAGCCAAATAGCTGTTGCGCTATGCCAGCAAAATCGGGATCGGCATAATGAACAATCACCGGAATGCTGGGTGTCAGTCCCTTGGCTTTGAGGGCAATTTCCAGATTGGTAGCATCATTGCTAGTAACAGCAAGCACTGCGGCGGCAGAGTCTATATTGCTGGATTTGAGTATTGTACGGAAACTGGCATCGCCCTGAATGACGGGGATACCTAGTTCGCGGGCGGTGTTAATATATTTGTTGTTGGAGTCTGGTTCAACTACTACAACTTCATGTCCACTGGCGTGGAGTTGCTGGACAATTCTCACTCCAATACCACTCAAGCCACAGACAATGTAGTGATATCGCTGGGGAATTCGGGCTGCATCCCAAAATTGCTTAAAACGGCTTCCTAAGACAAAATCGGTGAGCATTGCATACCAAATACCAATCACCACTGCTCCAACCAGCATCATGACAACGGTAAATAACTTAATAGTGTTAGGAGCATTTTCTACTACTTTATCATTACCACCGGCTCCGGTAATCATGCCGACAGAAAAATATAGAGCATCGACAGGAGACAAACTCAACTCAGCCGACATATAGGTGAATGTAGCAATTAGAATAACCGCCAAAAGTACAATAGCACCCATCACTACCGATCGCCCGTGTTCCTGAAACTGCCTAAAATTGGTGAAGACTTTCAGCAGTTTTTTAATCAATGATCTCCGGGGGGTACGGATGCGGGGTTGGGTGCCAATAATTAAGCGATCGCCTGCCTTGATCTCTTGTCCAGATATTACACCTGACACCAAATCCATCTCACCTTCTACTGGTAAGTAATAAATCAGCATCCGCGATCGATCTTCCCACAATTCACTCAGCTTTAGACCTTTCCAGAAATGGTTTTCATCAATGTATTCTTCGTGAATTGGCCAATTTTGCTGAAATAACTTGATTTGTCCGATCGCTCGATTTCCCATTGCTGCAAAGGTGAATACGGGTGCTGCTAATCCGACAACACTCATACTCAAGTGATTTGGCAAACTTTGATCTAGGCGCTCCCCCAAATTTGTATTATAAAAACGGTTGATAATCCGAATCTGGGGATTCAGCACCAGCGCTTGCATCATAATAGACAAATTCAGAGCATCTTTAGATCCAGCGATGACTAGAGTGTGTGCCTGTTGAATTCCTGCTGCTGTTAGGGTAGAAGCTGCTTCTAAATCACCAACAATCACATCTCCTGCTGTTTCGCCAGAGATAGATTGGTGATGAATACCAACAACGAAGGCTCCCTGATGTCTCAGCAGACGAAAGGTTTTATATCCGGTACGTCCTAAGCCACAAACAATAATTCTGGGTTTCATGAAACGGCAGCATCTTTGTACAGGTAGGGCTGCATTTCTAGTTAGTTATTAATATTGTTGCCCAATTCCTTGGAATATAACTGTAGCTGACAACACGATTGTTTTAATTGGAGGCTGGAAGTTTCAAGAGTATTAGGCGGATAGAATTCGCTACTACACAAACTAAGTCCACGTTCGTGGACTAATGAAACCCAATACAGTTCAGTTAAGGATAATCGTAGGTTGGGTTGAACTTTAGTGTTACCCAACAAATTCTGATAAATGTTGGGTTTCGTTCCTCAACCCAACCTACGCAGTTTAAGGTTTTTGGCTCTAACCCAAGCGTATTGTAATGAAACCTACGTCTGTGGGTATCTCGTGTAGTTACTAAATCTTTTCCCTCACCCCCAGCCCCAATACGGTTCAGTTAAGGATTTTTGGTACTAATTTTAGACCTGTAGAGACGCGAAATTTCGCGTCTTTACCAAGGTTTTTGGGCTTAACTGAACTGTATTGCCCCCAGCCCCTCTCCCAATTTTGGGAGAGGGGAGACATAATTCTAGTTCCCCTTCTCCCATCTTTGGGAGAAGGGGTTAGGGGATGAGGGCTATCAAGGTTTTTGCACATTTGGGATACTCCCCTTTTAGGGTTTGCGAATGTATCCCCATTTACCTCCCAGAAAATATGCTTTCTCTTGTTCCTTATCTTGTTTTAATTCTCCACCAATATTAACTAATGCTACACCTTCAGAAAAAGGTTTAGCAAAATCTAAATCTGGTTGAATTACAAACTCACCGAACTGATTAATATATCCCCATTTACCTCCCTTTTTAACAGGAGCTAATCGTTCCGAAAATATATCAGCTTCATCAAATTGTGCCTCTATAATAAAATTTCCTTCTTTATCTATATAGCCGAATTTATTCGCAAGTTTAACTAATGCCAAACCTCCAGAAAAAATTGCAGCATCATCTAACTCAAATTTAATTTTATTTTGATTTTTTCTTTCATTACTTGGCTACGATAGTTAGTCGAGCCGTTATTTCAAACAACAGGAAATACTACGTTAAATCCTGTTTCGGCGAGAAAGTTCATCGCCTCAGCAATATTTTTTCTGGAGTTCAAAACTTCGCTAGCCGTTGTAGTAATCCAAATACCACGAATTTCCATGAATTATGTAGGGTTTGATTTATTTATATTTTCTTTTACTAATATCAATCCTTCTGAAAAAGGATGAGCTTCATCATATTGTGGCGTAATCACAAAGTTTCCGGTTTTGTCGATATAGCCCCACTGATTACCTTTTTGCACCCGTGCGAATCCTTCCACAAAATCATCAGCAGCATCAAATTGTGGGGGAATCACGAACAGTTCTACACCCGGAATATACTTGGAAGGTACGGTAGGAATTTCCAGAACTCGACAAATAAATGCTGCTATTTCGCCTCTGGTAGCGCTTTGGTTTGGCTGCAAGCTTTTGATATCTGGGTAGTTAACAATAATCCGCTTTTCAGTTGCGGCTGCGATCGCACTCGTCGCATAACTGGGAATTTGCCCGAAATCACTGTAATATTTTTTCAAAGTATTTATCGGGTCTACTGTCACCCCATAATTTAACCCGGAAGCTAAAGCTGCTATTGCTTGCACACGCAGGATTAGTTCATTGGGTTTGAAAACAGAATTAGGATATCCAGACAGATATTTTGTCTGATATGCTTGGGCGATCGCTTTAGCCGCCCAATGATTGGCGGGTACATCTGTAAAAGTTATCGCAGTCCGAGATAATGGCTGTTTCGGTAAAGCTACGAAAATAATCGCCGCAAATTCAGCACGAGTCACAGGTGCATTGGGACGAAAAGTCCCGTCTACATAACCTTTGAATATATTTTGCTTGGCTGCTGCGAGAATAGATGCTTTTGCCCAGTGGTTTTGAATATCTGAAAAAATTTTGACACCTCACATAGTAGAGTTTTTTCTAGCCAAAAATTTCTCTTGGGGAACTCCAAAAAATAAACTATTCCACATTAAAGTCGTTGACTGTTGACTGTTGACTGAAAACTCGTGAACCGTCAACGGTCAACAGTTAACAATAGCAATGGAATATTTTTTTACTTGGAAGTCTCTTGAATCTCTTTACTCTGTGTTCTCTGCGCCTCTGCGGTTTAAAAGTAATTAATTCAATCACAGAGCTATTGAGCCACTTTCAAAGGGCTAGTCCTAACCCTAAAAGAAATAAAAGAAAAATATGGCAACTTTCGTAGGTTATGATACGCTATCTGCTTGAGAAGTGTCGAGGAACCCAAAATGACTAAGCTGCGCGTGGGGTTATTGTTTGGCGGTCGTTCGGGAGAACATGAAGTTTCGATCAAATCAGCACGGGCGATCGCTAAAGCCTTAAGTGCAGAGCAAAATGCTAATAAGTACGAAATCCTGCCTTTTTACATCCAAAAAGATGGACGCACTCTTGCTGGAGAAGCACCCGAAAAGGTTTTAGCAACCGGCAATCCGCTACTAGAATCTGAACAATCAACATTTGTTGGAAATCTCACATCTAACCCTCAAGCCCAAACCCTGAGTAAGTGGGAATCTCCCTCTCAAGTTACCCAAGTGGATGTTTGGTTTCCCGTTCTCCACGGCCCCAACGGTGAAGACGGGACAATTCAAGGGTTACTAACTTTGATGCAAGTCCCTTTTGTGGGTTCTGGGGTGTTAGGTTCCGCACTGGGAATGGATAAAATTGCCATGAAAATGGCTTTTGAGCAAGCGGGACTACCACAGGTAAAATATAAAGCGATAACTAGAACGCAAGTTTGGTCTAATCCTTGTGTGTTTCCAAAACTGTGTGATGACATTGAGGCAGCATTAGGTTATCCTGCTTTTGTCAAGCCTGCTAACTTGGGTTCATCGGTGGGTATTGCCAAAGTGCGATCGCGCCAAGAATTAGAAGCCGCTTTAGATAATGCTGCTAGTTACGATCGCCGATTAGTTGTCGAAGCGGGTGTCGTAGCAAGAGAAGTTGAGTGTGCCGTTTTAGGTAATGATCAACCCCAAGCCTCTGTCATTGGAGAGATTACATACAACAGCGATTTTTATGACTATGAAACTAAATATACTGAGGGTCGGGCAGATTTACTGATACCTGCATCGCTTCCAGATGCGATCGCGCGTCAAATTCAGGACATGGCTTTGCAAGCTTTTGCAGCTGTTGATGCTGCGGGGTTGGCAAGGGTAGATTTCTTCTATGTGGAAGCGACACAAGAAGTTTTGATTAATGAAATAAATACGTTACCAGGCTTTACTGCGACTAGTATGTATCCCCAACTCTGGGCCCATAGTGGAATTTCCTTTCCAGAATTAGTTGATCGATTAATTCAGCTTGCGATCGAAAGGCATTCTCCTAGCTGAGGGATAAAATCAGCAAACTGATTTTAAATTAGTACGGCGAAAAGTCAAAATAAATACATAAATTTGACAAAAATTAGCCAGATTTGGTAGCCTATATTTTACAAAAAAGCTACTTGAATCGGAAATTTTGTTACGGATACCTGATGCTTGACTCCTCCAGTACAATTTATTCACTAGAGGGGTACAAATCTGAAAGTAATCATGGAAAAAAGTCAGAGTGTACAGCGTGAGCCAACCCAACTCAGAAGGGCTACTCCAGAGCTGACAAAAAGGAAATCGAGAGTAAAACAAAGCTCGAACGTTCTGATATATCTGGTTGCACATCATCCTTGGCTATTGTTAACTGGGTGTTTAGCCATGTTTTTAGGAGGAGGTGCCTTTGCCCTGTATAGCTTAGGTAATGCTGGACAGGTAACACAAGAAGAACCAGAAAAAATCCCGGTTATAGTTGAACAACCAATCAATGCGCCCTCTGAGAATAGTAATCCTACACCTTTATGGATGGTAGCTGCGATCGTCCTGTGCTGTGGTAGTGGTTGCTTGCTCATTTTCCGAATGCTCAACCGGACAAAGATTAGCAATAAAGTCCAAAAACAGGTTAAGCGTCATCAGGTACGCTTGGCACAGAGCAATTACCAAAAATTGGAACCACGCCTTCCCAAGAATCAACCAGTTTTTGTACCACAGCAACAACTGATGCCGATTATGCAGATGCCACTTAAAACAAAACAACTGGTGACGGTTCTGCCAGCAGAACACAAGCACCACTTGGATACGCGCACAGAATCTTTAGCAGATTTGATGGATCTTCGTAAAGATAGTTCATTGTCTGCAATTTTACGCCAGCATTAAACCAATTCGCAATTCGCAATTACGTTTTGTGACGGGGATTTAGCTTAGGCTTCAATTCGCGCTACTTGATAGAAGCAGGAGACTTAAACCCCCAAACTAGTGGTCTGTCTCATAAGTTCTGATTGATTAGTTTGTTACCAAAACCCTGTAAAGACGCGAAATTTCGCGTCTTTACAACTAATATTTAAACCTCTACCAAAACGGCTTCTCGCAGCTTGGCAATCACATCACTTAAATTACCCGTGTTCATGCGGTAACTCAAAGGATGGGCAATTAACCGCGCCGTGCTTTCATAGAGAGTAGCAATTTCAATCAAACCATTTTCGCGCAAAGTCCGCCCTGTAGAAACCAAATCCACGATCGCTTCTGACATTCCAGTAATTGGGCCTAATTCAACTGAACCATACAACGGTACTATTTCCACAGGTAAATCTAGACTGTGGAAATATTCACGAGCGCAATTGACATATTTTGAAGCAACTCTACCATGCGCTGGTAAATCTATTGGCGATCGATAAGAACTCGATGCTTTTACCGCCACCGACATGCGACAATGCCCAAACTGCAAATCCACCAAGTGGGCAACTTGCGGCTGCTTCTCCCGCAGCACATCGTAACCGACAACACCCAGTTGTGCTTGACCATATTCCACATAAACAGGTACATCGTGCGCCCGCACCAACAAAGCTTTTGCAACTCCCTTAGTGTCAGGAATTTGAAGTTGGCGAGTACCTGAATCTAAAAAAGCACTAAAATCTAATCCCACAGATTGTAGCAGGCGGATGCTATTTTTAAGGAGTTCCCCTTTTGGCAATGCAACAGTCAGCATTCTTTTTTTCGTATCCTTGGCGTTCTGGCAGTTGAATAATATTGAGAATATCTCTATATGCTTACCACAAGCAGCATGAGAATTTTATTAGTTGATGATGAAGTTGAACTAACTGAACCCTTGAGTCGCTTATTAACTCGTGAGGGTTATACTGTCGATGCCGCTTACGATGGCACAAGTGGCAACGAACATGCACAAACAGGCAGTTATGACCTACTAATTTTAGATTGGATGCTGCCAGGAAAAACGGGGTTAGAAATTTGTCAGCAATTGCGACGACAAGGCAAAACCACTCCCGTACTGTTTCTCACAGCTAAAGATACTCTAGATGACCGCGTACAAGGTTTAGATGCTGGTGCAGATGACTATTTGGTTAAACCTTTTGAACTGCGGGAGTTACTAGCGAGAGTCCGGGCTTTATTGCGTCGTTCCGGTTCCCAAACCTATGAAACCACCACTGGACGTTTAACCGTCGCTGATTTAGAACTCGATTGTGAAAATCAAGTAGCCTATCGCCAAGGAAGAATAATTGAGTTATCGCAAAAAGAAAGCCAGTTGCTGCAATATTTTATGGAACACACTGGGCAACTAATGACTCATGCCCAAATTATGGAAAATTTGTGGCAAGAGGAAGAACAACCCAGTAGTAATGTAATCGCGGCATTGATTCGTTTGCTGCGTCGTAAGATTGAGGTAGGTAAAGAAACTGCGCTAATTCATACAGTCTACGGCAAAGGCTATCGTTTTGGTGCTTCCTCAGTGGAATCAGTTTAGCTGCCTGTTTTCAAATCACAATAGAGATATGAGTGAAAATGAATTGTTTTGACGTGGCAGTGCTACGTCAAGACAAGGGTTCTGGATATAGCGGTTCTCGTTTACATAAGGTACACCCGTAGGGGCATGGCACTGCCCATTGGTGTCAACTTAACGTAAAAGCCATGTCCCGCAAGGAACTGAAGTTCCTTGGCTTTTAGCTCAAGTCTTCTTTTGATGACTAAATAATACGAAAAATCTTTAGTCTACTTCAGTAGACTTTAGCTATCAGCCTTGAACTTTAGTTCGAGGCGGGCGTGGAAGCCAACAGATAAGCGATTTTTAGCTTAAGTTGACACCTATAGGCAGTGCCCATGCGTGTCAACTTAACGTGAAACCCTTGTCAAGACGTGATATTCAGTTCTCTGACTTCCCATCACTATCCGCGTTACCCCACCCTAACCCTCCCCGATATATTGGGCAGGGAACTAGATTTCTTTTCTCCCCCCAATCTATCGGGGGGATTAAGGGGGGTAAAACGCCTGTGGGACATGCATTTTAGCTTAAGTTGACACCAATGGGCATTGCGCCATGCCCCTACACCTCGTGATGTAATGTTGTACCGCATCTGAATGATAGTCAGAAAAACTATATGTGTCACCGGTATTCTGGGTTGTTAATCCTGGATAACTTCGAGATTTTTCCCAAACACCAACAAATCCTATCCAGATCGCAGGTTTCAAACCATTCACCAGAGAAGAAGCAAATGAACGCTGGTGATTCGACACGATGCTTTATTGATTCCAATATTTGGCTTTATCGTTTCATTTTGAACCCCAGCAATCCAAATGCAATACAAAAGCAACAAATAGCCACAAAGGTTACAAGTCAAGCCTTTAGGTGAGACAATCTCTCTGTTAAAATATATGCAGGTATTACCAAAAACTGATGAGTACAGGTTTTTAACAACACCAAAAACTATCATTCAATAATGTTTCTACATTATTAGGAAAAGGACAATCATCAGGAAATTTTATTTCATATTCCTTACTCATGTTTTTATGTGCATTTTGATAACATTCATCAGATATAGTTAAAAAATAATTACGTAGACTAGGGGAATCTCTAAGAATACGACTTAATTCCTGTTGTGTGCGGCTAATTGTTGCTTCCCAACCACCATAACATTCTGGTAAATTTACATAATTCCGTTTTAAGGTATGTTCAAATAAAGTTGTCAAACGACTTTCTAATTCCCGTCTATCTCTCCTCCCCAATCCTTCTATTTCCTCAATTAAGTTTTCCCAGTCTACATTGCTATAATCTTGGAATTTTAAGCTGTTGACAGTCTGCTCAATCCATAATGCAAAGTCTGTTACATAGAGAGTTTTTACTGGTGATTGAGTCATAAAAAACTTTAGAGTGCTTTAGGAATAGTTTAACCGAAGGGTTTAACAACAATGATAAGCAAGGTGTAGGGGCACGGCATACCCTTAAAATGCCTAATAGCTTATTAAGCCAACTGCAAAAAGCAATCGGCTTAACAAATTCATGATAATTTAGTTGCAATTTAGCCGTGAGTTGCACCTTGAGGAGGACGCGAAACAACTTTTTTGGCTAAACCCAAAGTCTGCAAAACTAGGATGCTCCACCAAGTAACATCAATCTCCCACCAAGACAACCCAGATTTTGCCATGTGGGGATAAGTATGATGGTTATTATGCCATCCTTCTCCATAAGTGACAATGGATACCCACCAAAGATTACGAGCGCCATCATTGGCATCAAAGGTGCGATAACCCCACAGGTGTGATGCTGAGTTCACAAACCAGGTTGAGTGCCAAAGCAATACACATCTGAGAAACACTCCGTAGAATACGAAAGGCCATCCTCCTAAGACATAAAGCAGCAGCGCGAAGGGTATTTGCAACAGCAAGAAGTAGCGATCTAACCAACAATAATAGGGTTGTCTTGCTAAATCAGGGGCATATTTTTTATAGGTGTCATAGTCAAAAAATTCTGGGCGTGGGTAGAAAATCCATAGTATATGGCTCCACCAAAAGCCTCTTTGGGCAGAGTAGGGGTCTAAATTAATATCTTCTGTGTGGGCGTGATGCTGGCGGTGTCCACCTACCCAAAAAATTGGCCCACCTTGCAAAGCTAACGCTCCAATGAGGGCGATCGCATACTCTAACCACTTAGGAAGCTGGAAACTCCGATGGCTCAGTAGTCGGTGATATCCCAAACAAATACCAATGCTCCCGAATAACCAGTGCAGAAACACTAGCAAACCTAATGCTGACCAGGAGAAAAACCAAGGAGACAGAAGTGCTAAAGCATGAAATGTAGCAAAAAATACTACATTCGTCCAACTGAGTTGAGGTGAGTTGCCTCTCTCAGGGGCGATCGCCCCAAAATTTGCGGTCATAAAAGTTCCTATTGATGGATCATGAAGCGATCTGCTTTTTCTTGGGCATAATCCCACTAGGATTTACCCACCCTGTATACTAGTTCGCTACAGTGGAGGAAAGCAAGTATCACTTACATTTGTTATGCTAGCAGAACTCTGATATGCGTGCAAGTGCCACTTGCATTTTTCTATGTCATCTCAACTCGTTTCAACTCGTCAACGCCTTATTCAAGCTGCACTTGAGTTGTTTTCTGCTCACGGAGTCAGCGCTACCACAACCCGCCAAATTGCTGAAAAAGCCGAAGTCAACGAAGTGACTCTATTTCGGAATTTTGGCAATAAGCATGGGCTGCTTTTGGCTGTGCTGGAAGAGTCCGCAGCTTTCAAGGATTTAGGTGAGTCGCTGGTGCGGCGGGCAACGCCTCCCGGCAATGTCTACCAAGCTCTGAAAGATTATGCAAGTGACAGCTTACATGCATTAGAACGAGTGCCAGAGTTTGTCCGATCTGTGGTAGGTGAAGCCGACCAATTCCCGGCAGAAAATCGCCGCGCACTAGGCAGGGGAGTAACAGAGGCAAACCGTTATGTAGCTCAGTATTTAGCTACTGTAATCCAGCAAGGACACCTAAACACCTACTTACCGGCAGAAAAATTAGCCAGTTTGCTGAATGGGATGATCTTGGGGTATGCCGTAATTGAGTTTACCAGCGAATTTCACGAACTTTGGGAGGATCGCGATGATTTTCTGGAAAATTTGGTGGAATTGTTTTTACATGGAGCCATGTCATCCTCAGCAGAATCAGCAACAAACTCTTTACAAGGAGGGTTCATTACCACAGAAGTTGCTGATTTGCCTGCTACTTTAGTTCACGAAATTTTGCAACAAGCTAGAAAATTTGGTGTACGAGATTATGCCTTAGCTTATGTGTTATTTGGGGCTGGGTTATCTGCCACAGAAATAATCAGCTTAGAGCGATCGCACCAAATCTACGATACTCAAGGGCACTTCTTGCAAATCACAATTCCCGGATTCGTCCGTCAAGTACCTGTTAATCAGTGGATTTTGGGCAAACGTTATGGCTCTTTCACTAATAATCCTCTAATCAAATGGCTAAAAAGCCGTAAAGATTCTCAAACAGCCATGTTTTTGAATGAAACAGGCAAACCGCTTTCAGAATCAGAGCTTCAGACACGTTGGCAAATATGGAGTGATGGACTGTTAACCCCCCAAGGACAAACGCCAGCCATAGCACAAGCACAACAAACCTGGCGCGTAGAAATGTTAATGCGGGGGATTACCTTGGAGAATTTGAGTATTTTAACAGGTTGCGATCGCGCCCAATTACAACCCTATGTCCGCCGAGCCAAAGAAAAAGCTGCCCTAGAGCAAGCTACCCGTTTGGATCATAAGCCAGGGTAGAGAGTGAAGATTTAAATCTGTTAACTGTTAACTGTTAACTGTTAACTGTTAACTGTTAACTGTTAACTGTTCTTGTTTACCATTCTTGTTTGCACCATTCAAGATGGAGATTTAAATCTGTTAACTGTTAACTGTTAACTGTTAACTGTTAACTGTTCTTGTTTACCATTGTTGTTTGCACCATTCAAGATTGTAGCTGTACTCTCAGATGGGGATTGGGTGTTGCTCGAACGGCGTGATAATTTCTTGCGTGGCTTGCCTCCCGCCTGGATATATTGCAGACTGTCTTTGCCATAATGGGTTGCCACACTCATTAACATCTTTTCAGAGTAGCCGCGCAATTCTTTTTCAATTAGAGAGAGGCGACCTGCCATTTCATCTATGGTAGAGAGTAAAGTGTTGTAGGTTGATAGCTGGGTTTGCAAGTTTTGGATGTGGCTGTCGTAGTTTGTCAAATTTAATCCGTTGCCAAATTCAAGCGTTGGGCTAATTGATCGCATTCCTGCAATTCGACGGAGAGCCTTTTCTAAATCTGGTGAACTGCGTTTTAGTCGTGCCATGAGATGCGCTCCTGAAGAAGTTATAGGATTACTGTATGTACTGTAGCCAATGCAACAATAAACTTCTCTGAGAGATAATTCGGAAAAATTCAAGCAAATTAAGATCGACCTAATTATTTTTAGTGGATTATACTGAAAAATTTATTAAATCCGTCAAAAAAGTTACATAAAATAAGCAAAAGGTACTTCAAAGTCGTATCGAGGTACTTCAAAGTCGTATTGAGGTACTTCAAAGTCGTATTGAAGTACTTCAAAGTCGTATTGAGGTACTTCAAAGTCGTATTGAGGTACTTCAAAGTCGTATTGAGGTACTTCAAAGTCGTATTGAGGTACTTCAAAGTCGTATTGAGGTACTTCAAAGTCGTGTTGAGGTACTTCAAAGTCGTATTGAGGTACTTCAAAGTCGTGTTGGAGTATTAAATGATGAGTTTCTTTAACTCAACCCAACTTATGGCAAAGGCGATCGCGCTCAAAAGTATCATAAATATAATTCAACTATAAGAGTCTCTTTGGAAAGGCTAGGGTGTACACATAAGTTATCCAATTATTACCAGTCCTCGAATTACCCCACCCTAACCCTCCCCTTGTAAAGGGGAGGGAACAAGATTTTCCGGTTTCCCCCCTTTACAAGGGGGGATTAAGGGGGGTAAGGATGTACAGAAGGTGTAATGCGGCACTAACGTAGTGTAGTAAAAAAATTATAAATTATCTGTTGCTTTGATGAAACCGCGATCGCCTCTTCCACATTAGAAAAGCGATCGCTCTCTCAAGTCAATTTATTTTATTTTGACCCGTGATCGCTCTCTTAAAGCAATTGATATCATTTTGACCGGCGATCGCCAATGACAATTAAAAAAAGGAATGAAAAGGATCTGACCTTCATATTTGCTAGGCTGACTGCAACACGCAAGTCGCCAAATCAGCGCAGATATAAGGGTGTGCGATCGCGGTAATATCGGCGTTGCTGAATAAAGGCAAGTCCCAAAATTCACTGGAATGTCAGTAACGGGTTCTATGTTAACTAGCTTGATTAATACGCCGTTTTAACTCAGCCTCTAATTGTTCTGGAGTGCTGACCACTACCCCCGGTTTCGCTCTCATGATGCTGAGGTAATGCTGAAATGCCTCCTCATCCTGGGGGTTTGATATCACATATTGTCTTAATTCTTGCTCATTAAGAGTTAAATAGTCTGTCATCGGATAATGTTCTCCCCGTTACTAAGAATTTCTACTTGGATGGTTTCGCCTATCAAAATCACGATTCGGCTTGTCCTCTCATCAAATCTAACCAATGCTATATCTCTAAACAAATTACTAGCCCGAACACAAAAGTCAAAGAATGCTTTAAGTTGCTGGATGGTCGGTTCCATACCTTTTACCATAGAATAAAATTAAATCGGTTCATTCGTGACAAGTTGGGATAACATTGCTTTTGTCAATTATAAATTCCGCTGAAAAGTGAAGAGAGATTGATGTTAGACCTATATCTTGGACACGAACAATATCCAATCCAGTTAAACGTCTGAATCAAGCCCCGCAATATCGAACCATTGAAGTTCTCATCAGTCAATAGACGCACTGGCTATAATTCTCCTTGGGGCTGATAGCGATCGCGTAAGCGCTGCCTAAGATTAGCTAAATTATACTGCTGGACAAATTGATTTCGCTGTTGTTGAGCTTTTTTGCGACGCTGCTCTAGGTAATTGTCGATTTCTTGGCGATGGGTGAGATAATATGCGATCGCTGCGTATATCTCCCCTAAACAGAGAACGGGATACTGAACAGCAATTTCTTCAGGTGTAGAGCCGTTATGGTATGTTGCTAGCAAGCTATCGAGAGTAACGCGGCTCTGACCAATGCGAATACCTCCAGCTTCATCCCAACGAAACGGTGGAGCGGTAACCTGAAATTCGATTTGAACGCTCATGGGGGCAATTCTTGGATTTGTGGTATTTCTGTCTTCAGTTTACTTTACCCGTTAAAGAGCGATCGCTTCTTGGCGCTGCTGTCGCAGGAAGGTGAGAAAATCCTCAATGGAGTCTTCTTCAGGCCAAAAGTTAGCAGCGAGATATTTGAGGTTATGAACGGTAATAGGGGTCTGGGTGGCGAGTAGCTGCTTGAGCGTGGTGTCTTGCCAAAACTGATTACTAAGATTTTTAAGATCGGTTTGAGAGGATGAGGATGAATTGCTTTGGGTAAGGATTTGCAGCAGTTGTTGACGTTCTGTAGATGAGAGCAGTTGGATGGCAGCGATCGCAGCTTCGAGTTGTGGAGTCATAGTGCGGTTTTGTGGTTATCTGCTTCTATGCTATTTGAATTCAGGGGCGATCAAAGCGTGAAAGTATCCTCCGCCTCTTTTGCCCCATACTTCGGCTTACCTCGGCTTACCTCGGCTTACCTCGGCACAAGTCGCTCGGCACAAGTCGCTCGGCACAAGTCGCTCGGCACAAGTCGCTCAGTACAAGTGCCCAATTCCCTACTCAATTCAACGGCTCCATAATGGCTCTTAAACCGTTGGTATAGAGTGTTTTGAGCATTTCTTTAGCGTTATATTCACTGCTAAATACTCCTGCTTGCATAACTTTTTGACCTTGCCAAACAGTGGGAAACGCACCAGGAGCAAGGAATCGCACTAAATCTTGATCTTTATTAGTTGCTAATGGCACTACTACGCGATAACGTACACCAAATTCTCTTGCAGAGTTACCGCCATCTGGAATACTTGCAGAACTTGTTTGGATATTGTTATCAGGAAGTGGTAAAAGTGCAGAAGCACCTGGAGCAGCAGTTTCTTGTATTGGTAATGGCTGCTGTGCAACTGAATTGGATGGGTACTCAGGAGCAGTAAACTCAATCGTATTAGGCTCAATCCGCACATAATTCAACTGTGGTGTATCAGATGGCTGGGCTGGACTGGGAGTTGCAACTCTTGAAGTGTTAGTTGGTATTTGTCTAGCCGACAAGCTGCTAGGAGTAGGAAAGCCGGCAACTTTAGAGGTGGGTTGCTGTTGATTGGATATGGGCGTGGAAAGCGGTACTTTAGCTGGCAACAATGGCAGCAATTGACTGTTTAATTGTCTAGGAACAGGATTATTTGCTGAAATGCTGTTGCTGGTTTGCCTATTAGTAGTTTCAGATATTTCGGGAGCCGAGAAGGTGATTTCCCCGCTTGGTGGTATTTCTCGTAACACATTGTTAGAGACAGGGGCAGGTTGAGAATTTTGGGTTGCAAGTGCTGTTGTACCATTGATATCTACCTTACCAGTGATGCGATCGCTCACCAGGTTGTTACCAGCAGCAGAAATCACCTGTTTAGCAGCGCTGGCGTTAATATCGTAGCGAGCATTATTTTGAAATTGATTACCCCCAGGTTCGGATGCACTACCCAAATCTGGCATTGCTTGAGCGATCGCAACTAAACCATCTTCTTTATTATCTTGAATAATATTATTCCGTAAAATCGGGCGGGCATTTGCTTGCACTACAATTCCCGATCTATTGTTCTGAATTTGATTCCCTATGACTATAGGAGTGGCATTTTGGGCAATATTGATGCCAAAACCCGTTTCGTGAAATACATTTTCCTTTACTTTGGGACTGGAGTTACCAGCAATTGTGATGCCATTGGCTCCATTGCGATCAAAATAATTCTTACTAATGGTAGGTGCAGCATTACCACAGACAGAAATACCATCTTGGGTACTGCCAGTAAATGTATTGTCTGCGATTACCGGATTACTTGATTCAATCCATAAACCGTAACCACGGCGGTTTGGGTTCGTCACCGTTACCCCAGTGAGCAAGGTTTGGTTTGCTCCAACAATTGTGACATTTTGACCGGCAAAGCTCCGGCTCAGGTAATCACCACCTCCCTGAATTACAATATCCTTACCTTGATTGCTAGGGTTGCCTTGAATTGAAATACCCGGTTTCATTATTAAGGGAAATTCTTCTCCTGTCTCGGCGCTATAACTGCCCGTGGAGAGCATAATTACAGTGTTGGCGTTAGCTAATCGCAACGCTTGAGTAATCGTTTTCACAGGAGCGGATTCGCTGCCATTGCCTGTGTCATCTCCACCATTTGGGTTGACAAACAGCACGTTATGAGAATTTTTTTTCTCAACCAGAGGTGCTGAATTTGGTGTCGATGGCATCTGAGCGATGCCTCCGGCGAGCTCCGCTAACGCGCTACTCAGGGACGCCGTTCCCATGCCTACGGTAAAAGATAATACTGATAAACTAAAAAATAAAAGCCTTGCTGATTTCATAAACTTAAGCTTCGCAAGCATAATATCTACTCTATGGTACTTAGGTAACACACGATGGTGAATCATATTTAACACAACTCCTCGCAAGTAACCATATATTCTTATACTCTCTAAGAGTATTATGTCGATAATATTAGGGACTTCCAAGTAAAAAAATATTCCATTGCTATTGTTCACTGTTGACCGTTGACGGTTCACGAGTTTTCAGTCAACAGTCAACAGTCAACAGTCAACAGTCAACAGTCAACGACTTTAATGTGGAATAATTTATTTTTTGGAGTTCCCTTACATATTGAGCGAGTGGCGATTTTTAAAACAGGGTAATAAGGGACTGACAAATAAAAAAACATCCCAAATTTTTTTGTGGGATGGGTGTCCTCACCCGTCCCGTATTCAGGGCGGGCAGGATGCCCACCCCACAAGATGGATAATTTATTTATTGGAAGTCCCTAAATGATATTGTGTCTGTTCAAGAATACCTTGTCCTCAAGGACACGCTAGGCGATCGCCAATTAAAATCCGTGACATCTCCTACACTTCTGCTTCGCAGTAAGTGTAGGCTTCCAAGACAATCCGGCTATTGCTTAGGAGACTCTTGGCTTTAAGAACGGAATGCCCTACCGCCCTTTTCTTTATATTAATCGCAGCATTATGATCCCTATCCAAGTTGCATGAACAATGAGGACAACTATGCCATCTCTCATGCAGCTTTTTAGGAACTTTAGCCCCACAATTAGAACAATCTTGAGATGTGTTTTTTGGGTTAACAGCTATCACAAGCAAACCAGCATTTTCGGCTTTATTTGCAAGAATTGATCAAAAGCTTGACCACCCAGCATCATGAACTGACTTTGCTAGTTTGGACTTTGAAAGTCCTTTGATGTTTAAACCCTCATGGACTATGACATCATATTTTTTGAGTAAATCATTAGCAGTTTTGAAGTGAAAATCCCGACGTTTGTCAGCAACTTTTTTATGTTGCCTACCTAGTTGCTTAACTGCTTTTTGTCTCCCTTTACTGCCCTTTTTACGTCTAGATACTCGCTTCTGAACCACTATGTTGCGTTTTTGTGCTTTTCTATAATGTTTTGGAATAGCAACAACTTCACCTTCAGAAGTTGTTAAGAACTCTTTTAATCCCAAGTCAATGCCAGTAATCGATTCGGGATTAACGTCGGGCTTAACAGTAGGAACTGTAGGGTCTTCTAGACTTAAAGTGATGTAGTATCCATCTGCTTTTTTGGTGACAGCAGCAGTTTTAATTTTGAAACCAGTAGGTAGTTGACGATGCAAAACAACTTTTATTAACCCCAACTTTGGGAGATTAATCAAGTTATCCTGCAAGCAGTCTTCTTTCATCTGAGGATAAGTGAAGGTTTTGTATCTACTTCTAGATTTAAACCTTGGTTTGCCACTTTTCTGACCGTTGCTATCACCTTTCAGAAATCTGTCAAAAGTTACCTTAACTCGCTTGACAACATCTTGCAAAACTTGTGAATAAATATCACCGTAATGGGGATGACTTTTCTTCAGTTCAGGCAATGTTTTCTTTTGAGAGTAGTAGTCTGGATTATCTCTTAATTCTGGGAGATGACAAACTAGTGGACAAGCATTGACAGGACTACGGTTTTGTTCGTACCAATTAAATCTATCTGCCAACAAATAGTTATACTGAGCGCACAACATAGATAACCATCTATCTATCTCTGCGGCTTGCACTTTTGTTGGACGTAGCTTGTACTGGTATGCAATCCTCATTTCTTGATTCTCAGCACCAGATATACTTTATCCTAAAAGGGTAAACATTGTGTACCCATTATGAAAAATTCTAGATTAAGTGTCAGAATGTCAACACGTAGATTAAACAAGCTGAGGCAGTATGCAGCAAATAAGGATAAAACAGTGACACAAATAATTGAGGATTGGATCGATAGGTTGCCAAGCTCCAAGACTGATGATTCCTCATCGACCAACTGCCCTCTCAATCCGTAGGATTGAATTAGTTGTTGGTCAATTCGTCATCATCCAAAAATTCATCCCACACTGCCTTCGGTCAGATGTGGGGCTTCTTTTTGATTTAGCTAAAAAGCCGATTCCATACCATAATACTTTTGACTTCCGCCTTGCGGCGCTAGTCGTTTGTAGGCTTGTTGTTTACCCTAAAATACTTGACTAACCTTAGTGCAAAACTGTAGCCTCAAACTACCCTTATCACTGCCTATAGGAAAATGGGATAATTTCCCGTAACCCTTGCTACTACGTATTTTACGTATATTCTGCAAAACTTGAGTAAAAAAAAGCAAATTAATTAACTTATGGTAACTAGGATATATGATCATTCACACTTCGATGAAAGCACTAACGGGGTTGTTTTAATGGTCGAGCCATACAGCCAAAAAGAGCAGATACAACAAGTTGTCTACCGCATTTTAGATGCCAATTTAGATCGCGCTCGTGAGGGCTTGCGAATTATTGAGGAATGGTGTCGCTTTGGGTTGAATAATGCCCAGCTGGCTCTTGAATGTAAGCGTTTGCGACAAGAGGTAGCCAAGTGGCATACTTCAGAATTGCGGGCGGCGCGAGATACACCAGGCGATCCTGGGACTGAGTTAACCCATCCTCAAGAAGAACAACGAGCTAGTATCAAATCGGTGTTACAAGCTAATTTTTGCCGGATAGAAGAAGCATTACGGGTGTTGGAAGAATACAGCAAGCTTTATCACCCAACTATGGCCAAAGCTTGTAAGCAGATGCGCTATCAGGTTTATACCCTAGAAAGTAGTTTAATGGGTCATCAGCGCCATCAATTGTTATGGCGATCGCATTTGTATCTTGTTACTTCCCCACATGAAACTTTGTTGAACAACGTCGAAGCTGCACTCAAAGGGGGCTTAACGCTTTTACAATACCGCGACAAAACCGCCGATGATTCTTTGCGTCTGGAACAAGCTAGAAAACTTCGCCAGTTATGCCATATCTACGGTGCTTTGTTCATTGTGAACGATCGCGTGGATGTAGCTTTAGCTGTCGATGCAGATGGGGTGCATCTAGGACAACAAGATATGCCCATTGCTGTTGCTCGGCAATTACTCGGTTCGCAACGTCTGATAGGTCTTTCTACCACAAATAAGGAAGAAATGCAAGCAGCAATTGCGGAAGGTGTAGATTATATTGGCGTGGGGCCAGTTTATGAAACTCCGACAAAAGTAGGTAAGGCAGCCACAGGTTTAGAATATGTCAGCTATGCTGCTAAAAACTGCTCAATTCCCTGGTTTGCCATTGGAGGAATAGATGCCAATAATATCAATGATGTGATCGATGCGGGAGCCGAACGTGTAGCGGTGGTGCGATCGCTCATGCAAGCCGAACAGCCCACCCTAGTGACTCAATATTTGCTCTCCCAACTCAATCGCATTAAACCAGAATTTTAAAAGAGTCATTAGTCATTAGTCATTAGTCCTTTGTCATTAGTAAGTAACCAATACCTAATACCCCATTCCCCATTCCCCATTCCCCACTCCCCACATTATTTATGTCTAATGAGATTACCATTCAGGTAAATGGGGAAACCCATAGCTGTTTGTTTCAAACTTTTTTACCCGACTTGCTCCAAGAATTGGGTTTCAATCCCCGCTTGGTGGCTGTAGAATATAATGGCGAAATTTTACACCGCCAGTTTTGGGCGCAAACAAAAGTGCAACCAGGCGATCGCTTAGAAGTGGTAACTATTGTTGGCGGTGGTTAGTTGATTTGAGTCAGCAAGCCCAAATCTTTCAAGCTACGTCGTGTAATTTCGATGCGGGCGGGTGCATCCTCTGCTTTATCCATATCAAGGGTTGTTGCGAAAAAGTAGACGTTTTTATTTTGCTCTAAATAACCTACGAACCAACCAATGTTTGGTTTGGTACTTGTTAACCATCCCGTCTTCCCCCGCAGTGTGTAGTCTGGAGTTTGTTCGCGTATCATAATATCTTTGACAAGATTTATTGTCCTTTGGGAGAAAGGCAAATCGCCTTGATATAACCGTTGCAAAAACTTAATTTGCTCTTTGGGTGTAATTTGCAATAACTGCTGTTGTAGCCAAAAACGATCAATGTCTGCGGCTGTGCCAATTTGACGGTTTCCGTAACCTACTTTGTTAATAAATTGCTGCATTCGTTCATATCCAGCCCTACGTGCTAGTACTTGATAGAACCAAACAGTTGAATCTTTAAAGGCTTGACGCAAATTCGTATCATGATTCCAAGCATCAATTTCTCGGTGAATTCCATCCCAAGTTAGAACCGCCACATCATCAGGGACTATACCTATTTCTAAAGCTACCAGCGCGTTAAAAATTTTGAATGTCGAAGCTGGAGCGATCGCAGTTACATTACGTTGAGGATTGTGTTCATAGAAGCGGTTATTTTTTGAATCGTAAATCAATATTGAGCCTTCACGCCCGAATTCTTGAAAGTGTCGCCCCAAATTTGGTGTTTTAATAGTAAGACGTTCAGATGAGGTTGAAGCAGGTTGAGCCACAACATACATTGCCCCAAAGGTAATTACACTTAATACAGCAATACATCCAATAACTGTAAATATAACAGCTTGTGTTCGGTAACGCCCAAGAGATCGCCACATACGAAACAAGATATTTTTCATTGCATATTTCATGGAATCACCAGCAAGATTCTACACTGCAATATTGCTCATTTTCAAAGCTATTGATTATACAATTTAAGTTGAAGAATCATACAAATGAGTTGCTAATGGCATGGCATTGCCATTTTAATAAATATATATGTATAGCAATCCGATTTGATTTCTGAATCACTTGTAGAGGTAAGGGACTGGGGATTGGGGACTGGGGACTGGGAACAAAGAATAAAGGTGTACTGAGTTTTGTTCAAAAATCAAATATGAGTCCTATATCAGAGTTTTTGTGAATTAGTATTATAGGTTATTTATCAATAGCACTTATATTAATCTTATACAGAGGCGCAGAGAAAAGCGATAATTGCTTTGGCAGACTGCTGGATTATCGCCAGAATTAGTTAAAGCAGCGTGGAAAATTTCTCAAAATACTCTCATCAAATAAAATTAAAACCCCTATTTTAGTATTAGGGCGCGGAAGCAGACTTTGCTTACATAGAATCGATTTCCAGCCGCCTAGATTATTCTTTTTAGAGAGTTATTAAACAACTTTAAGTTGATTGACAGAATTCTTATATTTTGGCATCATTATCAATAATAATACAAAATTCAGAATTCAGAATTTAGAATCAATTAGTAGAAAATTCAAAACCGTCACTTTCTACTAAAGCACCAAACTTTTATTTCGGTGTGAGGCTTCAACCCATTTATTTATCCACCAGTTACACAGAATTAAATTTCTTAATTCTGGCTACTGAATTATGTTTTATTAGCTGAAGTATTTTTGGAGTACTATAATGCTGAAAACAACTTCTCAAACTGAAAAAGATTCTTTTTCTATTAGATTTGATGACCTTAATGAAGGTTCATTATCTGAATTAAGCTTCGACGAAGCCTCTGAAATTACTGGAGGTTTTCAAGTTATCAATGATTCAGGTGAGACGAGAGCTTTTTATAATTTTGGAGCGTCCGTACTGGCAGAACGCCAAGTTTTACAACCTGGAGAAACTGGTGATTATGATGGAGAATATATTTTATATAATTCTTCAAGAACCTCATTTCAACCAAGATTGTCACCGAGGCTTGCTTCAGATGACTTTGTAAGTTTTCGTCGGCAGGGAAGTAATACCATAGTTCTTAATACTAGTGGAATTATCGCTCTTGCCAGCGCGCCATTAAGTCCTGAATTCTAAAATTGGTGTAGCTTAGGGAGCCACTGCGCCCTTGCGGTTTCACCACTTGTACCCCTGTGGGGAAGCAAGCTACGCGCAGCGTTTCCCATTCTCCTCAGGGCTGTGTGAGCAGGCGAGCAAAGCTCATTGGTGTCAAATTAACCTAAAAGCCATGTCCCGCAAGGAACTGAAGTTCCAAGAATAATAGCGAAAGTCATCTGAAGATGACTAAATATAGACAAAAATCTTTAGTCTACTTGAGTAGACTTTAGCTAAAAGCCAAAGAACTTTAGTTCAAGGCGGGTGGGGAAGCTTTCAGATAAGCTATTTGTAACTTAAGTTGACACGCATGAGCAAACCTCGCCTCCTACCCCCTATATGTACTTCAGTGACATTAGTTTTTAGCATTCGCTCAAGGTGAATTCATCTTACAAAATCGCGTTTATCCCTCTGATTTGTAAAGGGATCTATGAAGGGTTCGACCCTTGGCTAATTCTTTACCTTTGCGGCCAAGTTGCTCACGTAGTTGCTGATCTTTACACAACCGATTGAAAGCTTGAAACACTTCATAACCAGAATTGGGATTAACCAGTATTCCATTCTCTTCATGCTGAACTGTGTCTAGAACACCGCCTAAGCGAGGGGCAATTATCGGCTTACCGAAGTAACTTGCTTCTAAATAAACCATACCAAAACCTTCCATGCTATTAGCTTTAGTATCCAATAAAGTCAGCATGGCAAATATGTCGCAAGCAGCATAATAACCAGCTAATTCTCGCTCAGGCACATATCCGGCAAAGTGGATGCGCTTATCTACCCGCAAACGATGCGCCAGAGATTTCAGTTTAGATTCGCTTGACCCTTGACCACAGATTATATAGTGGACATCGACCCCAAAAGTTAGCAATAGTGGGATGTTATCAATTATTTGGTCGAAACCTTTATGTTTTACTAGCCTGCCGATGGAGAGAATAACTATTGCTGAATCGGGAATGTTGTACGCCTGACGCACACGAACACGTAAATCATCAAGGCTACTGGGGCTTGCTACATTATTACCAAATTTTTCTGGTCTAATTACTGGGTTAATGATGTGGGTAGGAGTATCTAATCGGAAAGCAGTTCTGAGGTAGTCTCTTGTATAAGAACTGTTACAAACAATGCCTTCGGCTCTATGAAGTGTTAATCTAAATAGCGATCGCAGCACTGGATTGTGTAAAGTACAATGAAAATCATTGCCGTGCAGATAGATAAAATAGCGAATAGGTAATAAATAACTCAATAGCAACAGCGAAGGGAAATCATAGCCGTGGCCCCACTCTATATAACGGTAGTGATAGCGAAAATAGAGTTTGATTGCTAAGACAAATGAGCAGACGATATTTACCCAAGGCTTCACGATACTTTCCACAAAGCCACTACCCCAATATCTAGGATAAAACCAGCGATACACGGGAAACTGTTGACCTTGATCAAATACTTTGTCTCCTGAGCAACTAGCCGCCAGCACAATTACTCGTTCTGGATCTTGGAGACAGCGATTGTAAATATATTCCCCAATTACAGCTTCTTTCGGCAGGAAAATCCGGGATATGACTAGGATATCTGGGTATGCAGCTTTGTCTCTGATTTCGGCTGTTAGTTGAGAAATATGTTCCATAATAAAGCTGATAACTTTACTTCAAATAATTTTTAATTTATTTACAATTAGGATTATTTTCAAAGCCTTAATTCTTATTTTATTTCTTTTAAAACGAATGTGGTAGACAAATTTGCAGCCGATTTTACAAGATTAGCCAGAAAGATTGTTTTTTTATTGTGTTGATTTTATTTTTGCTCCAAATTTCTCACTACTTGAGAATTTATGTGCATGATGAACAATAAATAAAAGCTAAGACTTGTATGTAACTAAATTGATCAGTAAACAACTATTGCGAAAATTAGGAAATCTAGCTAAGTTCAATAGAATATCCTGAATCCTCTAGGCTGTTCTGAACTTTTCACTCTTATCCGGGAAACCTCTCTTCTATTTCTCTCTTCCTTTAAGGCTACGGTGTACACATAAGTCGAAAAAAGCTCGATTTACCATTATTCCTTGTTTATCTTGTTCCCAGGCGGAGCCTGTGAATGCCTGATTAGGGGTTGCTGCTTCCAGTTAGAAATTGAGTCTCTGACTCAATGAATGCATTCCCAGGCGCAGCCTGGGAACGAGGAAAGCCTTATAAAGCTATGTAAAGTGCTAGTCCAAAACCTAGCAACAATAGTTTCTATAATTGTGAACATATCTTAAGGTACGGTTCCCCAGTCGAGAAATCCCCCCTGCGATCGCTGCCTACCCAACAGAAGACGCGGTAAATTGAATATGTAGCCTTTAAAAGGCTATGCTACGTGAATGCTACAAAGCAAGCTTTTACAGGCTGGCCTTAGCGACATACCGCAACACTCCTACCAGCATGGGGAGAAATCATAAATAATTCAGTTTTCCAAGCGATAGTATTATGCGTAAAAAACTACAACAAACCATCAAACCACTGTTAAAAAGCTTCTTAGCGCTAGGACTAGTGTTAACTTTGATTCTTAGCCACGCCGATGGAGCATTAGCGGCCCGCAGTGGGGGTCGAATCGGTGGTGGCTCCTTTAGAGTACCTTCTAGCCGCACCTATACACCCCGCACTTATGCACCTCCTGGCGGAGGCGGATATTATCCTGGTGGTGGTTTTGGTGGTGGTTTTGGCTTTCCCTTCCTACTTCCTTTCTGGGGTATTGGCGGAGGATTTGGTGGTCTATTTAGCATCTTAATCTTCTTTGCGATCGCTAATTTTATATTGCAAACTTTCCGCCGCGTCTCTGGCGGTGAAACTGGTGAAGCAGATTACACCAGTAACTCTCCGGTTTCTGTGACTCGTTTGCAAGTAGGTTTGTTAGCTCAAGCCCGTGAATTGCAAAATGAACTCAACCACATTGCTGAAACTGCTGATACTAACACTCCAGAGGGGAGAGCAGAAGTTCTCCAAGAAGCCAGCCTAGCTTTACTCCGCCATCCCGAATACTTTGTATATGCAGGTGGTGGCACTCAACAAGCTAGTTTAAATTCAGCTGAAAGTCAGTTTAATCGCCTGTCACTGGCAGAACGCAGCAAGTTTAGCGAAGAAACTATTTCTAACGTCAACAACCAGCTAAAAGCAGCCCTTGCCAAAGATGCTTTACCTCCGGCTGGTGAACTCGACAACCCCACCCGCCTATTTACCGAAGGCCCTGGTGAATACATTATCGTCACCTTGCTGGCGGCGACATTAGGTAAGTTTGAAATCCCCACAGCGATTAACAGTGCTGATGATTTGCGTCAAGCTTTGCGGCAAATTGGTAGTATCCCCAGTGAGAAACTTCTGGCAATTGAAGTTCTTTGGACTCCGCAAGCTGAAAATGATACCCTGACATCTGATGATGTACTAGCCAATTATCCTGATTTGAGACTTGTTTAGGGAACTCCAAAAAATAAATTATTCCACATTAAAGTCGTTGACTGTTGACTGTTGACTGTTGACTGAAAACTCGTGAACCATCAACGGTCAACAGTGAACAATAGCAATGGAATATTTTTTTACTTGGAAGTCCCTTAACAAACAGAATTCAGGAGTCAGTCGCCAGAATGGGCTAAACCTTAGCTATCCCCTAACAGAATTGAATTCTGAACGAAAACAAAGCTTTGAGAGATTGCCTCGTTCCCAGCCTCTGGCTGGGAATGCCCGTCCTTGAGGCTCCGCCTCAAGACTTGCGGCAGCAGCCCAATAGAATAGCATTTCCAGCCTCTAGGCTGGAAACGAGAGTTTTAAAAGGGTTTGGGCTTAAGTTGACACCTACGGGCATTGCGCCTTGCCCCTACGAGAAATCTATATGTATCAGGATTTTCGTGAATTGCTATACCCTTTGAGGGCAATAACTAGAAAACCGTTTGTCAATGACAAGCGGTTTTTTGTATAACTTAGATATAGCAGGACTTACGCACTGAAAACTGAAACCAGATCCCTCCTAAAAAGGAAAGAACCCTAAAAGCCGCCTTTTTAAGGGTGTTGGGGTATCTCTGATGCCTAAGTCCTACATACTTATATATTTTAGAAAAATTATTCTTAGCCAAGACTTTGGTAATATTATCAAAATGCATTATACGTAGAGCGTTATCTTATGCCTAGTGTTGAAGCCGACGAAAACCGAGAGCATCGCATTAAAACAGAGATTATTGTAGATGCTGAAGATAAAGAAGATCGGGCAATGGGTTGGTACTATTACCTCGAAGAGACTCTGAATTTTCCCTTTATGGCTAAATGGACTAAGAAGGGACGCAAATCAGGTTCTACCGAGGAGAAACCAGTGGAAGTGCTGGGAATGGCCCCAGATGATGAGTGCTTAAAAGATATGCTTGTAGAAGTGGCTTACATTAATGGTAAAGATGATGATGTATATTCTGCAAAGTTATCTGAAATAATAGCAATTGATGCTGATAGCGAAACTGAAGAAGCGATCGCAGACTGGCTCTATTGGGTTGCTAGAGGATATAAATTTTAAATTTTAAGATAAATATCGAATGACGCGGCAGGGATTGCCAGCAGCGACAACATTCTCAGGTATATCTTTGACAACTACACTGCCAGCACCAATGGTTGTGTTATCACCAATGGTTACACCTGGACAAATAATTGCACCGCCACCAATCCAGACATTATTACCAATGTTAATTGGGGCAGCTAATTCTCTCCCAGAAAGACGAATTTCTGGATCCGTCGGGTGATAAGCAGTATAAATTTGCACATAAGGAGCGCACAAGACATTTTCACCAATATGAACTGTATTGCAGTCTAAAATTACACAGCCATAGTTCATATACAATCTGTCGCCAGCAAAAATATTACTGCCATAGTCACAGTGGAAAGGTGGCACAATTAATACTTTGTCACCGATCCTTCCAAATAATTCTTGCAAAATTTGCTGCCGTTGCTCTTGCTGTTCTTCGGTTGTAGAATTGTAACTTCGCAACAGACGACTAGCTCGCTTACTTTCGGCAGCCAATTCTGGATCTTCCGCCAGATATAATTCGCCTGCAAGCATTTTCTGTTTTTCGGTTTTTTCCATGACCAACTTATGTAGCTTCTCGATTGTCTAGGATACACCTTAGTAGCGGCTAGTACCGCAAGGCGGAAGTCAAAAGTCAAAAGTCAAAAGTCAAAATCAATACAATGTAAGCGTTTCATTGATTTTGAATGGGTCGGTTATTTATGCCGCGCTGTACTAGTAGTCTGTCCCATTAATTTTGCGGGGTTGTAGAGACGCGAAATTTCGCGTCTTTACAGGGTTTTGGTAACAAACTAATCAATCAGAATTAATGAGACAGAGCACTAGTAATTAACTAAATATGGCATAAGTAGCCTTTCCCTGCCTTTTAGCTCGGTACATAGCAATATCAGCATCCCGTAGTAGAGTTGCAGGCTCCTCATAATTACTAAAATTCCAAGTAATACCAATGCTAGCTGTAGTAGATAACTGATATCCATTCAGGTTAACTGGCAATCGTAAGGAGTCTTGAATCCGTTTAGCAACATTGGTAGCGTCGGTAATATCTTTAATATCCTCCAAAAGTAATGTAAATTCATCGCCACCAAATCGTGCTACAGTATCGCCACCGCGTAAGCACGACTCTAAACGTCTAGCGATCGCTACTAAAAAATCATCCCCTATTCCATGCCCAAAGCGATCGTTAATCTCCTTGAAGCCATCTAAATCTAAAAATAAAACTGCAAAATAATAATCGTTTCTGCGTTTGCTACGTTCAATTGTTTGTCTGAGCCGATCTAAAAATAAAACCCGATTCGGTAATTCTGTCAGCCCATCATAAAACGCATTACGCATCAATTGCGCCTCTGTCTGCTTGCGTTTGGTGATGTCTTGAAAAACTAAAACCGCGCCAGTAATATTGCCATTTTGATCGCGGATGGGTGCAACATTATCACCAATGGATATTTCTTTGCCATCTTTGGTAATCAGTGTACAGTTTTCTGGGAAATTTAAAACTTCACCTGCTTCGATTACATCTGTCGCTAAATTTTCAATTCTTTCTCCTACATCTTTGTCAACTAAATTAACAACTTCTACTAAATCTTTTCCAAACGCTTCACTTTCCTTCCAGCCAGTGATTAGTTCTGCTCTGGGATTCATCATCTGAATACAACCATTTGCATAAGTCACAATCACTGCACAACCCATGCTGTTAATAATTGCCATCAGCCTCTGTTTTTCTTCGTATAATATCTTTTTGATCTGATGTTTGTACAGAGCCATTTCAATTGCCAAATGTAAATCACTTTCAATAAATGGTTTGACTATGTAACTAAAAGGCTCATTTCTCTGATTTTTTGGCACTGTTTTATATTCAGAACAATCTGTTAAATATACTACAGGCACATGGAAATCATTCTGAATAATATCTGCTACATGTACACCGTTAATTTCTCCAACTAGGCAGCTATCAATTAATACTAAGTGCGGATGAGTTTCTGCTACCTTTTTTATTACCTCTTCACCAGACTTAGTTATTTCTGAAACTGAATAGCCTAATTTCTGTAAACTATTTCTAATATTTGAGGCTAGGATTTTTTCATCCTCAACAACTAGGATTTTGCGGGCGAACATATTACAATAACCTGTTTTCTAAGGTTCAGATTTTTGTTCTGAGTATCAAATCATATAAAGTTCATTATTTTATCATAAACAATTTCTAACTATTCTGTCTTCTTGCTTGATATAAATACTGAGTCACCAGCCAATAACATCATGTTATTAACCTCCAATAATTTCTGTACTTGTCAAAGCTAATTCTGATTATTCTATACGGTTAATATCAAGTTATTAACCATAATATAAATTACCATGTAATTACTAGCAATCAAAAAATGATTTTCAGAAATATGTAATAATTTTTCTTAAGAAAATAAATATCAAGTATAGTATTGATGTAAAAATTAATCAATGAATAAAAATTCATTCAATCACAATATAGGACTTCTATGTAAGTGAAAATAATATGGTGTGTTTTATTTAATATAATGGTATCCACTCACTATAATATTACTAAAAATTAATCATTATCTGGAATTAAAAAGTTTAATACCGCTTTGTCTACAAAGAGTTTTGTCTCAGTCGGGGTCTAAATTCCCGTCATAAACTGTGTGAAATTTTCAATGGTGAGTGAAATGGTATTATTTATAACTATTTATAGCAGTTACCGCACAGAAAGGGTACAGAAAAAATAATTAAGCTGATATGCGTCTAAATTATATAAACATTCTTTATAATTGTTAACGGTTGAGTGAAATCTTGCACCAGTCCCAACAACCGCCTCAGAATGAATTCTGAGGCTAATAGCTAAAGTCCACGCTTAGTGGACTTTAGCTGTCAGCCCAGAAATTTATTTCTGGGCGGGCGATGGTGCTAATCGAGAATGCTGCAAGATATCAGTTGACGATTGACAGTTGACGGTCATCAGTCATCAGTCATCAGTCAACGGTCAACAGTCATCAGGTAAATGTACAATGTTATTTGCGTAACAGCTTAACCACAGATAAACGTATATACTCGTAGAGGCGCACATCTGTGCATTGGTGTCCATTTAAACTAGAAATAGCAAAACTTTCGGCTTGACTCAGCCGCCTGGAACTAAAGTTCTTTGGTTAATAGCTAAAGTCTACTGAAGTAGACTACAGTTCCCATGCAGATGCGGTACAAGATTATATCGCGAGGTGTAAGGGCACGGCAGTGCCGTGCCCCTACGGGTGTACCTCACGTAAACGAGAACCGCTATAAAGATTTTTGGGTGTATTTAGTCCTCAAGAATAGATATTGAGAAAAGAACACCTTCTGTGCTTTAGAGATTGGGCTTACTTTTAGTCAGTTCAATGCTAATTTTGCCACCAAAGTCTGGAATAGGTGCAGCAGGTTTGCTCAGAATGACTTGGACTTTTGTTACCCGATCGCACTCTTGGAGAATAGAATCTGCGATCGTTGTTACCAATTTCTCTATTAAAGCAAATTTAGACGTTTTCAGCAGATGTTGTATCAAGCTAATGACGCTGCGATAATCTAAAGTGTCTTCGATCGCGTCAGTCTTGGCCGCTGTGGAGATATCCAACCATAACCTCACATCTACCTCAAACCATTGTCCTAGCACCTGTTCTTCTGGTAGATACCCAGTGTAGCCATAGCAGCGAATTCCCGTTAAATGAATGCAGTCCATAAATGTTTGAGAGCAAATTGTGCATTTTGTAGAAACTTGAGCAAGTTTGCTTGGGGATTTTCCTGACCACAAACTCGCGTGGCGATGTTGGGTTCCATCTTTGCATTTGTCAAATCCCAGATGGATTTTAAATTGATCCCTAGATAAAATCTAAAATTTAAGATTGTTTTATAGTATGTTTGATTTAATGCCGATCGCTTATAAAAATGTTAATCAACTTTGGGCTTATATTTTAACAGAGACGCTAAAGCGGTTGGGATTGACTTGTGCTATTATTTGTCCGGGATCGCGCTCTACACCCTTAGCGATCGCCTTTGCTCAACAAGCACCCGATATTGAAGCGATTTCCATTCTCGATGAACGTTCCGCCGCCTTTTTTGCTTTGGGACAAGCTAAAGCAACCAGTCGCCCTGTAGTACTAGTTTGCACTTCTGGTACAGCAGGAGCAAATTTTTATTCAGCAGTCATTGAAGCCTCATATAGTGGCGTTCCACTGTTGATATTAACCACCGATAGACCCCCAGAATTGCGAGATTGTCACTCTGGGCAAACTGTAGATCAATTGAGATTATATGGAAACTACCCAAATTGGCAAACAGAGTTAGCCTTACCCTCTGCTGATCTGGGAATGCTAGCTTATCTGCGACAAACGGTAATTCATAGCTGGGAAAGGGCGCAAACTCCTGCAAAGGGGCCAGTACATTTGAATATTCCCTTTCGCGATCCTTTAGCGCCTCTTCCTGATGGAATTGACTTGAGTTATTTACAATCACAGTTTCATCCAGAAGACTTTTTCGCAGGAATAGCAAACCCATTCTCTATTCCCCATACTTCGACTGCGCTCAGTACAAGTTCCCCATTGCCTATTCCCCAACAATGGAAAGAATGCGATCGCGGTATCATCATCGCAGGTGTTGCCCAACCGTCGCAACCACAGGAATATTGTAGAGCGATCGCGCACCTTTCCCAAACTCTCAAATGGCCTGTGCTAGCTGAGGGACTTTCCCCAGTCAGAAATTATGCCGAACTCAACCCTTATTTAATTTCCACTTATGACCTGATTTTGCGAAATCAGCAACTAGCAAAGCAGTTAGCGCCCGAAATGGTTATTCAAGTGGGTGAAATGCCTACAAGTAAAGAATTGCGTAGCTGGATAGATGCAACCCAACCGCGACGCTGGGTAATTGACAAGAGCGACCAAAACCTCGATCCTTTGCATGGGAGGACGACGCATTTACGGATATCTGTAGAAGATATAAAAGCAGAGGAGATAAATTTATCCTTCTCCTCAGACTATTTGCAGCAATGGTGTGATGTGGAAACGAAAGTCAGGTTAGCTGTTGATGAGACGATGGGGAAAATAGATGAAATCATTGAGAGTAAAGCAGCTTGGTTAATTTCTCAGATTTTACCGCCGGGAACGCCTCTATTTATTGCCAATAGTATGCCTGTGCGGGATGTGGAATATTTCTGGAAACCGAATAATTTAGGAGTGCGATCGCATTTTAACCGGGGTGCAAATGGCATTGATGGCACATTATCCACAGCTTTAGGAATTGCCCATCGTCAGCAAAGTAGTGTGATGTTAACGGGAGATTTAGCGTTGTTGCATGACACAAATGGTTTTTTAATCCGCAATAAATTTGTCGGACATTTGACGATTGTGTTAATCAATAACAATGGCGGTGGCATTTTTGAAATGTTACCCATTGCCAAATTTGATCCGCCATTTGAAGAGTTTTTTGGCACTCCCCAGGATATTGATTTTGCTCAGTTGTGCGCTACTTATAATGTGCCGCATGAATTGATTACTTCTTGGGAGCATTTGCAGCAAAGATTAAACCCACTAACAACCACGGGTATGCGGGTTTTAGAGTTGCGGACAAATCGAAAGACAGACGCTAACTGGCGACAGGAGAATTTACGGCAGTTTGCCGCAGATTTTATAATTTAATTAACCCAATGGATTTTGCTAAAATATAGCATTTAGGTAAAAAGTAAGAACCGTTTATGGTATCAAACTTAAAGATGCTTTACCATAATTTTTTCCAATAATAATGCTGTTCACCAGTATTACTTGATCATGGCTTTAAGCAAAAATCAATAAACAGTGCTGAATAGGGAGCATCAGTTTTAAGTTTTCAAATAATAAATATTGATTATTTAGTAAAGCATCCAACTACTATCATCTGTTATAGGATTAATTTCATCATCAAAATCATAGGGATTAATGATGTATTGTATTAAGTTTTGAACTTGCTTCGTATTATCGTAGAAACTGACATTATTATCTTTTAAAGCATAAAAAAAAGCGTCTTCTGCAATATAATTCTGGTCGATTTTGGGAAAATATCCTTTGATATTTGCCTCATAACATAAAAGCCAGTTTTTAGAATATAAATTCTTGTCAGTTAGATCATGTCTTACTATACTTTGCCATTTTTTAAAATCTACTTTATCTTTAATAACATCATAATTTTGATATAAATCTAAAGCAACAATAGCTACAACAGAATCCTCTAAGTCAGAAATTGCTTGAACTGTTTTTCCTTCAATTGGTATATTTAGTGTCTTACTTAACCATAATGCCCATGAAACCTCATGACTATGATTTAGATTACTATGTTTACAAATTAGCGAATTAATTGTAAAAGATATTTTTTCTTTATTTAATTTATATCCTAACATCGAATAGCTAAGTAGTATTTCTGTGGCTACAACTAATGCATTGGGTGCAACCATAATTGATTGTAATATGAATGATTCATAGAGATTCCAATTATCAGGTTGTATACAAGTTTTACTGATTTTGCGAAGAGCATATTTAATTACAAAGTCCTCTGGAAATAACTTTGAATATTCAAATACTTTACTGAAGTAAGTTATGATATCACTATGCTGTTCTACTATATTTCCATCACTAATAGGATATCTTCTCATCTCTGACACCCAAATTGGCTCAATAGATTCGGGAAGTTCAACAATAAAAGTTTTTTCGGAATTATTTTCTAATTCAAACTCTTGAAGGATTTTGTGTATTTGAGAAAGTGCAAACTCTGCATCTGAAAGAGAGTTGAAATATAAATAATAATCATCCATATAACGAAATCCATCAAAAATAAAAGGTATTACTTGTTTAAGTTTTTTATCGATGGCAGAACCAATAATTTCTGCTATGATCAATGATGAATCAGTTCCAATAGGAATACCTAAGGTCTGTTGATCTTGTGTATTACGAACGCAACGATCAATTTTGTTTCCTATTAGAGACTCACTTCTATTGATTTTAGAGATATCTTTTCCATGAATAGCCCACGGAATACTATGAGTATAAATAGTAGAATAAAACCTTGAAATGTCAGCGTGAAGACAATAAGAATAACCTACTGAATGAATAACCCGCCAATCTAGCAAATCTTTGTAATTGGCAGATACAGCCCGTTCAAGAGTTGAATCACTACTAAGAGAAGATTCCATGCCTGGAAAAGATTCTGTATCTGAGGAATGTTCACTTCTTTTCTTACAGCAAAATAATAATGGTTTATATAGAAAAGAAGTTTCAATAGATTCCCTCACCTCTTGCCAATTATCAGATAATGTATTACATAAAATAATTTGATGGAAAGGATTTGGAATTGCTAAATTACGGCGGGAGTATTTACTTTTAGGAAATGAATAATAAGAGCATTTACTAGAAGACTTTTTTGGTGTTTCTTGAACAATGCTATTAATTTTATCTAAATTAGTTGCAAGTCCTTCTGTTGTAAATGCTGGCACTAACTCTTTAGGAAAGAAACCGCTTCTGATAAAATCTTCGGTTTGAATAAGAGGAGAATTGGTTTGTATCATTGCACTATAGTTTTAAATCTTAAATAAAAGTATGTTATAGCACATAAATTACAGCATTATTAACTAGAGATAGGAATAAAAAGCTAAGGCTCTTAGAGGCTGAAACTCTTTCTTTATAGTTACAAAATCTTTACATCGCCAAAGCTCAAGCTTCCAACTGTTCCAGCGATAATGCCTGAATTTTGGCTAAAAGTTCCTCAGCAATTTTATCAAATAGTCGTTTTAACAGTCGGAGGAGGAGCGATCGCCCTTCTCCCCTACGTGAAACTTACCCGCTTTGTTGATGTTGTAACCACCTTTCCAAATCAGCAAGAGTAGAGAAATCCAGTAAAGCATCACCTAAAGCTTCCAACTGTTCCACCGATAACCCTTGAATCTGAGACAGAAGCGCATCAGGAATTGCACCCACAAGTCGGTTTAACTGTCGTAAAATGACCTTTCTTTCTCCTTCTTCCTTCGCTTCCCGAATCGCCCGTGGTTCTTCCAAATTCAGTCCCAACATCGTTGCAATCTCCTCTCGACTAAGCTTAGAAAACTTGTAGAAAATAATCGTCGTGATTAAATCAATTATCGCTTGCTCCGATTGTTGCTGTGCTTGCTCCAACAAAAACCGCGCCCCTTCCACTGCTTCAGTTTCAGAAGTAACATTTGTCAGCAACATCAAACCCAATCCCAAAGGTTGTTCTCGCAAATCCCCCAACTCATCCAGATAAACCCGCTTGATTTGACCACTTTCTAACAAAGCGCGGTGAATCGAAGAAGAAGAAGGTTCCAGACTGCGAGAAGCAAAAATTATGACCCCAAACCAGTCATCGTAACGAATAGAGTTGCGGTAGAGAAACAAAAACAATTCGCTAAAGAAGCGGTGATACAGGTCTTCATCCTTTTGAAACTGGACTTCAGCAAAAAAGACGGTTTTGGAAACTGCATTCGCCGGAGGTAAAAATACTCCATCAATCCGAAACGCCGTTTCTTTCACCTCAACCGATTCAAACTGGTAGTTTTGGGCTTCTGGCGGTGGTTCATCTACTAATTCAAACAGCAAACCGGGAAATTGCTTAAATAATTTGTAGAAAATGGTGTCACGTCGCATTTTTATTCCTCAAGACCCAGACAATTACCAAATTGTAAAGGCTTGAGACAGCAATTTTAGCGTAGGCGTAGCCCACCGTAGGTATCGCATGTCCCTACGTCCGCGATAAAATTCTTGAAGCAACAGCGCACTCCATACCAATGCAAATTAACTGGCAAACTGCCAAAACCTACGAAGATATTCTGTATCAAAAAACTGATGGCATTGCAAAAATCACCATCAACCGTCCTCATAAACGCAATGCTTTCCGTCCTGAAACAGTTTTTGAACTGTACGACGCTTTCTGTAATGCTCGTGAAGATACTACTATTGGTGTCGTCCTATTTACTGGCTATGGGCCACATACTGATGGTAAATATGCCTTCTGTTCTGGTGGCGATCAAAGTGTGCGGGGACATGCAGGTTATGTGGATGATACTGGTATCCCTCGCTTGAATGTCCTGGACTTACAACGCCTGATTCGTTCCATGCCGAAAGTGGTGATTGCTTTAGTAGCTGGATATGCGATCGGTGGTGGACATGTCCTACACTTGATTTGCGACCTTACCATTGCCGCCGATAACGCCATTTTCGGACAGACTGGCCCGAAAGTCGGCAGTTTCGACGGTGGTTTTGGAGCTAGCTATCTCGCCCGCGTTGTCGGACAAAAAAAAGCTAGAGAAATTTGGTTTCTCTGCCGTCAATATGATGCACAACAAGCGCTAGAAATGGGCTTAATTAATTGTGTCGTCCCAGTGGAACAACTAGAAGCAGAAGGTATTCAATGGGCACAGGAGATTTTAGAAAAAAGTCCGATCGCAATTCGGTGTCTCAAAGCCGCCTTTAACGCTGATTGTGATGGACAAGCTGGTTTACAAGAACTTGCTGGTAATGCCACCCTACTTTATTACATGACAGAAGAAGGGTCTGAGGGCAAACAAGCCTTTCTCGAAAAGCGCCCACCAGATTTTCGCTCTTTTCCTTGGTTACCTTAAAATTAATTGCAAAAATCGCACCCTTTATCGAGGTGCGATTTTTGTAGATATCAACTTTTACAGCACTAAAAATTTAAAAAAAAATCTTATCTTAAGCAAACTACAAAATCAGTTCAGTAATAATGAATGACTAAATAACGACTGCTTTAGCCTTTACCTGTTCAGATATAGAGGCAGCTATTTCTTCTACAGGGGCAACAGCATTGCCTAAATCTGAGGCTAAAGATTGACAAGATGTTAAAACTGGAGCTGCATCTGGTAAACCCCAAGCATCTTCCAAGGTTTCCCAAGAAGGTGCAAAAGGTGGAAGCGCCAAAGAGCAAGCCTTCCAAGTTGCTTGAACTGGCGCTCCCAATTGCTGACACGTTCCACCACGGCGACCCTCTGGCTGGTAATGACGGCAATATTTACAGGCAGATGCTAAAAATTTAATGGGTTTCATTTGGATTCATCTTTAGTGCCGTTTCCGGCTGAATTTCATCCTTATATTCTGCTTCTATATATAAAGATAGAGAAAAGCCAAAAAGTCATTATTTTCTATAGCTTTCAGCGATCCCGACGAAAAAATAAACTTTAGGATATTTTTATATTCTTGTTATATTTTTCAATAATGCCTAGAGTGGTTGCCTATGGATTTTGGCTAAAAATTATTAGGGATCAAGACTAAAACCAAAGCTTTTGATTTATCTAGCCTTTTAAGTTCCTCCTTAAGGATAGCTTAAGGCATATAATTTCAGATAAATAGTCTGCTTTTTATACCACGTTAGGCATACTTTAGCAGTAAAATATATTTTTTCTCAAGGATCAAAAATATATTTTATGTAAAGCAGCAAGTTAGTAGAGGATAAATTCTGCTCAAAGAATAATCGCTAAACTATTTTGCTTTCAATTTAAAACTGTTTAGCAGCACAGACAGAACAGACTTCCCAGCGCTGGAGTTCGCCGGGTGGGGTGGGAGATTGACACTGGGGACAAAGGGGTAAGCCATGCGATCGCGATCGCATAATCTTCGTCCAATTTCCAAAAGCAGCATTTACATCCTTGGTGGGTGTAACATCAGGGTGGCTAATCTCATCACCAAGATAACTGGGATGCTCATGGGGCGAAACCGTTTGTTGCTGTTTTCTCTCCACCGATGGATTCTTCCAGTTAGCAGTAGAGAAGCGAATATCAACCAGAGGTGTTGGTAAGTTTTTATTCAACTTTAAAAGCAGAGACGAGCGACCAAAAGTCAGGTTTTGCGCCCAAGCAGCACTAGAAGTTGCTACCGACAAAACATCTCGCTGAATCGACAATGGTCGAGTATTTGCGGCAACCACTGGCCCAACAACTTCTGGCCAAAACTTGAGCAGGCGTTGAAATGGTTGCTCTTGCCATTTAGCCTGCTTTTCTAGAATGCCTAAAATATCATTAATTGATTTCAACGACATCATTCAAAGTGCTGAGTGGGGAGTGGGGAGTGGGGAGTGGGGGAGATGAGGGAGACTCAAATCAGTGAACAGTTATCAGTGAACAGTTATCACAGACGATTTTCTTAACTGATAACTGACAACTGATAACTGCCCAATGCCCCATGCCCAATTCCCAATCTATCTATTTAAATAATTTTCGCTACTATTGTCACAAATATATCTAAAGTTAATTCCAGCAATTTACGTTTGAGGTACAGAGGCAATGACTCAAAACCCCCTGAATGATTCCGGTACTCAATCGTCTAAAACACCTGGGTTGAAACCAGCACTAGCAGCAGCGCTAGCGAGTTTAGAAGTGCCGCTAGATCAAGAGTTAGCTCGATACCGACGCACCCGAACTGGTTTGGTGGCATCAAAGCAGCACCGTGTTGCAAGTTACATGAGCAGTCAACCCCAGCCGTTAACTGCCATCCCTACAAGATTGGGCACAACTCAGTCATCAGTAACGGAAATTAAAACGAACCTGCCGCCTGCATCTGTACCCGTGAATCATCAGGGAACCCCAGCGCCAGCTACGGCAAAAATTGATATACCACCGACATCTTCTCTAGCTGTGAATCCTCAAAAGAACCCAGCGTCAGCTATGGCAAAAATTGAAGAACTAAATAATCTCAATGTGCCCTCCACCTCAGATTCTGCTACACAAACTCACCTTCCGCCGCCGCCGCCCAACTTTAGTAGCAGCATCGTGCCAGCAATAGTTAAGGATACTAAGAGCCAAAATCTCTTGCAGACAGATGACACCCCTAAGCACCCAGATGACTATTTGGAATCTAGTGAAGCACTGCTGCGAAGTCTAACAGAAGAACAACCAGAAACCAAGAAACCAAGTAATTCTAGCGATAGTCTACTATCACCTTTGGGTATCGGTTCGATGTTGCTGCTATTGGTAGCGAGTCTTACCTTGGGTTATGTAGTGTTCAATCCCAAAAGCTTACCACAATGGAATTTAGGCAAGTTGTTTAATGGGAACTCGTCTCCCGCACCAGAAAATACTCAGGAAGTCGGAAGTACTGTCCAACCTCAGATCCAGCCACCAAGCACATCTATACCCAAGTATCCCAATCTAGCTGCTGAAGAATTTCCTGAGGTGAGAGACGCCAATGATGTAGTTGGCTTAAAACCCAAAGTCCAACCAACCCTCGCAGTAGTGCCTAATCCAGTCGTTCCCGAAAAAAGAGCAAATCCTCAAGCGCCATTGCTTGACCCCAACACAGCCCTAAAACCGACAAATCCGCTTGTAGCACCAGTACCGACAGTACAGCCCTTGCCTCCCCTGAATTTGCCTCCCACTTCAACGGTAAATACCTCACCCAAGCCGGATGCAGAAATGAAACCATCAACAGATGGGTTCTATCATGTAGTTATAGATAATAAAGACGCAGCTTTAGCCTCAGCACGGCAAGTAATTCCCGATGCTTATCTATCACCCAACAAAGAATTAGTTTATTTGGGTGCTTTTAAGACTAAAGAGCAAGTACAACAACATCTGGAATTGTTACAGGCAAGGGGAATCAAGGCACGGGTTCAGCAGCCATAAGTTGCAAAAATCTACGATACCTTAAATATTATTGGGTTTCGTGAATGGAGAGCCGACATGGAATTAATCAAGCGTATCCTGCGGGTGATTCGAGCTAATCTCAATAGTTTGATCGGTGGTGCAGAAGATCCAGAAAAGATTCTGGAGCAAACTGTCCTAGAAATGCAGGAAAATTTGGTGCGGTTGCGTTCTGGTGTAGCACAAGCGATCGCTACCCAAAAACGCACCGAACGGCAGGCAATAGCCGCCCAGTCTCAAACAGAAGAATGGTATCGCCGCGCCCAATTGGCCCTGCAACAAGGCAGCGAACCTCTAGCTCGTGTTGCTTTGACTAAGCGCCAAGCCTATAAAGAAACCGCTACAGCCCTCTTTTCCCAGATAGAGCAGCAAAACGAGATAGTCGCTAGGCTAAAAAAGGATATGCGATCGCTAGAGTTAAAAATTTCCGAGGCGAAAACAAAAAAAGATATGTATATTGCTCGCGCCCGTTCTGCCGAAGCGTCTTATCGCCTCCAGGAAATGCTTGGCGGAGTTTCTGCCACCAGCAGTCTGAATGCCTTTGAGCGCATGGAAGAAAAAGTTTCGCAAATAGAAGCTCAATCAGAAGCAATAGCTCAACTTGGTAGCGACGACTTGGAAACACAATTTACTTCCTTGGAATCTACTAATAATGTAGATGCCGAATTGGCAGCGATGAAGGTGCAGGTTTTAAACGGGGCAGAAAACACACAGCACAACAGTCTCCTCACCCAGGAGAGCCAGAAGATACAGCCTCCCCAACAGCAGTTACCTAAAACTCAGGATTGAAGTTCGGCTAATTACCCCACTTTGGAGATATCTTAAAAATTAAGAGTTGTTAGAAGGTACTGATTCAAACCGGAAAGATTACATTGAAATAGGTAGCTATTAAAAAATAAAAAGCTAACTGTCCAACAAAAAGCGTAAAGCAAACAAGGAAAAACAAAGTTATGGGATTATTCGATCGCATTAAACGAGTAGTTAGTTCTAACCTTAACGATCTGGTTAACAAAGCCGAAGACCCCGAAAAAATGCTAGAACAAGCCATCCTGGAAATGCAGGAAGACTTGGTACAGCTGCGTCAGGGAGTAGCCCAGGCGATCGCCTCCCAAAAACGCAGTGAGAAACAGTATAATGATGCCCAAAATGAAATCAATAAGTGGCAACGCAATGCCCAACTAGCGCTGCAAAAAGGTGATGAAAACCTAGCACGACAAGCTCTAGAGCGCAAAAAGACTTATACCGACACCAGCGCCGCCCTCAAAGCTAGTTTGGATACCCAAAGCACTCAAGTTGAAACCCTCAAGCGCAACTTAATCCAGCTGGAAAGCAAGATTTCTGAGGCTAAAACCAAGAAAGAAATGCTCAAAGCTAGAATCACCACTGCCAAAGCCCAAGAGCAACTTCAAGGCATGGTGCGTGGGATGAATACCAGCAGCGCAATGTCTGCCTTCGAGCGGATGGAAGAAAAAGTCTTGATGCAAGAATCCCGGGCCCAGGCACTAGGAGAGTTAGCAGGTGCAGATTTAGAAACCCAATTTGCCCAGTTGGAAGGTGGTAGCGATGTTGATGATGAATTGGCAGCTTTGAAAGCACAAATGTTACCACCAGCTACTCCAGTAACTCAAGCGCAACTGCCACCGCAACAAGAAACCACTGCTCCTAATCCTAAATCTAATGAAGTAGTTGATGCCGAGTTGGATTCTCTACGCAAGCAATTGGATCAATTGTAAAATTGGTAGAAAACTTATTTGAGCTAGTCCCACACCTGTTGGGTGTGGGATTTGACGTCATTAGTCAATAGTTAACATTCCTAATAGCTATGAATTATTGACTATAAACTATTGACGACTTTGGGATAAAGTATTGTGTGTGCCAACTTTGATCGCCACCTGATGGAGACTGTAATGAGTAAGGCTGTAATCACCATAACTGATGCTGAGTTTGAAACAGAAGTGTTAAAAGCTGAACAGCCTGTATTAGTTTACTTTTGGGCTTCCTGGTGTGGCCCTTGTCAATTGATGTCGCCCCTGATTAACTCAGCTGCTACCAAATATAGCGATCGCCTCAAAGTCGTTAAAATGGAAATTGACCCCAACCCACTCACTGTTAAGCAGTATCAAGTGGAAGGTGTACCAGCTCTGAGACTATTTCAAGGGCAGGAAGTTTTGATATCGACCGAGGGAGTCATCGGTAAGGATAAATTACTCGAACTCTTAGATACGCACTTAAATAGTAATTAGTCATTAGTCATTGGTCATTGGTCATTGGTCATTGGTCATTGGTCATTGGTCATTAGTAACTTGTACTGAGCGTTGCCGTAAAGCCTGCGGCATAGCTAGGCTTAGGGCGCAGCCTCTCCAAGAGTTGTATTGGTCATTGGACAAAGGACAAATGACAAATGACAAATGACAAAGGACAAATGACTAACATGCAATTTGCAAAGCGTTTACAACCCCTGCAATCTAATGTATTTGCTGATATGGACAGAGCCAAGGCGATCGCTTTGGCAGCTGGACGAGAGGTAATTGATTTGTCGTTGGGGTCTTCTGATTTACCAGCCGAGGCACACGTTATTGAGGCGATCGCCCAATCTCTTGGCGATCGCAGTACCCACGGCTATCTGTTGTTTAACGGAACTCTTGGGTTTCGGGAAGCCGCAGCCAACTGGTACGAACAAAAATTTGGTATCAAAGTCGATCCCCAAACTGAGGTACTACCTTTAATTGGTTCTCAAGAAGGCACAGCCCATTTACCCCTAGCAATACTCAATCCAGGAGATTTTGCCCTGTTGCTCGATCCAGGTTATCCCTCCCATGCAGGGGGAGTCTACCTAGCCAGTGGTCAAATCTACCCGATGCCACTACGGGCAGAAAACGATTTTTTACCAGTGTTTGCTGATATTCCTGCCCCAGTCTTGGCTCAGTCGCGGATGATGGTACTAAGTTATCCTCACAATCCCACTGCTGCGATCGCACCAATATCATTCTTCCAAGAAGCTGTCGCCTTCTGTCAGCAACACAATCTCGTCCTGGTTCACGATTTCCCCTACGTAGATTTAGTATTTCAGGAAACTGGGAACTGGACAGATTCTTCTCCTAATCCAAAATCCAAAATCGTTCGACTGAGCGAAGTCGAAGTCCAAAATCGTTCGACTGAGCGTTCGCGTAGCGTCTCGGAGAGAAGTCGAAGTCCAAAATCCCTAGTCCCTTCAATTCTCCAAGCCGATCCAGAGAAAAGCGTCTCGATTGAATTTTTCACCCTTTCCAAGTCCTACAATATGGGGGGCTTCCGCATTGGCTACGCCATCGGTAATGCCGAGTTAATTAACGCCTTACGCCAGGTAAAAGCCGCCGTTGATTTTAATCAGTATCGGGGAATTTTGAATGGTGCGATCGCAGCCCTAACTGGCCCTCAAGTTGGGGTAAAATCTGCTGTCGCCATCTTCAAGCAGCGCCGTGATGCTTTCATCAGTGCTTTACACCGCATTGGCTGGAATGTTGCTACTCCCGAAGCCACAATGTACATCTGGGCAAAATTGCCCTCACCTTGGAGTCAAAACTCCATAGAATTTTGTACCCAACTAGTCAAACAAACTGGTGTAGCCGCTTCCCCAGGTGCTGGCTTTGGTAAATCTGGAGAAGGATATGTCCGCTTTGCCTTGGTGCATGAGCCAGCTTTGTTAGAAACTGCTGTGGAAAGAATGGCTAAGTTCCTTCGTTAAATTTTTTCTCAAGCTAAACGGCGGCAAAGTCTACGAATGGAACACGCGGTAAGCGAGAATGCTTTGAGATATTACCTCGTTTCTAGCCTCTGCCTAGAAACGAGGCTTGAAAAGACTTTGGGCTTAAGTTGACACTAATGCACATTTTTGCGTCCCTACTAATCACCGTATTGTACTGAACTCAAAAATAGCATCTTGTATTTATAAAAACTATTTTATTTGATAATATAAGTAATTATACGCTTGAAAATATCAAAATATTCTTCATCTTTTCATTGATAATCGGCAGTAACTTTACCCAATCAGGTCTCCCCGTTTCTTAAACTGGGTTTGTGCGCTGAGATACCAAAGATGGCTAACAATGCAGGTCGCGTTTTAAGCAGCCGTATTGCCAAAAGCCTGTAGTCAAGACAGCCCAAGCTTAGAAACAGCAGTAGTTTAAAACTTAACTTCCAAACTGATAGAGACTTGAAAAAATGAAAATGACTTTTCAGAAACTTTTAATTGGTGCCTCAATGGCTATTGGTGTAAGCGCTCTTGCAACTGCCCCAGCACACGCTCTATCCTTTGAGTTCAATAATACAAAAGAAATTAACACTTACACTGGCGGCTCAAGTGCTACTTTTATTAAAGGGGATGCACAAGGTGGTACTGATGCTGCCATCAAAGCTTTGACAGATAACGACCCCACTTCTAACGTCGAGCTTTGGTCTAGTGACGAAAACCCAACTTCTAACGTTGGCTTCACTACAACGGTAGATGGAAAAAGTGTCACGGTCAGCAGTATTACAAAAGATGATTGGAAGATATTTGGTTCACAATGGCTTGATGGTTTCCTTCAGGCTCACAGTACTCGCGGTATCACTGTGAACGGGGATAAAGTTACGGTTGGAAGCACAACAATTAGCAAGGCTGGCTTATTGAGTTCTCTGCTATCTACTGGTCTTCCCAGTTCTGGAGATCCTAATATTGGCACTTTTGCATACGATGCCAGCACTAGTCAATTAACACTTGATATAATTGGACACAAAGACCTTAAGCCACGTTTAGATATAAAGCTACAAAATAGGTACGCCACAGGCAACTCAGTTTGGGATGGAATGCTTACAGGAGCAGCACTTCAAATGACTAGTATACAAGCGAGTGAAATTGCCAAAGTAACTGTCGGCACTGGTAACGATGTTCAAACTTACTTTGCTTATAGCTTTGATGCAATAGCCACGGGTATTACAGCTTCCGATGACAAGGAATCTTACTCTGGAAAATATACCTGGTCACAAAAGCTGCCTACAGCAGTCCCAGAACCATCAGTAATGCTTGGTCTGTTGGGTGTTGCTGGTGTTTTTGCTAGCCAACGCAAATTTAACGAGTCGCGGAAGTCCCCACCTTCAATGTACTCATAAGGTGGGGATAGGGAGCGGGGGATGAGGATTGCATCTGGAATTGATTTTCTTGCGTTTCTTGAACAAATACCAGATGTATGACGAATCCCCAATCAATTTGTAGGCACTTCTTGAGATTTGATGTACTGTCTTACTTTTTCAATTGGTGCGCCACTAGTTGAGGCAACATAATAAGAACTAGACCAAAGAACAGGTTTTTTATAGAAAGTTGCTAAATGTTCCGTGAATTCTTTTTGAATAATTCTACTAGAAGCCGACTTAAGACTACCCACTAACGCTGATAAATTATTATCAGGATGGAAATCTACCAATAGGTGAACATGGTCTGATTCTCCTGAAAATTCTATCAATCGGCATTTTGTCTTTATGCAAACATTTGCCAGTACCTCATGCAACCGTTCCAACATTGGAGCGGTTATTGCTTTGCGTCGATATTTGGTGACAAACACAAAATGCAGGTGAACAGAGAAAACAGAGTGAGAACCTTTCCTGACAACCACTTGACTAACCTACACTTCGATTGTATTATCAATGATATAGCTTTTTAATTTCTTGGAGGTAAAAATAAAAGTGGCGATCAGGCGAATGACTTTTCGGTTATACCCAAATGAGCAGATAGAGCAGTCTTTGAGATATCACCGGAAGTTACACAAAGACCTGTATAACGCTGCTGTTAACAATAGATTTTATCAGTATCAAAACTTTAATCATTCTGTTGACTACATGGAGCAGCAGAACTCTTTACCAGCGTTCAAAGATGTTTGGATTGAGTATAAAGAAATTAATTCTCAGGCATTGCAAGCAACATTAAAACGTGTTGATTTTGCTTTTGAGCGTTGGCTCAAAGGTTTAGGTAAACGTCCTAGATTCAAATCAATTAGGCATTATTCAGGGTGGACATATCCCGCTAAAACTGGCTACTCTGTTGAATCGGATGGAGAGAATGGGTATCTCAATTTGTCTAAGATTGGACGTATTCAGATGCGTGGGCAGGCTAAATATTGGGGCAAACCAACTACTTGCACTATCATTTTTCGTAATGGTAAGTGGTACGCATCTATTACGGTTGAAGTCTTAGACCAAGTTCTGAAACCAGAGATTTTACCTGTTGGCGCTGTTGGTATTGACTTAGGATGTAATGCAGCGTTATCAATTACTGATGGCGAGAATCATCAACAAGTTGAGGCTCCTAAGTTTTTGAGAAATGCAGAACATCTAATCAAGAAAGCATCCAAGGAGAAAAGAAGGAAGCGCCAACCCAATAGAAAGAAGAAAATACTTGCTTCTAGAAGATGGAAAAAAGCTGCTATCAAAGTTAGTAAACTAAAACGCAAAGTTGCTAACCAAAGGCAAAATTGGGTTCATCAAGTTGCTACACAAATAACCAGCAGTAATAGCATGGTAGCGACTGAAAAACTAGAGGTCAAAAACATGACCGCTAAAGCAAAAAAAGGCAAACGCAAAAAACAGAAAGCTGGACTAAACAAGTCGATACTTGATGTCGGATTTGGAATGCTACGCAGCACCATTAAATACAAAGTAGAACAGATTGGTGGTGTATTTATCGAGGTTCCAACCCGCCTTGTAAAGCCTTCTCAAACCTGTCCCAAATGCGGAAATCAACACAAAAAAACACTCGACATCCGAGTGCATGAGTGTAGTTGCGGATACGTGCAGGATAGGGATATTGCAGCAGCCGAAGTTATGCTTTACTGGTCAAAAGGTACTCTACCGGGGTTAGGAACTAGCCTCGCAGACGCAGAGTCGTCTAGCTCTACTTCACGCACCCGCAAAACAGCAGGTGATCTTGAAGCAACTAGGGGCATTGAAGCGTCAAAAATCTATAGAAATCTCCGCTAAAAACGAACTGAGGGATGTAGAAACCCACAGTTCAGGCGGAGCCAACTGTGGGTAGTTCATAAAAGCATCTATTTAAGATTGTGGATTCAAAACTACAAATAAGACAAATAAGTAAGGGAGCTGTTAGCTCCCTTTTTTTATGAATACTTTCTTCCAGCAATAAGATTCATATTTCAATACGCTTGGGTTAGAGCCAAAAACCTTAAACTGCGTAGGTTGGGTTGAGGAACGAAACCCAACATTTATCAGAATTTGTTGGGTAACACTAAAGTTAAACCCAACCTAATGTGCAGACTAAAAGCCTAGCTACTTTACATTTACTTGATAATTACTCGTTAAATCGGCACGAAAAAATAATTTTTCTTAAAATAGAGAAAGATTACTTAATTTTGGTTGTGACTATATCTACTCAAATATTACCACTGGTTAAAGAGCCAGAACGACTGGAAAATCGTCTAGCCGAAATTCCACCGGAACCGGGGGTTTATTTCATGCGGGACAGTAGCGATCGCATTATATATATAGGTAAATCACGTAAGTTGCGATCGCGTGTCCGTTCTTATTTCCGGGATGGCTACAACAAGAGTGAACGCATCGCCACGATGGTGAAGTTGGTGACAGAAATTGAATTCATTGTCACTGATACCGAAGCCGAAGCGTTAGCACTAGAAGCGAATTTGATCAAGCAGCACCAGCCATACTTTAATGTGCTGCTCAAAGATGATAAAAAATATCCCTATCTCTGCATCACTTGGTCAGAAGATTATCCGCGAATTTTTATTACCCGTAAACGTCAATTCGGCAAAGAAAAGGATAAATTTTACGGCCCTTATACTGATGCTGGTTTATTACGAGAAATTGTCCGCCTGTGCAAGCGGATTTTCCCACAACGACAACGCCCTCAACCACTTTTTAAAGACCGTCCTTGCTTAAATTATGATTTAGGGCGTTGTCCGGGTGTCTGTCAACAGATGATTTCACCAGAAGAATATCGCAAAATTGTGCAAAAAATAGCGATGGTCTTCCAAGGGCGAACTCAGGAACTGATTGAGATTTTGACTCAACAGATGAACGCAGCAGCTGAAAACTTGAATTTTGAGTCAGCAGCGCGGATTCGTGACCAAATTTCTGGGTTAAAGTCGCTGACAGCTAATCAAAAAGTTTCCTTACCAGATGATACAGTTTCGCGGGATGCGATCGCACTGGCAGCCAACGAAGAATACGCTTGCATTCAACTATTCCAGATTCGCGCTGGACAATTGGTAGGACGTTTAGCATTTGTGGCGGATGCTCACGCAGAACCGGGAGCTATTTTACAACGAGCTTTAGAGGAACATTACCAAACTGCTGACTCAGTGGAAATACCTTTAGAAATTTTGGTACAGAATGATTTACCAGATAGCGAGATATTGGCGGATGTCTTAACTCAACGCAAAGGGAAAAAAGTCACAATCTTGACTCCTTTGCGGCAAACTAAGGCAGAATTAATTGAGATGGTAGAGCGAAATGCCCAGTATGAATTGCAAAGAATGCAAAAATTAGGCGATCGCAATCACCAAGCAATGCAAGATTTAGCCGCCATTCTCGATTTACCAGATGTACCCCATCGCATCGAAGGTTATGATATTTCCCATATTCAAGGCTCAAATGCAGTAGCTTCGCAAGTCGTGTTTATCGACGGATTACCCGCCAAACAGCATTATCGCCACTACAAAATTAAAAATCCCACGGTGACGGCGGGACATTCAGATGATTTTGCTAGTCTTGCTGAAGTTATTGGGCGACGGTTCCGTAAGTATGGTGACGATCCACAGTTGTCACGTTTGGGTAATCCAGATTGGCCTGATTTAATCATGATTGATGGTGGTAAAGGTCAATTATCATCAGTTGTCGCCGTTTTGCAAGAGATGAATTTATTAGAAGACTTGCGAGTTGTAAGTCTGGCGAAGCAGCGAGAAGAGATTTTTTTACCGGGAGAATCTAAACCCTTAACGACTGATTCAGAACAAGCAGGGGTGCAATTGTTGCGGCGGTTGCGGGATGAAGCGCACCGATTTGCAGTGACTTTTCATCGTCAGCAACGTAGTGATAAATTGAAGCGATCGCGTTTAGATGAAATCCCTGGTTTAGGACATCATCGACAAAAGCAGCTACTAGGGCATTTTCGCTCAGTTGATTATATTCGGCAAGCTGCACCCACACAACTTGCTGAGGTTCCAGGAATCGGCCCGCGTTTGGCTCAAGAAATTTACGATTATTTTCATCCTTCTTGATATGGGTGAAAAGCATATAGCCATTCTCGTTTACGTGAGGTACACCCGTAGGGGCACGGCACTGCCGTGCCCTTACACCTCGCGTATAATGTTGTACCGCATCTGAATGGGAACCGCTATATTACATAAGTAGTTGAAATTTTCAATGAGTGAAGTTTTAATTCTAGGGCTTTCAATGTGGTGAAATTTTTGGACAATAATTCCTCTTTTATCTGTCACTCTATGGTTTAGAAATTACTTTCAAACCGCAGAGGCACAGAGAAGCCAGTGCGTTGGGCGGGTTCCCCGACTTGAAGCAACTGGCGCAGCGCAGAGAGAAGAAAAGATATTTTACGAGTCACGTTGAAAGGGCTAGTTTTAACTCCAAGACACCAGTATTACCAAGCCCTTCGGGCAGGGAACTCTTAAGAGGGAACAGGGAACAGCTTTGAAAACCTGCCCGAATTTTGGGTCTAAAGCCCCTAAATTTATTTATGAAAAAAAATAAAAACATTTTTTAAGGGGACGCGCAGCGCAAGAAAAAATACGTCCTTGTACAAATCCCCTAATTTTAATTATGGGGATTTCCCTGTTCCCTCTTGCCTGTTCCCTGTTCCCTTTTAATCGGCATCTATGCTGTAGTATCGATTCTCAAAGGTTGTCGAGTTTTTCTGTGCTTCCTTAAAAAGCCAAAACATCAGGTAAATGCCAAAATATTGCTGTTTTTCTTTTTCGTCATAAGTCACAAATTTTTCAGCCTGTTGATATCGCTCTAACGCTTGCCGAAAGTTCTTTTTTGTAACTTTCTCTCCTAATGCTTGAGATAGCAATTGCCATAACGTAGACCCGACATCCTTCTTTATATAATCGAGGCAGTAGCCGCGATCGTTGGCAAACTGTTCGTATGTCTGATTTTCAGAAGATGCTTTTAACAAATCACTTTGTAAATCAGTCAAGTGTCTGCCAGATGATTTCGATACCACTTTATCCGCAATAGTTAATAACTCTTGGATGTTCATACGTCAAACTAATCTGATGAATTTTATGTAGATGCTTAATTCTCGGAAATTAAAGAGTTTAAACCCTTTCTCCCACCCAAAGGGAGCTTTTTCGGTCATATAAAATTTATCAACTTGAGATAATTTAAAATATTGTTTATCTAAGTATTTGTAATGATACAAGGTATTAACTAATTTATGAGCAAGTTTATTTTATCTTTAAAAAATCAGCTTCTATTGAATAACTTTTCAAAGAGTTTATTTAATCTTCATTTTGACTTTAAAATTGTATTATCTTTTCTTTAAATTTTTTACTTCTTATCTTCTTATTTAGAGTTAATTTTATCTTTGCTTTATGAATATTAATCTTTGCCAATTTCCCACTTAACCCCACAAAAACCCCCTCGCGCTTTTTCTCGATAGTTGAGAATATTAATTCGTGATGAATAACGAACAGCAAAAGTTCAGAAACATCCACACTTTAAAGAGTAAATCAAGTGGCAGATACTACTTGTTTTAATGAGGTAAAGCACCCAATTAGTAAACCAAGTAGACCAGCGTAAAAATTTGTCGTTGGGATAAGGCAGGAAGCAAGAGGTAGGAGGTAGGAGGCAAGAAGAAAGACAATTTTTATTGAATTTATCTTTCTTAGTTTGGTTTTATTCTGCCAAGTTACTTAATCCATGACTCTTAACACTCTTCCTTTGCAATATCTAAAAAACTTCAAATGTTTAAAAAAGCTCTACGACTATTTACTAACCATTCCTTATTATGTCTACTCGGAGTAGTTAGCATAAATCTCGAAGCCCAAGCACAGTCTGTCACTAACTCTGTTAATTCTCAATCTCAGCCTAATCAAGAGCAGACTCTTGATAATCAACAACGCAACTCTGCTGCAATTAATCAAACAGGAGTTTACAACCTGGGTGAATCGGCTACTTATAAGATTCAAGGAGTAGCTGGAATTAATGTTGTGTGTCCGAGGCCATCTTTAATATTAGGAACTTCTTTGAGTTCCTATGACGGGATTAGTTTATCTAACAATGCCTCTTATGCTATGAATGCTTCTATAGTTTTCCCTTTGGGTGGAAGCTTAGAGAGTACTTGCAAACAAATGGCTGAAACTATTTCTCGTAAGACTCAATATGATGTAGAAATTATCAATGCTCGTGCCTGTGCTGAATTAATCAGTGCTGGTATCCAACTAAGCCCCGACAGCTTTCCTACTATTTCTGCTGTCTGTAAAGGGGTTGCTATAAACAGAAATAATACAAATGAGCCTAACAAACTTCCCAGGTTCCAGTCTCAAGAATTACCTAAAAATGAGGCTGAAAAAGACAACTAATTCACAACGAGGATAAACTCATGAAAAAAGTTCTTGGTTTGGCTATTCTTGCTACCTTCTTGGCTACCCCTGCTTTTGCTGGTGAAACATTTGTGCGTGACGAAAATTCCTGGAGTAACACTGTAACAAACACAGATTTAAAACTTGATTCTAAGACTTTTTCCCAACGTAACGAAAAATATAATTCTTGGGCTGAAAAAGATTACGTCGATGGTGCTATTGATATCAGCACACCTGCTAGTGGTACAGAAATTTCCTTTGATAAATTTATCAATAATACAGCAGGTAGTGAGCTATATGGTAAATATAGTGAAACTAATTGGACTAAGCTTGGTGGTACTATTAAGACTAGAACTAACGAATATACTAATGCTCACGAAACCAGCGCAGGTGTTCGTTAATTATTAATAGTGCTTGATGGAATTTGAAAATATTCTAGGGTGATTAATCCACCCTAGTACTTCTTTTAGTTACTTTGGCAAGATTAGTTTTTCTGACAAAGCTAACTAATTTATAATGAGGACAAAGTAATGAAAAAAGTTCTCGGTTTAGCTATTATTGCTAGTTTGTTTGCTAGCCCTACTTTAGCCGGTGAGACTTTTGTTTTGAACCAGTGGACAATTCAGCAAAGCAGAACAAAGACTAATTTAAATATCGATAATATAACCAATTCAACTCGCACCCAAGATTACAACTCTTCATCTAATAATATTTCCATTGATGGCAAGGTTGAAACCGAGTACAACAATGGTAAAGTCGGAAAAGTTTTTAAAGATTTTACTGTTCAGAAAGCTGGTGCTGAACTAAATGGTAGTTTTTATGAAGAGACGACAGCTAGAGTCTGGGGTACGATCAATACTATTACGAATTCATACACCAGCACTCACGAAACTAGTGCAGGGATTCGTTAGTTATAGTGGTTCCCATTCAGATGCGGTACAACATTATATCGCGAGGTGTAGGGGCACGGCAGTGCCGTGCCCCTACGGGTGTACCTCACGTAAACGATAACCGCTATATTACCCTAATTTATATTATTGGAGAAAATTGTAGGGTGATTATTCCACTCTTTTTTTATGAAATATTCAATATTATTAGCTGTTGCTTTATTGGCATGGATTGCGTTTTTCTATTCCTATAGAGTTTTTTCTATTACTCAGATGCCTACTTTCTTTATCAACTCTATGTTCAAAGTCTTTAATCAAAATACTAATGAAACTATACAGATTCAACAGATAAATTTGTCATCTGAAATCAGGGAAAATTTATATAACTCTATATCTACAGGCATGTCTTATGATGAAGTTCGTTCCATTTTAGGCTGGGATGGTATCTTGATTTATGAAAACAATATTGATTCCCCTGATGGACAAATACATGAAAAGATTTACCAGTGGAACAATCAAGATGTTTATTTGACTGATTACGAATCTCAAAGATCAGATATCAATCCATACTGGAGTTTCACACTTAGATTTCAAAACGATATCCTCATCAATAAAGCATCTTTTAACCTAATACGCTTGGGTTAAGGGCTACTGGCAAAAATTTTGGGTGTTTTGAGACGCGATAAATCGCCGTCTCTATAAGACGCGATAAATCGCCGTCTCTATAAGACGCGATAAATCGCCGTCTCTACAAGTGTTTTGGTCTTATCTGAACTGTATTGTGTTTTAACCTACAAACTTAGAGGAGCGATCGCTAATATCAACCGTATAAACATTTAGCGATCGCTGATTCATAGTACTCAGTAACGGTTCACCATTAAACCGTTGCTAAAAATCTTCTTAATCTCATAAATCTTGCCAGCAAATATTAACTAAATCTTAAAATAAATAATTTGTAACTAAATATACAGTATTTTTTTGGGTTTAATTTTTGAATACAAGAACGGCTTTTTTTCTATTTGTCTGAAATGACTATAAATAAGTCTCTCTCAAGGCATTCGCAATAGGGATCAGTAAATCTCTAAGCAGTATTTAATTAAAAAACAATTTATGTATCTAAAGTAGGAGGGTAAAATCACTTAAATGTTAGGATAATATATAAAGATATCGTAAATATTTCAAATCTGAAATTTTGTTTAAAATAATCAGCCAATATTAATAAAGTTTGTTAAGTTGGCTGAAATCAAAATTTTTGCTAGTTTCACTAGCAGTTTTTTCAAATAAAAAATAGTTACAACCAGGGGTTTGAAAATGCAGACAGTACAAAAAATTTACTGCCCAAATTGCGGCAGCCAAGCAGAACGCTATTACATTTCTGATAGTCAATTAACTCGAACACAATGCTCTAGTTGTGATTATTTGATGATTAGTTGCACCCGCACCGGCAAAGTGATTGAGGCTTACGCCCCAGGTATTTATGCACAACGCTAGTTATTAAAAATTAAAAATTAGAGAATATTTTCTCTAATTTCTAATAATAAAATTACTTGTCAACAATTTTGAACATTTTACAGGTTGTTCTTTTGCTGCCGGAGTTGTTGCTGTCGGATCTGTTCTTGTAATCTCAATTGTTGCTGTTGTCTAATTTGTTGATCTTGTCTGAGTTGTTGCTGTTGTATTCTTAGTTGTTGCTGTTGTGTAAAGTCTTGCCATTGTTGCCTAAATTGTTGCTGTTGTAGTCTCAGTTGTTGCTGGCGGATCAGTTCTTGCCGTTGTTGTGTAAATTGTTGCTGTTGTAGTCTCTGTTGTTGTTGTAGTTGTGGTTGCTGAAACTGTTGCCGAAGTAATGTTTCGTTAAATTGCTCTTGTGTTCGCTGATTTTGCTGCTCTTGTTGTTGTCTCATTCTTTCTTGAAAAGACTCAGGTTGCTGAGGATTTGTCTGAATTATTTGTGCATAGGTAGGAGAATTAATCGATAAAGCTTTTGCAAGCACAATCAATAGTAGCCATGCTTTAACCATTAAGAAGCGATTCAACATAGAGTTATTTCCTCAATTGTTATAGGTTGGGTTGAGCGATCGCTAAACCCTTAAAATGTCAACATTATTTATAATTCAATACGCTTGGTGTTAGCACCAAAAACCTTGAAATGTGTAGGTTGGGTTGAGGAACGAAACCCAAGATTTAGGGACTTTGTTGGGTTGCGCTTTGCTTAACCCAACCTACAATTTTCTTGTGTGATGTAGCCCATAACGTTCTCTAAATATCAATGCGTTGAGAATAGCTTTTTAAATCAAGGTTATATTTAGTGCATTATCTTGATTTTGCATAAAAATCTCATTTTTTAGATATTCAATTCATCTTAATTAAATTATACATTTATATTTTTTACATGGTTTGCCGGATTTCCGTAATCCATCTACAGGATTTAAAGCGGTTTTACACCATAGATAAACAGAGATAATTCTCAGGATAGATATATCTGGGTTTATCTGCGGTTCCATGTTTATTTATAAAATTGACTGCAAGAGGTTTAATTCTTACTTGCTCTCAATTGTCCACAAGCAGCATCAGCTTCTAAACCACGGGAATAACGCACACTAACAGCAGTATTTTGTTGCTTAAGGACGTTGACAAATGCTTGAATGCGATCCCGGTTGGGGCGTTTGTAGTCTACTTCTTGGATGGGGTTGTAGGGAATCAAATTCACATGACTTTGGAATCCTCGCAGGCATTTTGAAAGTTCCAATGCATGTTCTGGTAAATCGTTAACACCAGCGAGGAGAACATATTCAAAGGTAACGCGGCGTCCAGTGATTTCCACATATTCTCGACATTCAGTCAGCAAATCTTCTAGAGGATAGGCGCGGGCGCTGGGGATGAGTTTTTCCCGCAGCGCTTGATTGGGGGCGTGGAGACTAACAGCGAGAGTGATTTGCAAATTGTTTTGCGCGAACTGACGGATACGATCGCGAATACCCACTGTAGAAACTGTAAGCGATCGCTGCCCAATACCGACATCTTGATTCAGGCATTTCAGCGCTGCTAGGACATTCTCAGTATTCAACAACGGTTCGCCTAGTCCCATAAATACGACATTGCTAACCCGTTGCTGAAAATCTTCTTGCACAGTTAACACCTGATCAACAATTTCATGGCGTGCTAGGTTCCGCTTGAAGCCTCCTTTACCAGTAGCGCAGAAATCACACGCCATTGGGCAACCCACCTGAGTAGAGACGCAAACTGTCAAACGGGATTTTGGCCCATCTCCCGCTTCTGCAAAGGTGGGGATGCCAACAGTTTCAATAATTTGATCGTCTGCTAATCGTAAAAGAAATTTGACTGTGCCATCGGGAGCCTCAGAGCGGTAATGTAAAGTTGAGCGCCCAATGGGAACTTCTGCTACTTCCTTCCGCCATTGCTTGGAGAAGACAGAAATATCAGCTAGCGATCGCACTCCCTTGTCATAGATCCATTCATGCAGCTGCTTTCCTCTGTAAGCAGGTTGTCCCTGCTGCTGCACCCAAGTGGTTAAATCCGCAAGAGAAGCGCCGAGAAGGGGGGGAATTAATTCTGATTTTACTGGGTTGTGTAACTCAACTTGAGATACAAGAGGCGTAGCAGACATAAAAAATCAAGAGTTGATGTAGGATCTCTATCCTACACCTGCCAGATTAACTTAGTCTTGACCAAAGAAAGAGGGAAATTACCCAAAGGTTGTACCGTTCCAGCCCCACATCGCACCCTTAGCATCTGCAAACTCTATGTAAATGCGATTTTTCGGCACACCTAGAGTTTGGTTAATCTGCTGGCAAAAATCTTGACTCATTGCTGCGGTTTGGTCTGGCTTCATTGTGCCGATGCTCTTAATTTCAATATAGCAAACCGGGTCTGTATTCCCTGCAAAAGTCATGGGAATTTCTGACTCAAAAGCAGTCATGACATAGGATTCTGGTTTTCCCAAATGTTTCGCTAACTTGGCTGATAAGCTTAAAAGCATTGATTCAATTTCAGCTTTTTGAGGAGCAGTTGCAGAAGTTTGCACTTTAATTAATGGCATAGTACCGAATTGGGATTTGGGATTTTATTCACATTGTTAAGTTTATCGAAACGCAGAGGCAATAGGGAGATGAGGGGGACAAGGAGAATAACCAATGCCCAATGCCCTAGTAGTGTGTCAAGAAATAATTGATGGATAAATTTCCTGTAGAGACGGCGATTTATCGCGTCTCTCTAACCGTCAAAATAAATTTGACAGACCACTAGCCTTTAGTTATGAGATGAACGGAATAGATGACTATGTTCGGGATGATATAAACGCGATCGCCCTTTATTTGCCGAGAGGGCTGGACTGATTATATAAAGTGTAGTGCGAATTAGTTCTTCTTTATGAGTGCAGTCTGCCATTTCATTCAGGGGAACAACCTTGATTTTTTCATCGGGCCATCCGATGCGAAAGCAAATTGCAATGGGGGTTTCGGCTGGATAGTGTTCGAGTAGTTTAGCTTGGGCATTTTCGACGTGACGCGCACTCAAATACAGGCAGAGGCTAGCCTGATGTGCCGCGAGAGTAGTTAATTCCTCAGTGGCGGGGACTTCTGTACGTCCACTGATCCGAGTCAAAATGATAGTTTGGACTAAACCGGGGACAGTCAACTCTACTTTGAGTTTGGCAGCTGCGGCTTGAAAGGCGCTGATACCTGGGATGACTTCAAAAGGAATATTTGCCTCTGCTAAGAGGTGCATTTGCTCGTGGATGGCGCTGTAGAGACTAGGATCGCCAGAATGGAGACGGACTAGAGATTTGTGTTGCGATCGCACCCGATCTATCATGATCGGCAAAATCTCTTCTAAAGTTTGATTGGCAGTTCTAATGATCTCCGCATCTTTTCGGCAAAGTTCTAAAATCTGTTCAGGTATTAAAGAATCAGCAAATAAAATCACATCAGCAACAGCCAGTAGTTTCTGCGCCTTCACCGTCAATAAATCAGGATCTCCAGGCCCTGCTCCCACAATGTACACAGATGGTTCTATGGCATATAGTGTTTTTTCATAACTCATTTTTTCGGTATATCCAAGCTTTGTGCAAACTCTTTCAAAAGTCCCAAATCCCTATCGTTAAGCCTTGTTTCAACGCTATTTTTTATAAGCATAATTACGACAATTCGCCGTAATTTATGATACACTTCAATGGTGCAGGTTTAATCAAATTAATAGCTAGCGGCTTCCTGTACACTGTACCTTGAAAACTCAGAGTATGGGGTTCTACCCAGTAACTAGACTTCAATGAAGTCGCTTTCTGTGGGTAGGTAAAACTCTGACAGTACAAGGGTAATGAACATTTGTCTTGAAAAGTTGTTCATGGGGGAAACCCCCAAGACCACACTTTTCGGTTTGTATTGTTCAATTCTGCGGAGGGGCATCTCGTGGAATTAAAATAAAGCTCAGTTAATATCCGACGGGATACCGGGAGTTGCTGAGAAGCCTACACTGTATGCTTGCATCGGTATAGGAGTATGTCACAAGAACACACGGCAATCCCTCAAAAAACTTTTTTGATATTTTCTCAGTATCTTTCCGGATTCACCCTTTTTCCCTAGTAGAGAGTAATGGTAGATGCACCCTGGTTAAGCCCTAGAGAATACTCTGGGGCATTTTTTATTTTTTGGGAATTGGAAATTGGGAATTGGGCATTAGTTATTCTTTCTCCCCTGCTCCCCCTGCCTCCCCTGCTCCCCCTACTCCCTCATCCCCTCATCTCCCTTCGGAGTAGGAACTACATCGGGTAAAGGGCGTTTGAGTAAGTAAAGCCAAGCTAATCCAGCTAATCCAAATAAAATTCCTAGACTACTGACTACTTGTGCTATCCGTAACGGCCCCAGCATCAAGCTATCAGTGCGAAAACCTTCTATCCACAAGCGTCCTAAGCTGTAGGCTGGCCAGTAAATTAGAAACAGTGTGCCTACCTTCAAACGTGGCTTACCGGACAAAGACCGGAAAAACAAAGTTATTAATAGCGCAAACACCGTTAAATCCCACAGAGATTCATAAAGGAAAGTGGGATGGAAGTAATCGAAGCTAGCATACTCTAGAGGACGATGATCTGGGGGAATATACAGCTTCCAGGGTAAATTTGTGGGATCGCCAAAAGCTTCAGAATTAAAGAAATTGCCCCAACGTCCGATCGCTTGCCCTAAAATCAGCGAAGGCGCTACTAAATCTGCCAGTTGCCAAAAAGAAACCTGCTTGATTTTGGCAAAGATTAACGCAGCCAAAACGCCACCAAGAATTGCTCCATGAATGGCAATACCTCCTTCCCAGATAGCAAAGATTTTTCCTGGAGTTGGGGCATATTTTGACCACTCAAAAAAAACGTAATATAGTCGTGCGCCAGGAATCGCCCCAATTAATAACCAAAAGAATAAATCGCCTAACAACTCAGGATTAACATTACGACGCTTTGCCAATTCCTGGGAAAGAATAACGCCAATTAACACTGCTGTGGCAATCAATAAGCCATACCAACGGATACTGAGTGGCCCTAATTTCACCAGAATCGGGCCTGGTGAAGTGAATTGAAACGCTAAGGGCAAGGTGGAAAAATCCAGTGCCATAAAAAATTACCTAGAATAGTTCGTTAACTACCCGCGCACTTTGCTAAGTACGGAGTTTTTTGGGTGTTGAATGCTGGAACTGTACTTAAATACTCCCCAATTTCGTGGGGACACAAATAGAAATCCAGCATCCATATTTAGGAGTTTATAGCGGTTTTGTTCAACCTTATCCCCAACCCCTCTCCGATGCTTTGGAGAGGGGAGTGTTTGCTTGACTCAAAGGCGGGGTGAGTTTCAGGCTATAGGGACTTCCAAGTAAAAAAATATTCCATTGCTATTGTTCGACGGTTCACGAGTTTTCAGTCAACAGTCAACAGTCAACAGTCAACAGTCAACAGTCAACAGTCAACAGTCAACAGTCAACAGTCAACAGTCAACAGTCAACAGTCAACGACTTTAATGTGGAATAATTTATTTTTTGGAGTTCCCATATTGCACCGCTATAGTTCCTAACGCCTAGTTGAGCATAACTTGTACCAGCAAAACAATTGAATTTAGCATCCTTACTCAGAGCGCAAGATGGTAAATTTGAGTAAGTTACACAAAAGAGCTTCGATATAATCACCTAAACAACTTTGATATATCTAAAATTGTGATTGCTATTTATCCTGGTAGCTTCGACCCCATCACCTTGGGACACCTTGACCTCATTGGCCGCGGTAGTCGGCTCTTTGAGCGGGTAATTGTCGCTGTACTGCGGAACCCTAATAAAATGCCACTTTTTAGTGTGGAGCAACGGCTAAATCAGATCAGTCTTTCTACACAACATCTACCTAATGTAGACGTAGACAGCTTTGATGGTCTTACCGTCAACTATGCTCAAATGCGACAAGCACAAGTTTTGATCCGGGGTTTACGGGCTGTGTCAGATTTTGAAGTGGAACTGCAAATGGCTCACACTAATAAAACTCTTTCTACCCAAATAGAAACAGTTTTTCTCGCAACCTCAAATGAATATAGTTTTTTAAGTAGTAGTGTGGTAAAAGAGATTGCAAGGTTTGGTGGCTCTATCGATCATCTCGTTCCCCCACACATTGCCCTAGATATATACCAATGCTACAATCAGAACTCTCCAATGTCGAACCCAATATCAACGGAAGCAATCCCCCCCCTCAAGAGTATCTCGGTGGAGAGGGAAGCATAGATATTCAGGAGGAACTCAACCGCCTAGAGGAAATAGTTCTCTCTAGTCTCAGGATTCCTCTGACAGGACGCACTCTCATAGATGAAGAAAAGCTGCTAGATCAGCTTGATTACATCCGGCTGGCTTTACCATCGCTTTTTCAAGAAGCAGCAGCTATCCTCAACCAAAAGGACGAAATTCTGCTGGAAGCGGAAGAGTATGGACAGCAGGTTGTTGAGGCCGCGCAAGCAAAAAGAGCGCAAATTTTAGCTGAAAGCGATATTATTCAACACGCCGAACAAGAAGCTGAACAACTGCGGCGACAAGTGCAACAAGAGTGTGAGGCAATAATGCAAGAAACCCTCGCTGAAATTGAGCGTAAACGGTATGCTTGTCAGCAAGAGTTAGAGCTTATGAGGCAAACTGCGATCGCTCAGGCTCAAGATATTGAAGATGGTGCTGATGCTTATGCTGATGGCATCTTGGAAAATATTGAGCAGGATCTCAAGCAAATGTTGCGAATTATCACCAATGGACGGCAACAATTGCAAATTGATAACCTCACTCAGCGCAATTCACCTCCAGGTAAGAAAAAATAAAGGTTCTAACGAGAAATGAGGAAAAATTATAAGTTGGGTTTCGCTATTGCTTAACCCAACAATTTTTATAAATAAAGACTTTTGGTTTTCTATACTGGGACTTCTTTACATAAACCGCCCAGAACTAAAGTTCACAGGCTTTTAGCCTAAGTCCACTAAAGTGGGCTAAAAGCCTTTTTTAGTCGTCTTTAGACGAATGAGTGCTATTAGCCTCAGAATAAATTATGAGGTGGGCTAGATGAGAATGAAATAGCCCTGGATTACAAAGTATATGTAAAATCTTCTACCAGCATACCGGGAACTAAACTACCTCCTAGTTGGCGGCTTTCATAAGTACCTACTTCGGGAATGAATTCTTGAAAATTGGTCAAATCTACTAACTTATCTCCCCAAAAGCGATAGAGACTTTCGTCAAAACGTAAGTTTTCAATGGGGGCAAGAATTTCCCCGTTTTCTACCCAAAAACAAGCATAACGGGTCATACCTGTGATTCTACCAGTGTGGCGATCGCTCCAATTCAAGTAATGCAAATTAGATACATATAATCCGGTATCTAAACTCGGAAGAATCTGCTCAAATCCTAAATTTCCAGTAGTCACTTCTGGCGCACGTAAAGTCTCTGAACCATTAGCACCGTTGGCAATTTTTTGATATTCCTTAGCAGTCCGAGAATTCACTAAACTATTTACCAAATGTCCTTTTTCTATTATAGGTAACTCCAGTGCTGCTATTTCTCCTAATTCATTAAATCGCGGCACTAATCCTCTCTGAAAGTTTTCTTTCAAACTAAATCTTGGCGAAAGCTTTTTTTCTTGACGCGATAAAGCAGCTAAAGCGCTGTTTCCTTGTTGGATATCAGCTTCGCTGACTGCTCCCCAAGAAAGCATTAGTAATAAATCTGCAACAGCAGCAGGTGCAAAATAAGTTTTGTATTGTCCCCGTGGTAATTCTTTCGCTGGGCGAGAAAGTAATTCAAGTTGTTGTTTGGCTTCGCTAATTTTAGCTATATATGCAGATATATCCCAATTACTCCCTGCAAATGTACCCTTAACTGCTTGTCCAGAGGTGGAAAATAGAGAATAATCTAATGTAAAAGAATCAGTAGCAAACCAGTGTTTTTGCCCGTTGGAATCACCATACGCTTTAATTACTATTCCTCCAGCATATATACCAGTAAAATCTAATTCAGCAACTAGTTTTAGCACAGTTGGTACTACTAACTCATCTGCCAATAAATTACCAGAATGTATTTCCCTGCTAGTATTATTTCCTGATGGCAAAACTAGATATGGATCGATGGGTAGTAGAATAAGTTCGTCGCGTAGTTCTTGCAAAGCAGTATATGCTAACTGCCAATCTACATCCCAATTTCCAATAAAGGGGAATTGCCTAACACTGCTGCGCTGATCTGCCATCAAAGTCAGTTCGAGCCAACCATCAGCAACACAACCAGTTTGCCGCACTTTCGCATGATTGAAACGAGTAAATTGACTTCTTTCACTGCTAAGTTTCACGGTGAATTGTTCATTTTCAGATTTTTTAATCAGTAGAGTTTCAATCAGTTGATTAAAGCTGACTTCTAACGCAGATAATTCCTCAATTTTCATAGATATTAAATATTAATAGAGAAGGGGGGAAAGTTAGGAGTTAGGAGTTAGGAATTAGGAGTTAGGAATTAGGAGTTAGGAGTTAGGAGTTATGAGTTAGGAGTTTAAGATTTTTTAACTCCTAACTCATAACTTTCAACTCCTAACTTTTTTCAACTCCTAACTTTTTTCAACTTCCTCCACCAAAAACTTCGACATTAGCAAATACACAAACAGGTGAACCATGTCCTACCCAAATAGCCTGATTTGGTTCTCCTTTACCACAATAAGGAGTACCATACATTTGCCAATTTGTGGCATCTCCTACTTGGATTAAGCTATGCCAAAACTCTGGTGTTGTGGCGCGATAGTTAGGATTACGGAGGGTTTTGGTAAGTTTACCGTTTTCAATTAATTTAGCGTACTCACAACCAAATTGGAATTTGTAGCGGCGATCGTCAATTGACCAAGAACGGTTAGATTCCATGTAAACGCCGTGTTCTATCCCAGCAATAATGTCTTCAAAACTGCCATTTAAAGGCTCTAAATTTAAGTTTGCCATGCGATCGATCGCAGGTCGATTCCATGATGAAGCACGGGCACAGGCAACTCCTGGTACACCTGCTCTTGCTTGACTCTCTAGACTACCTAAACCCCGTTGCAGTACTCCTTCTTTAACTAAATATTCCTTTGTTGCTACAGCACCCGTATCATCAAAACCATAGCTAGCAAATTCGCCAGGTACGGTAGGATCAAAGGTAATGTTCATCAGTGGCGAACCATATACTAGGTTGCCAAAATCACTTTTATTAACGAAGCTGCCCCCAGCATAGTTACGCTCATCTCCCAAAATTCGGTCAATTTCTAGGGGATGCCCGACACTTTCATGGATTTGCAGCATCATTTGGTCTGGGGCTAAAACTAAATTGGTACGAGTGGTTGGACATTCTTCTGCTGTCAACAGTTCTACTGCTTGTTCGCCAATTTGTCGCACCCGATGCCATAAATTTTCTTGTTTTAATAGTTCGAGTCCGCCTTGGTAACAGTTTGCCTGAGAGCCGTTGTTGCTGCGCTGCTGTACAACCGCACCATCTTGGGCGGTGGCTCCATAATGAGTGCCTATAGATAGGATTTTTTGATAGACTTCTGAGCCGTTGCTGCTAGTAAACCAAGACTCCCTCTCAATTGTGCTAGCACTGGCTATGGTTTGCACAATCTTGTCGTCAACTTTCAGGGTTTGGCAAATCCGAACCAGTAAATCGTTGATTTCTCCCGGACTCAGAGCATCCAATGGCTCAAGATATGGAGATTTATATTCACCAACGACTTTAGGGCGCTCACTTTCACCGAAGGGATGTATCCACCATTCACTGGCTGCTAGTGCTTGTTTATAGGCTGTTTCGGCAGCATGTTGTAGGTAAGACAGTTCTAGAGAGTTAGTTGCTGCATAACCCAGACAGCCATTTACCAAAACTTCCAGCATGGCTCCGACAGTGAAGGATTTGCCATTTACCTGGGGTAAGCCGTCACGAACTGAACGGGTAGTAGAAGTCTCCTTTACGGCTCTAATACCAATCCAATCAGCAGGAATGTCGAAACTAGCGATCGCTTTCTTAAGTTCAGACCACATAATTTAAGGAATAGGGAATTGGGAATAGGGAATGGGGAATGGGGAATGGGGAATGGGGCATTGGTGAAAGAATTTTTATAACTCCTAACTCCTAACTCCTAACTCTCCACTCCCCTCTAATTCCGGTGCCAGCGCGTGCCATCACGGCTATCAATTAGCGTAATACCTTCTGCTTGAAGTTCGTCACGAATGCGATCGCTTTCGGCAAAATTTTTGGCAATCCGTGCTTCTTGCCTTTGCTGAATTTTCGCTTCAATTTCCGCATCGCTTAAACCATTACTCTTGTCAGGTTCTGCTTCTATCTCGGCTTCTAAACCTAAAACTCCAGCTAATGTGACGAGAGTTTGCCATTGACGCTGTAACTCATCAGGGGAAGTTTCGGTTTTCCCTTCATGCACAATAATATTTCCCTCACGGATTAGTTCTTTGGCTAATTCAAACAGCACTGTTAACCCACCAGGAAAATTAAAGTCGTTATTTACAACTTCTTGAAAGCGTTCAACAATCTCAGGGAGTAGTGAGGCAGTTCCCACTCCCCACTCCCCACTCCCCACTCCCCAACCTAGTTTTTTACCGTATTGGTAGCCGAAGAGTAAACCTTCTTTAATGGTGTGCCAACCATTGGTTGCTCCGGCGATCGCTTCGTCGGTAAAATCAATTGGTGTGCGATATTGAGCGGTCAGTACGAACAACCGCACCGCCATCGGGTCAACTCCTCGATCCAGCAATTCTCGAATAGTGGTAAAATTACCCAAAGATTTGGACATTTTTTCACCATCTACCTTCACCATACCGTTATGTAACCAGTAACGCGCCAGAGGTTTTCCTGTCACAGCCTCAGATTGGGCAATTTCGTTTTCGTGGTGGGGAAAAATTAAGTCAGCACCACCAGCATGAATATCGATGGTATCACCCAAGCGATCGCGTACCATTGCCGAGCATTCTATATGCCACCCCGGACGACCTGCGCCCCAAGGTGACTCCCAAGCTGGTTCTCCTGGTTTTGCTGCCTTCCATAAAGCAAAATCAAAGGGGTCTTTCTTTTTCTGGTATTCTGGATCTTCTACATTGACGCGATCGCTTTTCCCGGCTTGCATATCCTCTAACTTGCGTCCCGAAAGCTTGCCATACTCAGCAAACTGCCGCACTTCATAATACACATCGCCGTCAGCAGGGTAGGCAAAACCTTTATTTTCCAACTCATGAATTAACCGTTGAATGCCATTCATCGTATGGGTAGCACGGGGATATTCATCAGCTTCTTTGATTCCTAATCGCGCCATATCCTCAAAATATGCTTTGATAAAGCGATCGGCTACAGCTTCCATTGATGAATGTTCAACACAGGCGCGATTCAGAATCTTGTCATCAATATCGGTAAAATTTTGGATATATCGCACTTCATAGCCGATAAACTGGAGGTATCGGCGCACTACGTCCCAAACGATGCAAGCTCTAGCATGACCCAAATGGCAGTAGTCGTATACCGTCACGCCGCAGTAATACATCTTAACCTTGCCTGCTTCAACTGTTTCAAACGGTTCTTGACGACGGGTGAGGGTATTGTAAAGGGTTAGGGTCATAACAGAGTAATGCTGAAATAAGAAGATACGTAATAATAGGGTAAAGCAGCTGGGATGACAGTCCAGCATCCCTATGCTAGTACGTCACGGTGGAAATCAACATACTATTGGACAAAATCTCAAAAGCCCAGAAATCAAGGGTTTTTGACTTTTGACTTTTTTACCCTTCGGCTGCGCTCAGGGTGATTTTTGACTTCCGCCTAGCGGCGCTAGTGTTTTCTGGACTATCTGCGCTACATTACTATTTTTTGACTATTTGATAACAGCGCTATGCAATCAGCAGTTACACCCGAATCTTCGGCAATGGATACGCCCAAACAAGGAATGCCAGTAACAATTATTACGGGTTTCCTCGGTAGTGGCAAGACGACTTTACTCAATCATATCCTCAACAACCAACAGGGTTTAAAAACCGCTGTTCTCGTAAATGAATTTGGCGAAATTGGCATCGACAACGAGCTAATTGTTTCCACTGGTGAGAACATGGTGGAGCTAAATAATGGTTGTATTTGCTGCACTATTAATAATGATTTGGTAGATGCAGTTTACAAAGTTTTAGAACGCCAAGAAAATCTAGATTATCTAGTAGTGGAAACAACTGGATTGGCAGATCCGCTACCAGTAGCTTTAACATTTTTAGGCACAGAATTGCGAGATTTAACTCGCTTAGATTCGATTATTACCGTAGTAGACGCGGCAAATTACAGCCTAGATTTATTTAACTCTCAGGCGGCATACAGCCAGATTGCTTATGGTGATGTAATTGTACTGAACAAGGCGGATTTGGTTGATGAAGCCACTTTGAACGAGTTAGAAACAAAAATTAACGAAGTCAAGGAAGGAGCGAGAATTCTCCGCACGACGCGATCGCAAGTACCACTTCCGTTAATTCTGAGTGTTGGTCTGTTTGAGTCTGATAAATATTTTGACACAGTGGTGGATGAACACGACCATCACGATCATGAACATCACGGCCATGATGATCACGATCACTCAACATGCGGTCACGATCATCACGACCATGACCACGATCATCACGATCACCATCATTCTGACCATTTAGAAAATGATGGTTTTACTTCCATCTCTTTCCAAAGTGATAAACCTTTTTCGATTAGGAAGTTTCAGTATTTCTTAGATAACCAGATACCCTCAAATATCTTCCGAGCGAAGGGGATTATGTGGTTTGATGAAAGTCCAAAGCGTCATATTTTCCACCTTTGCGGTAAACGCTTTACCTTGGATGATGATGAATGGAAAGGTAAATTGAAAAACCAAATCGTGCTGATTGGCCAAAATTTGGATCGTGAGGCTTTAATCACTCAACTCGAAAACTGCATTTGTCTACCTTCAACCTCTCGCGGTAAAGGCTTTGGGAAATAATTAGAGACGCGATGAATCGCGTCTGTACAAGAGAGACGCGATTCATCGCGTATACTCGTTCCCAGGTTCCACCTGGGAATGCATTCCCAATGGCTCCGCCATCGATTTTGAACAATGAAAATGAGAGAATAGCGTAGGCGTAGCCCGTACTTCGACCCCTCGACAAAGCTCAGGGCAACGCAAGCTCAGTGACCATCGTAGACATCGCACTTCCTCACTCTCTTACATTACCAGTTTCTTGGCTTGACAACTGCTGTACCTGCTCCACAGTTAAGCCCGTGACTTTGGACACTATCTCTATAGACATTCCCTCTTTAAGTAAATTCATCGCTACACGCCGCACTTCTTCAGCACGACCTTCAGCTAAACCTTCAGCAAGGATAGCTTGATAAGTTACTGACTCCTGCATAAGAGCTGATTCATAAAGAAAATCTTAAGGAAACTAAAATCATTACTAGGTCTGAGTTTCAGCGAATAAATGTATTACTGGCTCAAATTCCTGAAACGCCTACAAGACAAGTACTTTACTTGAGTTTACAAATTAGCTCTGAGAGTGATAGATTCTCCTAACAGCCAAGTGGCAAAGTCACTGGAGAAAGTTTCAGCAAGGAACTTACAAACGTTATCGAACATTAAAAGATTTTATCACCTGTAGGCTAGCCCGTCGTAGACATCGCTCTAAAATTGGTGCAATGATGCAAGTTACAATCGAAAACTATGGCCTAGTAACTTTGTTACTTGAAAAAGAAGCAATTTAAGTATATACACTAAAATGATGAATAACAGTAGCCTTTAGACCGTGGTGTTCTAATTGATGAGAGAATATTAAATTAACCATCATAAAAGTTTAAATTCAGTCATCATGGCGAAAATCCAGTTTTCTAGAGGTCTTGACGAAGAAGTAACTCCAGAGGTGCGCTTGACGCGATCGCGCACTGGTGACAGTGGTACAGCGACGTTTATTTTTACGAATCCAAAGATTTTAGATCAAGGTAGCACCGAAGATATTACCGGGATGTACCTGATTGACCAAGAAGGAGAGATAATTACCCGTGAAGTTAAAGCTAAATTTATCAACGGGAAACCGGAAGCATTAGAAGCACTTTATATAATGAAATCTCCCCAAGAATGGGAGCGCTTCATGCGCTTTATGGAGCGGTATGCTGAAGAAAACGATCTGGGACTGAGCAAAAATGAGGCATAGAGCATAGAGCATTGGGCATAGGCACGGTAATTGTTGTCATGCCCAATTATCCAAGATCACAAGTTCATGACTAAGCTATAATGCCACAACCCCACCCAGACTCGCCTGAAATTACGGTAACTTGTGCCATAGTTACCGTCAGCGATACACGCACTTTTGAAACAGACAAAAGTGGCCAGCTAATTCAGCAATTACTCCTTGCTGCTAACCATGCTGTAGGAGCCTACACAATTATCAAAGATGAACCAACACAAATTCAAGAGCAGATAGCAAATCTAGGTAAAAGCTCAAATTTGAATGCTGTAATTTTCAGTGGTGGTACAGGCATTGCACCAAGAGATACTACTTATGATGCCATTGAAAAGTTATTAGAGAAAACCTTACCGGGATTTGGTGAGTTATTCCGTTTTTTAAGTTATCAAGAAATTGGTTCGCGGGCGATCGCTTCTCGCGCTGTTGCTGGTGTTTATCAAGATAAATTAATTTTCTCGCTTCCTGGTTCCAGCAATGCTGTGCGGCTGGCGATGGAAAAATTGATTTTACCCGAACTGACTCACTTGGTAAGTCAAGTTTGTAATTAGTCATTGGTCATTGGTCATTAGTCATTAGTATCAAAAAGCACGAATGTTTGTGAAGAACTACTAATAACTAATAACTTCGATTTTCCCCATGTCTAAAGCCATCGGCTCTCCACAGCGCAAAGACTTTGGTAAAATGAGCAGGTTTGAGATAGTTACTATAAAAAGTTTTGTAAAACTAAGGCATAAGTCACTAAAATCATCCTTTTTATACTTACATTTTTAGGGTATCAAGAATTATAGTGAAACGGATAAAATTTTAATATAAGATCAGCAATGGAGCCTATTTACTGGAATTGCATAATTGCTCACGGCATCACTGCATTTTCCTACTTTGGCATCCCCATAGTAATAGGGGTTTTCTTTGCCAAAACTAAGGCAACCATCCCGAATAAGTTTTGGCTAGCCTTTTTCTTATCAGGTGGATTCGTACTATTTTGCGGATTTCATCACTTTCTGGCGATCTTTGAGTCACATCTGGCAGTGTCGCTGCTGCACTTATGCGTACTTGATCTAATGGCGCTTGTTTCCTTGTGTGCCTTACTCTACCTAATGCCAATCGCTTATCAAATTATAGAGGCGATCGCCAAATCTCAAGAAGATAGCCGCGAACTTCAACGCAGCCAGCAGATGCAACGGCTATTTCTAGATCAGGGGCCGTTTTGTGCCTATATCAAAGATGAGCAATCTAGAGTGCTTTATTATAACCAGGAACTACAATCTAGATTTTCGGTAGATTCACAAGAATGGTTGGGGAAAGCTGATAGTGAATTCTTGGCAGATCCAGAAGAGGGACGGCGGGTTATGGAAAACGATCAAATCGTTTTGAAGACTCTACGCCCCTTAAAGCTGATTGAAGAGGTTAAAATACCTGGTAGCGATCAGCCGTGCTACTGGCTATCGTTTAAGTTTCCTTTTAGCGATGGCGCAACGGGCGCTTGCCGCATCGGTGGCATTAGTATCGATATTACAGAATCTATAGAAGCACAGCGATCGCTCACCGAGCTAAATCGGCAGCTAGAAGAAAAAACACTGAAATTAGAAGCAAAAAAACGAGAACTTATATATCTCTCAGATATGGCGGATATGCTTTATTCCTGCGAGTCTGAAGATGAGTTATATAAAGTGATCGCTTTAACCTGTTCTCAGCTGTTTCCTAATATGAGTGGTTGTATATTTATAATTGCTAATTCTAAGAATTATGTTCAAATGAATAGTTTTTGGGGAGATGAGAGAACTAGTAAAGAAATATTTTCCCTATCTGAATGTTGGGCATTGCGGAGAGGAAAATTAAACCTTTTATCGCCTCATAATTCAGGACTAATATGCAATCACTTAAAAGAGCCTGTTAGCGGCACACATTTATGTGTTCCATTGTTTGGACAAGGCGAAGTAATTGGTATTTTACATATCTATGCGTCTGAAGAAATCAATCCAGAAGCTCAACAAATTACTGAGATTATTGCTAGAACCTTAGCCATTGCACTAAATAATCTATCGATAAAACAACGTCTAACCTATGATAGCTTGCGGGATGGAATGACCCAACTATTCAATCAAAACTATTTGCAAACCATGATGGAACAGAGGCTAGCAGAGGCTGAACGGTCGGGGCAATCGGTTAGTGTTGTTTTCCTTGATATCGATAACTTCAAATCTTACAACTCGCGCTATGGGCATTTGACTGCCAACATTGTTCTCCAGGGATTAGCAAAACTGCTATTAAAATCTATTCGCTCCTTTGACATTGCTTGCAGATGGGGTGGTGAAGAATTTGTGATTGTGATGCCTAATATGACACTGGAAAACCTTAGGAAGCGAGTAGAACAACTTAGGATAGATGTTCAACAAATGCAATTGAGGGACGGCGATCGCATTCTCGAAGGCATTACCGCTTCTTTTGGAATAGCTGTATCAGAACCAGGGATTACAGTTAAGGATTTTCTGAATCGGGCAAATCAAGCGATGCTTGAGGCCAAGCGAACAGGGAAGAATCGGGTTATAGAATATGTAAACAGTTATTATTAATTCATAATTCTTCTTCAAGAATTATGAAAATTGTAGGTTGGGTTAAGCAAAGCGCAACCCAACAAAGTCTCGAAATGTTGGGTTTCGTTTCTCAAACGCCACTTGCTACCCTGCGGGAACGCTAAGAGCGAACAAGTGGGGAAACCCGCAAGGGCGCTGTGGCTCCCCAACCTACACATTTCAAGGTTTTTAGCGCTAACCCAAGCGTACTAATTCATAATTCTTGAAGAAGAATTCAGCTATTCTGAATTCTGACTCCTGACTCATGAATTCTGTTCGATAAAAAACAACTCCCTGGAGATGTGGGAGTTGTCATTTTGTATTGAACTATTTTCTCAAAACATGATTCAGAATGGAGCGATTGCCAAGCAAATGGCAGCCAAAATAGCAGCGATGACATAAAATACTCCAACCACTTGCAATTCTGACCAGCCAGTGAGTTCTAAATGATGGTGTAAGGGTGCCATTTTGAAGAGGCGCTTGCCTTTGCCATCGGGGCCTTTGGTGGCTTTGTAATAACTTACCTGTGCCATCACCGAAAGGGTTTCTACGAAGAAAATACCACTGAGAATGAACAGAGCTACTAGGGTGTTTGTCAATAGGGCTACAGCCGCTAAAGCGCCGCCCAGTGCTAAAGAACCAGTATCTCCCATGAAAACGCGGGCTGGGTTACGATTATGGGCTAAGAAACCTAAGCAGCCACCACTTAACGCAGCACAGAAAACCATCAAACCTGGTGCTGTTGGGGCGACTAAAGCACCTAATGCCAAAAGTGCGATCGCTACTGTTCCTGCTGCCAAGCCATCAATACCATCTGTTAAATTAGTCGCATTACTTTCTGCAACTAGTACAAAACCGGCTAAAGGCCAAAAGAGGAATCCTAAGGGTAGTGTGAAGCTAACCCAAGGTAAAGCAATATTTGTAATATTAGAAGGTTGATTAAACATCAGCCATAGACAAAACACAGCCGCAAAACCTACTTGCAAAGCTAGTTTCGTTTGGGGAGATATACCTTTATTTGATTTACGGCGCAGAATTTGCCAATCATCGAGCCAGCCAATCAATCCATAGCTGATTGTCAAAGCCGAAACTGCAAGCACGTCTGTAGCAAAGTTAGACAATATGCAGGCAATTATCACACCTACAGGGATAAAAAATATACCTCCCATTGTTGGCGTGCCTGCCTTTTTTAGATGGGCTTGGGGGCCATCTTCACGAATTATTTGTCCAGTTTTGAGCGCTTGAAGTAGGGGTATTACCCAATAGCCCACGGCACCTGAACCCAACGCACACAAAAGTAGTGGCAGGGTTAATGACATACTTTGCCAGGGTAGCCTACTGGCCATCGAATCCAATAAAAATGCTGTTGTAGCTAGCCCTACGGTTAATAAAGAGGCTAGAGCGATTCCAGAAATATTTAAACCTTGGTCAGGAGATAGTTTAGCGTCCACAAAAGTTTCCCTTCACTCCACACATATAAAATTCAATATCAGCAACTAAGGATACTACCAAGTCCTTAGCACAGCACACCGGAAATAAACATACCATTTCAAATGGCGCAAAAGCGCCGAATCGGATTCTTTGACTTTTGACTTTTAACTTTTTTACCCTGAGCGAAGCCGAAGGGTAACTTTTGACTTCCGCCTTACGGTACTAGCCTGAAAAGGCTAATCCTCGGCGATTCCTATATCGTCATCATCATCAAGGTCGTAGCCAATCCCATCTTCTATACCCATTAGGGAGTCTATTTCTACTTCGTCATTTTGAAAATCCGGTTCGTGAACGTCACGCGCGATAATCCGGTCGTTGGTTTGCAACCAGTCCAACAAAGAGGACTCTGGTTTTAAGGGGATGACATCAGCTCGCTGATTACGGGGTACTTCACGTAATGGAGAGTTCAACATATCGAGGAGGACAAGAAAAGGTTTACGTAAGTTGACATTTAGAGTCTATCACTTGGCACGGATTTATTTAGTTATCTTTTCAACGCTTTAATTGATAAATCCGCATTCAGATAGAAATTTTTTATTTAATAGGCATAAGGCTTATGTCAAGCGATTTAGTAGTAATTTTTATGGCTTTACACATAGGTCATGAATATCTTGTTTATGCTGATGGAAAGGACTGATTTTTGAGGTGACAGGCGATGAGCAAAAAAGCGGCTCTAATAGATGCGATCGTTGGGACAAATCGCGGTCTACTGGCGACTGAGCTACAGAAACAGGTTATCTTAGCTGCGATCGCCAATTTAGAAGATTTTAATCCTACACCCCATCCGGTAGAAGCTAGTAATTTGCTAGATGGTAATTGGCGATTACTATACACCACCAGCAAGGCTCTTTTAAACTTAGATGGTCTACCTTTGTGCAAACTGGGTCAAATCTATCAGTGTATCCGGGTGGATACTGCCAGTGTTTACAACATAGCTGAGATTTATGGCTTACCTTATTTGTCAGGATTAGTTAGCGTTGCTGCTAAATTTGAGCCAGTTTCAGGTCGGCGTGTCCAAGTAAAATTTGAGCGGTCTATTATCGGCTTACAACGTTTAATAGAATACAATTCTCCGGTAACTTTTATCCAACAAATTGAAGCAGGTAGAAAATTTCCCGCAATTGATTTTGCAATCAAGAGTGATAAACAGCAAGGCTGGTTAGATATCACCTATATAGATAACGATCTGCGGATTGGCAGAGGTAACGAGGGAAGTGTGTTTGTCTTAACTAAAACATAAGCTTCTACAAAATAAACGCTTGCGAACGAAGGTACACTATAACGTGTGCCTTGTCAAGTAGGTTATAATACTGTTTTTTGGGGAATGGGGAGTAGGGAATGGGGGAGATAAGGGAGGTGAGGGAGATGAGGGAGAAAGAATAATTAATATTCAATCCCAATTCCCACTCCCCACTCCCCACTCCCTACTCCCTACTGCCTACTCCCAATTCAGACAAATAACTTAACAAAGACTCTTGCTGCTACCTTCAGGTTGTAGAGTGAAATCAATTAGCCCTCTAGATTGGCAATTGATAACTAAAAGGGAAAATAATCATGGTTCAACGTGGTTCTAAAGTACGTATTCTCCGCCCTGAATCCTACTGGTTTCAGGATTTAGGAACTGTGGCTTCCATTGACCAAAGCGGCATCAAATACCCTGTAATTGTCCGCTTTGAAAAGGTCAATTACTCTGGTATCAATACCAACAACTTTGCCCAGGATGAATTAGTCGAGGTTGAAGCACCAAAGGCTAAAGCACCTAAAAAATAGCAGCAAAGCTACAAGGGGCTTGTTTGATGCGATGATGAAGGGTAGTCTGAAGTCTGAAGTATGAAGTCTGAAAATTTCAGTTCATTCATCTTTCACCCAAGCCTACCCTAATCTATGAGAAGCTGCCCTGCGGGTATTTACGGTTTCTCTTGGGTAGTAATACAAGCTATTACGGCTGTGTAAGTTACTACCCCATCCATTATTTATTCAACGCCCAAGTACATCAAAATTGCTTGCTTAATCAGTTTGAATGCCTGAACTGCCTGAAGTTGAAACAGTCCGAAGGGGCCTAAATCAATTGACCCTTAACCAAGAAATTACGGGTGGAGATGTGTTGCTCGATCGCACCATCGCCTACCCGTTTTCTGTTGGTGAGTTTGTTGATGGAATTAAAACGAATGCGTACCCCTCCGGGGTTGGCGCAGCCATCGCTACTTGGCATCGTCGCGGTAAATATCTCCTCGCCGAATTCTCCCCCACTTCTCCCTCATCCTCCTCATCTTCCTCTTCATCAACCGGCTGGCTAGGGGTTCATCTGCGAATGACCGGTCAACTACTATGGGTGCATCGAGATGAACCATTACATAAGCACACGCGGGTTAGATTATTCTTTGGGGAACAGCAGGAATTACGCTTTGTTGATCAGCGTACCTTCGGGAAAATGTGGTGGGTTCCGCCTGGTGTTGCTGTAGAAAGTATTATGACTGGTTTGGCAACACTGGCAGCAGATCCATTTTCACCGGAATTCACTGTCGAGTATTTAGCAAGCAAACTCCAAAACCGCCGCCGTCCGATTAAGACTGCGTTACTTGATCAATCGGTGGTGGCGGGATTAGGTAACATTTATGCTGATGAAGCCCTGTTTAAGAGTGGAATTTTACCTGAAACTTTGTGTATAGATTTGCAGCTAAAGCAAATTGAGCGTTTGCGAACAGCGATAATTCAAGTTTTAGAAACCAGCATTGAGGCTGGCGGTACGACTTTTAGTAATTTCTTAAGTGTTAAGGGTGTCAATGGCAATTATGGTGGTGTTGCCTGGGTTTATAACCGCGCTGGAAAACCCTGTCGAGTTTGTGATACTCCAATTATGCGGATTAGGTTAGCTGGGCGATCTAGTCACTTTTGCCCACAGTGTCAAACAGGAGAGACGCGATGAATCGCGTCTGTACAAGAGAGAGGCGATGAATCGCGTCTGTACAAGAGAGAGGCGATGAATCGCGTCTGTACAGGAGAGAGGCGATGAATCGCGTCTGTACAGGAGAGAGGCGATTAATCGTACAAGAGTTAGGAGTTTTTAGCTCGGAAGTCTTTTAAAATGCGGATAAGTCTAATCTAGAAATTTGAGAGGGGAATTCATGGCAGTCAAAAAAGGAGATATGGTTCGCGCTATCCGCGAGAAACTGGAAAACAGTCTGGAAGCAAAAGCCAGTGATACTCGCTTTCCTTCTTATTTGTTTGACAGCAAGGGCGAAATTGTAGATATCAAAGGTGATTATGCCCTGATTAAGTTCGGGAAAGTGCCAACGCCAAATGTTTGGTTACGTGTGGATCAGCTTGAAGAGTTTAAATAATTAAGCTCATCCCACCCCTAAAAGGGGATGGGATTTCACGTTAACTGTTAACAGTTAACAGTTAACAGTCAACCGTCAACCGTCAACAGTTAAGTGAATTCTTGAATGATTATGTCTTCTTCGCCTAACTCCCCAATTGTGTGTAATTTACCTCGTGTCACCATCGTGGGTGCAGGTAGGGTTGGCAGTACTTTAGCCCAACGCGTTGCGGAGAAAAACCTGGCTGATGTAATTTTACTAGATATTATTGCGGGAATGCCTCAAGGTTTGGCGCTGGATTTGATGGAAGCCAGGGGAATTGAAATACATAATCGTCAAATTATTGGCACGAACAATTATGCTGATACATCTGGTTCCCAAATTGTGGTAATTACCGCCGGACTTCCCCGCAAACCAGGGATGAGTCGGGATGATTTGCTGAAAACTAATGCCAAGATTGTGGTGGAAGCGGCAAAGAATGCGATCGCTCATTCTCCTAATGCTATTTTTATTGTCGTCACTAATCCGTTGGATGTGATGACTTATTTGGCTTGGCAAGCAACGGGTTTACCACGCGATCGCATTATGGGTATGGCTGGTGTGTTAGATTCCGCCCGTTTTGAAACCTTCATTGCCCTAGAATTGGGGGTTTTGCCTGCCGATGTCAAAGCAATGGTTTTGGGTAGCCACGGCGATTTAATGGTTCCGTTGTCTCGTTATGCTACCGTTAACGGCATTCCCATCACGGAATTGCTGGATGCAGCCACAATTGAACGCTTGGTAGAAAGAACTCGCAACGGTGGCGCAGAGATTGTGGAATTGATGCAGACGGGTGGTGCTTTTTTTGCTCCGGCATCGGCTACTAGCGTGATGGTAGAATCGATTTTGTTAAATCAGTCGCGGTTGTTGCCTGTGGCGGCGTATCTGCAAGGTGAATACGGTTTAGAAGATGTTGTGATTGGTGTTCCCTGTCGGTTGGGATGCGGTGGAATTGAAAGTATTTTGGAATTAAATCTCAGCGATCGCGAAAGAGAGGGTTTGCACATTTCGGCTCAATCTGTGCGTAAAAGTATTGAGCGATCGCAGGAAATTTTGGGTAACAATGGGTGAGCAAATAATTCGTAATTCGTAATTCGTAATTCGTAATTCGTAATTCGTAATTCGTAATTCGTTAATGCTTATATAAAGAAACCTCTCCCTGGTTTTACTACGTAAAACCGTCCCTCTCCGAGTCGGAGAGGGAAAAACTTGAACTTTAGTTCAGGTTAAATGCGAGTTTGAATTCTCCCCCTTACCTAGTAGGGAAGGGGGCTAGGGGGTTAGGTTTCGCGTTAGCGGCGGGAATCCTCATCTGCGGGGTCGCCGTAGGGGTCTTCGCTAGCTGGACGGACGTTACCAAACTCCCCTTGGTCTGCGGGGTCGCCGTAAGGGTCTTCGCTAGCTGGGCGAACGTTGCCATAAGACGCGATATCTGCGGGGTCGCCATAGGGGTCTTGACTGGCTGGAATCACGTTGCCGTAAGATGCCGGATCTGCGGGGTCGCCGTAGGGATCTTCGCTGGCTGGACGGACATTGCGATCGCGGTATTCAGCATCTTCAGCTTGATCGCCGTTATTTCCCAACAAGAGATCCTTCGCCTTTCGGAAAAATTCATCTACCATAATCTGTCTCCTGATTTAAGTTTGTGTTTCCGACGTGCGCGAAAGGCGTTATCCTCCGGGAAACCCGCTTTCTTATTTACACACGCTTCGCTATCTAGAGGGCTGGAGCTGCGGATGAACTTATGCCAGTTAGATCGCGACCTGAAGTGTTGCCGTTATAGCCTTGGAATTGCCGATATTGTTGTGCTTGAGATTCTGGTACTCGAATTCCTTCTGATGGTGGAGTTACCCAATGAGCGCGATTTTCAGCATCGCGGTAGTATACACGCCCGTTCTTAGAAAGATAGTACTTACCTTGCGCTCCTTCTTTCGGAGCATTCTTATGTTGGTTGTACATGTAATAAAGTGCCGCAGCACCTGCCAAAATTGCCACTTTTTGCCCTGTACCCAATCCTTTCTTAGCTTCGGTTTGGCGATCGCTCACTGTTCTACCAACGGTATCATCAACCGGTGGTGGTGTAGCAGTTTTGGAACCGCCTCCGCAGCTACTCAGCAAGGGTACGGTTAGCAATGCGGAAAGCAGCACTGCAAATAGACGCGAAACTATTTTACGTTCTTTATATACTGTGTTCATCGGATTTCGTCATCACCTGTATTTACTAAAAGCCTTGCTGTTGCAAATACAAAGTTGGAATTCCTGTTATTTCACCTGGAATTGAAAGAACATATACCACTTAATTTACAACTGCACAGCTACAGCGTTTCACTGTTATGATGATCGATTTTCTCAAGTATTCCATCCTGCCTTCGAGAGAAACTGCATTCATCCGAAGGAAATATATTGTTGATTTTTTATTCATCAATTTAGCCTAAACGCGGAAATATTCAGCAATTTCTCGGTTAGTTTTTCGGGATAAATAAATTAAAAAGATACAGTTACTATCATGATTTTTGCCAAAAAGTATATTCAATATGACATCAAAAAATACAGCCCAAACTAGAACTCGTCTCCTTTTGGCTTTGTGGGATTTGGGAGGAACGCAGCAGGAAGTTAAGAAGGGTCTACTCACTAAGCGAATTGTATCAAAAAGTCAGAAGGTAGCAGATTATCAGGGTTCACTTGAAGAATTGCAGAATCAAGGTGCGATCGCAATTTCCACAAAGGGATATTCTCTGACATCTGGCAAGGGTTTAGAGGTGTTGGGTGAGGGTTTGAGAAGTGGCGAGTTTAAGTTTGAAGGGACGATTGTCGGTACTTGGGCGGCGAATGCGTTGGTGAGGTGGATTAGTCAGATTGATGTTGCGGTGGCTGGTGCAGATGTACTGGTTAATGGGAAAGGTGCGATCGTGGAGCTTTCCAAAGGAATCGCATCTTACGACGAGTTTAAGTCGGTGGCGTTGGAAGTCTACGACAAGTTGAACCAAAACTACAACTTAGATGATCTCGTACCAATTTATCGTATCAGGAGAGAAATAGGCGATCAAGTGAGTCGTACAGAATTCAGTGAGTGGCTACTGGAAATGCAAGCTGATGACATTTTGCAGCTGATGACTGGAGAAGTACCAGACTTTACCCCTGATAAACGTGAAGATTCAATATCTATACCTGGTGCAGAACTACGTTCTTACGCCAAACGCTTGATTTAATCAAATTGCCCGCACTCTTTGTAATTTCTCGCACCATATCAAATCACTATGACAAATACCTTCGTTTCTTCCATAGAAGCTGTCAATGCCGCCATTCAAAATCATAATCCGTTTACCAATGATGGCATTGTTAAAGAACAGGATGTCTGGGGAAAAGGATTCCCTGATGTCGCAACTCTAAATGCCCATGCTTCTAATAAAGTTTTTGAGGCAATTGAATTTGTGCGAACAAGCCAATCTAGTCAAGACAAAGTGACTTCAATTGCCATAACTGCACAAAAGGGGGTTGGGAAAACCCACATTCTCAGTCGCATTCGTCATCATCTGGAAAAAAAAGGTGGTGCTTTATTCGTCTATGCAGGCGGTAATAATTATACAGACTTAAATTTAGTTAAGTACCAATTCCAGCAAACCTTGGCAAATAGTCTGAGTAAAACTGGTAGCCAAAAAGTAATGCAGTGGCAGGAAATAGCCACCGCTATGGCACACGAAGGTAGAAGTGATAATTCTCCCACTCCAGAAGAGTTAGTCAAAAAATTTGACCAAGTTTATGCAAATAGTTTGGCTCAAAATAAAAACTTAATGAATGCTCTGCAAAAACAAGTTCTCAAAAATAAACCCAATGCAGATCCCTATATTCTACGAGCTATTTTGTGGACGCTTTCAGAAACTCAAGCAACTTTTGCAATTCAATGGTTATCTGGTAAAGAGTTAGCGAAATCTAATGCTGATGAGTTGGGATTGCCTAATCCTAATAAAACTAATCAAGATAGAGAAGCTGAAGCTCTCAGAAATATTCAGCAAATTTTGAATTTGGTTAGTTTCTATAACCCTGTCGTCATTTGTTTTGACGAAATAGATGTTATTAACAACTCTACTGATGATGGGTTGCCAACAGCAAGCATAATCGCTAATTTTGTTAAAATTCTCCATGATACTCTCGAAAACTCTGAACTTAGTCAAGGTGTTATTATTCTCACAGTAATGTTATCCGAAACATGGAGAGATCAAGTAAACTCTCTATCAGGTGGTACACCTGACAGAATTTCAAAATATACACAAAGAAAACCACTGGAATTAAAAAACGTTAGTGGCGATTCTATAGTTGAATTAGTTACTGCTTGGCTGCAAGAGTATTACAGTTCAAAAAATTTAATTCCTCCTCATCCACTCTACCCATTTGAAGAAAGTAAGCTGAGGGAATATGGCAAAGTAAGTAAACCAAGTGTAAGAGAAGCTCTACGATGGTGTGCAGATAACTTTAAGATTTATGAAGAACCACTTCCATCTGATCCATTTGATAGATTTGAACTGGCATTGAAAAGGGAAAGTGAAGCAGATATTGGAGATTACCTAGAGAATAGTGAGCTAATTGCTGATGCTATCTATTTTGGTTTTGGAACTTTGAAAGGTAAGATTTTAGAAGGAGTAATGATTGAAGAAGTGACAAATGATGTCCAACCCAAGACATACTATGTAAAGTATATAAATTTCAAAGTTATCGGAAATGAAAACGGGAAAAAACTAAAAATCGGTGTAGCTGTAATACAGTCTTCTCAAGTTACATTAACCGCAGGATTAAAATGGTTAATCGACTACGAAAAGTATGATCTTACTCGTGGCTGTTTAGTTCGTTCACAATCTAAGATAAAACAGATGAATAATAATTCATCTGCATATAAGTTACTTGACGAGCTTGTATTAAAAAGAGGTGGAGAACACGTCGATTTGATAGAGGAGCAAATTCGCCCATTGATAGCAATTTTAGCTGTTTATCAAAAGCGGCTAGCTTATAAACTAACAGATGAAGAAATTTTAGATATCATTTTAAAGAAGAACATTACAGTTGATAATCTATTACTTAGAGAGATTTTAAGTAACCCATCTGGTAATATGCCTACCGTTAATGAAGAGGAGGAAGATATCCAACTAATAAATGATTTACTTAATCCTTCAAATATAAGTGAAGCAGATGACTCTGATGAATTGAGCAAGTTATTTAGTAATCATGAATGAATCAGTTTTGATTTATAACGCTCTATGTCTATCTGCTCCTGATATTGAAGCTTTAATAGAAGGGCGAATGATTGCAGCCATGCCTCGTAAATTGCTTAATCCTGGGCAAAAATTCGCTCTTTACCCCCTTGATTATTCCACAAATCAGCTTTCAATTGAGCAATGCTACCACCCAAACTTTTTGCCTATTGCTCAAAATGCTTTGACACAGTTAAATAGTCAAGGGATTTTATTACAACCTAAGCAAATAAGCTTACTTAAAAATGAAGAACAGTTAAAATTATCCCTCTTATCTCATAAGACAGCTTTAATTAAAGCTTGGGCTAGATGTGAACATTGCCAAATACTTGATAAAACTAAAAATTTAGATATTTTGTCTCAGCTAACAATATGGAAACCAGAAGTATTTGAGGCACTATTACAAAAACAACCGCATATTTTTTTGGCTTACTTGCGAGTTTATCATTTACCTCAATTATGTGAAGTTACAGCTAATGCGAACATTCAAGAAAAATTAGGTAAATTTGTGGGTTTACCTAATATTGGTGTTTCTGAAGCCAACCCAGTAATAAACGATCGCACCTTCACCGAACGCAAACGCCAATTAGAAAAGCTAGAACCCGCGCTGCATCCTGAATTAGAAGAATTGCAGAGTGCGATCGCATCCCTGACCATTAGCCAACCAGCAGCTAAACAATTAGACGACGATATCAAAGTATTTTTGGGTTGGAGTAGTGACAAGCTAATTAAGCAACCCGATGCAAATTTAACTTGGATAAATGATATTGCAAAATTGGGCGATCGCAGCATCGAAAAAGATGAGGGTAAAAGCAACTACCAAGCTGGTACAGACTTTGAAATCATCGCACGTCGTAGCCTTGATTTTTTAGGATTCAAGGTTGAAGAAGACTACAAAGGTGGTGCAGGTGGCTTAGACTTGTTTTGCTCACAACCTTATCCTCTTGTATGCGAATGTAAAGCAGGTAAAAGCATTCCTGATCGTGCAGTAGAAGAATTAGATAGGATTGGTAAAAGGCATCTTAAAGAAAATTATCTTCAAGCTATGCGGTTGATTATTGGCCCAGGTCAACCAACTAAAAATCTGAAAGAATCTGCTCAGATATCTCAAATCAGTATTATAAATGTAATGACTCTACAAAAACTCGTTGAATTAAAAGTAAAATATCCAGGTGCTATTAACTTAGTCGAATTAAAACAATATTTAGAACCTGGGCAAATTGACTATAAAATTGATGAATATATCGATAAAGCTGAAAAAGAGATTAAGTTCCGATCGCAGATTCTCACAGCCGTCAAAGAACTCTCTGAACAAGACAACGAAACTGCAAAAGCTACACATCAGAGTTTCATAGTTACAGAAATTCGTGTTCATTACAATGCTACTCATAATCCCCGGTTAAATGATGAAGCAGTTCATGATTTACTGATAGAACTTTCTTCACCCTTAACAGGCTATTTAGGACGAATTAAAGGTAGTGATTGGAATAGCGATCGCTTTTACTTTCTCCGCGATTTACCTATTAACTAAAGATAGTTTATCTCGCAATTGTTCAACTACAACTTCTCCATCAATACCTTCCCCTCTATCCAGTTGCTCAATAGCAACTTCAACTTTTTCGCGTGTTTCTTCCACCCACTGCTGATAACCTTTTTCCCACTCTAATAGCAACTTCAATGCTTTACTAATCACTTCTTCAGGATTTGCATATCTACCTGTAGCAATTTGTGCTTGGATAATTTGCTCTAGTTCAGGTTTAATTTGGATATTCATGATTTATATTCTAGTTTATTGACAGCTTTAAGCTTATTTTAACAACATTTAAATTTAGATTAATTGAATAGCGATCGCTTTTACTTTCTCCGCGATTTACTTATTAACTAAAGATAATAAATTTATTTTTTACCTATGCTTTATCTGTGTAATCTGCTGTTCATTTAAAAATATAGCACTTCTCCTTTACGTGAGGTACACTCGTAGGGGCACGGCACTGCCCATTGGTGTCAACTTAACGTAAAAGCCATGTCCCGCAAGGAACTGAAGTTCCAAGAATAATAGCGAAAGTCTTCTATTGATGACTAAATAATACGAAAAATCTTTAGTCTACTTCAGTAGACTTTAGCTATGAGCCTTGGAATTTATTCCCAGGCGGGCGTGGAAGCCAACAGATAAGCTATTTTTAGCTTAAGTTGACACCTATAGGCACTGCCGTGCCCCTACACCCCGCGATATAATGTTCTACCGCATCTGAATGGGAACCGCTATAACTGCGATCGCAGTTATCCTAAAGTTAATATACCAGCCTGATAATTCACCACCAACGGCAGAATTTTTAGCCACTCTGAACCTAACAATACTTCCGTAATTTCATTGCCCACATAAACATTAATTTCATACTCTTGTTCGTTTAATATCAACTTGCCTAAATAAATATCAAATCTTGATTCTCCCTTAGCAGTTCGTAGAGATTCCTCACCGATATAAAACCAGTCTAGACCCTCTAAATCTTGTTTGTTAATAGCGAGAAAGCCTGTAAAACCAGTATCCAACATAGCATCTACAGGCAAATCTAATCCATCAGATGTAATCAAATCAATTTCAAAAAATAGTTGCCCATTGTCTCCAAAGTCCCCCTTAATCATATTGTGCCAGTTGTTCCCGTTTCATTTAAACAGAATACACAATGTCTACTATTTGAGTATTTTTCAAGGGATTTTTTATGAGCTTGCATTCTATCTGCATCAATTAAGTAATCACCACTATCTGGCTCCACTGCAATATACCAGCCGTAGTGTTCCTTAATCAAATCGGGACGTACACGCTCAAAAATTTCCCTACAACGCCGATAAAATAACTCATCTTCAGCTTTACGTCTAGCAAGTTCTTCTGGTGTTAAAGTACGCTCTGGAAAAATTCTGCCTCTACGTGCAGGTTGTTTTGCAGTTGATTCAGTCATAGTAATTAACCCTATTTATTAATGCTGCCTTAACTTTATTTGACAGAAAGATAAAGGCGATCGCTTTTACTTTCTCCGTAATTTACCTATTAACTAAAAATAATACAATATATCTCTTTTCTTACCTCTGCGTTCTCTGCGCCTCTGCGGTAAGCCTACGTTTAAAAATAACTAGAGTACGAGTTGTTTTGGGGTTTATTCATTTATAAATAATTAATACTATCTCTTGACTTAATTTTATTTTATGAGAAGTAATAACCAGCGATCGCGCAGCCTTCCCCAATCGCTATCTTCCTTTTTTCTTCAGTATCTTTTATTTATAGTGATAAACTTTACAAAAATTTTATACTTAGCCACTATGTAACTTCATTTACATGATGTAAGAGATTTAGTACTGTCGAAGGAACAGATTATACTGACTACACTGGTGTTCATTAATAACTAACCCATAACAAGTTTTAAACTTAGGTGGAGATGAGCCATGTATTACCAAATTTGGAATTTCTTTCTTAAAGAAGAAAAATACATTTATTGGAAAGAAAAAATAAAACTTAACAAAAGTTTTGACAAAGTTACATGGGAAAAGATTATTGATTTTTTGTCGTTAGTAGAGCAAACTTTCCAATTGAAAAGTCAACTAGCAGAAACCGATAGCCTTGAGCCATTTCTGAAGTTAGCAACAGACAATGGTTACAATTTGACGGCAGAAGAACTTGGCTGGTTTCTTGTGACGAGAAGACAGATTTGGGATCTTTTTGATTTGGCACAAAAAATGCCATCTCTTAAAGAAGAATTGCTCATAGCTAAAGATCCGCAGCAGTTCGTCAAAATAGCAGCCGAAAATAACTATTACTTTTCTGTAGAAGAGTTAGCTTGGTTGTTAATTGAAATCAAATCATCGTCAGAATTAGTGTCCATCAACAATAGTGTTGGGGAGATTCTCACAGGTTCAAACTACGGCAGAATTGAAATAGGATACTGGATTTGGCTAGCAGAAGACTGGGGAATTGTCCCAGCATTCTGTCATCGAGAGAAGCCGGGTAATTTATTATCTGGAGATACCAACAATCCTTTTTTACTCGATCGCTGTTTCCTACCCAAGAGCTATTTTAATCAACGCCTCTTGGTAAGTAGTAATTCATAATTCGTAATTCGTAATTCGTAATTCGTAATTAAAAGGATTTTTAAAAGACAATACGTTCAGTTAAGCATTTTTTCCTTCTCTTCCTTTGCGTTCTTTGCGGTAGCCAGAGGGCAAGCCCTCTGTCTTGGTGCAGTAGCTTATGGGGAAACAAACTCCCAACTTTTGGAGACGCTTTGCGTTGGCGGAAGCCTCTCCCAATGTGAGAAGACCGCGCTGCTTCACCGCTTTGCATCTACGTTAAAAAAATTGACTTTGACAAAGAGTTAAGCCTTAACCCAAGCATATCGTTTTAAAACATGCTCTTAAACCTCATCTAAGTTGAGAACCATAGGTAGTCGGACAAAAATATTTACAGTCATTGCGAGCGTTCGCGCAGCGTCTCGTAGAGAAGCGAAGCAATCCCAGCCCTTGCGATTGCTTCATTCCGCTTCGCTCCATTCGCAATGACATTGTGTAATTAATTCTGTCTGACTACTTAGTTTTCGCCCTCACCCTAAATCCCTCTCCCAGATATGGGAGAGGGACTTTGAAATTCTAGCTCCCCGAATCCCAGATATGGGGGATAGGTTGGGGGATGAGGGCAAATCCTTTTCATCAGAGAAGAACTACAGGTTTCAAGATAGACGTGGTTTAATTACGAATTACGAATTACGAATTACGAATTACGAATTACGAATTATGAATTACGAATTATATAGTGAAGCATCCTAGATGGAAGATAAAACCTCTATCTAGGATGCTTCACAATAAAAATTGTTGCTGATACAACAATTAGGGAAAAAATGTGATATGTAGACTAGAGCTATCAGCTAGCAGAAACGGTTAAACTGCCTGGTTTCTGAAGATCACCTTGCAAAACCACACCTCGCTGATTGGCATGGATATGACGCAAAATCTTGTAAATTGCCTCAACTTGTTCTGATGCGCCTGCTTTCTCTGCGAGTTCATCAAGAGAAATAGGAGCTTTTTCTTTTTGCAGCACTGCTAACACTCGTGTTTGCAAATCTAGAATGGAGGCGGCTGCTTTTTTACCAGCTTCTACGCCTGGTTGATGGTAGGCGTTGACGTTGACTAAGCTAGCGTATAAACCAACAGCACGTTCATACAAAGCAATTAATGCCCCTACAGTTCGGGGGTTAACTTGGGGAATGGTGACTGTAATCGAATCGCGGTGATTTTCATAAAGCGCTTGTCGGGTTCCTTGGAGAAAACCGGAAAGATAATCGCCTGATGTAACTCCTGGATCTATTTCAGTAGATGGCCCCTGACGATCTTCCAACACTTCGATGAAGGTAGCAAAGAAATTCGCTACACCCTCACGCAACTGCTGAACGTAAGCGTGTTGATCTGTTGAGCCTTTGTTGCCATAAACGGCGATACCTTGATAGACAACATTGCCGTCTAAGTCTTTTTCCTTGCCCAAGGATTCCATCACCAGCTGTTGCAAATAGCGACTGAATAAAAATAAGCTGTCCTTGTAAGGTAGGACAACCATATCTTTTTCGCCCTTTCCGTTACCAGCAAAGTACCAAGACAAAGCAAGTAACGCTGCTGGGTTATTTTTCACATCTGGGACGCGGGTAGCGTCATCCATTTCTTTTGCGCCATCTAGGATGGCGTGAACATCAATGCCCTGCAATGCGGCTGGTACTAGCCCCACAGCAGACATTTCTGAGGTGCGTCCTCCTACCCAGTCATACATGGGAAATCTGGCCAGCCAACCTTCGTCTTTGGCCAGTTTATCGAGGTTGCTGTCAACGCTGGTAATTGCTACCGCATATTGAGCAAATTCCAAATTGTGTCCGGCGTAGGCTTTTTTAACTTCAATCATGCCGTTACGAGGTTCCGGCGTTCCTCCAGATTTGGAGATTACCAAAACCAAAGTGCTGGCGAGGCTATTTCGTAGATGATTGATAACGCGATCGATACCTGCTGGATCGTTATTATCGATAAAGTGAAGTTTCAGGGGTGGGAAATCAGGAGCGAGAGCTTCCGCGACGAATTGGGGGCCGAGAGCAGAACCACCAATGCCAATAGAGATAATATCCGTAAAGCGGCTTGCTCTGGGAGGATGAATAGCACCTGTTTGGACTTTTTCCGCAAAGGCTTCGATTTGTTCTAAAGTTTGGACAATTTCTTGTGTAAGTTCTGGAGCTGGCGCTAAATCAGGATTTCGCAGCCAGTAGTGTCCAACCATGCGATTCTCGTCGGGATTTGCGATCGCACCTTTCTCCAGTTCAGCCATATCCGCAAACGCCTTGTCAAACTTCGGCCGCAACGAATCCACAAAGGCATCATCGAACCGCATTCGACTCACATCTAAGTAAAGTCCTAATCCCTCGTGGAAATATAACCAGTTTTGGTATCTTTGCCAAAGTGCCCTAGCATCCATAGGGAAATCTCAAATAAAGTGTTTTTCAAAACCAGTTTAATGTAAGGTTATAGCGATCCCTGCCTAGCATTATACAGTTTACAGTTTTAAGTGTTCCCTTGACTCTTGACTTTAAACATCTGGCATAGGGATGACACGCAGAAATTTCACAATCTCACCCCTGATTTCTATACCAATCAGGTAATTATCCAGGGTAAAACGGTGAAAAATGCCTTCACGATCAAGCTGTCGTAGTTCTTTTAAATCGCTCAACTGCCACTTTTGGGCTAACTCAATAAAGACAAAATCATACACCTGCTCGTAGGCGGCAGGTTCTAAATTCTTCAGGTCTAGCAAAAAAGACCTTGCATAGCGCATTTCCAGACTCACTAGGCGTTACCTTAACCAAACTTGAGGGGCCAGAAAAGAAAGCGCTGCTGAATTAGAAAAACATCAACAGTCTTACCGCTTCTTCATGGGTTAAGATATCCCACGGTTGCTGCGATCGCTTGACTTCTTGTATCGCTTTGAGCATATAAAAGTCGTAATGTAAAGCTTCGAGAACGTCCCAAATGTCTTGCAAATCGTCATCACCTAACTGCTCGATTAAGTGATGCATTCTCAGTCGCAGCAAATTCATACGTCAATTATTCCCTACCAGCAAACACCAACAATAAATAGTATTCCCATAAAATTAGCTCCGCTCAAGCTACGCTAAAATTTATTCGCAAGGGGCAGAGAAGTTTCTGGGAACTCGAAAATTGAGCCTCTGAACTCGAATGTTGAGCCTTTTACAGCAGATTGCGCTCTAATCGAATACACGTAGAGACGTAGCTTTTCTTCGTCTCTACAAGGTTTTGGGTTTTATATATAGCGGTTCCCATTCAGATGCGGTACAACATTCTATCACGAGGTGTAAGGGCACGGCAGTGCCGTGCCCCTACGGGTGTACCTCACGTAAACGAGAACCGCTATATGTACTTCATTTACCTGAAATCTGCTGTAACTCGACTTAGGGACTTCCAAATAAAAAAATATTCCATTGCTATTGTTCACTGTTGACCGTTGACGGTTCACGAGTTTTCAGTCAACAGTCAACAGTCAACAGTCAACAGTCAACGACTTGAATGTGGAATAATTTATTTTTTGGAGTTCCCTTAAGTCCTCTCAAGAGGACTAAACTCGATTACTAGCTGGTATCCATGAGAGTCTACTTAAGTGGACTTAGGCTAAAAGCCTGTGAAATTTATTTCTTGGCGGGAGATTGAGCAGGTGCAAGATGTCCACCCTACAAGATTGGATAATTTATTTGTTAGAAATTCCTAACTCCCAACTCCCAACTCCTAACTCCTAACTCCCAACTCCCAACTCCCAACTCCCAACTCCTAACTCCTCACTCCTAACTCCCAACTCCCAACTCCTAACTCCTAACTCCTAACTCCTTAAAATGGTTGACTATCTCATTTTCTTAGCAATTTCTACAGCACTTTTTGCTCTATTCGCACTAGGACTCAATTTACAGTGGGGCTTTACGGGGTTAATTAACTTTGGTCATATTGCTTTCATGACTCTGGGAGCATATACAACCGTATTGTTAAGCTTAAAGGGCGTACCCCTACTGATATCGGCAGTAGCTGGCGCAATTGTCGCCGCCTTGTTAGGTTTGGTAATTGGTTTTGCAACTCTCCGCTTGCGAGAAGATTATCTGTCAATTGTCACTATTGGTACAGGGGAATTAATTCGTTTGGTGGTGAATAATCAGGAATTACCTGTGGGTGACACCTGGATTTCTGGGGCGTTTGGTGTGCAAAGTTATTCTATACCCCTATCCACAGAGCCGAATTTGTTTGTCAGATTAGGAATGATTGGGATTTTAACACTGCTAGCTGCTATAACTTTCTTTACGTTATGGCGATGGATTCGTACTACCCAAATATCTCGGACTACTGATTTAGCTAAAAGGACAACTAACAAACAAGAATTTGCGTCGCGTTTGGGTGTAGGAATTGTGTTAGCTGTTTTGGCAGCAGCGATTTATATTTCTGGGGTAATTGGATTATATAATTACAACCCAAAAGCGGGTTTAATGCTGGTATTGCTGTTGGTTTTAGCATTTGTATACTGGCGCTTAGAAATTTTGGTGCGATCGCCTTGGGGTAGAATTCTCAAAGCCATCCGTGAAGATGAAGAAATTCCCAAGGCGCTGGGAAAAAATGTCTTTTGGTATAAATTACAATCTCTCATGTTAGGGGGTGCGATCGCAGGTATCGCTGGTGCTTTCTTCGCTTGGCAACTGGGCGCTATTTACCCTGATAACTTTCAACCTCAAATCACCTTTGACACTTGGATTATGGTGATTTTAGGTGGTTCTGGTAATAACGTTGGCACAATCTTAGGTGCGGTAATTTTCTTTGCTTACGATGCACTCACGCGAGAAGTCTTACCCAGAATCGTCCCCCTTGATGAAGCCCGTTTGGGTGCATTTCGGATCATGGTAATCGGACTAATTTTGATGGTACTGATGATTTGGCGTCCTCAAGGTATCTTAGGGAAAAAGGAGGAACTTACTCTTGGTAAATGACTATTCATCGCCACTTCCACTTTTGGCAGCCACTGGACTTTCTAAAAGCTTTGGTGGTATCAAAGCAGTTAATGAGGCGAAAATCGAAGTTGCTAAAGGCAGCATTACGGGCTTGATTGGCCCCAATGGTGCTGGTAAAACCACTTTATTTAACTTACTCTCAAACTTCATTCGCCCAGATAAGGGACGAGTCATTTTTGACGGCGAACCGATTCACAAATTACAACCATATCAAATCGCCCAACAGGGAGTAATCCGCACTTTTCAGGTTGCACGGACTCTCTCGCGGTTGTCGGTGTTAGAAAATATGCTGCTGGCGGCGCAAAAACAAACGGGTGAAAATTTTTGGCAAGTGCAATTGCAACCGCATATCGTCGCTAAGGAAGAAAAGGAACTCGAAGAACGGGCAATGTTTCTATTAGAATCAGTGGGCTTGGCAAAAAAAGCACACGATTATGCTGGTGGCTTGTCTGGTGGGCAACGCAAACTGCTGGAAATGGGGCGGGCGTTGATGACTAATCCCAAGTTAATTTTGTTGGATGAACCGGCTGCTGGTGTGAATCCAAAACTGATTGATGATATTTGCGATCGCATTATCACTTGGAACCGTCAAGATAACATGACTTTTTTGATTATCGAACACAATATGGATGTGATTATGTCATTGTGCGATCGCGTTTGGGTACTTGCCGAAGGGCAGAATTTAGCTGACGGGACACCCACAGAAATTCAAACTAATCCCAAAGTTCTAGAAGCTTATTTGGGAAAATAAACTTATATGAAATGCCCAAGAAAATTAAAGAACTGAAAAGTTTATTACTGCGATCGGGGTTTACCTATAAACCAGCAAAGGGAAGTCATAGCAAATGGATACATCCAAAATTATCTAAAGCTATTATCATTGCTGGTAAAGATGGTAGTGACGCTAAACTATATTTAGAAAAGCAGGTTAATGAAGCACTAGAAGAATTAAATAAGATAGAAGCAGAGGAAAAGGAGGAACCAGAAGCATGAAATATACAATATTAATTCAATGGTCAAATGAAGATGAATGTTATGTAGTTTCATTACCTGATTTCCCGGATATTATGCAGCCTTGTACTCATGGAGACACTTATGAGGAGGCTTTGAAAAATGCTCAGGAAGTCTTAGAGATGTTAATCGAATCTTACTTAGAAGATGATCAGCCTTTACCAGAACCACAAACATTAGGTAAGTCTTTAAAAGTGGCTTAAACACAACATGGATGTGATTATGTCCTTGTGCGATCGCGTTTGGGTACTTGCTGAAGGACAGAATTTGGCTGACGGTACACCAGCAGAAATTACAAACTAATCCCAAAGTTTTAGAAGCTTATTTGGGCAAATAAAACAGGAGTCAGAATTTAGAATATTCTACCCATAAAGGGATAGGGAGCTTTTTATGTCAATGATGACAGTCAGAGATTTAGAGCAAGTTCAAACAGCTTTTACTGAAGCAGGTTTAGATTACCAGCTGGAACTCGAAAATGGGAAAATTTCAATAATGGGGCCGTCAGACATTGTATCCAGCGAAATCAGTAGTCGTCTCATCGCCTTTCTCTTTGCTTGGATAAATCCTCGTCGCTGGGGAAGAGTATTTGATTCCTCTGGCGGTTTCATCATGCCAGATACTAACCTCAAAGCACCCGATGTTTCCTTTGTTCGTGCTTCCCGACTTCTCCAAAGTCCTCGTTACTTTGGAGAACTTGTCCCTGACTTGGTGGTAGAAATTAAATCTCAGAACGATAAAATAAAACTTATAGCAGCTAAAATTCTGAAATTTATAGAATTAGGAGCGATCGTCGGTATTTTGATTGATCCTGATGAAGAGACAGTTACAATTTATCGCTCTACAGGCGAACCTACAGTTTTAGAAAATGGCGAGATTTTAACTATACCAGAACTTTTTCCCGGTTGGGAATTGCCCGTTACTGAATTGTGGCCTCCTATCTTTACCGAGGAAGAAACACAAATTTAGTGAAGGACTTTGGTAGCAACTGAACCGCATTCTCACTTGGAACCGCCAAGACGGGATGCAATACTGCGTAGGTTTTGAATATTCGTAGGTTGGGTTGAGGCAATGCGTTACCCAACAAACCCAGGAAAATTTTGGGTTTCGTTCCTCAACCCAACCTACACATTTCTATTTTTTATGCAAAACCTACGTAGTAAGCTGATGTGCAGCTAAATTGTATAACACGAAAACGTAAAATTATTGTAGTGCGGGCAACATGAGCGCATCGCATATACAAATTAAATACGCAACAGCTTATTGAGACGCGATGACCTTTTTAATTATTGAACACAATATAGCGGTTCTCGTTTACGTGAGGTACACCCGTAGGGGCACGGCAATTTAAGTTTGCCGTTACATTTTATAAGTATTTGGGAATATTAAGCTATGAAAGCTTAGAACAGATATCGGATTTTTGATATTTCAACACTCACTTATGAAAAAGTTTGCTGACTCAATAATTATCGGAATCGTCCTTCTTGGGGTTTGCAGTTGTAACTCAGTAAAATCGACTGATCTAACAAATGACAATCAAGTTACTAGCCAAACTGATTCTCAAGCCAAAACGATTATCAAAATTGGTAGTTCCAGTTCAACTGTAACAGTTTTAAAACTTTTAGCAAAAGCTTATCAATCCCAAAATAAAACTGTCAAAATTGAGTTTATCTCCAATAGCCAATCTGAAGGAGCGATCGCAGCCCTAAAAAACGATATTATTGATATCGCCGGTAGCAGTCACAAACCCAAATCAGAAGATGATAAGGGTGAAGTTCAATATCGGGAACTGGCAAAAGATTTGTTACTTGTCGCCACCCACAACAGTGTCAAAGGAGTTAATAACCTTTCAACCAAGCAATTAAAAGCAATTTACAAAGGTGACATCAAAAATTGGCGAGAATTAGGCGGTGCCGATGCAAACATTGTACTGTTGGATAGACCTGAAGATGAATCAGCGAAAAAATTATTGAGAAAATATTATTTGGGAGCAGAGAAGACTACAACTAAAGCCGTGATTTTGAATAAAGAGGGAGAATTAATGGAAACCTTACAAAATACTCCTAATTCCATCGGCGCTTTTTCTTTGGCTTCTTCCCTTATCAATGAATTGCCTGTCAATCATCTTAGTATAAATGGTGTTGTTCCCAAAGCGCAAAACTTCACGAGTGGCCAATACCCAATGGTGCGTCACATAGGTATTTTCTGGAAAAAAGCACCTTCAGAATCTACTCAGGGTTTTATTGATTTTATCTTTAGCTTAGAAGGTGAAAAACTATTAAAAAATAATGGCTTTGTTCCTGCCAACTAAATTAACAATTCGTAATTACGAATTACGTTAGCGCAGGAGTAGCGAATCCGCGTACCTCTGTGGGTAAGCAAGCTACGCAAAGCATCTCGTAGAAAGCATAATTACGAATTACGAATTACATAGCTTGCTTCTCGCCTTTAGCGAGTATTACCCCTCTTCTATTACTCTCGTTAAATAAAAATCATAACCCTTGATTTTTTAGGCTTTGATAAATTTACGGGTAGGTTGGGTTGAGGGACGAAACCCAACACGAAAAATCCTTGGTTTTCTTGGGGTAACACGAATATTCAACCCAACCTACATTTTTTTCTTTCCTCAGAGTCATAAAAGAGCGTTACGAATTATTGTTGAATGTGCCATGCAGAGATTTTTCAGGGGGCTGAGACTCAGCCAAAAAATTGTTCTACCGCTGCTTGCAGTTTGTCTTAGCGTGTTCATGCTGGGTTTAGTAGTGCTAGGAAATTGGTTTACGGATAGTTTGAATCAAAATTTTCGCCAACAAACTGAAAGTTTTGCTGAACGAGTTTATCAGGATTTTCAGTATAAACAGCAAACACTAGAAACTGAAATTGAGCTAATTGCTAATCGAGATATGCTCAATCAGGCTGTTGAACAGCGTAATCAAGGATTGCTTTTGCAGATATTACTACCACTTAAGTCTATTTTAAAATTGGATTGGATTAAGGTAGTCGATACTCAGGGAAATGTCCTCATAGATTTACGGAACAACTCGTTAAGTCAAGCCAACTTTCTAGACGAAGTAATTACCAGCACTGCTAGTAGAGGAGCGCATTTAGTTGACTTGGTAGATGTAGAAGGTAAGCAACAGGTTCTACAAGTAGTAACAAATGGGATAAAATCATCAGCAGGACTTTTGGGAGGAATCGTCATTGGTGACTTAGTAGACGATATCCTACTGCAAAAAATTGCTGCGGGTTCCTCTAAACAGTTGATTATCCAGAGACAAAATCGCGTCATTGCGACAACTTTGTTAGCAGCCAAAAGTGGAACTTGGCAATTTCCTCCTCCTAATTTGCCTGCTATACGAATCACTATTGATAACAAAAGTTATTTAGCCAAAAGCATTGTATTGACAGGAGCAAGTCAGTCTTTAACAACTACAGTGTTGTATTCCATATCGTTGTTAGAAGTTGCTCAATATAAGTTATGGGAGCATTTAGGACTCTTGTTTTTGTTGGGAAGCAGTATCTTAGCAGTTACTGGATTTTTAATTGCGCGAACAATTACTCGTCCCTTAAAAGCTGTCACACAGGTAGCACAACGAGTTATCCAAGAATCTAATTTTGATCTCCAAGCTCCCGTAACAACTGAAGACGAGGTTGGAATCTTAGCCATTTCTTTTAACCAGTTAATTCAACAGGTAAAGCAACTGTTGGTAGAACAATATGAAACAAATCAAAAGCTAGAGGTTTACAGCCAAACATTAGAAGAAAAAATAGAAGAACGAACCCAAGCACTACGACAAAAAAATATTACTCTCAAGCAAACTTTACAAGAACTCAGGCATACTCAGTCCCAATTAATCCAGAATGAAAAAATGTCTTCTTTGGGGCAATTAGTTGCTGGCATTGCTCATGAAATCAACAATCCAGTTAATTTTATTTACGGTAATCTTAAGTACACTGATGATTATACTAAACAGTTGTTGTGGTTACTTCAACTTTATCAAAAACATTACCCCTACCCAGAAACAGAAATTCAAAAAGCTAAAGAAGAAGCTGATATTGAATATTTGACAGAAGATTTGCCTAAAATGTTGACTTCCATGAAGATTGGAGCCAGTCGGATTCGGGAAATTGTCCTTAGTTTAAGAATCTTCTCTCGTTTGGATGAAGCCGAGTTTAAAATGGCTGATATCCATGAAGGAATTGACAGCACTCTGTTAATTTTACAACATCGTCTCAAATCTGAAAAGACTCGCCCTACAATCACAGTGATTAAAGAGTATAGTGACATCCCGAAAATTCAGTGTTTTGCAGGACAATTAAATCAGGTATTGATGAACATCTTGGCAAATGCTATTGATGCTTTAGAAGAGGCTTTTCAAAAGGGGCTTTGTCCAGAACCGATAATTCGCATTTCTTCAGCCCAGGTGAATGAAAATGTCGTTGTTCAGATTGCTGATAATGGTACAGGGATTCCAGAAGCAATCCAGTCACGTCTTTTTGACCCCTTTTTCACCACTAAACCTATTGGCAAAGGCACTGGTATGGGATTATCTATTAGCTACCAAATCATTACTGAAAAACATGGTGGTTCGTTACAGTGCATTTCATTACCGGGACAGGGTGCAGAGTTTGTAATTACAATCCCGATTCGATAGGTGATTTTGCATAATAGTTCTATAAAATTTCTTTTTTCAATCTTCGTTATTTTCTATAAAATTGACTTGCTCGTAAAGGTCGCGCAATTCAATTTTAAAATCAACTGTTTGCAGTGATAAAATTGCAGATTCATGTTCAAGTTCAATAAATGACCATTGATTTTCCGCAGTTTTTACATATTGCATCACATGATACTGATATTGGTCAATTAAAATATATTCCTTGAATTCTGGAATAGAGCGATAATAAAGAAACTTATCACCTTGGTCATAATTTTTAGTCGATTTAGATAAAACTTCAGCAATTAACATCGGATTCATAACCGTTGTTGTGCTGGTTTCTGTATAAATAGGTTGTCCCTCAATCACCATCACATCAGGATATGTATGCTGCCGATAACGGGGTATCCATAAACGTACATCACCAATATAAACATCATAATTTTTACGCCTTAAAGCAATTTTTAAGGATGCAGCTAAATTCAAACAAATTTTATTATGATTTGTAGTGCCACCCGTCATCGGTACAATTTCTCCATCACGGTATTCGCTTTTATATTCTGCTTTTTCTTCAATTTCTAAATACTCTTCAGGTGTGTAATAGAGTTTTTGTGTTTCTAACTGCATAAAAATACAACCTATAATTGTGCGGTTATTGTGCGGCTAAGATTTTTGATTATCTTATTTATCCATTTTAAAGTGCTATCTAAAGTTACTCGGCTACAAGTTTTATGTGAACTGTTCTAAACTATGAGAAAATCCCAGAGTGGAGGCATAGCATTATGGTAATCACTCCTAATACCGCATCTGAGGTCATCTACCCCGAAAGCGACGGACAACCAATGGCGGATAATACCAAGCAATTTCGCTGGATAGTAACTATTAAAGAAAATTTAGAAATTTTATTTGCATCCCAATCAGATGTATTCATCGCCGGAGATTTATTTTGGTATCCAGTTGCAGATAACCCTAACATCAAACAAGCACCTGATACTTTGGTAGTGTTTGGTAGACCCAAGGGAGATAGAGGTTCTTACAAGCAATGGGAAGAAGAAAACATTCCGCCACAGGTGGTATTTGAAATATTATCTCCTGGTAATACAACTAAAGAAATGGCGCATAAACTCCTATTTTATCAACGCTACGGAGTTGAAGAATATTATATTTACGACCCAGACCAAAATGAACTAACAGGGTTTGTGCGCTCAGAAGATTGGTTACAAGAAATTAACCAGATTCATGGGTGGATAAGTCCCCGTTTGGGAATCCGCTTTCAACTCACCCCCCAAACCCTAGAAATATATCGCCTTGATGGATATAAGTTTCTTACACCCGTTGAGCTTGACCAAGTACGTACACAAGAACGTCAACGTGCTGAACAAGAACGTCAAGCTAAAGAAATAGCTCTCCAACAACTAGAGGAAGAACGCCAACGATATCAAGATTTATTGACACTACTACAAGAACGGGGAATTAACCCAGAACAGCTGTTATAAGCGAACTCCAGCCCTAAAGGCTTGTCATTACCCACATTTTTGTAACAGTCAAATGTCGTGCTTACCCACATTCCGCCCTGCACTGAAGTGCAAGGCTGATAGCCCAAGTCCACTCAAGTGGACTAAAATCAATTACTCAGTCCGCTTTAGAGGACTTTAGCTATTAGCCTTGGAATTCAATACTTCTCGGTTAAGGGGAAAAGGGGAAGGGGAAAAGGGAAAGAAAAAACCTTTAACCCAACCCCAGTAACCTTTTCCCCAAACCAAATTCTGAGTTCAAAATGCTTAACCGAGTAGTATTGCCTTGGAATTCTATTCCGAGGCGGGATAGCAACGAAGCGGAAATTGTCAGATATGGGTAACTACAAGGTCTGAAGCCAGGGGCTTCCGCCCACCGATTGTCGGTGAAAATCGAAAAATTCAGATCCCCGACTTCTCACAGAAGCCGGGGATTTTGTTGTTAAATTTAACTAAATTGTTCCTCTGCATCAAGGTTGAAAAGCATTTGCAGAGTTTGCATACAGCGCCGTCTAGCTTCCACATCTTGCTGCGATCGCAATTGCACCATCGGGTCATGTAAAATTTTATTGACAATTCCCCGCGTTAATGCTTCAATCACTTCTTGATGTTTTTCCGCAAATTCCGAACCCAATCTCGACAAAGCTTTTTCTAACTCTTGTTCGCGGATGGTTTCAACTTTATTTCGCAGACAGCTAATAGTAGTCACAGTTTCCAGACTGCGCCACCAAATATCAAAGGCTTCTACTTCTTCCTCTAAAAGTCTTTCGGCTTCTTGTGCAATCTTCCGACGGCTTTCGTAGTTTTGCGCCACTACTGCCTTCAAATCATCCACATTAAACGCTTGCACATTTTCCAATTCATTTACATCCGCATGAACATTACGCGGCACAGAAATATCAAATAACATTAAAGAACGCTGAACTTCTAAAACCATTTCCAATTTGGAACGGTCAAGGATTGGCTCTGTTGCCGAAGTACTTGTAAACACCAAATCGCTATCGGCAATTACGCTCATCATTTCCGATAGAGGATGAATATTGATCGGTTGTTGAGGGAACTGCTTTGTTAATTCTTGGGCGCGATCGCGTGAGCGATTTACAATACTAATTTGCACAGCACCTTTAGAAATTAGGTGTTGCACCAGCAGCCGCGACATTTTACCAGCGCCCAAAATTACCACTCGGCAAGCTGCTAAATTTGCTACTTTAATTTGTGCTAACTCTACAGCTGCCGAACTAATAGAGACAGCACCAGTACCAATACTAGTTTCAGTCCGAACCCGCTTACCAGCAGTCAGCGCTTGTTTAAATAATCGATTTAAAATGGTTTTTATACCGTTATATTGCTGTCCCAGTTTGTGAGTAGTTTTCACCTGAGCCAGAATTTGACCTTCTCCGAGTACCAGACTATCTAAACCACCTGCTACCCGCATAACGTGCATCACTGCATCATCATGGAGCAACATAAACAAATGTTGTCGCAGAGAAAGCACGGGTAATTTACTGTATTCCGCAAGAAACTGGGTTATTTCCCGGATACCTTGGTCTGCTTCACTGGTAACAATGTAAATTTCCAGGCGGTTACAAGTGCTAAGAATTGCAACTTCATCAATATGGGGATAGCTGGCCAGTTGAGCGATCGCACTTTCAATTTGTGGTTCTGGAATGCTCAGTTTTTCCCGGACTTCTACAGGGGCTGTTTTATGACTTAACCCCACCACTGCTATATTCATTTGCTAAATCGTAGTTACTAGTTGGTAGTTGATAATAGGGCATTGAGTGAGAATAGGGAATGGGGAATTTTTGTTTATTGGTTGGTAGTTATCCCCAGCCAACAATCACTAACTACTCACTACTAACTCAGGGCTATTTCGTTCTAGACACAAACCACCCAGAACTGAAGTTCTTTGGCTTTTAGCTAAAGTCCGTTAAAACGGACTATAACATGAGTCTTAGTCGTCTTTAGACGACTTTAGCTATTAGACTCAGAATTCATTCTGAGGCGGACTAGATGAGAATGAAATAGCCCTGCTACTAACTACTGTAAGATTGAAGCATTTTGGTGATTATTTCCCATTTTATAGAAAGATTTATTTCCTTATGCTTCGCCCCTACTTTTACCATTCCCCATTCCCTAAAATTTAGTTCAGTTGGAGAGTCTTGGGTTCACCAAACATGTGAATTGTATCAACAAATCGAGCAGTTTTCGACTGGTTAGAAATTACCAAGCTTTGAGTTCTGGCTCCGCCGTGGAAGAAACGTACACCTTCCATGAGATTGCCACCGGTAATACCGCAAGCAGCGAACAGAACAGTTTGACCAGATGCCAGTTCATGAGCATCATAGACCTTATCGGGGTCATTGATATTCATAGACTTTAAGCGATCGATGTTGGCTTCTCTGCTTTCTCCAATCAGACCTGTTTTGACTACTGCTGGATCGTAAATCAGTTGACCTTGGAAGTGTCCACCTAAAGCACGCATTGCAGCTGCCGATATTACACCTTCAGGAGCAGCACCGATACCCATCAGCGCGTGGATATTAGTTCCAGCAAAACCGCAGCTAATAGCTGCACCCACATCACCATCTGAAATTAGGGAGACTCTCGCTCCAGCCTCACGGATTTCTTTAATTAAATCGTTGTGGCGTTCGCGCTTCATGACTATAATTACAAGTTCTTCAATAGATCGGTCTAAACACTCAGCGAGAATCTTCAGGTTTTCGGTTGCTGACTTGTTGATGTCTACCTTACCCTTAGCCGCCGGAGGTGCTGCTAACTTCTTCATGTAAAAGTCAGGAGCAGCAAATAATCCACCCTTTTCAGAAATTGCCAACACAGCCATCGAACCAGGTTGTCCATAAGCTACCAAGTTCGTACCTTCACAGGGGTCAACGGCGATATCAATTTCAACTAGTTCATCAGGGTTACAGAGAGCTTCGGCATTTGGTTGGGTACAGATACCAACTTCTTCCCCGATGTATAACATAGGTGCGTTGTCGCGTTCGCCTTCCCCAATCACAATGCGACCCCGCATATAGATTTTATTCATCCGCTCCCGCATAGCTTCCACTGCTACTTGGTCAGCAATGTCTTTTTCGCCTTTCCCCATCCATTTCGAGGAAGCGATCGCGGCTTGCTCTACTACTTCAATAATCTCTAACCCAAGTGTATTTTCCACAGAGTCTGCCCTCTCAACTGCTTGAATTTCTGCCGCTTTATCTGGCTATTTCAGTCTTTAAGTCTACCAAAGGGCGGATACACCTGGAAGAAAGTTAAGTTTTACTGCTAACTGGTTAAAAAAAGTGCCATTTGTGACATTGTTTTTTGATCATAACTATTCCAATATTAGGGAACTCCAAAAAATAAACTATTCCACATTAAAGTCGTTGACTGTTGACTGTTGACTGTTGACTGTTGACTGAAAACTCGTGAACCGTCAACGGTCAACAGTGAACAATAGCAATGGAATATTTTTTTACTTGGAAGTCCCTTAAGTTTTGAACTGGCACAAATGAGTACCAGTGTATATCTAGAACATTGGTTTCCTTCAATATCTATCTTTAGGTATAAAATAATAAAGAAAAAAAGCTGGTGAGTTCCCTCAAAACTGAAGAGCAAGCCAGAATGACATTAAGAGGTTAATCGTGTTTATCGACTACATCACACTAATGTTGATCAATATGGTAGCTGGTTTATTTCTACTGGCTGACTATGTGTATCGTGGTATAGATAGTTCTAATCAAAGACCGTGGATTCCCGGTTTTGGAATTACAGGTGCGATCGCCTTAACAACTGGTTTACACATGACCTTCACCTGGCCAGTTATCGGCAGCTTCAATATTGCCTTCGGTGAGACAAGTGTCTTATTTGGTATCTTGTTTGTGGCGGCTGCGTAGGCGTAGCCCGTCGTAGACATCGCACTTGCTCAAGGTTGGGATTTATCGACAATAGCAGTTTACGGCTTCTTTGCTGGTGTAGTTGCGATCAAAATAGCAGTCCTAAATCATTCGTGAACAACAAGATCCCCGACTTCTTTGAGAAGTCGGGGATCTGAGCCTCTCGATTTTCACAACTCAAAAAGGATTGCTATAGTAGTTATTCGCATTCCTTACTAGAATTTGACCAAGCAACCGCTTTTATCGGGAATCGGCTTTATTTTAACTAAGGTATAAACCAAAATTAAAAACAGCCAGCAAGGCCTACTGGGGTAGTAAACTGCTGGCTGGTCATAAGGTTCATAAGGGCAAGCGCAAATGTTCACCAGGTCAACTAGCATTGCCGATTGGGCAGTGCCAGATATCGGAACGCCCCGAACTAGCAGAAGTGGTACAGAAATTCGTCCAAGCAAATCGAGGTTGTAGGTTTGATGTGGGGATGTGAGATAATAAAGTCCCTCCCGATCCACCACCTAACGGAATGTAATCAAAAAATTAGTCATTAAGACAAACGATGGGATTTACGGCATTGCAACGATTACAGGATTGATCTGAGTGTCTGGGATAGTTATTTTCGTAGTTACCGCGAAGCCCCCGACTACGTTGCTGGTTTCGGAGTCTGATAGTTCCTCGAATAGAGGAGCTTGCAGGTTTGTTACTTTGATTTTCCTTGAGAAGTATTGACGTAGTACCATGAGCTTTGTTCACTGCTTTTTGCTTTTATACAAAATATATCAAGCTGGAGACACGATAATCAAGGGTTCATATAAAACATCCTACTTAATACACTTTTCCCACCTACTTCATGCGTTACTCTCATGGGAACGGGATAAATACACAATGTTTGTGAGCTACAATCTTTGTCAATCTTAACTGAGGTGAATCGTGTTTATCGACTACATCACACTCATGTTGATCAATATGGTAGCTGGTTTATTTCTACTGGCTGACTATGTGTATCGTGGTATAGATAGTTCTAATCAAAGACCGTGGATTCCCGGTTTTGGAATTACAGGTGCGATCGCCTTAACAACTGGTTTACACATGAGCTTCACCTGGCCAGTTATCGGTAGCTTCAACATTGCCTTCGGTGAGACAAGTGTCTTATTTGGTATCTTGTTTGTGGCTGCTGCGATCGCACTAGCTCAAGGTTGGGATTTATTCACAATAGCAGTTTACGCTTTCTTTGCTGGTGCAGTTGCGATCGTAGTAGGTATCCGCATCATCAACTTGAATATGACAAAACAACCACTTTTGTCAGGAATCGGCTTTATTTTAACCGGCTTAGGAGGTATTTTTGCAGCGCCAACCCTCTATTGGAAAACCAATCGAACCTGGCGACGAATTGGCGTAGCAGTGCTGATAGTAGCCGCTCTAATTTGGGCATTAACTGGATATTTGTCTTACTGGAATCATTTAGAGGGTTTTCAAAAATGGGTTCCAGCTCCAATGCGGTAATCAATGCCAGCAATGATCTAGGCTAGAGAAATAGTTAAAACCTTGCTTAAGAAAATATGCTGGACTTTCTTAATCCCCTTTTAAATCGCCATCCAGAGCGAGTCAAAGCCAACGTCGAACTTTACACATGGCAAACTTGCCCTTACTGCATTCGTGCCAAAATACTGCTGTGGTGGAAAGGTGTAAATTTTACCGAATATAAAATCGACGGCGACGAAGCAGCCAGAGCGAAAATGGCAGAACGTGCTAACGGTCGCCGTACTGTACCGCAAATTTTTATCAATAACCAGCACATTGGCGGCTGCGATGATCTTTATCAACTAGATACACAAAGTCAACTCGATCCTCTTTTAGCCCAAGCCGCTATTTAGCCTGAGATTTTTAGTCATTGTCATTACCCCCATTTTTGTAACAGTTAAAGTAAGCTGTTGCGCCTTTAATTTGCACTAATATTTTTTCAACATGGTTGTGGGGTGGGCATCTTGCCCGCCCTGATTGTGCAAGTTGTATACATAACAGCTTATTGCAGTGACGCACATCCCCCCTAGAACTTAAGTTCTAGGCTAATAGCTTGCATTCCACTTAAGTGGACTGAAATTCTTGTTTAGTCCTCTTAAGAGGACTTTAGCTATTAGCCTTGGAATTCTATTCCAAGGCGGGATAACAACGAAGCGGATATTGTCAAATGTAAGTAATGACAAGACTTCTATAGCATTTCTCGTTTGTATGCAATACACCCTGACCTCTTTTCTTTTAGGAAAAAAGCTTTACAATCTTATACAAATTTGAAAAAAGAATGCGACAAATAGACCATCTGTAGAGACGCGATGAATCGCGTCTTTACCCAAGGATGTGTTGCAATCATTAATTGAATTGGTATTACTCCCCAACGCTACAAGAGAAGGGGCTGTTCTTGTTAGGTCTGTATTGAACTCAACCCAGAAGCGCTATAATCTGCGGGCTATATACTTTTTCTTCCTCGTAGAATCGGTGTCTCGCCCGTCCAAAGGCGAGCAGAATTTTAAAATTTTTATATTGATAAGTATATGCTAACTAAGTACACAGAATATCTTATACATCAACAATGGATGAGTTCTGCCCTAAAATTAGCAAAAGCAGCAGGTGATGCAGGTGAAGTCCCTGTAGGTGCTGTTATCATTGATTCAACAGGCAAATTGCTAGCACAAGGAGAAAACAGAAAAGAGCGCGACAAAGACCCTACCGCTCATGCGGAAATTCTCGCTCTCAAAACAGCTGCAACAACTTTACAAAATTGGCATCTTAATGAATGCACCCTCTATGTAACTCTTGAACCTTGTCCAATGTGTGCAGGTGCGATTGTGCAAGCGCGTCTAGGACTACTCGTATATGGAGTAGACGATACCAAAACTGGCGCAATTCGTACAGTTATTAACATACCCGATAGTGCTGCTTCTAATCACCGCTTACAGGTAATTGGAGGCGTTCTAGAGTCAGCTTGTCGTGAACAATTACAGGCTTGGTTTGCTACTAGGCGGCATAGAGTAAACTAACGGACAGAGGTAAAACTGTCCATCTAGTACCAGACAAGTCAGGCAAGAGAACTTACGGTGTAACTAATCAGACTTTTCGTTAAATTTTTACCCGTCAATCAGCTGCATCCGTCATGATGGAATTTTACTCTTCATCCGATACCTGCCAGCAGACACCAGCAAATCATCAGGTGGCTGGTACTACCTCAAGGGTTTCTCCTTGGTTAAGTCCTCTGGCATATTTATTAGGTCGTCACTGCCTATTACCATTATTCTTTGGGCAAATTAGCATAACCGGACAAAAAAATATCCCGACAACTGGGCCTGTGATCTTCGCGCCTACTCATCGGGCGCGTTGGGATGCATTGGTCGTACCCTACGCTACCTCTGATTGTCGGAGAGAACAAGACCTGCGGTTTATGGTGACTATTGATGAATGCCAAGGTTTGCAAGGCTGGTTTGTCCGACGTTTGGGGGGGTTTGCTGTAAATTCTAAGCATCCGTCAATCCGCACACTGCGACATGGAGTAGAGCTACTTCAGCAGCAAAAAACCCTGGTTATCTTTCCAGAAGGTAACATTTTTCGTGATGGCCAAGTTCACCAGTTGAAGCCGGGAATTGCTCGTCTTGCTTTGAGCGCTGAATCTAGTCATTCGGGGCTGGGGGTGAAAATTATACCCATAGGTATTAATTACAGCCAACCTTATCCAAATTGGGGTACAGATGTGAGTATTGACATTGGCTCCCCAATCAAAGTAGCGGATTACATGAGTGGCTGTATAAAACAAGATGCCAAAAGCATCACAGCTGATTTAGCAAAGGCATTGCAACAATTAAGCCATCAAGAAACAAAAATTACTAATCATGCATTTGCAGAAATTACTAATTCTTGATCTCATTAAATGTACCCTCTAGTTTTACCCTTTTAAGTGCTTCGAGCTTCTAAAATCTTTACTTTCTCAACTAATGTTGCTATGGTAGTCTGCTGCTCTTTCACTACTTTAGTTAGTAGAGTTACAATATCCATTGAACTCACTCCTTTTCTGCCAGACGTTGCCACTAAAGAAGGCACATCTTCCGCGATAAATCCCAGATGCAGATTTTTGTCGCTATCTGCTTTGTAATTGAACTTAAGGGGGTTGAGGTTTTCTAATGTCTCAAAAGCTTCTGAACTGGAAAGCTCGGCAACATTCTCTTTTAATTCTCTCGATGAAGCCGTTATAAAATAATAAGCCTTAACGTTACCGACAACCTCCAACTTCTCCGATGGCTTTACTGTCCCGATGCCAATGTTGCCACCAGGTCGGATAAACAACCTCCCATCAGCTACACCTGTCTCAACAAAATTTAATCCGGGATTATTTCCACCCAGGTTTTGATTGATGTGCCACTTTGTTGTTCCGTTTGGGGACTCGAAACTGATCAATTCTTCCCCGACACCTCTTCCTCGAATCGCCAAAGGCCAGGAAGGAGTTCCCGGACTTGTTGTTCCAATACCAACACTTCCCGACACAAAAAGATTATTGAAAAAAGTCCCAGATGGCTGTGCTTGTGCCCGACCATTTGCAATTAAGCTAGTAATTATATTTGCGAAAACGAAACCGCCAGTGAGTCCGGCAATTTGACGACGAGAAAGATTATTAGACATTTTTTACTTCTAAGCTCCTGCACTAGTTAAACTTTTGCAAGCATCAGTAATTTAACATCAATCTATACTGGCTTAATCAGAATATTTATTGAGATATATCCAGATTTTTCAAAAAAAATCAAGCTATTTTAAACTCTAAAAACTAAAAAAATAACTGCGGTATACTCCGCTTTCAAAAATAAAAGTCGAGAAACCCACCTCCGTAGGTTAAAAACTCTTCCTAACCTGAGATAATTATTAGAAAAGAAAGTCGGTAGCCGTAAGGACGGACAGTTGGGAACTCTATTAAACCGATTTTCAGTCTAAATCAAAGAAACTTAGGATGCAGCTTTGCTTTGTCCAAGACCAAAACAGAGTTAAGATACCCGAAGTTTCCATAAATTTTCTGTATAGTCGTTGCACTACTTGACCCCATGAACACTGCTGTCGCTGTTACCTTGATGCGCCGTACTCTTTTATCAGTCATAGCAGTCCTCAGCCTGCTATCACCTGTGAATGCTCAGGTATCACAGTTACCAGGTACTACTAGCCCACAACCCATTGACCCCAACGATCCCAATAACCTGCGCCCCATAACCCAAAGTAACAGCCTTTTGAGCATTGAAGGTGGCGATCGCCTCGTCAAAGATGCAGAGCAAGCCGTTTCTGCTCAAAACTACCCCTTAGCTGCCAAAAAACTCCAAGAAGCGCGTCAGGTTTATAATCAGCTATCTAATTTTTATCAAGAGTTAAATTCTAGCTTTTCGGGAATTGACAATAGAGTTTCTGATTCTCAGCGTCAAAAAGCTTTAGTAACAGCGCAAAAGCGAGATGAAGCCACCTTTCAGCTAGCATTGGTACATCGCGCCCAAAATCAGCCAGAATTAGCTGTACCGTTGTTAATTCAAATAATTAAGAGTCAAAACCCGACGCGAGATTTAGGTAAGAAAGCCTATAAACAGTTATTTGAATTGGGTTTTGTTGATTCTCCCTATCCTAGAGAAGGTGGTGCTTCATCTTCCTCATCCCCAAAATAAGTTTTTCCCCTCATCTCCCCCATCTCCCTGAGCAGCAGCTTGAGAACATCCCAGTGCTAGGATAGGATTATCTACCGTAGCTTTGAGCGATCGTCCTCAAAAATCCACCTCAGAGGTGCGTTTATCTCTAGCATTGCCAAAACCTGAACTTGGCACAGCCATTGCTCCATATCTGTTAATAATAGAAAAGTAAGTTTTTTCAGGAATAGCGATGATTAGTCCGCAGCAGGTTGAGGCAATGATCAAGGCGGAACTGCCAGACGCCCAGGTTCAGGTGCAAGACTTGACTGGTGGCGGTGACCACTATCAGGTAACAGTAGTTTCATCGCACTTTGCAGGTAAGGGACTAGTGCAACAGCACCAGTTAGTTTATGGTGCTTTGGGGCAAGCTATGTCAACTGAAGCAATTCATGCCTTGGCAGTAAAAACATATACTCCTGAATCTTGGCAAGCAACACCAGCTTCGTAAACCTAGAGTTAGGAATTAGGAGTTAGGAGTTATGAATTTTTAACTTCTCACTCGTCATCGTTGAATGTAACATAGGAAACACAAATACCATGACGCCAGAACTCAAAGAGAAAATTGATAACTTGCTACAACAGAACAAGATTATGGTTTTCATGAAGGGAAACAAGTTAATGCCCCAATGTGGTTTCTCCAACAACGTTGTGCAGATTCTCAATACCTTGGGAGTTCCCTTCGAGACAATTGACGTTCTATCAGATTCTGAAATCCGTCAAGGAATTAAAGAATACTCTAACTGGCCGACAATTCCCCAAGTGTATATCAATGGTGAGTTCGTTGGCGGTTCTGACATTTTGATTGAACTGTACCAAAAAGGTGAATTGCAGCAAAAGGTAGAGGTAGCTTTAGCCTCGTAATATTTCTTTACGCAAACCAGAAGGTATGTTGCTAGATTTGCGCTTCGCAATCAAGGCAATTTGCCATTTTTAACAAGTGGTAGGGGTTTAAGTCAAGAGCTTCTATCAAGCAGCGCGTGAAAGTGTCGGGGTCTAAATCCCCGTCACAAAACGTAATTGCGAATTGCGAATTGCGAATTGCGAATTGCGAATTGCGAATTGCGACTTGTTTTAATGCCCTTGGAAGGTCAGAGAAATAGTATCTCCCCTTTCAAGGATTTTTTTATGGGTTTATGAATATGAAAAAAATACTTGCTCTGTGTTGGAATTGATTGCAAGGCTAGTCAACAATCCCCTCAGTTGCATTGGCAAGACCAATATAGGGCTGAGGGGATGCGTTTTACGAATACAATGCGATATATCCAAATCTCACACCACGGCACCAGTTGACCAATACAGATAATATGCTATGATTATCTGCGGTAATTAACGGTTACTACTCAACGACTAAGTAAATAGTACTTAGTAGTAATCGTGTTGTGGCTGTGGTTGTGGCACTGCAAAATTTGATCCATCGTACAAGTAGCGGCTGGCTTCCTCTTCTAAGCGATGAATCAGGATAGGTTCAAGAATATTGCCATGTCTTAGTGCGGCTAGATATCCATCCAAATACATCCGCATGTCATCCGTGCGATAACCGCGATTCCATAACTCGACGAAGGCGTCGGTGAGTCTTTGGTAATAGCGGATGGTTTGTGTGTCTTGGAGCATAACTGCTGTATTAAACTCTTTGGAATGAGAATTGTAAATGATTTACGCTCAAAAGTGAACTGTAATTTCACTTTGGCATTAACTCAAAGTCAACACATGTACTTTGGGCAGTACCCTCCTAGCAGCTACAAGCTACTCTAATCCTATTCCAGAAAACATTGATTCTAGTTATCTGCTATTAGTTTTTTTTTGATTTTCATACTTCAACAGCCCAATTGTATTGGTGATATATTAGTGGGTGTAGGAACTAATTTATGCAAGATCCGAATCCACTTTTATCATCAGGCTACAAAATTGTTGTGGTAAAAGCTAGCTGCTTAGGCTATAGTTTTTGGCAAGATGATATCCATCTAAAAGCAGAATGTTAAGCTAGAACGAACTTTTCATAAGTCTAACAACACTTTTGATAAATTTAATAAAAATTTAATAATATTTCTAATCGCCTTCGGCAAGGCATAAATTCAAAGATATTGCCACTATTTTTATGAGGGAATGTAAAGTTAATAGCTATTGAAGTAACAAAGGCTACAAAACCTTATAGATGGGCTTGTTACTTTGAAAGTCATCGACGCTAAGGGGTCTTGCCACTGTGGGTTCGGTTTGTATAGAAATCATTGAGGGGAATCCCCATCTGAGGTCGTTGTTGGGTTGGCACTTGCAACAACTGGAATACCGTGTGCATCAAGCTGCCAGCATTTATCAAGCAAGGGAAGTATTTTTAAGCCATCAACCAACACTGGTAGTTTTGGATGCAGACCTGCCTGATGGTGATGGCATTGAGTTTTGTCGTTGGTTGCATCGTCAGCAGCAGCCTCTAATCTTAATGCTATCTGCCCGTAATGGTGAAGGTGATATTGTCGCAGGCTTAAAGGCGGGTGCAGATGATTATCTGAGCAAACCTTTTGGGATGCAAGAGTTTTTGGCACGGGTAGAGGCACTAATTCGCCGGAAGCGCACACCTACTGCACCAGCTTACTTGGATTATGGCACTTTGCAAATCGATTTAGTTCAGCGCCGTGTCCGCTTTCAAGGGGAGTTCATCGACTTAACGCCCCAAGAATTCAGTTTGCTGTACGTTTTGGCACAAGCTGGGGGAGTGCCTCTGAGTAGGTCAGAATTGCTGCGCCGTGCTTGGCCTGACGCTATTGATAACCCTCGTACCATTGATACTCACGTTTTATCGCTGCGGAAAAAGGTTGAACTCGATCCTCGCCAACCCAATTTGATTCAAACTATCCGCAATGTAGGATACCGTTTTAACATGGAAATTTTGAATACCAATATTTCACAATCACAAACAACAAAGTTAGCTAGAGAAAGATTTAGTAATCAACGTTCAACACTTAGTAGTGTGTGATGGGAGTGGGGAGTGGGGAATAGGGAGTAGGGAGTGGGGGATGTGGTTCGACTTCGCTCACCAACCGGGAGATGAGGGGATAATTATTAACTCTTAACTCCTAACTCAGCACTCAGCACTCTTAATGCCCAATGACGATTGACTAATCCAAAATTTAAAATCCAAAATCGTCTTGAGTTTCTGCTTGAATTAAGCTTTCTCGTAATTCAACCCAGTTGATTTCAGAGACTCTTTGATTTGCGAATAAATGACCTTGTTGTAGATGTAATAACCGAGTGCAAAACATCTGGGCTAGTTCCATCTGGTGGTTTACCATCAAAATCGTGGTTTGATGAGTTTGACTCAACTGGGTTAAGACTTGCATTAGATGAGAAGCAGTACCCGCATCAAGGGCAGAGGTTGGCTCATCTAATAATAATATTTTAGGCTGGATCACTAAGGCACGAGCGATCGCTACTAGTTGTCGTTGTCCGGCAGAAAGTTGCACCTCTGTTCGCCCCAACCATTCACTGGGAATATGCAGTTGTTCTGTCCAGTGACTGACTCGTTGCTCAATTGTCTGTTTGGACAAACCACGCAAAACTAAAGGATAAGCCAAGGCTTGCCCAACTGTCATCCCCAACAGCTTTGATTCTTGCAATACAAGTACAAGCATTTGGCGTAGCTGGATGACGGGAATTTGGTGATATTCTTGGTTTTCTAGATAGATTTTGCCACTAGTGGGTTCAATGAGGCGGTTGAGGAGGCGTAATAACGAAGTTTTTCCACCGCCTACTGATCCTACAATGGCAATGCGATCGCCCTGGAATACTTCCAAGGAAATATCTTGCAATATAGGGTATCCTTGCTGATTACCTGGAAGTTGGGTTTTCAGCTTCGTAAACAGATTAATTTGCTCTAGCCTGAGTGTGGCTTTTGCTGTGTTCAAGGGGAGTGGGGAGTGGGGAATAGGGAGTAGGGAGATGGGGAAGAAATAACCAATATCCCATGCCAATTTTAAGTTAATTGTCTAGTAGTTAAAGCTGTAGCGATCGCCCAGCCATCGACCAATAGTAACAGCAGTGTGAATCCTAGTAAAATCAAATACATCCACGGCTGCGCTAAAGGGCGAACATCTGTAGTATCAATACCCGTCTTTGCTTGGACAATTTGCACGAAACGGGCAAATCCAGCTACACGCATCGGTAATAAATAAGCTTTCCCATCCTGGCTGACAAAGTAATAAACTATTCCTCCTTGACCAGTGGTGCGCGGTTTTAATTCTTTCACATCTGACCACGGTAAAAACCAGCCTTTACGAAAAAAGCTAGGCACCCAGGCGGGGTAAGTAACCTGAATTCCCTGGTCATCTACCGTTACTCGTTCAGTCAATACAGCATATAAGGCAACGAAGCCGATGCTAATCCCTATCCACAATAATCCTGGGGATACTGGTGCAGCTGTTACCTGCGATAAGAAGGGTAATGGAACTGTGAGTGCTATATATAGACTCAGCAGCGTCATCCGAATCAAAGGAGACAGACGAAAAATAGAAGCTGAAATATCGGCTGAGTTTGCTGTCACGGCTCAATTACAATGCTTTTCTTCATTGTACGGTAGGTCTATGTCCTGCCTCGCCTGCCGTATATAAGCTATGCCACTTTAAATAATTCGTAATACTTCGGCTCCCTTCTCTACGAGAGGCTGCGCCAACGGCTTACTTCGACTACGCGGTAGTTAGTTGAGCGCAGTCGAAACTCAGTACAAGTCGCTCCGGGCAAGACGCTCAGTACAAGTTCGTAATTTTTTAGGGTAAATATTTTTGCACTACAATCCAACCAGTAAGGGATACCCAGGCAAATCCTATAAATAGAATAATATTTACGCCGACGTGTAAGGGTCTAGCCCAAGGTCGTCCGGCACTAATTTGCGTCGCACTGAAAGCAGATAGTAAAACTAATGCTACTACTATCAATCCAGCAACTAAATGTGATGAATGACCCAAGGAGCCAAAGTGACCGAGAGTTCCAACAATGCCGATCACTAGCAGTAGTAGTACTAAACTTACCATGCTGATGCCCATTGTATAGTGGAGCGATCGCACCCCTTTATTTCCGCCCATAAATGGCGTAATAAAAGGGAATTGCTCCGAAGTTCTCGCCCGAAACATCCAAACGCCGGTGATTGCTAACATCAGATATGCCAGCAGGGATAACCCCATTGACCAGGCGGCTATTTTCCACAACCAAATAAATGAAGGCAGATTCATAAGATTGATTGTAAATGAGATGGGGGAGATCAGGGAGATCAGGGAGATCAGGGGATAATTCTTAACTCCTAACTCCTAATAAATAATAAATAATAAATAATAAACAAAAAGGATTGCTAAATTAGCAACCCTTAAATTTAGTAAATTTTTTTTTTAATCAACTGATGGTCAACCAACGATTTGTAAGGGTTTTGTAGTATCTCCGATTTTTGTATTAATTTGCTGCACGATAGTCCTGGTATTAATAAGGTCTTTTTCATCTGATGAGTCTGTATCAAACTCAAAAACACTGGGTTCGTCGAGCATTAGGCGATCGCACGGAATCTTATCGGATAAAATTGCACTTGCCATCATCCCTGTATGAATCTCCACTTGGCCTTTTCGCGGAGCTTCAAACACTAAACGTTGTCCAGGGAAAACAACTCTTTCAAAATACCAGTTGGGAATATTGCAGATGCGAGCTACCTGTATTTTGCTCGTGGCATTAATGTAGCAGCAGAGAATTTTTCCCGATTGCTCAGGTGGTAGAGGATCTAATATTTGAGCCATAACTGCTGAGGAGCTTTACGCCACAATTTTACATTACACTACCCAAGCGTAACATTGCCTGATCCCCAGTTGCTGTAGCTCCGACTACCAACTGAACATTTGTAGATTATTTTTTCCTTAAGATATATAGCAGATTATCAAAATTTTGTAAATATTTATGCTTTGTCTGAAATTTTACACTACACCAACATCTTTGAGTTTTTAATCTCTGGCAAAAAAGCTTTAACTTCTTTAAGGTAGGTATAGCGAAGATCCCCTGAGATTGAGCCTAGTTCAAGAATGTATTTTTGTGTTTCATCTATCCCAAGCTTTTAATCTTGGGATCATCGCTTAATCAATGAACTCGATGTTATCGTAAAGCTATATGAAAAATGTCTTCATAAAGCCTCTCTTGATGCCATGCGTTTGCGATGGAAAGCAATTTTATTGATTCCTACATCTGTGAACAAAAGTTTTGCTCTTATCAATAATTTGCTCAAATGTCAAGCAATATTGTCAGAAATTTAAGAGCAGCCAAAACAAAAACACCCTTTAAAACTGGAATTTATCTCGCTTTCCCCAAAGATTGGCAAGATGGAAGTCAAAACACCCATGATGGAAAATCGAATTCTTTACGTTCGCCTTCCTTGTAACCCTATCTTTCCCATTGGGGTTGTCTACCTGAGCGATCACGTCCACAAACAGTTTCCCGATCTTGAACAGCGTATCTTTGATTTGGGAACAGTGCCACCTTTAGATTACAGTTCTGCTCTGGATCGCTGTATCGATGAATTTAAACCGACACTGCTAGTATTCTCTTGGCGGGATATTCAAATTTATGCCCCAGTTGGTGGACGCGGTGGAAACCCACTACAAAACGCCTTTGAATTTTACTACGCGAAGAATCCTCTATTGAAACTACGCGGAGGATTGGGCGGTTTGCGAATCTTCATCGCTTACTATGTAGAATTATGGCGGAATCAGGGCTTAATCAAACGCGGTTTAAAGCGTGCCCAAAAATATAATTCTAATGCCCGTGTAGTTGTCGGTGGTGGTGCAGTTAGTGTATTTTACGAACAGTTGGGTAAAAGCTTACCCCAAGGGACAATTATTTCTGTGGGTGAAGGGGAAACCCTGCTGGAAAAACTTTTAGGTGGTAGAGATTTTCGAGATGAACGCTGTTACGTTGCGGGAGAAACTCAACCACGGGAAAGGCTAATTCACGAACAACCCACTCCACTAGAAAAAACAGCTTGTAACTACGACTATATCGAAAGCATCTGGCCGGAATTTAACTTTTACCTGCAAGAAGAAGACTTTTATATAGGCGTACAAACTAAGCGTGGTTGTCCTCATAACTGCTGTTATTGTGTTTACACTGTTGTCGAAGGGAAACAAGTACGCATCAACCCAGCAGATGAAGTAGTTGCTGAGATGCGCCAATTATACGATCGCGGCATTCGCAACTTCTGGTTTACCGATGCCCAATTCATCCCAGCCAGAAAATTTATCGACGATGCCATAGAACTATTGCAAAAAATCGTCGATTCTGGTATGACAGACATCCACTGGGCAGCATATATCAGAGCCGACAATTTGACACCAGAGTTGTGCGACTTGATGGCGAAGACTGGGATGAACTATTTTGAAATTGGTATTACCAGTGGTTCTCAAGAACTCGTGCGGAAAATGCGGATGGGGTACAACCTGCGAACCGTCTTGCAAAACTGCCGCGATTTGAAAGCAGCTGGTTTCAACGACTTAGTTTCCGTCAACTACTCCTTTAACGTCATTGACGAACGTCCCGAAACTATCCGCCAAACCATCGCCTACCACCGAGAACTAGAACGGATTTTTGGTGCTGATAAAGTCGAACCTGCCATCTTCTTTATTGGACTACAACCCCATACCCATTTAGAAGAATATGCTTTTAAAGAAGGTATCCTCAAACCAGGGTATGATCCAATGAGCTTGATGCCGTGGACAGCCAAAAAACTCCTTTGGAATCCCGAACCCCTTGGTTCATTCTTCGGCGAAGTCTGCTTGCAAGCTTGGCAACAAAACCCCAATGATTTCGGACGCGAAGTCATGAAAATTTTAGAAGAAAAGCTGGGTTGTGCCGACTTAGAAGCAGCACTGACAGCACCAATAGAGACGAAAGAAAAACAGTTAGCAAATGTATCCTAGTGACTTCCAAGTAAAAAAATATTCCATTGCTATTGTTCACTGTTGACCGTTGACGGTTCACGAGTTTTCAGTCAACAGTCAACAGTCAACAGTCAACGACTTGAATGTGGAATAATTTATTTTTTGGAGTTCCCCTAAAAAACACAAATTCTGAATTTCTCCCCCTCTCCTCCTCTGCGCCCTCTGCGCCTCTGTGGTTCGTTTTCATAAAATCCCAAACCCATGTTAGAAGGTTCAATTCTACAAAAGCTAGAAACAGCCCATCGCCACACCACCAGGCCAATTCGATTCGGTGTTTACTACAAAAATACCTTAGTTGCCCTGTGTCATGCTCTTGAAGACCATATCTTAACCGACGACGGTACACCCTTAGTAATCTCAGCCTTCCAACAGGGTAAATGGTATCTAGAAGAAGCTGAACGATATGCAGATATCGCCCAGCGCAGCTCCGAAATTGTGATTATGGCTGCTGCTGAATCTGGCTTTGCTGAACATCCCACAAGCCTTTTACCCAATGTAGACTTAGTGGCATTAGATTCAGTTGATCCAGTAGCTCAGGAGTGGCATTTAATTATTTTATCGCCTAAATACACAGCGATGGTAATTTGTCAAGAATTATCAGAGGCTGATTATGGCAGCACTGGAGTACCGACATCAGACTTAGAGCGCAAATTCTATGGCTTGTGGACATTTGAGCCAGAGTTAGTGCAAGATACAGCAGAAATAGCGATCGCTCACATCAGAAAATACAACCCAGAACTGGCACAAAAACTCACAGCCGATAAAGAACAAATTGTACCGTCAATGGACAGATCCCAAAATTTAGGTGCAGTTGTCTCCCGTGTAGTAGATTATCTCCAGACTGGGCAAGATAATTTATCCATCCCGACAGCGCTTCAGAAACAAACCCTAGATCGCAACTTGGTTTCTAACGAAATCCAAGCCTTTTTGCGAATGGCGCAACTGATGGATATGGCAGATGTCAACAATCCAATGGCAGCTGCGGAAGTGGTAGTTCTTGCTGAAGCGATCGGACAGCTTTTGGATCTTCCCGCATGGCAGATTAAAAGATTGCGGCTAGCGGCTTTATTGCATCGCATAGATCCGTTACAAAATGCAGAAAGTGTCCTCACTTCTGGTATACCCACACGTTACCAAGAAGAGGCCCCCAGTTGTCCTTTAATACCAGGGGCGCAAGTATTGCGAACCATGCCACGACTACGAGCAGTTGCCCAAATTATTACTCACCAAACTGAATATTGGAACGGTGCAGGCGAACCAGCGGGTTTAGCTGGAGATCAAATTCCCTTAGAGTCGAGAATTTTGGCATTATTGGCAGACTTTCAGTGGCGAATCAATCAGCGAAAATCGTCAAATCAAAGCCGAGAACAGATATTTACTCAAGCTTTAGATGAGTGCAAACAGCAAGAATCTATCCGCTTTGACCCTAAACTTGTAGATACCCTAGCTTTATTAGTAATGGGTTTACAACAGGGACTTGACTTACCCTTGATGACACCCAAATTCAGCGCCGGCATCTGGATACTTGATTCCCAATGGGATAGCCACAGCAAGATCAGTGAGGAGATTGGTAGTTACTTTACATGAATATTGAAGCCATTAAATTAGGAAAACTCAAACAACTTCCAGGGGCAAATTTAGAAGACGAGGAACTCTCTCGACTGGATTTAAGCCGGATTAATCTTGCTGGCGCTACCCTTGTCGGCACTAATTTTGCTGGTTCTAAGCTCGAAGGTGGACATTTGGAGGGGGCAAATTTGATGGGAGCCAATCTCCAAGAAACTGACTTGCGGGCGAACTTGATGGGAGCAAACCTGATGCAAGCAGATTTAACAGGCGCTGACTTGCGGGGTAGCAATTTGCGTGGCGCTAACTTGATGGGAGCAAGACTGAGTGATGTGTCATTGGTGGGTGCTTTCTTGAGTGGTGCCAATTTGATGAATGTCAACTTACAAGGCGTTGATTTGCGCGGTGCTGACTTGCGCGGTGCAAACCTAACTGGGGCAAATCTCAAAGGTGCAGATTTGAGTCGCGCCGATTTGCAGGGGGCTTTATTGAGTGAAGCAAACCTCGAAGAAGCCGACTTGCGGGGGGCGAATTTGGCAGGGGCGAATTTGACGGGAGCGAATTTACTCTGTGCAGAGTTAGAAGGTGCAAATTTAAGCGGCGTTAATTTGAATAAAGCGTGTTTGGTGGGTACAGTTGTGGAGGCTGGGTTTTGAATAGGGGTTCATGAACAGTTAATTTATACAAATTACGATGAATAATGTATTGACAATGTGCTTTCGAGACAAACCAGATAAAAGCATGAGTATCCAATAGTAATCTATTCATTCCATATATTCTTTCATATCTTGAAGCGGCTCATCAAAGTCATTAGGCAATGGCAGAACAAACATTCCTATGTTGACTGCGATCGCAAATCGGCAATGGGAACAGTTCAAAGAACTGGAGGCAGATTTTGTATCCCAGTATGGTGTAGAGGTATGGCAAGAGGTTTTTAATTTCCGTCTCAAGCCAGTACTAGATAAAGATTCTGACAGATGGCTACTGATCCAGTGGTGTGGTGAAGGAATTATCTCAGTCAAAAATGTGGCGTAGGTGCGATCGCGCAAGGTGAATTATGGCGATCGTTTTTATTCCCATCCGAAGTTCACTACTTCACCGTTTTGCAGTATTCTTAGCTATTGTTAAAATTTTTGCAAATGAAGCAGGTGAAAATTTGTGAGCCTAAAAGAAGTTATCAGACTAGCAAAGCAGCTTTCAACTGTGGACAAAGTACGTTTGATCCAGCAAATTGCTCCTGATATAGAACGCGAGTTAACAGATAAACTCTCTACCTTTCCCCGCCAATCCTTGTGGGGACTATGTGCTGATTTAGGAAACGCACCTTCTACAGAGGAAATTGATGTAGCCCGTAGTGAAGAATGGGCTAGTTTTCCACGGGAGGATATTTGATGCTGCGTGCTGTAGCTGACACCCATGCAGTAATTTGGTACATTTTTGGCGATTCACGATTATCAACAACTGCCCAAAATACTATAGCCCAAATAGCATCTTCTGGAGATCAAGTTGCTTTCTCCTCGATTACGCTAGCCGAAATTGTCTACTTGAGTGAGAAAGGGCGTATTTCTCCACTAACACTTGAACGCCTGCTTGCATCTGTTGACACAACTGATACTGTACTGCTTGAAGTTCCTTTTAATAGGCACATAGCTGAAGCTTTGCGCTTAGTGAATCGCTCACAAGTACCAGATTTACCCGATCGCATTATTGCTGCTACAGCCTTATATCTGGGAGTACCAGTGATTAGTCGAGATAGCAAAATTCAACTATCTATCGCATTATTGCTGCTACAGCCTTATATCTCAATACGGTTCAGTTAAGGATTTTTGGTACTAATTTTAGACCTGTAGAGACGCGAAATTTCGCGTCTTTACCAAGGTTTTTGGGCTTAACTGAACTGTATTGCCTTATATCTGGGAGTACCAGTGATTAGTCGAGATAGCAAAATTCAACTATCTAGTGTTAATACCATTTGGTGACGGTTATATTAAGTAATCTTTACTCAGTATCACTTTGCTTATGTTATTGACCTATTGTTGTTCTTTAATAATTTTAATTAAAAACACTCCTGTAATAGCTCCGTTCAGCATACCAAATAATAATCCATAAGCAAGTAATCCTATAACAAAATAGACAGTAAAAAGAGTTTTGAATAATGCAATACTACCTATAAAACCACCCAAAGTCCAGCCGAGAGTGTTAGCTAATATCCAACTTGTCCGCAAGTGAGATAAAGAAACATATCTTCTTAAGAAGAACCACTGTTGCACTCCAGTAATAAATCCCCCCAAAAAACCACTGATGAGTAAGAGAATACTGCACACATATTAGAAATATGTGTGTTTAGATAATAACACAAATCACTATATCTACCGTGAATTTGCAGTTTTCCACCTATGAATCCATATATGATAATACCAATAACATTAATTAATATCCACCATCTGCTGAGTCCAATAATTTGCTTTCTTAATATTAACCATTGGGCTAGACCAGGCACTAATGAAGTAAAAAAAATAAATGGAAAAATAAACGAAAAGTAAAGAAGACCTACACAGAAGAAGCTAGTAGCATTTGCTAGTACCCACTGCATCCAAAAATCACTATTTGTCTGCTGATTTTTCATAAACAAATAGCTGAGACAATCAATATTTCTATTTTCATATATGACGCGATCGCTCAGTCCTTCCTCGTATCCACAAAGCTAGTACACTCATTAACAACACCCCCATCACTCCTTGTAGGGGATTATTATTCACACCAGTTACCCAATCAGGAACAAGACCCGAATATTTCACTAATTCCCCAACATTAATAATGTAGTAGCCCCAAACTAAACCACCATGCAAACCAATTGGAAAACCCAAGCGTCCCCTGCGCCAACGCTTTCCCCATACCTGCGTTAACCCCAGCAGTACTAAAGCTGGAAATTGCGGCAGTGTATGAATAATTGCCTCCAAGGGTTTAATAAAGTGCAATGTAGCAAACGCAGTTGCATCTGTCCACAATGCCACATGCGGACTGTAATCTCGTTGTAATTCATCTAACAACCAGCCTCGGAATAACAACTCCTCAGCAAATCCAATACCTAAGCCAACAAGTAAACCCTCTAAAATTACTTTCAGCAAGAAAACTTTTGGTTGTTGCCACACCAACCAACCTAATAAATTTTCTACCCCAAAAAGTATCAGAATATTAATTATCCCCATAGCCAAACCACGCAGTAAATCTACACCGTTTTGCCGCGTGAATTCTAAGCCATAATGCCGCAGAATTTGTGGCTGCTGGTAGACATATTTACCCCATAATCTCAGAAGAAAAATAAATACTCCATATAACAATACCAATGTCAATATACTTTCTAAGTTTGAATCATGCACTAGTAAGTATATTGGTGTAGCCAATGGCAACCATAGCAACAATAAAGTCAAAATAAAAGCACCCAGCCTAATAGGGGCAGGGCGTTCAGCTAAACGAACAAGGTTTTTTTTCATACTAATGTCAGTCACCAGCCAACACTCTATATTTTGACTAATGACCAATACTTCGACTACGCTCAGTACTAGTGATCAATGACTAATGACTAATGACTATTCATCAGGTTCAATCGTGCTACTTAAACCATGACTTTTCAATGTTTCGCAATAGAACTCAGCGTGTTCTAGGGCGCAAGTAATGACTAAAGCTAGCCCGTTAGTATGGGCTTCCATCATGATGCTCACAGCTTGGGGTTGGGTAAGGCTAGGTACAGTGGCTATTAATGACTGTACAACATGCTCCATTGAGTTGTAGTCGTCGTTATGGAGCAAAACGCGATACCGAGGCGCGAGCTTACGGGTTGTGGAAGGCTTTTCAATGGTTTCAACTGACACGGCTCTTTGCTCTTTTCTTGTTGATTCACTACTACAAAGTGTCTGTGTAGCGATCGCTTAACAGTTATTTACCTATTCTATAGTATTTCGGTTCAGATACTATGCTAATAAAACCCTCTGCTGTCAGAGATTGGTCGTATTAGTTTCGCGTAGCCACTTGTGAGGCATATCTCTTAAGACATCGTTGCCTTGAGAGTGCTACCCTAATGTTACAGAAGCAACATTAAAAGTAGCGCATTCTCACTTTTAAAATTAAGGAAGTTGCAAAATAATCCTTGCCCCCGCCTAAACTGCATAATGATGGACATTAGCCTAGATTTTCTTCAACCAGGACAAATTGTGTCTTTAGAGCATGGCGACAGGAATCTGTATGCAGAAGTCATTCAATTTGTAGTTTCCCGCCAGTTGTGCTGGGTGCGTCCTTTATTAATGGTTACTTTGATTCAAGAATCGCCCCTAATTACCGATTTGCGAGATTCATCTGACTTGCTTTGGCCTGCCAATTTATTTCGGCCAGCATTAGACACAGAAGTAATTACCTTCTTGAGCCAAGTTTTAGCAAAAGAACCAAAAACTGAACCTGACTCAGCTGCCAAGCAGCAACTCAATCAGTTTATTCAGCAACTTTGGCAAGCATACCAATAGTCATTAGTCATTGGTCATTAGTCATTAGTTATTCTCCCCCAGCTTCCCCTTCTCCCTTATGCCCAAAAGCAATTAACATTAACTAATTCTGGCGGTTCTAAACCTCATCTAAGTTGAGAACCGTAGTTTTTGCCCTCACCCTAAATCCCTCTCCCAGATATAGGAGAGGGACTTTGAAATTCTGGCTCCCCGAATCCCAATCTGGGGGATAGGTTGGGGATGAGGGGAAATCCTTTTCATCACCGAAGAACTACAGGTTTCAAAATAGACGCGGTTTAAGTCAAGAAAGCTAAGATTATCAGCAAGTTTTGTAGCTTTTTATAAAATTTCGTTACAAAACTAAATTACGAATTACGTTAGCGCAGCGTTAGCGAGTCTTGCCTACGGCACGCTGCGCGAACGAGCGTCATTACGAATTACGAATTATTCTAATATCCCAAGTTAGGAACCAACTGAATTCTACCAGCATCCATCTCTGCCATTAATAATTCCAGAGCTTCGTAATCAACGTCAGAAATGTAACCCAGTTCCGTCAATTCTGAGTTGATTTCATTTTCAATCTCAGGAGTTAATTTTTTGATGTCAAGAGCCTTTTCTACTAATTTACGAATAGCGTACTTAGTTTTCATAAGCAATAACCTAGATTTATATGATACTAATTATTCCAAATTTACCTAAGCATAAATAGTGATCTAATAGTCATATAGATCACATTTTAATTAGTTAAAGAAATAATTCGCTATGAGGATGTAGTATGCCATCAGCAACGCTAAGGTGAGGAATTTAACTTACCGTTAAGACTTAGCTAAATTAGCTTCAGTTATAGATCAAGCAAGTTTTATCAGCATACTTACTGATGATTTGTCGTTCCTACGGCTATCTATAGTTGATTGTTTTTGAACTAGCATAAAAAAAAAGTATATATAAGCACATTTTACCCCGAAATTATGACAATCTTTAAACAGAGATACTAAAGCAATAAAGATTCAGCAAAGAGAAGTAAGACGTATGGTCGATGCAACAAAATAGAGTTTATGTTCAAATAATTCTTAGCTTGACGCTTTAATAATTCTCAATAGGATGTAACTATGCAGGCAGTGCTGAACTATCCGAAGATTGCAGTTATTCGCCCCCAAGGTTTTTTGAATGCTACAAACGCCTTGGAATTCGAACGAGATATGACCACAGCGTTAGCACAAAATGGTATTTCCATCTTGGTAGTAGACCTTGCAGCAGTAGAATCGTTAGACAGCGCGGGGTTGATGGCATTGTTATCTATACACAAGCTGGCTCTTAGTTTAGGAAGGGGTTTCCAACTTGGCGCTGTTGCTCCGTCAATTAGAATTATTTTTGAACTAACGCAACTCGATAGGGTGTTTGAAATATTGGATGGTGAAGTTGAATTGGCTGCAACATAACTTTATGTAAAAGCACAAAGGTTCGGGTATGAAGTGGACTTTATGTAAAGGAGTTATAAGTTGCAACGGTAAACTCGGTTATAAAACCTAATTCAATGCTAATGTTGGGTCTGAGTAGCTGTAATTAAGGTAGCTAGAAGATAGCACAGTGGCTGTTGCAGTTGAAAAATTAATAACATCGGATATTTTAAAACCAGGGCGTTACCTGGGTAATGAGCGTTTAGCAGTACACAAAGATTGGGATACGGCAGCAATACGCTGGATATTAACTTACCCAGAAGTATATGAAGTCGGTGCATCCAATTTAGGGCACATCATTCTCTATAACATTTTGAATGCCCAACCGCGTCAATTGTGCGATCGCGCCTACCTCCCAGGAAAAGACCTGGCAGCCAAACTACGCGAAACTAATACGCCATTGTTTGCTGTAGAGTCAAAGCGATCGCTCACAGAATTCGACATTTTAGGTTTTAGCCTCAGTTACGAACTGGGTGCAACTAATATCCTAGAAATGTTGGATTTAGCTGGAATTCCCAAGACGTGGCGAGAACGGCAGAAGAAAGTTAGGGGAGATGAGGAAGTAACGGAAGATGAGGAAGCAATACCACCCTCATCCTCCTCATCTCCTTTTCCCCTAATTTTTGCTGGTGGACAAACAGCAACATCTAATCCTGAGCCTTATGCCGACTTCTTCGACTTTATCGCCCTTGGAGATGGAGAAGAACTGCTGCCAGAAATTGGCTTGGTATTGGAAGAAGGCAAACAAGCAGGATTGAGTCGGGAACATCTGTTACTGGATTTGGCACAGATACCAGGCGTATATGTCCCTCAGTTTTACGACATGGCAGAGGATGGCTCAGTTTATCCTCGTCGCCCAGACGTACCAAAACGAATTTTGCGACGGGTTGCAACTCCCATACCCGCGTATTCCATTGGGTTAGTTCCCTACGTGGAAACGGTGCATGACCGCTTGACCATTGAGATTAGGCGTGGTTGCACTCGTGGCTGTCGCTTCTGTCAACCAGGAATGCTAACTCGGCCAGCACGGGATGTAGAACCCGATAAGGTTGTAGAAGCAATTGAACAAGGGATGCGAGCAACTGGTTACAATGAGTTTTCCCTATTATCTCTGAGTTGTTCTGATTATTTGTCCCTGCCAGCAGTGGGAATGGAAATCAAAAATCGGTTAAAAAATGAAAACATTTCTCTGACTCTACCAAGCCAACGGGTAGACAGATTTGATGAAAATATTGCCAATATCCTTGGGGGTACGCGGCAAGGTGGACTGACTTTTGCTCCCGAAGCTGGAACTCAGCGAATGCGAGACATCGTGAATAAGGGTTTGACTAATGAAGAATTGTTGCGGGGGGTGAAAACTGCTTGGGAGCAAGGCTGGGATAAAATCAAGTTGTATTTTATGATTGGCTTGCCGGGTGAGACGGATGTTGATGTTTTGGGCATTGCCGAAACAGTCAGCTGGCTACAGCGAGAATGTCGAGGCAAGGGCAGAAAACCTCTAAACTTTAACCTGACGATTTCTAACTTTACACCCAAGCCCCATACGCCATTCCAATGGCACTCAGTTTCTACCACTGAATTTAAACGCAAACAAAACCTGTTGCGGCAAGAATTCCGCCGAATAAAGGGAGTGAAGGTAAATTTTACCGATGTTCGCATTTCGGCAATGGAAGATTTTGTGGGACGAGGCGATCGCAATTTGAGCAAAGTAGTTCAGCGTGCCTGGGAATTGGGTGCTGGTATGGATTCCTGGTATGAAAATTTAGATCAGGCTTTTAGCGCTTGGGGAGATGCGATCGCTGGGGCCGATCTAGACTGGAAATACCGCCAAATAGAAAATGGCGAATGGAATTTGTCTCACGCACAAGATCAGAATAGATCGGAAAATGCCCAATTCTCAACTCCTAACTCCTCACTCCTAACTCCTAACTCCCCACTCCCCATTCCCCACTCCCTCGATACTCCCCTCCCTTGGGATCATATTGATACTGGAATTGACAAAAAGTGGCTCAAAGAAGACTTGCAACGCGCCTTAGAAGCTGCAATTGTACCCGATTGCTCTTTTGAAGGTTGTTCCCACTGTGGCGTATGTGGAACCGACTTTGGCCATAACGTTGTAATTGAATCACCTGCTATCCCGAAGTTCGCTGGCGAGTTTGTCCCCAACACAACGAAGGTACAAAGATTGCGAGTTTGGTTTGGGAAACAGGGTAATATGGCTTTGGTAAGCCACCTAGATTTAATCCGTCTGTTTGACCGAGTTGTGCGGCGAGCAGGTTTACCAATCGCTTTCACTGGTGGATTTCATCCAATGCCGCGAATTTCTGTAGCAACTGCTTTGGCTCTAGGAGCTACTAGTAGTGGTGAAATTGCAGATTTTGAGTTAACTGTACCAGTGGCAGTTGATACTTTTCGAGAAAAGTTGGTTCGGGAAATGCCCACAGACATACCTATATATGATGTGGAGCAGATAGATTTAAAAACTCCGGCAGCGACTCAACTGCTAGAAACAGCAGAATATTTAATTACCGTAGCAGCACTCGGCGAAGAAGTAACACCTATACAATGGCAAGAATGGATTGATACCATCAAAGCAAAAGACGAACTGTGGTACGAGCATACAACAAAGTCAGGCAAGAGCCAGTTAATAAATCTGCGCGATCGCTTATTTGAACTGGAATTAGTAGAAACCCACAAAGGCATTGCAGAATCTATATCTGTTATCCGTTATGTAGGTAGCTATCGCCAAGATGGTTTTCTATTGCGTCCTGAACAAATCCTGTTTATGCTAGGGATGGTGGCTAATGGAGAATTCCAACTCCTGCACATCCACCGCAATCGGCTAATTTTAGGGGTATAATCCCTGTAGGGCAGCTTGCTAGTAGTTGTCCTAACGTGGCTATATCGTTGGAATTGATTTTTAGCAAGGTTGCGTTAGAATGGGGTGAAGAGAAATTTTCTGGCGCTGCATTGAATTTAGCTGGTTCACTACCCTGGTGTTCAGGGGGCGAAAGCAAAGATATTTAGAGTGCAAATTCTAGGATTTTATCCCAGACAAACTGAGGCAGATTAAAGAACACACACTCTCTCTATAGCTACCTTGTGAATCAGTAACTAACAGCAGGCTCGCTTAGGTTCTCTAAATCCATGCTTTTTAAACAGCTGCTGAATGTTTAATCCCCAGTAGTGCCAAAGAGCTAGTGAGCTACTTTTCTAGAGTTGTTCGCCTTTAGCGTTACCGTAGGTTAAACAACTGTTCTCGGTTAAGCCGAATTTGCAGACGTTCACGAGACGCGTAAAGCGCGGCTTAAAGTAGGATAGCAGCTGGCGTTGCTGAGTATAACCCTAAGGAGAAATCCGGGGAATGGAAAATAGAAATAGTTTCTTTTTCTTAACGACATCAGTAGGTTACTCTCAAATAAAGCTTCCTGAGTTAAAAACTTACTCAGGATTCAGAACTTTTAAACTCAGAACTCTCTTTAGTGAGGGTATTGCATCACAAATCAACCACGAATGGTTGATTTAATTGCTTAAACATGCAGCCGTTCTGGAATAATCCCCCGTAATAATGCTCTTAAGAGCGCCAATAGCTATTTAATTTAGAAGCTCAGGTTTGCGATTTTTATTATCAGTAGCACCTTTTGAGGGTTGCAGGGGCAACAAAGGTATAACAAACCTCCAGACCTATTGGTGCTGCCAATTTTGAGGAAATTGAATGCCAAAACAAATTATCATCGCGGAGCAGCACCAAATTGCTGCTGTCTTTTCTGAAGATCAAATACAAGAACTAGTTGTTGCTACGGGTCATCACCAAATAGGTGATATCTACTTAGGAGTAGTAGAAAACGTATTGCCTGGGATAGATGCGGCTTTTGTCAATATTGGCGACCCAGAGCGCAACGGTTTTATTCACGTCACCGACTTAGGGCCATTAAAGCTAAAGCGTACCGCAGCAGCAATTACAGAACTACTAGCACCACAGCAGAAAGTTTTGGTGCAAGTAATGAAAGAGCCAACGGGGACAAAAGGCCCCCGGCTGACGGGTAATATTACCTTACCTGGACGCTACGTAGTATTGATGCCTTATGGTAGAGGTGTAAATTTATCCCGACGGATTAAAAGTGAAAGTGAGCGCAACCGCTTGCGGGCACTGGCGATTTTGGTCAAACCGGCGGGAATGGGTTTGCTTGTGCGTACAGAAGCAGAAGGCAAACCCGAAGAAGCGATTATGGAAGATTTGGAATTGCTGCAAAAGCAATGGGAAGCCATTCAGCAGGAAGCGCATTCCACCCGTGCCCCAGCACTACTCAACCGGGATGATGACTTCATTCAGCGCGTATTGCGAGATATGTACGGCGCGGATGTAAATCGGATTGTCGTAGATTCCAGTACTGGTTTGAAGCGCGTCAAACAGTACTTACAGAACTGGAGCGGAGGTCAAACACCGCAGGGATTGTTAATTGACCATCACCGCGATCGCTCTCCAATTTTAGAGTACTTCCGCATCACTGCCGCCATTAGAGAAGCCCTGAAACCGAGAGTAGACCTACCTTCTGGAGGCTACATCATCATTGAGCCGACAGAGGCATTAACCGTAATTGATGTTAACTCAGGTTCCTTCACGCGATCGGCAACAGCTAGAGAAACAGTTTTGTGGACAAACTGCGAAGCTGCAACAGAAATTGCTCGCCAGTTGCGTCTACGGAATATCGCCGGAGTGATCGTTGTTGATTTTATTGATATGGAATCACGACGCGATCAACTGCAAGTTCTCGAACACTTCAATAAAGCACTCAAAGCAGACAAAGCTCGTCCGCAGATTGCTCAATTAACCGAATTAGGTTTAGTAGAACTAACCCGCAAACGCCAAGGTCAAAACATATACGAATTGTTTGGCGAAACTTGCCCCACCTGTGGCGGTTTAGGACATACAGTGCGTCTGCCTGGAGAAATCGAAAACCGATTACCAATACCAGCAGAAACACCAGAGCGTGAACGTGAGCGTTTTGTATCCCTGCCTCACCGAGAACCACGTCAGCCATCTGCCCGCATCCCAGAACCACGAGAAACCTATGATGGATTTTCAGAAGCATTTGACGGCGACCTAGAATCGGGTAATCTAAATCTGATCAATCATCCTAGTTATCAAGACCTTAATGATAATAAGCGTCGTACCCGCACTCGCCGCAGTCGAATTGCTATCAATGGGTTAAACGGGAAAGATGAAGCTAGGGTTGTAGCCAATCCACTAGCTTTTGTCAACGAGCCAGACTTAGACCTTGATGTTGAACCAGAACTAGGAGTTGCACCAGAGATTCCCTCACCCACCCTTGGTAAACCAGGTTGGAGTGAAAGAGTAGAGCGCACTGTAGTAGATCGCACTATAGATCGGACTATAGATCGGACTGTAGAACGCGCTAAAATTATCAAGCCAGAGCCAGTCAAACCAGTGGTAGAACCACCGGAGATTAGAACTGTAGAAATGAGCCTCCAGGAACAGGATATCTTTGCCTTGATGGGAATATCTCCCTTAGTGAAGTTAGACCAAGAGGTTAAAAATACCAAGTCTGTGATTATTAACGTGATTCAGCCCGGTCAACAGCCAACAACTCCAACTGAATCAACCTCAGCAACTATTGTTCAAAAAGCAACACCTGAAATAATCCCAAGCAAGATACCAATACCAAAAGTTATTGAGCCAGAACCAAAACCTTTGATACAAGAGACAATTGAACCATCTGAGTTGACTGCTAGCCCAACGGGTAGCTTGTCTGCGAAAGCTTCCGCCAACGAAGATGAAAATGATGCCAACAGCGCCGCCACTGCTAGCCGTCGCCGTCGCCGTCGTTCCTCAGCGATCGAGGATAATTAATTTGCTTTATGGTAGAAATGTCGCCAACGCCCTTGGAACAATCCAATTGGCTGGAGTTTTCTACCTTGTCAGGGATTCCAGGGTTGGTTGCAGGTGTGGATGAAGTAGGGCGAGGCGCTCTATTTGGCCCTGTGGTGGCAGCAGCAGTGATATTACCAGATCATGCTTTGCCAATACTGATGGCAGCTAAAATCAAAGACAGTAAAAAGTTATCTAGTTCTCGTAGAACTCAGCTAGCGCAGCAGATTTGTGGGCTAGCTATAGACTGGAAAATTGGGTTTGCTTCTACTGCCGAAATTGACAAGATAAATATTTTGCAAGCGACGCTGTTAGCAATGAAGCGGGCTGTACTGAAGTTAAAAGTACAGCCTGCACTCTGCCTGGTTGATGGTAATCAGTTGATCAAAGACTTGCTATTGCCGCAACAAACAATAATTAAGGGGGACGAGCGATCGCTTGCCATTGCCTCTGCTAGTATTGTTGCCAAGGTTTGGCGTGACGATTTAGTACTACGTCTAGCATTAAAATACCCTATGTACAGCCTGGAGTGTAACAAGGGTTATGGTAGCCAGCAGCATTTGCTGGCTCTGCAACAATATGGGCCCTCGCCCCTACATCGTCAATCTTTTCGTCCTTGCCAAATCAAAATACTGAACGTTGAGTGATTAAATAATTACTCAGCATTCAGGATTGGCAATTCAGTACTGTTACCGCTAAGTCCTCTATCTTTGGTTTGTGATATTACCCAGTAACGATAATCCGCCAAAAGTTGATTTAATAACCGTTGCTTGACTGATAACAGCACACTTTTGAGCAAAGCATTGCCAGTAGTTTCTAAAATTGGCTTGGGAGTGAAAGAAAATGGCGGTGGCAAATCCACCAACACTTCTAAATCAGCCCTTCCTTGCAGGCGAGTGCCAGTGCTTAACTCTTTGGGAGACAAATGTCCTTTTAAATTGAGAGCAAAACGCTGGTTAATATACTCGAAGCCCAGGATTTCACAGCCTAGCGATCGCAAATAAATTATTCCATTTGATTCTGCCCAAACTCTCATGTCTACAGTAGGTTGAATACTCAATGACATAAAAGTTAACGGACGCATTTTCAAGCGAAATACTTCCTCAGAAAGCTGGTCAATTCTACTGTTGTCAGCCAAAGCCCTAACTAGACGTTGAGGCTGGCGCAAGTAGTGCTGAATGGGAATAGGCTGCTCTGGAACAGCGATTTCAACCGATTGGGAGGCAGTAAACCGGGTAGCCATGAGCGGATAAAAATATCTGTTTCTTAATTTTAATATTTTTTAATAAATTAAATCTGATTATTAGAAAACTATAAAATTTATTGACCATAAAAATGATTGTTGCTTATCAGCTATACATGATTAGCAAAAAGTTGGTAGGCTCATTACTATCTTTAGTTCAAGAAATATAGACTCTAATTTACTTATTGACATAAAAACAATAATATGCATCCTTCTATGGTCAGAAACCAATATAATTGCTTTTAAATCTCTAGAGAAATTTAGCAAAAAAAACTACTGGTCTGTCAAATTCATTTTGACGGTTAGGGAGACGCGATAAATCGTCGTCTCTACAGGAAATCTATCTGGTAGAAGTGCTGTTTTCTATAAATTGTTTTCTTGGATACATGTTTCGCTCTATTCGTTTAGTGCGTAAATTTTAGAGATAACAGTGTCTAGTAAGAGTAGATTTTGGATATATTAGCTAAGACCAAAATATTATAATCTCTGTTTACCGATTAAACTCGCAACTCAAGGCTAAAGGTATGACTTTATCGATCGCACATTTAGGCCCTCCCGGCACTTATACAGAACAAGCAACTGTTTTTTATGCCAACTGGCTAACTAAAAGTACGGGAGTTGAAGCTAGCCTATGTCCCTATCCCACCATCGCCCAATCACTGCACGCCGTTGCTGATGGTCAAGCCCAGATGGCTGTTGTGCCAGTGGAAAATTCTATTGAAGGGAGTGTGACTATGACACTAGATACACTGTGGCAGTTGGACAGTTTGCAAATTCAGCTAGCCTTAGTATTACCTATTGTCCATACGTTAATTTCTTGCGCGTCTAGCTTAGATAAAATTAAAACTGTTTACTCTCACCCGCAAGCTTTGGCACAATGTCAGGGATGGTTAGGGCGGTTTCTCCCGACTGTACAGATTATTCCTAGCAATTCTACAACCGAGGCATTACAGCGATTGGAGCAAGAGACAACAACGGGTGCGAATCGCTTCTAGTAGAGCAGCTCAACTCTACAACCTGCCGATCCTTGCTAGTGCCATCAACGACTATCCAGAAAACTGTACTCGTTTTTGGGTAGTAAGTCAGGGTGAAGCGATCGCTAAATATGAGGCATCCAAAGTGCCTACCAGTCATACATCACTGGCTTTTAGTATGCCTGCCAACACACCCGGAGCATTGCTCAAACCTTTGCAAATATTTGCTCAACGAGGAATTAACCTCAGCCGGATTGAATCTCGTCCGACGAAGCGATCGCTAGGCGAATACTTGTTTTTCATGGATTTAGAAGCGGATGCCAAGGAAGCACAAATGCAATCTGCTTTAGCAGAATTAACTATGCACACAGAAATTTTAAAAATTCTTGGCGCTTACAATGTTTTACCCATCAGCGCTGTTACTTTATAAGTTGGGAGAGACGCGATTAATCGCGTCTGTACAGGAGTTAGGAGTTAAGAATTATCAGTTATTAATTATCAGGTAGGGAATATAAATTATAAGTTGCCAATCTTTTATTTTTTATTTTTTATTATTTCTTCCTAACTCCTAACTCCTAACTCCTAACTCCTAACTCCTAACTCCTCACTTTTCACTAAATGTGTCTTTGAGAACAGCGCGAGCTGCCAAGTGATTCCGAGTAGAGGTTAAAATTTCCGCTTCCCGCTCAAGACGAGTTGCAGTATCTTGCATTTCTAGCAATAACTGCTGCTCTCCGGCGACACCATAAAGATTACTCGCTACCCAATAAGATAACTCTGTTGGTAGGTCAGGCAAATCTTCTGGCAGTTCGATATTTTGTTCGGTTAATTTGGCTGATAGACGTACAACATCTCGCAGTAGTTGTTCTACCTCAGTTGATAAAGGTCGCAAATCTTTAGCCGGTGCTTGGTCTTCAATCCACTCAACTAAGCCAACCATATATGGCTTTTCACGAACATACTCTAATACCCGAAATCTTTGCTGCCCTAAAGTCAACATCTTGATGCGATCATCTGGCAGCCGTTGGTGATGAACGATTTCGGCACAGCAACCAGTGTTTGCAATTGTACCTTTAACAGGATCGACCATCAAAACACCGAACCTGCGATCGCTTTCCAAAATCGTGTTCATCATGATTCGGTAGCGAAATTCAAAGATGTGCAGGGGCAATGGTCTGGTAGGAAACAGAACTACTTCGGGTAACGGGAACAGAGGTAGTTCACGAACTGCAATTTTAGAAGATGATGTCATTGTTACCTTGGTATAAACTTAATCTTTAAAATTTATTTTTCTCTGCTTTTCCCGTACTTTATCTACATTCTATCATTTGTTTCCTAGCTAAATAAAAGCCCTGAGATATATTTCTTCAGGGCAATGTAAAAATTCATACTAATATCATTTGTCTTTTGTCTTTTGCTAATGACTAATGACTAATGACTAATGACTAATGACTAAATTAAAGTTTGACTTCGATATCTACACCTGATGGTAGATCCAATTTCATCAGGGCATCTATAGTCTTAGAAGAGGGCTGGTAAATATCAATAATCCGGCGATGAGTACGGGTTTCAAAGTGTTCCCGTGAATCTTTATCTACGTGAGGCGATCGCAGCACACAATAGATCCGGCGTTTTGTTGGTAAAGGAATTGGGCCTACGGCTGTAGCATTGGTGCGGTTAGCTGTATCTACAATCTTCTCGCAAGATGTGTCTAATAAGCGTCGGTCAAAAGCTTGTAAGCGAATTCTAATTTTCTGCTGCTGTAGAGTTGCCATCTTTAATTTTCCAGGTTCTGCGTAATTAGTGAGTGGGGAGTGGGGAGTGGGGAGTGGGGGGTAGTGAGTGAGTGGGGGTTAAGGGAGACAAAATGGCTTGACTTCTTCCTACTTCCTACTCTCTATTCCCTACTCCCTACTCCCTACTCCCTACTCCCCCTTTAATTAAAAAGGAAGAGAAAGGAGCAGAGAGGCACAATAAAGACCATCTCTGCTCCTTTTTTATGAGCGAAAAGGTGCTACTTGATAATTTTGGAGACGACACCAGCACCGATGGTGCGACCACCTTCGCGGATAGCGAAGCGCATTCCTTGTTCAATAGCGATCGCGTTGATCAATTCTACTGTCATTTTGATGCGATCGCCTGGCATCACCATTTCTACTTCTTTGCCTTCATCGGAGGTGTAGGCTTTGATGGTACCAGTTACATCAGTTGTCCGCACATAGAACTGGGGACGGTAGCCAGCGAAAAATGGAGTCTTACGACCACCTTCTTTTTCTGTTAAGACATAAACCTCACCTTCAAATTCATTGTGAGGTTTAATCGAACCAGGTTTGGCGATGACCATACCCCGTTCAATATCAGCCTTCTGGATACCCCGGAGTAGCACGCCAGCGTTATCTCCAGCCATACCTTGGTCGAGACTCTTCTTGAACATCTCAATACCAGTTACGGTAGTGGCGCGAGTATCTCTGATACCCACTAGTTCAACGTTATCGCCAACTTTGACTACACCCCGCTCAATCCGACCGGTGGCGACAGTACCACGACCTGTAATTGAGAACACGTCTTCTACAGCCATCAGGAAGGGTTTATCAACATCCCGCTCAGGAGTGGGGATGTAAGAATCTACAGCATCCATCAATTCGTAGATTTTGTCTACCCACGGATTTTCACCGCGTTTGGTCTTGGGATTCTTAGTCATTGCTTCCAGAGCTTGCAGACCAGAGCCTTTGATAATGGGGATATCATCGCCAGGGAAATCGTAGCTTGAAAGCAGTTCTCTAAGTTCTAGTTCTACTAGTTCCAAGAGTTCTGGGTCATCCATCAAATCTTCTTTGTTCAAGAAAACAACCAGACTGGGAACACCTACCTGTTTTGCCAACAGGATGTGTTCGCGGGTTTGGGGCATAGGGCCATCGGTAGCAGCAACTACGAGGATACCTCCGTCCATTTGGGCAGCACCGGTGATCATGTTCTTCACATAGTCAGCGTGTCCTGGACAGTCTACGTGAGCATAGTGCCGACTTTCGGTTTCATACTCTACGTGAGCAGTATTGATGGTAATACCCCGTGCCTTTTCTTCTGGGGCATTATCAATTTGGTCGTAGCCCTTAGCTACAGCTTGACCAAGAGCTGCCAATGTCAGGGTGATGGCTGCTGTCAAGGTAGTTTTACCGTGGTCAACGTGGCCAACTGTACCGATATTAATGTGGGGTTTATTCCTTTCAAACTTTGCGCGTGCCATGAATGCTCATTTCCTTATTTTAACTAAGCGTTCCCTTTGCTTTTTGCAATGATAGTTTCAGCTACGCTGCGAGGCACCTCTTCGTAGTGGCTGAACTCCATCGTGAAGGTACCCCGACCTTGCGTTTTTGACCGGATATCAGTGGCGTAGCCAAACATACTCGCCAATGGAACTTTAGATGTTACCTTAGCGAGTCCCTTTTCGGTGCTTTGGCTTTCAATCTGCCCTCGGCGGGTGTTGAGGTCGCCAATGACGTTCCCCATATAGTCTTCAGGAACTTCAACTTCAACTTTCATCATAGGCTCTAAGATGACAGGTGAAGCTTTCAGCACAGCCTCTTTCATCGCCATTGAGCCGGCGATTTTGAAAGCCATTTCTGAAGAGTCTACATCGTGGTATGACCCATCAATTAGCGTCGCTTTAACGTCAATCAACGGATATCCAGCTAGAACACCGGATTCGCAGCTTTCTTTCATTCCTTGTTCTGCGGGGCCAACATACTCTTTAGGTACTGTACCGCCAGCAATTTTGGAAACGAATTCAAAGCCAGTACCGGGTTCTCCAGGCTCCAAATTGATCACAACGTGACCGTATTGACCTTTACCACCACTTTGGCGGATGAATTTGCCCTCAACTTTGTTCACAGCTTTCCGAATTGTTTCTCGGTAAGCTACTTGTGGCGCACCTACATTCGCTTCCACCTTGAATTCTCGTAACATCCGGTCTACTAGAATTTCTAGGTGTAGCTCTCCCATTCCCGCGATTACGGTCTGGTTTGTTTCGGGATCGACGCGGACACGGAAGGTGGGGTCTTCTTCTGAGAGAGATTGCAGAGCCTTGGACAGTTTGTCCATGTCGTTCTTGGTTTTGGGTTCAACCGCCACCGAGATCACAGGCTCAGGAATGAATAGGGATTCCAGGATTACTGGTGATCCATCATCACAGAGGGTGTCACCTGTCAAGGTGTCTTTCAATCCCAGAGCTGCTCCTAAATCACCCGCTCGCAGTTCATCGACATCTTGCCGATCATCTGCCTTCATTAGAACTAAGCGGGAAATCCGTTCTTTTTTATTCTTACTAGCGTTGAGAACGTAGCTGCCTTTTTTCAGGACACCAGAATAAACGCGAACAAATGTCAGGCGACCGTAAGGGTCAGCCATAATCTTGAATGCCAGAGCCGCTAGGGGTTCGTCGTCATCAGCCCGCCGCTCAACACTATCGCCATTGGGCAGTAAGCCTTGAATTGGCGGTACTTCACTTGGCGCTGGCAGGTAATCTACAACGGCATCCAGCATCAACTGCACGCCTTTGTTTTTGAATGCTGAACCACAAAGTACTGGTACAATCGTTCCCGCAATTGTGCCTTTACGCAGGGCAGTCCGAACTTCCTCTTCTGTTAGTTCTTCGCCCTCAAAGTACTTAGCCATCAGAGCATCATCGGTTTCCGCCGCTGCTTCTATGAGCTTGGTACGGAATTCGTCTACCTGCGCTTGCAATTCTTCCGGGATAGCGGTTTCCTGGATATCAGTACCTTGGTCATTGGCGTAAATATACGCACGTTGCCCTACTAGGTCAACGATACCTCGGAAGTCATTTTCGCTACCAATTGGTAATTGAATGGCGATCGCATTCGCCCGCAGGCGATCGCGGATTTGCTCGTGAACTTTATAAAAGTTCGCTCCGGTGCGATCCATTTTGTTGATAAAGGCGATCCGAGGAACTTTGTAGCGTTCTGCTTGCCGCCACACTGTCTCCGACTGCGGTTGCACGCCGCCCACAGAACAAAATACTGCGATTACACCATCCAACACGCGCATGGAACGCTCAACTTCAATTGTGAAGTCTACGTGACCCGGAGTATCGATAATGTTTATTTGATGATCTTTCCAACTGGTACTGATAGCAGCAGCAGTAATGGTAATTCCCCGCTCCCGCTCCTGCTCCATCCAGTCTGTGACGGCAGTTCCTTCATGAACTTCGCCAATTTTATGAATTATCCCAGAGTAAAATAATATTCTCTCTGTTGTTGTTGTTTTGCCCGCATCTATATGCGCCGCAATACCAATGTTGCGTACTTTCTCTAGCGGGATCGTGCGTGCCACAGCTACCTCCTATAGTTTTTGCCTCATGATATCTTGTATATTACTCTTTGTTAAGATTCTATACTTTTAGGGAAAACCGTCTTTTTTTGTAAATCCACGATATACCGCTTCTAGAGAGCGATATATCGCTTTTCTAGTTAGTAACGATAGTGGGCGAATGCTTTGTTAGCTTCCGCCATCCGGTGCGTTTCTTCACGTTTCCGAATCGCATTGCCAGTTTCGTTGGCAGCATCCATTAATTCATTTGCCAGTTTGCTTGCCATTGTCCGGCCTGGCCTGGAGCGGGAATATTGCACTAACCAACGCAGTGCTAGGGTAGTGCCGCGTTCTGTACGCACTTCCATTGGTACTTGGTAGGTTGCTCCACCAACTCGCCGAGCCTTTACTTCTACTAAAGGCGTGGCATTTCGCACTGCTCTTTCAAAGGTTTCTAAAGCACCAGCACCAGTGCGTTCTTCAATAGTTTTTAATGCATCATAAACAATCCGTGCGGCAAGTGATTTCTTGCCATGACGCATGATCCGCCTGATAATCATGCTCACAAGGCGACTGTTATATACAGAGTCAGACGGAACTGGGCGCCTTTGAATAACACCACGACGAGACATACTTCACCTTTAATTCGGAATTGGCAACGAAATTATATGCTATCAGACACCGGAAACTAAAAGCTGTGGAACTCAACCCTCAGACTTTCTGAATTTTGTTTTCGACTGTTGCAGCAAGGCTGACTTATTGACTGCCAATTTTGGATTAGAGTTTTTGGTAGATGTTCCGACCACAAGGATTGGAAAAAATCAAAAGTCTGTAAGCCTCATCCCCTTGTGGGTTCGACCAATCCAAAATTGTAAATCGCTCGATTTAGCTTGGTCGAAGTCTAAAATTTAAAATTCATTGACTTGCTAGCTGCAACTAAATACTTAAGGGGACAACATTCTAAACTTTAATGTCCAGATTAGAATTTTGCTGTGGGTTACAGCGTTCTCTTCTGAACTTCTACACTTGCTCGCTTAGTGTAGGTGTAGCTTGCTTGATTTTCTTTAAACAGACTTGAGCAGCTTTCATAACTACTCTTAGAACACAGACCCTGATAGTTTTTTGTCCTTAGGCACTTCTAAGGTAGGCGATTAATCGTATTGGATGCGATTAATCGCCTAATCCTATTTTTTCGCTGCTTTCGGACGTTTGGTTCCATACTTGGAACGCCCTTGTTTGCGGTCTTTGACTCCGGCTGTATCTAGAGTGCCACGGATAATGTGGTATCTCACGCCTGGTAGATCCTTAACCCGACCGCCACGAATCATCACAACTGAGTGTTCTTGTAAGTTGTGACCAATACCTGGAATATAAGCTGTGACTTCAAATCCAGAGGTAAGTCTGACTCTCGCTACTTTACGTAGAGCTGAGTTAGGCTTTTTTGGTGTGGTCGTGTATACTCTGGTACAAACTCCCCGACGTTGGGGGCATTGTTTCAGAGCCGGGGACTTGGTTTTCTGACGCGCTTGTTCGCGCTCGTTACGTATTAGCTGCTGTATTGTTGGCATGAGTTACAGCGCGTAAAGCTGCTTATATGTCTAAGTTTTAACAAATCCTAATTATATCGTTTTTTACGGGTTTATGTCAATTGTAATTTTTCCTTAATTACTTGGTCATTTTTCCTTTGTTATTGGCAAACGATCGCTAAATTTTGGACTATTGACTAGTTGTGGAGAATGAATTACCACAGCCACAGGTTGCGATCGCCTGGGGATTCTGAAAGCGAAAACCACCACCCATTAAGTCTTCTGAATAATCCACCCTCAAACCGTTGAGGTAATTTAAGCTGGCGGCATCTATGACTACTTGAAGCTCATCCAAGTCGAAAACCTGGTCGCCAACTTTTATTGCTTCATCGAAGGACATTTCATAAAAGAATCCAGAACAACCACCTGGTTTTACTGCCAATCGAAATAAGACATTTGGCTGCTGCTTGGACTTGATTCGCCCAATCTCACTCGCGGCTGCTTGACTCAGATGAATCATGGAACTCGTTTTTTACAATTGAAGACCCCATCTTCATTTTACAGACAGATGGGTTAATCTTAGCTTTTTGAAAATTCCAATTTATCGAAAGCTATGAGCGCGATCGCTATTACTACATTTATAGCACAACATGCTTTCGTCCCCACCTTAACTAGGTAGGGACTTCTGGGGTGCAGTGGTTCCCAAAGACGGTTTGCACAAAAATGTATCGCTCTTTTATGACTCTGAGGAAAGAAAAAAATGTCGGTTGGGTTGAACATTCGTGAAACCCCAACAAAACCAAGGATTTTTCGTGTTGGGTTTCGTCCCTCAACCCAACCTACCCGTCGTAAATTTATCAAACCCTTAAAAATCAAGGGTTATGATTTTTATTTAACGAGAGTAATAGAAGGGGGGTATTCAGTTTTTAGATTAGAGCTTTAATCTTTGGTACGGGCATAGTCATCTTGGTAGCGAATAATATCATCTTCTCCCAAGTATTCGCCATTTTGCACTTCAATCAACACCAAGGGGATCACACCAGGATTCTCTAAACGATGAGATGTACATTGGGGTACATAAGTTGACTCATTATTGCTCAGTAGAACTTCTCTCTCGCCACAAGTTACCCTAGCTGTACCAGATACGACAATCCAATGTTCACTGCGGTGGTGGTGCATTTGTAAACTGAGGCGGTGTCCGGGCTTAACTTCAATGCGCTTGATTTTGTATCCGCGCCCTTCTTCCAAAACTGTAAAAGCACCCCAAGGACGTAACTCAGTTGCAGCAACGCCTTTGGATGTGATAATTGAAGGTAAGTGTAGAGTCTCAGTCTGTGTAGTTTCTTGATATCGAGCCATAGTTACCTCATTTGGAGACATAACAAACCGTTGATACTCTTACTATTGATAAAAAATCTGGCGCTATCTTGCAACGTTGGAAATCAGCAATTTTGTCGCACCTTGATAAAGATAGCAAAATCAAACGTGACAGTGTAAATCATCACTCCTAAAACTCTTGCATCTACACCAAGTCTTCATCAAGCAAAATTACAGCTTGTTCAAATCTTTAAAAAATGAGTTAGGAGTTAGGAGTTAGGAGTTAGGAGTTAGGAGTTAGGAGTTAGGAGTTAGGAGTTAGGAGTTAGGAGTTAGGAGTTAGGAGTTAGGAGTTAGGAGTTAGGAGTTAGGAGTTAGGAGTTAGGAGTTATCCCCTAATCTCCCTCATCTCCCTCATCTCCCTTGTCCCCCACTCCTGACTCCCCATTCTCTACTCCCTGATTATCGTGGTTTCAGGAAAATACCAATTCCATTATGAACACGAGCAGCTGTACTAGGCGAGCGATCGAGTAGTTGTCCTCCTAAGTAAAGGCTGGTAGAACTACCTCCGTCCAAATTTAGGGCATCCACACAGCCCATCTGTTGCAGCAATTGGGCATGTTCTGCCAAATTAGGGCCATATCCGCCGGCACGATTATGTGTCGCAGTAATCATCAATGTGCCTGTTGCTGTTGTGCAAATACCGCTACGAATAGCCTTTTCGGCAATAAAGGCATTGCTGAATTTTTCGCCTTTGGCATCAACGACAATTTGACGATTTTGGACTAATAGCGGACCGGCTCCGATAATATGCGGATAACGACTAAAATTAGTGGGCGTAGTGGCACTAAAAATACTTACTGCGGTACCAATAGGTAGCTGTGAGGCAGCACTAGCAGCGTTGGCGCGTAAGGTTAGTAGGTAGCCATCCTGGGGAATGGGAACGGCCGTCTCACCAACTTTGCCGCCTGGTAACTGTTGAGTAATTTGGTCTTTCTGTACCACTAAAATAATTTCGTTATCCGTCAAGGGCGTGTAAGTTGATCCCCAAGCTGGGGTGTAACGAGCAATGCCACTTTGGACGTAGCCACTATTGAGGAACAGAATTGGTAGGCGTTGGTCATTTGCCGTAGTTAAAGTTTCTTCTAAGGTGAGACGACCGAAGTAAAATTGACCTGAATCATTCCAAGCGATCGCACCCCGGTTGAGAATGGGGCCTGATAACCACTGACCATCCCGACGAATCGCACCCAAGGGCAATTTATTATTGCGGTTAAAATAACCACCGTTAATTCCAGCTACCGCTAAGTAACGTTGTGCTGTTTGAATTAAGGGAGCAGTACCCGCAAGCCCATCAGGACTAGCCCACATAGGTTTCAGCGTTAGCCCAAATTTACGAGGATTAACTTCTAACCAAACCACAGGGAAGCGTTCTGTGCCTAAGTTGACATAATGCTGTCGCCAGCGCAATCCTGGGGCCCAAGTAATATCTCGTTCTTCTAGGGGATCGGGTCGAATATCGATAATCAGGCGATTGGGGTTAGCGACAGTACTAACTTGAGGCGATAGACCAAAGGGAACGCTCAGACTAATTATGGTTTGGTTTTTCACCACCTGCACTTGTTGAATTAGTGGTTCAGGGGCTGGTGCTGGTGCTGGTGGTATTGGTTGTGTTGGTGTAACTGGTAATAATTGTTTAAGCAAGTTTGGCAGCAATGTTGGTGGTGCTGCTGGTGCTGCTGGTGGCTGGGGGGTATAGCGTTCTATCAAAAGGGGATCGGCTATTCCATCCAGGGTAATTGTCCACTCTCTATTTGGCGGTACAGTGGATTTTGGGGTTGGTATGTCTGGATCGAGGGATGGAGTTTCAATTTTTTTAATAATTGACCCTTGTGCAACTTGCCAGGGAGTTGGATGATCTAAATTGATAAGAATCCGAGCCTGTTGCAAAGGGGCACTCGCCTCTGGAGGTTCCTGGCTCTGAACAATATTTGTAATTTGTGCTTTTGGGGTAGCAATCACCAAAATGTTGCCATTGGTTCGGATTTCCCATCCAGATGTTTGAGCAAAATTAGTAATATCCAGATAGCGATAGGCTCCTAGTAACTTGGTGGATAAAACCAGTGGCTTTGTCACCGATGAAAACCACTGTATTGGTTGCCTTGCTGAGTTACTACTGTTTAAAAAATTTACTCCAATTAATTGCCTAAATGCCCCATCACTCAGATGAGTTGTAATCCGACCAGCTTTTTCAGGTCGCTGGAACCAAGTTCCTGGTAGAGTACGACCATTCAGGGAAATTTGATTACCAGAGGATACTACGCCTGTTAAAGCAGGTGTAGGTAACTGTGAGATCAGCTCTGGTATTGATTTGGCGTTAGTAGTACAGGTAGTAGTTAAGCATAGTGTTATTAAAAATATTGGTGACACAGTAGCCCGGAAAAATCTGCGATGCCTACGGCGGGCTTTGCGATCGCCATTCCCTGATTGGCAATAATTCGGCATTTTTACCATAATTTACTAGGTTTTTTTGAAAACTATCAGCCAATGTATAAACTAACTAATTATTTGGAAATATAAAAAAAACATGAGTTTTTTTTGAAAAAATATGCTATTCTATATATTGGCTAGTTATCTCTTTTAAACCCAATCAATTTATTTAGACGCTAAAGCCACTGCAATCAAGTGTTTTAACTGGCACTAATTCTAACCACACTATACACGGTAGTTTTGATTATCAAAACTGGATTAAGATATTTGATCCTGACTGAATGTTGCTAATTCAGTAAGGTCTAGTTAATAGTAATACATGTGCCAACTGGTAAGCGGCAAAACTCTAGACAACAAAGATATTTGGGAATTGTCAAATGGGTATATATTGTAATACGCTGATTTTATTGCTGGATCAGGATAACCAAATAATTACTAATTCGTAATTAAAAGGGTACACCAGCTCAGACTCGATTTTTAATTCAATGGTTAACAAGACAATGGAGGGTAGAACCCCTCACTGATTGCAACCACGAATTAAGGTAGCGTAGCGTAAAGCCTTTAACATAGCTTCTCTAAGAAACGCAAAGCGACTGCTTAGAGTGAGTTATTGATCGTCACGATCAATTACGAATTATCTGGACTTTGGCTTTAAAAAATAGTGCAGCGTTCAGTTTTAGTTTTGTTTCAGGTGAGCCGAAATAGGCTCCATGAGTAGCTAGCGTGCATCTGGAAAAAAAAATTGAAAAAATACTTAGCTTCAGAATATAAAAAAGAAACTGTCAGGGCAAAAATGATGTCTTGGCGGAGGTAACTTGTCTAATACCGCATAAATACATAAAAAGTACGCAAAATTTTAACACGGGTGAACTAACAAAGTAAAACCGAAGTTAAAATTTTTTTTCCCTAAATTTCGGTGCTTGTATATTTTTCCATCGCTGAATTTAGAAATTTTTTCCCCTAACGTAGTGGCAAAATTGGTAACTCAATACTTCAGGAACAGGGTATGAATAATAAACCGATGAATCAAGACCAACAAATCACAGCGAATATCAACTCAAGAGATACCTATCAGGGGCAAAAGTGGTTAGTAGAGGAACGAGATGCCTGTGGTGTAGGTTTTATTGCTCATCGCCAAAATCATACCAGCCACGAAATAGTCGAAAAAGCCTTAGCTGCTTTAACCTGCTTAGAACACCGGGGAGGTTGTAGCGCCGATCAAGATTCTGGTGATGGTGCTGGAGTATTGACAGCTATCCCTTGGGAGTTGTTCCAACAAGACTTTGCCGAAAGTGGAAAGGAATTTCCATCCACCAATAATATAGGTGTGGGAATGATATTTCTACCACAAGACCAGGAAGCAGCACAAAAAGCTAGGACGACAGTTGAGCAAGTGGCTGCTGAAGAAAAATTCACTGTACTTGGTTGGCGAGTTGTGCCAGTGCAACCTGATTTACTTGGGGTACAAGCAAGAGAAAATCAACCCCAGATTGAACAAGTTTTGTTAGCTTCTGTTGACAAAAGCGGCGATGAATTAGAACGGCAGTTGTACATTACCCGCCGCCGAATTAGTAAAGTTGCAACCAACGTCTCAGAAGAATTTTATATCTGCTCGTTGTCAAGCCGCACAATTGTCTATAAAGGCATGGTGCGTTCTGCTGTCTTGGGCAACTTTTATGACGATTTAAAAAATCCAGCTTACAAAAGCGCCTTTGCTGTCTATCACCGCCGCTTTAGTACCAACACAATGCCCAAGTGGCCCCTAGCTCAACCGATGCGGCTTTTGGGTCACAACGGCGAAATCAATACTTTGTTGGGTAACATCAACTGGATGATGGCACGAGAAGCTAGTCTGGATCATCCTGTATGGAGCGATCGCATCAAGGAACTCAAGCCATTAGTTCATATTGATAACAGCGACTCAGCTACCCTAGACAACGTTTTTGAATTACTGGTGTGTTCTGGACGCAGCCCTTTGGAAGCTTTAATGATTATGGTTCCAGAGGCTTACCAAAATCAGCCTTCTTTACGTGACTCTCCAGAAATTGTTGATTTCTACGAATATTACAGTGGTTTGCAAGAAGCGTGGGACGGACCAGCACTTTTAGTATTTAGTGATGGCAAAAAAGTTGGTGCAACTCTAGATCGTAATGGCTTAAGACCAGCTCGCTACGTGATTACTAAGGATGATTACATTGTCGTAGCTTCCGAAGCTGGTGTAGTTGACTTTCCAGAAGCCGATATTGTCGAGAAAGGTAGACTTGGCCCAGGACAAATGATTGCCGTGGATTTAGTAAATCATGAAGTCCTGAAAAATTGGGAGATTAAGCAACGCATTGCCAAGCAGCACCCTTATGGTGAATGGCTGCAACAGTACCGTCAAGAACTCAAACAAATTGTCAGTAGTCAGTCGGCACATGTGAATGGAAATGGACATCTGGCTGCTGAGAATGGTAACGGGCATAATACAACTGACAAAATTGACAAGCAAACATTGCTTCAGCTGCAAACTGCCTTTGGCTACACCACAGAAGATGTGGAAATGGTGATTCATCCAATGGCGATCGCCGGTTCAGAGCCGACTTTCTGCATGGGGGATGATATTCCTTTAGCAGTGCTGTCAACAAAACCCCACCTGCTTTATGACTATTTCAAACAGCGTTTTGCTCAGGTGACGAACCCAGCGATCGATCCCCTGCGGGAAAAGCTAGTGATGTCTCTGAAAGTAGAACTGGGTGAACGGGGTAACTTATTAGAACCTAAAGCCGAATATGCTCGGAGATTGAAGCTGGAATCGCCAGTGTTAACCGATGATGAGTTAGAGGCAATTAAGCTGTCAGGATTTGCCACGGCTGAGTTGTCAACCCGATTTGCGATCGCTACCGGCCCTGAAGGATTAAAGGCCGCAGTCCAATCTTTACAAGCACAAGCAGCTGAATCAGTCCGCGCAGGTGCAAGGATTTTAATCTTAAGCGATAAGGCAAATGACGGTATTAGCCCAGAAGATACATACATTCCTCCCCTGTTAGCAGTGGGTGCTGTGCATCATCACCTGATTCGGGAAGGGCTGCGAATGAAAACATCCCTGATTGTCAATACTGCCCAATGCTGGAGTACTCATCACTTTGCTTGTCTCATTGGCTACGGTGCTGGTGCAGTTTGCCCGTATATGGCTTTGGATACGGTGCGTGATTGGTGGTCTGATCCCAAAACTCAAAAGTTAATGGGTGTAGAAAAAATTCCTACCCTCACCTTAGAACAAGCTTTAGGAAACTATCGCAAAGCAGTAGAGTCAGGTTTGCTAAAAATTCTCTCCAAGATGGGAATTTCTCTGCTCTCCAGCTATCAAGCAGCCCAAATATTTGAAGCTATTGGCATCGGTGGAGATTTAATCGAACTAGGATTCCGGGGTACGACTTCCCGCATCGGTGGTTTGAGTGTTAGCGAACTAGCTGATGAAGTGCTTTCCTTCCACTGCAAAGCTTTCCCAGAAGTGACGGCTAATAAGTTACAAAACCTGGGCTTTGTGCAGTACCGTCCTGGCGGCGAGTACCACATGAATAGCCCAGAAATGGTTAAGGCGCTGCATAAGGCTTTAGATGGCAAAAATTACGACCACTACGAAGTTTACAAGAAGCATCTTCAAGGTAGGCCAGTAACAGCCTTGCGTGACTTGCTAGACTTCCAAGGCGATCGCACCCCAATTTCTCTAGAAGAAGTAGAGTCGGTAACTGAAATTGTCAAGCGTTTCTGCACTGGTGGCATGTCTTTAGGCGCTTTGTCAAGAGAAGCTCATGAAACTTTAGCGATCGCCATGAATCGCATTGGCGGTAAATCAAATTCTGGAGAAGGCGGCGAAGACCCAGTGCGCTATACAGTTTTAGATGATGTAGACGAGTCTGGTCACTCGCCAACCTTACCTCATTTAAAAGGATTGCGGAATGGTGATCAAGCCTATAGTGCCATCAAGCAAGTTGCATCGGGACGCTTTGGGGTTACGCCAGCGTACCTAGTCAACGCCAAACAAATTGAAATCAAAATTGCCCAAGGTGCTAAACCTGGGGAAGGTGGACAGCTACCAGGGCCGAAAGTGAGCCAATACATTGCGATGTTAAGGCGCTCGAAGCCAGGTGTGACGCTGATTTCACCACCACCGCACCACGATATATATTCGATTGAAGACTTAGCGCAACTGATTTTTGACCTGCACCAAATTAATCCCAAAGCCAAGGTGTCGGTAAAACTAGTTGCAGAAGTTGGCATTGGCACGATCGCAGCTGGTGTAGCCAAGGCAAACGCTGATATTATCCAGATTTCTGGACATGATGGTGGTACAGGTGCATCGCCACTAAGTTCGATTAAACATGCTGGTTCACCGTGGGAACTGGGTTTAAGTGAAGTGCATCGCGTCTTGATCGAAAATAGCCTGCGCGATCGCGTGATTTTGCGCGTAGATGGCGGTCTGAAAAGTGGCTGGGATGTGGTAATAGGTGCATTGATGGGCGGTGAAGAATTCGGTTTCGGCTCTATTGCCATGATTGCTGAAGGCTGTGTCATGGCGCGAGTTTGCCACATGAACACCTGCCCTGTGGGTGTTGCTACTCAAAAAGAAGAACTCCGCAAGCGGTTTACGGGAATACCGGAACAGGTTGTTAACTTCTTTTACTTCATCGCCGAAGAAGTGCGTAGTTTGTTAGCACGACTAGGCTACCGTTCTTTGTCAGAAATCATTGGACGTGCAGATTTGTTGAAACTGCGCCCAGAAGCAAAACTCACCAAAACGCGATCGCTGAATCTGGACTGTTTACTGAAGCTACCAGATACCAGAGACAATCGTAGTTGGTTGCTGCATGAAGAAGTCCACAGCAACGGCGTGGTTTTGGATGACGAGATGCTTGCTGATGCCGAAATTCAGACTGCCATTCGGGATCAGTCCACTGTTACCAAGACTTACCCTATTGTCAATACTGACAGAACAGTAGGCACAAGATTAGCAGGAGCGATCGCTTCTCAATATGGTGACAGCGACTTTGAAGGACAAATTAATCTCAATTTCACAGGTAGTGTTGGGCAAAGCTTTGGTGCATTCAACCTCCCTGGTATAATTCTGACCCTACAAGGAGAGGCAAACGACTACGTAGGCAAAGGGATGCATGGTGGTGAAATCATTATCAAACCTCCAGCTGATGCTACCTATAACGCATCACAAAACGTGATAGTTGGCAATACCTGCCTCTATGGTGCTACTGGTGGCGTGTTATTTGCCAACGGTTTAGCAGGAGAGCGCTTTGCTGTAAGAAATTCCAAAGGCATAGCAGTGATTGAAGGCGCTGGGGATCACTGCTGTGAATACATGACTGGTGGTGTGATTGTCGTCCTCGGTAAAGTAGGACGTAACGTAGCAGCCGGAATGACTGGTGGACTGGCGTACTTCTTAGATGAAAACGACTCATTTCGTGAGTTAGTCAACCCGGAAATTGTCAAAATCCAACGGGTGATTACAGAAGCAGGTGCAAAGCAATTGCAAGAGTTAATCAAAACTCATGCGGAACGCACTGGTTCACCAAAGGCGAAGAAAATTCTGGAAAACTGGCAAGAATTTTTGCCGAAATTCTGGCAGTTGGTTCCGCCTTCTGAAGCTGATAGTCCTGAAGCTAATCCTGAAAAAACAACTGAGTTCAGTTTAGTGACTAGTCATTAGTAACTGTAACCGTTCTCATCCTCTGCCTTAAGGCATTCTCCCGTCAAAGAAGCAGCACAAACAAGTACTCTGCGAAAACCCTTTTGAATGCCCAAAGCAGCCGCCTGAATTTTGTCAGAATTTGATGTGCTATACGACACTTTTCAAACATCCTCTAAGTAGGGGCACGGCATGCCGTGCCCCTACGGGTGTACCTCACGTAAACGAGAACCGCTATAAGCCTGAGTTCGATATAAGAAATTAGCGTGAAAAGATTGTCTGATAAGCTTTCAGACCAAATGAGCTAGGCGCTTTTCCACATTTATTGATAATCAAAGCCATTTATTGAGAATATAGTGTTTATTCTCATTATGGTAGATTTGTTGAGAACAAAGTCCGAGTACGTTTTTCAATGAAAAGCTTTATTTATAATGTTTTCGGGCATTTTTTTCCGTCGAACTCAGGTGCTATCAAGTCGAGATCAACACTGTTCTGAAATCTACCTAATTGGGTATAGAAGGCATTCTCTAAATGCTGGTAGACTTCCATATAAATGTTTACTAACAAGTAGGATTTGTCTATAAAAATGCTTATAGAAGAACAAGCTCCCAATCGCAAAACTTCTGAAGAAGAACGTTTTCAAGATGATTATTATTCATACTTTGAATCTCCTGAAAATGCTACCCGATACACACCATCAGTTTGGTATCTTGATGAGGTATTCAAGCAACGTTCATTCTCTTTGTTAGATTTAGGATGTGGAAATGCGGCTTTGAACAAATATCTATCTGAGCGATGTGACTACCTTGGCATCGATCACAGTGAAGCTGCAATTCAATATTGTTCAAACCTATACCCCAATAAAAAGTTTGCTGCCAAAGATTTATCGATAGCACTACCAGAATTGGCTTCAGAAAATCAAAAATTTGATGCCGTCGTCCTAGCAGGCTTGCTCTTTCACAATGTCGATAAGGAAACACTAGAACAAAAGGACGATCAAGAACTCGTTCAATTCTGTTTAGACAAACTAATAAGCGACAAAGGATATTTGGTACTTATTGTACCTTTTGCTTATGGTGACCATCCATCCCATAATCTTTATGTTCGGGCAGAATGGCTACAAAACGTGCTAGAAAAATTGCTGGAAGCTGTAAAGGCAAAAATTGTTTACGAAAATATTTCCCTACAAATTGGCTTGGATAAAAAGGTTCGACAGCAGAAGACAACTCCTGACTGGTTTGTTCCCAATAGCACTACTGACTATTCCAATAAATACGCTGGAACATATATGGCAACTTGGACAGTTATTGCCTCTCCATCGCTGGGTTAAACGCCATTTCATTGAAGTACACGACGTGGAAAATTTAACTCCAATTGCTCAGATTAATTTTTCATTACATACTTATAAATTTTCCTCGCCGACTTAATTAACTATAATTAATAATTATTACTTTTTGTTTTTATTAGCAATCAACTTTTGGTCTGCATCTTCCATTTCTAAAAGCTCTGGAATAGTCACAAAGCGATAACCTTGCTTTCTAAAGTTGCTAATAATTTCTGGTAAAGCTTGCACAGTTCTAGAACGGTTACCACCACCATCATGCATTAGCACAATACCACCAGGTTTTGAATCTTTAATCACGTTATTGATCAACTTTGGTACAGATGGCAACTTGTAGTCTGTGGAGTCAGCAGACCACATCACCACAGTATATTTTTTGCCTTTAGCATAAGCAGCTAATCCATTATGCAGGATGCCACCAGGCGGTCGGAAGAGATTTGTTTTAGCACCTGTAACTTGATAAATGAGGTCTGTTGTGCGGTCAATTTCAAAAGCAGCAGCTTGTGAGTTAAAGAAGTGATACCAGTGATGCCAAGTATGGTTGGCAATGACGTGACCTTGAGCTACAATTTGCTTTCCTAATTCTGGATAATTTTTTAGGTTCTGCCCAACGACAAAAAACGTCCCTTTGATATTATTTGATTTTAGAATATCTAGCACTTGTTCTGTGGTCTGGGGCCAAGGGCCATCATCAAAGGTGAGAGCAATTACTTTCTGCTCCTTAGTGAGTTTTGCCGCTTTAACTATTGCCCCTTGAAAACGTGATGGTATAGCGTAGGATAACCCTTTTGTTTGTGCTTGTTGCTGCCAACTTGTAAGCATCGCCGCCTTTAATTTCTCAATGCGCTGCTGAGTTCCTACGTTTGCAGTTACATCCTTGACATTTATACTTTGTCTACTCTGAGCCTCCGAAGGATTTGGCCTTAAAAGCATCATGAAAGCAAGGCTAAAAACACCACATAAGGCAAGCAGTGCAATTAATATTCCTTCTGGCCACAGAAACGACTTATTGTTTTCCACCTCATAGCTCCTTCAAAGATCGAACCATCAACCACGTTATGACGGTACGTTATAGCACATTTTTTTAGATATCTTAGATACCAGCTGCTTTCTGGTAATCCTGAAAATTGGAATCGGGAATAACGAAAATTCACAATCGAGAAGACAGACTATACAGCTTTAACTGAAATCTAGATGCTCTAGATTTGGGCGATCGCTTATACAATACTTGTTATAAAAGGCGAGGTCTGAACTTCCACATTCTTACCGCTAGCTCTCAGGGATGAGCGCAATCGAATAATTAATGACACCTCAAAATCTTTTTTATCGGAGTTCTGAATTAGTTTCTGTCTTTTACTTTTCACCGCTAAGGCAGCATTATCCTTTTAAGTTTTATAATTTTGCAAATAAGATGCAGATCAACTGTCACGCCTACAATTTGCATTTTTTGTGGGCTGAAGTTTTTATAGCAAGACTTTCTGACAGGAAAGCTGTATAATTTGTAGCTGAGTAAATTATTTAACTAATATACAAAACTACTTACAAGGGGCGGGGTATCTTTCAGAAAAGAGTCTAATAAACTATTAGCTTTATTCTTGATAAGATATATCTTACTGCCTGCTGCCATTCCTTCCTTTTTAAGAAAAAGTTAAATTTTTAACTTACAGAATGTTGGCTTGAACTTTCTATGAAATAGACAGACGAAAATTGATTAAATATAGTTTCTCATTGCCAAGGGGCATTTGTTCGTTAATCTAGATACTTTAAATCATTCAGCATAAATGATTTTATCAGCAGCTTAACTCTGTTTTTGATGCTGATACTTAAGCCTAAATTACTACTAGCTTTTTGTCTGTTAATCTTCTTCTTGATAGTAGGGGAGATATATATATTATTAATAGTGCAATCTAGTATATACTGTCACAGTAAAATTACGCAATTCATTCACATCTTTATGGCCAAACTTTTAAAATAGTAGTTTTGTAGTATATATCTATACAAAAATAAAAATTCAGTAGAATCAGTTGACGTAAAATTCAGAATACGCGAGATTTTTGAAATATACGTGGAGTGGGCTAAAAAGCAGAGCCTTGGGCTACGGGCGCTCGTGTCGCCCACCCCACAAGATTGGGTAATTTATTTATTGGAAGTCCCTAAATTGTTTTGCTACTCAACGACCAATTTTCTGCTCCAAGAAAAAACCGACTGGCTGTATCGCTCTACCAATCGGTAACTGCTTTTTTAGCAGTAAGAAGCAAAAATGAAAATCATCTCATAACTTGCCTTATAATTGCAGCAATTAGAATTAAGATTTTTAATTATTTATCTAAAAATTCTAATCAGCAGCTTATATTGCCTTAGACAGGTCATAGTTAATTTACAGTAATTTTGCTTATCTTTGGTAGATGCGATAATTGTATTATTTAATATCTAGTATGGATTTATGCAGAATCCAGCTTGTTTATTAGTATACCTTTTGAGTCAAAATAATCAAGGTATTTGTTCCACTTCTTAAACTGGCTAGAAACTTTTATGATTCCTCACGAAAGTGATGCAAAAGAAGAGCGTGCGTCCTTAAAAGGATGGCGTAGTTGGCAAGAAAATCTGATTTTAATTGCGATCGCATTGTGTTTGGCATTTCTAATCAGGACTTTTATCGCCGAACCCCGCTATATACCTTCTGATTCGATGCTGCCTACCTTACATACAGGCGATCGCTTGGTAGTTGAAAAAATATCCTACCATTTTCACCCTCCCATAACTGGGGATATTATTGTTTTTCAGCCACCCGCAGAACTACAACGTCGAGGATATCCCAAAGACCAAGCCTTTATCAAGCGGGTTATTGGCCAGCCTGGTGAGGTAGTTAGTGTTGCTTCGGGCAAAGTCTATCTCAATGGTCAACCTTTGGCGGAAGACTACATCGCTGAACCGCCAAATCAGCCATATCGGCCAGTGAAAGTTCCAGAAGATGAGTTTTTTGTCATGGGAGATAACCGCAACGATAGCAATGACTCTCGTTATTGGGGCTTTTTACCCAGAGAAAATGTCATTGGTCGAGCAGCGTTTCGCTTTTGGCCTCTTGATCGCATTGGGTTTATTTAAATAGTTAGGAGTTAGGAGTTAGGAGTTAGGAGTTAGGAGTTAGGAGTTAGGAGTTAGGAGTTAGGAGTTAGGAGTTAGGAGTTTGGAGTTAGGAGTTTGGAGTTTGGAGTTTGGAGTTATATAGACCTAACCCCCAACCCCAACCCCAACCCTCAATATAGTTCGGATAAGGTTTTTTAATGAAAGTTATAGATCATAAAGACGCGATAAATCGCCGTCTTTACAATAATCAGTCCTTTGTCTTGACGGCGATTTATCGCGTCTCTTTCTTTAAGCGAACCGTATTGCCCCAACCCTTGTAGCGTTGGGGAGTAAGATTCAAAGCCTCTCTCCTCTTAGAAGAGAGGAATGGAAGTGAGGTCAAAATATATTGCATACAAACGAAAAGCTCTATATTTTAAAACTTCTAACTTAAAACCTTAAATAATACATCAGTTGAGCGATCGCATCACCAGTTAACTCTAACCGCCGTTGGAAATCAGCCAGGTTACGGTAAGGCCCGGCTGATTGCCGATTTTGCACCACTGCTTGCGCTAGAGACAAATCTATAAATGGAATTTTGGCTAAATTTTCAACTGTTGCTGTATTGGGGTTGACTAAATGCGTAGGACTTTCTAAAGATTCGTGGTCATAATAAATAAAATTCAGCAGAGGCTTTAATGGCTCCAGGCGCGGCGCTGGTATAGCCAAAGCCGCAGCGATATCTTCAATACAGTAAAATTTAACACCCGAATGCGAAAGTTCTACAAGCGATCGCGCTTGGTGAATTGACAAACCTGGTAAGCGTAACCAATCATCTACAGTCGCTTGATTAGCATCAATGCGAATACCTAATTTAGCCGCTAGCTGAATTTCTTCCCCAGATTGTAAGCGATAGTAGGGATCGTTGAGGAGCTTGGCGCGGAGTTTTTGCAGCCTGGGGTTCAAAGGTAGCCAGTTATTCATGTTGTCGCTTACCTCAAGAAATCTGGTCTAGCAATTGGCGGCGCTTTTGCTCAAATTCATACTCTGAAATTAGCCCATCCTGGCGCAAAGCATCCAATTCTCGCATTGCCTCAGCGATCGCTCCTACCTGATTACTCGCCTTTTGTGAGTTTCTTGTTGCTGACTTGCCGAGATTAAAATTACGATCAAAAACTTCTTCATCTTGGGCTAAATACCAAACTCCCTCAATGGCACTAGCTACCTTGGGGATCGGCGTCCAGGAAAGCAACACATACAAAACACCCCACAACGGCTGTCCCAGATAGAATTTATGTAATCCTGAAATTGTCAGCGTGCCAGAAAAAGCTAAAACAGCTGCAACACTTCGACTTTTGCGCTTAGTCAACATATTTCTAATAAATATACCAATACCACAGTTTGGACAATCAGACAGTCAACTATCTTGCCTTGCCCTTCAGATTTTTAGATGGGAAATCCCAGACATAATTTAGTATTTGCAGAAAGTTGAGTAAGTTTCACATGACTATGCATTGAGCTTTGATGCTAATTTTAAGTTTTTAACAGCTTAATTACTACTATGTCACAGACCTTCCTCCCGCCAAAATCGCTTCAACAGCTTTGTGATCCTTACGCTGTATTAGGAATTTCTGTAATTGCTGACGATCGCCAGATTTTTAAACGCTATCACACTTTAGCGAAGCTGCTACATGCCGATCGCCATACCAAAAACTGCAATCCAGACCAAGAATTAGCAACGGCAATATTTAGCCATTTAATCAATCCAGCTTATGAACAACTGAAACATCGAGATAAGCGCTATGCTGCGATCGCTATGCTGCAATCACAAGCAAAAGCTTTAGAGCAGAAGCCTTTGTCTTCTCAAAGTGCCGTAGTTCAGAAAATTATGGAAATGTCTACACCCCAAGCAGAATTGTTTTACGAAGAAGCGATCGCCTACTATGCAGAAGATCAATATAAATTATTAGATAAGTTTTATCAGGTGACGCAACAAATTAGTACACTGAATTTAGTATACTTACGGTTGCATAAACCAAACATGTTCATGGCGCAAGAAGCTGTTCCCACCATTCCTAAGGTAGAAGTCAAGCCAGTTGAATTGTTATTAAATGAAAAAACTAATGTCAAACCAGATTTGACAGGCTACGCTCAACGGCACTACGAGCGAGCTAATCAATACGTTAGCCAAGCCAAATGGCCTCAAGCCGTGCAAGAACTGCGTGATGCCATCAAGTTAGAGCCAAATAGCAGCGACTATTATGCCTTATTAGGTTTGGTACATCTAAAACAGAAGTTTACCGGGATGGCCAGGGTTTACATTCGTCAAGCATTAAAACTTAACCCGCAAAATTCATTAGCTTTGAAATACGCTCCTGAACTGAAAATTGAAGCGGGTGAAAACGCCAATCCGAAATCAACGGCTAAAGCTATGAGTATTGCGGCTTTATTTAGTCACTTTACACAAGGCAAAGGTTCTTAAGTCAAGTGTTGAAATTTCGGTAACAAACCGTACTAAAACCGAAGCTTCGTCACTAGATTACTCTCCTAGACTAAAATAATAATAGAAGTAAAACTATTAAGCTGCTGAGTCTGGATACTCAGTTTAATATAAGCAATATGGGATTCTTCGATTCTGAGATAATTCAGCAAGAAGCAAAACAGCTGTTTGAGGATTATCAAGCACTAGTCAAGCTTGGTAATAACTACGGCAAATTTGACCGCGATGGCAAAAAGCTATTTATTGACAAAATGGAAGCCATGATGGATCGGTATCGCATCTTTATGAAGCGCTTCGAGCTATCAGAAGATTTCATGGCACAAATGACAGTAGAACAACTGAAAACACAATTAGGTCAGTTCGGTGTCACCCCGCAACAAATGTTTGACCAAATGCACGTCACTTTAGAACGGATGAAAGCCGAACTAGAAAAACCAGCTTAAAAAAAGTTAGGAGTTTGGAGTTAGGAGTTAGGAGTTAGGAGTTAGGAGTTTGGAGTTTGGAGTTTGGAGTTAGGAGTTTGGAGTTAGGAGTTCTCAATAAACTCATAACTCATAACTTATCACTCCTAACTTTAATTTGACTTAGGCCGAGAAAACTGGGAAGGTGGCTTAAAGTTTTCTACTGGTGTGTTCTTAAGTGCCTTCTCCATAAAATCTTTCCAGATGGGAGCAACCATACCGCCACCCGTCGCCCGACTAGCTAATTGTCTGTTGTCGTCCCTTCCCACCCACACAGCAGTTGTTAGTTGTGGCACAGTGCCAACATACCAGATATCCTTTTCTGAGGAAGTTGTACCCGTCTTCCCAGCGCTTGGACGATCTATGGCAGCACCTTTACCAGTACCATTAGTAACTACCGTTCGCATCACATCGATAATTGCTGCTGAGGCCCAAGGATCGAGAACTCGCTGTGGTTTAGGGGTGTTATCTAATAACACGTTACCACTACTATCGGTGACACGGGCAATTACAGTGGGTGGAGATTGCCAGCCATAATTAGCAAAGGTTGCATAGGCACTAGCCATTTCCAGGGGAGTAACACCAATTGCACCTAGAGGCAGAGAGCTAACAGGTTCCATCGGACTCATAATGCCCAAGGTGCGGCAGGTTTCTATGACTCTATTCATGCCCACAGCCTTACCAATTTTGATCACAGGAATGTTACGTGACTGGGCTAAAGCTGTGCGGATTGGCATAGCTCCGCTAAAACCCCCATCATAATTTCTGGGAAAGTACCAACCGTCACCATCTCGATAACTGACTGGGGCATCTACCACCGTTGAGTCTGGCCCATACTTACCAGTGGCAAAAGCAGTATAGTATACAAACGGTTTAAAGGAAGATCCAGGCTGACGTTGAGATTGAGTTGCACGATTGAATTCACTGGTCTTAGGATCTACACCACCCACCAGTGCTTTGATAAAATGCGTCCGGGGGTCAATTGCTACCAAGGCGATTTGATTCTTAGATAATCCCTGACCTAGCAGTGATTTATGCCACTTGCTGACAGTTTCCTCTGCCATCATTTGGAAATTGGCATCAACTGTAGTTTGTACCCGCATCCCGCCTTTAAGCAGTGTCTCACGCCCAAACTTTTTAGCCAACTCCTGCGCTACGGTATTGGTTACATAAGGTAGGGCACTACCTTGAAAGGATTTGATTTTACCATATTTGATTTCTTGCTTGAGGGCACTGTCGTACTCTGACTGATTGATCCAGTTCAACTCCAGCATCCGTCCCAGCACTTCTTTTTGTTTCTGTTTTGCCAGTTTAGTGCTGGCAAACGGGCTGAATTCTTCTGGTGCTTGGATCAAACCCGCCATCATTGCTGACTCACCCAAGGTTAAATATTCTGCTGACTTATTAAAGTAACTGCGGGCTGCCGTTTGTACACCATAATTGTTATGACCCCAATAAACTTGATTGAGGTACATTTCTAAAATTTGGTCTTTAGTGAGAATTTGCTCTAACCGGATTGCTAGCACAGCCTCTGCTAACTTACGGGTAAAGGCACGCTTGCGAGATAAAAATAGGTTTTTTACCAATTGCATAGTAACAGTAGAGCCACCCTCTTTGACTCCACCTGCTACAGCGTTAACTACTACAGCACGGCCAACACCAGTAGGGTTGATACCGTGGTGATCGTAGAAGTGGCTATCTTCACTTGCTAATACTGCCCGTTTTAAATTCGGGGAAATTCTATCCAGGGGCACAACTTCCCGGTTGGCTTCCCCGTGGATACTGGTTAAAAGTTTACCCTTAACGTCATAGATGTAAGTTGTTTCTGAGGGAAAGAAGTTACGTAGCTGTCTGACATCTGGCAAATTGCGGAAACTAATGGCTAAACCAACCAGTCCTCCGGCTACAATGGAACTTGCCAGCATGGTCATTGAGAGGAGAGTACCGCCAGTTACCTGACCGACTCCTTTCAAAAACTCAAAACCTGATGAAGCCCGACGTTGTGGCTGTTTATCTTCAAAAGTCCTAGAAGACGACACGGCGATTTCACTTCCTCACTTGTAAATTTAACTGTAATTGATTGGACGGAGCAAGGCGGTTAATTTTTTGCAATTATAGTAGTTTGGCAGATGAGAAAGCGGATAAATTGCAAGTGTTTATAACCAACTTAACTTCTAATGTGCAAAACATAGCTAACAGTGGATTTTCTAGTATGACGCCAGATTTTGCTTGGCTGCGTCGTGGTGTGGTAGAAGTTTTCCCACAACCAACTGATGTTAACAGTGAAACTCTAGAAAAGCGCTTGGTAACTACAAACCAACCTTTGAGGATCAAATTGGGTATTGACCCTACAGGTACTGATATTCATCTTGGTCATAGCATACCAGTACGGAAACTGCGAGGGTTTCAAGATGCAGGCCATATAGCAGTTCTGATTATTGGCGATTTTACCGCACGTATTGGCGATCCAACAGGTAAATCTGAAGTGCGTCGTCAGCTTACAGAAGCAGATGTAGCCCAAAATGCTCAGACTTATCTCGATCAAGTACGCCCTATCTTGGATTTTGACACACCAGGAAGATTAGAGGTACGTTATAACTCAGAATGGCTCTCTAAGCTCAACTTAGAGAAAATTTTGGAGTTACTCTCGACGATGACGGTGGGGCAGATGTTAGCGAAAGAAGGATTTGCCGATCGCTATAAAAAAGAGAATCCAATTTTTATCCATGAGTTCCTGTACCCCTTAATGCAAGGTTTTGATTCCGTTGCCGTTGAGGCAGATGTGGAATTGGGAGGGACTGATCAAAAATTTAACATTGCTGTAGGCAGAGATTTGCAACGCCATTTTGGTCAAAAACCCCAGTTTGGGATGCTAATGCCGATTTTGATTGGCACGGATGGGGTGCAAAAAATGTCCAAGTCTTTGGGTAATTATATTGGTTTGTCAGAACATCCGGGGCAAAAATATCAGAAGTTACAAGGAGTTCCAGATAATCTGCTGAAGGAGTATTTTGAACTGCTGACAGATTTACCTTTGGATCAACTGCCAGAAAATCCCCGCGATCGCCAGACACTTTTAGCTTATGAAGTTGTCAAACAGTACCACGGTGAACAAGCAGCCCAAGAGGCAAAAGTTGCCGCCCAAAGCGGTGGAATGGAAGGTGCAGTTCCAGAATTCTCTCTAGCTGAGGTATCGCATCCCACTAAGTTAGCGTATATTCTCAATGTCACTGGTTTATGCAAAAGTACGGGTGAAGGTAAGCGAAAAATTCAAGAAGGTGGAGTGCGCTTAGATGGCGATCGCATTACCGATGTTGATACTACTTTTGCTTCTGTTGCTGAATTACAAGGTAAGGTTTTACAAGTTGGGAAAAATAAGTTTGTCCGATTAGTGCCTTAAATGGGGAGTGGGGAGTAGGGAATGGGGAATAGGGAACAGGTAGAAAAACGAGTTATTGTGGCTTTGGATGTGGCGGATGAACAAAGTGCGATCGCTCTTATAGATCAACTCCCGCAAGTGCTTTGGTGGAAAGTCGGCTTAGAGTTGTTTACCAGCACTGGCCCGAAAATTCTAGAAGTGCTAAAGTCTCGGCAAAAGCGCATTTTCTTGGATTTAAAGTTTGATGATATCCCCAATACCGTTGCTGGTGCTTGCCGGAGTGCAGCTACATACGGAGTGGATTTACTGACAATTCATGCTACTGCTGGTAGAGATGCCCTGAAAGCCGCAACTGAGGCGGCACAGGAAGGAGCTACAAAAGCAGGTGTACAACCACCAAAGTTAATTGCGATTACACTGCTAACGAGCATTTCTGCTAGACAACTGGCGTTTGATTTAAAAATACCCCTAGAATTGCCAGAATATGCTCTAGAAATGGCCCTGCTGGCTCAGGAATCTGGTTTGGATGGGGCAGTTTGTTCGCCTCAAGAGGTGGCACAACTACGACAAACTTGTGGAGATGACTTTTTGCTAGTTTGTCCGGGGGTTAGGCCAACTTGGGCTGATATTGGCGATCAAAAGCGATCGCTCACCCCAGCACAAGCAATTACTGCTGGCGCAAATTATCTCGTGATTGGGCGTCCCATTACTACTGCTACTGAGCCGGAGTTAGCCTGGAAGAGGATTTCTGAGGAGTTAACCACGGTGGGATGAAGCTAAAAGTCAGTAAGAAGCCGGGGGATCGGGTGCAGGGTGTAGCGCTCAAAAAGAAAAATTATAGTTGGCTTTTAGCTTATGGCTTCTGGGTTTTAGTATCAAATAGCCAAGCTTTACCAGCGTTCTCGATAAACCTCACCCCTAAACCCTCTGCGATCGCAGAAAAGGAAAATGTCAACGGTGGGGCGAAGTCTTTGTGTTCTGAGCAAAATTTAGAAACATTAACTATACAGCTACTGCAAGATTTACCTAGTTATACTAATCGCGCTAGTCAACGCGCCCGCCGCCTCAGCAGAAGCAGTGATGTTTACAGTTATATATTAGTGGCAGGAAGACCTGAGTTTATTCCTCTGCCCCTTAACCTTGAAGAATATAGTGCAGACGCTTCTAAAAGTTCTGCATCAGGAGTTGAGCAAGTTTTCTTTACTACCTTAGAGCGGCAGTACATAGGAAAGAAAGCGGTAGAATTGCAGGAATTCCACTGGCTATTGTTGACTAAAACTAAAATTGGTTGGCGTTTAGTGATGATGTTTTCTCAAACTGGTTCCTATTCAGGACAGCACCCACTATCTCCGCCACGCGATAGTAGTAATGGCACTGTTGCCCAAGGAGTTAAAACTTGGTTACGCGATTGTCAAGCTGGAAGTGTACGTCAGAATAATTCGTAATTAATAATTCGTAATTCGTAATTACCACATAAGGGACTTCCAACAAATAAATTACCCAATTTTGTAGGGTGGGCATCTTGCCCGCCTTTGGATACGGGCGCTGGTGTCGCCCACCCCACAAGAAGTAGTTGAGTATTTTTTTATTTGGAAGTCCCTAACTAAAGTCGGAGAGAAGTTGGATAGCAGGTTTCCTCGGCTCCAAACTTCGGAGGGCTTGAAACAAGTGAATTTATTAATTACGAATTACGAATTATTCGGTCAATAAAACCTAATTCTAAATCTTCGTAAATTAGGAGAATATTAAATAATGTCTAAAATACTCACTCAAATTATTTATGAACAGGATTATCACTTGTGGTTAGAAACTACGTTGAAACAATTGCAAGAACGAGATTTAGAGCATCTTGATTGGGATCATTTGATTGAGGAGATTGAAAGATTGGGTAATGAACAGAAACACAAGCTCGAAAGTTATCTACTGCAACTTCTCAAGCATTTGCTTTTATATCAACATTGGAGTCTTCCTGAATGTAAAAATCATTGGGAAGTGGAAATTGATAATTTTCGGGTGGAACTCAGGAAATTAACCAAATCTAAAAACCTCTACAACTATCTGCTCACGGTACTTGAAGAAGTCTACATTGATGCGCTACGACAAGCAAAAAAGAAAAGTGGTTTGAATTGTTTTCCACAAACTTGCCCTTATAGCATTGAGCAAATTTTAGATGTGGATTATTTACCACCATTTATTTATTGAGAAGGTGTATAAGTCAGAAAAATAAGCAAAAAATTTTTGATGAATAAACTCAAAAGCTCTATTAATAAAAGCTTGTAGAGCTATTTATTACTTTAAAATACTCTTGCACGATATAGCCCTTTATTAAAGGTAGGCAAACTTCCAGCACAGTGTACTAGTACAACGGGTGCGGAAATAAACATACCATTTTCTTATGGCGCAATAGCTTATAGCAATCCTTGCAGGAGTTATGAAAATGCGCGATGTCCAGATCCCCGACTTCTTTGAGAAGTCGGGGATCTAATTTTTCAGGAATGATTTAGGATTGCTATAGAATACAATTTTTTTACTTTTGACCAAATAATTATTAATTCATAATTCATAATTCATAATTCATAAATTTTAAAATGGGTACAGAGCCGCCCACGCTCATTTTTAAATCAGTGGTCAAAAAGACAGTGGAGCATTTCTTGCTCCCACTGATTTAAATTATGAATTATTAATTATCAATTATGAATTAGTTTGACTTCCGCCTTGCGGTGCTAGCTTGTATCAGTGTAATTGCGCCTGTATCTATGGGAAGATTTTGAGGAAAAATAGCTGATAAATAGCGAAAAAAAAGCAGGCATTATTTAAAAACGAAGGCTAGCTTGAATTTAATCGTTGTGACTCCCGTTTTTTGGCGATAACATGTAAATAAGTTTACTTTAAGCTTCTCAAACCGCATTTGGCGTTATTTTTTTATGGAGATTCAGTTAATCAATATCGGTTTTGGTAACATCGTGTCTGCCAATCGAGTAGTTGCCATTGTCAGTCCAGAGTCTGCCCCGATTAAGCGGATTATTACCGATGCACGGGACAGGGGTCAACTGATTGATGCAACTTACGGTCGGCGGACTAGGGCTGTAATTATCACCGATTCCAGCCATGTAATTCTGTCAGCGATTCAGCCGGAAACGGTAGCGAATCGCTTTGTGATTTCCCGCGATCATCAAACTGTAGATAATTGATTAAGAGTAGATTAACAATCTCACTTTTATTTCCACCGTATCGGTAGTACCATGTGAATTAGACAAGTTTTCTGTCACCCTTGCTACAAATTCTTTAGTCACTAGTGGATTTGGCCAGGAACACAAGACTAATGAATAATATCTATTGATTGATTCACAGATTGAGGGGATGATGCCAGTTTTACCCATCCAGAGTATTGCTACTACCGAAGAACGCTTACATTTAGGCAGGTTGATTGTCTTAACTGGCCCCAGTGGGGTCGGTAAAGGCACTTTAATGCGATCGCTCCTAAAACGTCATCCAGAACTTTATTATTCCGTATCTGTGACGACTCGTTCTCCCCGTCCAGGAGAAATCGATGGCAAAGATTATTACTTTATCAGCCGCAGTAAGTTTGAACAATTACTTGCTGAAGGTGAATTTTTGGAATGGGCAGAATTTGCTGGGAACTATTATGGCACTCCCCGTGAAGCTGTACTTAACCAAATTCATTTTGGCAAGTTAGTCGTGCTAGAAATTGAGCTAAAAGGAGCAAGACAAATTCGTGCTTCCTTCCCCAGTGCCTTCAGCATTTTTATTTTACCGCCTTCTTTTGATGAATTAGAGAAACGGATACGCGATCGCGCCCAAGATTCTGAAGAAGCGATCGCCCGTCGTCTAGTCCGCGCCCAGGAAGAAATTCAAGCCGCCGATGAATTTGATATTCAAATCATTAATGACGATTTTGAAACTGCTTTAAATGACATTGAAACGGTTTTGTTTCAATAAGTTTGGAGAGACGCGATTAATCGCGTCTGTTTGGAGAGACGCGATTAATCGCGTCTGTACAGGAGTTATGAATTTAAACTCCTAACTCCTAACTCCTAACTCCTCATTTGTAAATTAACCAAATAAACCTTGAATTACTCCCAGATTGCTAGTCAAAAAGTAAGCAACTACTGCACCACCAATACCACCAATTAAGAAAGAACTGGCGAAGTTGTTCCAGCTTTCTTTAGAATTAAAAGCATCTACCGGAGGGTTAGGTACGGTAACGCTAGGAAGTGCTTTGGGTGGATTGCTATTAGCATACAGAGATAGGGCACCGGTAAGAACAACAACCAAGCCAATGGCTGCTAGTAAACCAGCCAAGTTAGCGTTAGCTGTGTCCCGCAGTGGGCCCAATTTGGCAAAAGGGCCAAATATCCAGTAACCATGAGCCATGCCAACTTCTAAACCGCGTCTGGCAGGAGCGAGTCCTGGGCGATAGGCAGGTAAGTTATTAATGAACCATTTGATTAAGGGAAAAGCATTTACTGGGGTTTCTAGATTGCCCAGTTGCGGATCGCGAAATGCAGGGAAAACAACTTCCCCATTTCTCGGATCGCTGGGGAGATTCTTTGATGCATCTACTGCTTGTGCCATATTTTATGTTCGCCTCTAAATTTAAAATGGTGGCATTTTTATATTAATAATAATTGTAGCTAAAGATGTCTTTTGGCTAAGAAGTTTAGAAAAATTAATTTAGCTAGTTTTAAAAGTGTGAAACTCGCGAACTGTAAACAGGATCGCGAGTTTCAAAAAACTCTTTGTGCTGCCTATTTTGGTGATAATTCTGCCTAACTAAGCTGAATACATCAACTACATAATTCTAGGCAAAACACAAGACATTCAACTGTGCTAAATTCCATTTTCCACTTATGGCAGTGGGTGGAAAAGTAGGTCTGGGAAGAAGCGGTTGAATTCAATTAAGATACCTGCTGTGATGAACAGCCATATCGTAGCTGCCACTGGCGCTGTAGTAAGAAACTTAACCAAATAGGCTGATTGGTTGTTATTGTCTGCCATGAATTTAGTCTCCAAAACAATTAGTTAAGCTGATTTAGCGTGGGGAAATGGGGATTTCTGTATCCTTGGCTGTTAAGTTTCCAGAGAGAAACTCTTGGAGTGCTGCTACTGGCCAAGTAAAGCCTGACGCTATTATGGGTAGTGCCAAACCAAGATCGATTTGGACTTCTTTTAGTTCAGTGTTCGGCTCTTTTTTGACCGCTTGCAGATAGGCACGACCTACCCAGCCAATCCAACCAGCAATATATAGAAACAGAATGCTGGGGATCAAAAAGTCACCAGCATGATCTAGACGGCCATCAACAATTAAGTGGGGGTAACCCTCAGGGCCGCACAGCTCCTGAGAATAACGTTCAAACCGCTTTCTTCCAGATTCGGGATCGGCGGTGGTATTACGGGCATTAGCAGCTAGCTGTTGAAAAGCGGGATTATCCTTGCACGGTGTCAAATTAGCCCCTAAAGCTTGTGCTGGGGGGGCAAAATTGAACCAAAGACAAATCGCTAACATCAAAGCAAACAATCGTCGCATAGAGTTGTTTCCTTTTATTACAAAACAAAAAGTTCTTTGTACAAAACGAAGCGGCTTGTACAGTTGTTTATTTGCATAACTAGGAAGTCATCATACTCTTGGGTGGGAACCGAGTAAAGTTTAAGTAAATAAAAGTTAAAGCTTCTCAACCAAGATGAGTGAGGAATGGGGAGTGGGGAATGCTGAGGATAATAATTGATTGTAGTAGGGTAGTTATGGAGTGCTGAGTATAATAATTTTCATTGTACGGTAGTAAACAAGCAAGATTTTGTTTGTGCTACTAAAAACTCAGGACTCATAACTCCTTACTCCCTACTCCCTACTCCCCACTCCCAATGACAACCGTTTTAGCAATAGAAACCAGTTGTGATGAAACAGCAGTCGCAATTGTGAACAATCGTAAAGTTTGCAGTAGTATTGTAGCCTCACAAATTCCAGTCCATCAGCAGTATGGCGGGGTAGTGCCGGAAGTAGCGTCTCGTGAACACTTGGAAACGATAAATGTTGCGATCGCTCAAGCCTTAGAGCAAGCCCAACTAGACTGGGAGAAAATTGACGCAATAGCCGCCACTTCTGCCCCTGGACTCGTAGGAGCGCTGTTGGTGGGGTTAACTGCTGCCAAAACCCTAGCGATGGTACACAACAAACCATTTTTGGGAGTTCATCACCTCGAAGGTCACATTTACGCAACTTATTTGAGCGAACCAAGTTTAAACCCCCCTTTCTTGAGTTTATTAGTTTCTGGCGGACATACAAGCTTGATTTTTGTCAAAGATTGTGGTAGATACGAAACACTGGGACAAACTCGTGATGATGCTGCGGGTGAAGCTTTTGATAAAGTGGCGCGATTGTTAAAGTTGGGTTATCCGGGTGGCCCAATAATTGACAAGTTGGCGCAACAGGGGAATCCCCAAGCCTTTGCTCTACCAGAAGGGAAAGTTTCTTTACCTGGTGGGGGATTCCATCGTTATGATGCGAGTTTTAGCGGGTTAAAAACGGCTGTATTGCGTTTAGTGCAGCAGTTAGAGAAAGATGGTGGACAAGTACCAGTGGCAGATGTAGCAGCTAGCTTTCAGGAAACCGTCGCGCGATCGCTAACTAAAAGAGCGATCGCCTGTGCCCTAGACTATGGTCTAGACACAATTGCAATTGGTGGCGGTGTAGCAGCCAATAGCGGCTTGAGAAAAAACCTCCAAGCCGCCGCCGTTGAACATAACCTACGCGTCCTATTCCCACCTCTAAAATTCTGTACCGATAACGCCGCCATGATTGGCTGTGCCGCCGCCGAACATCTATCTCGTGGTCATACATCCCCCCTCACACTAGGCGTTGAGTCTAGGTTAGCCCTTACCCAGGTGATGAAGTTGTATCAACCTGAGTCGTGAGGAGCATGAGGAAAATGAGGGAGTTACTTGACTCCTAACTCCAAACTCCTAACTCCTAACTCCTAACTCCAAACTCCTAACTCCTAACTCCTAACTCCTAACTCCAAACTCCTAACTCCAAACTCCAAACTCCTAACTCCTAACTCCTAACTCCAAACTCCAAACTCCTAACTCCAAACTCCAAACTCCTAACTCCTAACTCCAAACTCCTAACTCCTAACTCCTAACTCCTAATTATTGACCGGATGTGAGCAGCCACTGCATCCGGCTGTTCCAACATAGCCAGGTGTCCGCAATCAGGAATTTCCAGAACATTGTCACCACAATATTGAAACAGTCTGTGAAAGCTAGCTAAATGGCGCACATACTTGGGTTCCATAACCTTATCTTCGGCACCAGCCAAAAAATAAACTGGCTGCTTCAATTGGGATACTAGCTCAGGTAAACGATTGATTTCTTCTTCGGTTGTAGAGTCTAACAGACTTCCCAGAGCTGCTTCCGGGTCAGCCACAACGAAATCAATCAGCCTCTGACGTGCCCAATAGCGCTCCAAAGGATGTGCCACACTGGCTCTGGTAAACAGCAAATCAATCAAAGGTATTTGGGACAGCCAGCGCGGGCGGACTTGCAAAAATTTCTGACCCGCCGAGCGAAACTGCTCAAAGGCTTCTTTGAGGTAAATACCGCCGCCAGCGTTGATACAGATAACTCCCTTAACACACTCAGGTATTTGATCTGCTCCCCAAAGAGCGATCGTACCTCCCAAAGAGTGACCAATGAGCCAAGCACTGTTAATATTTAGCTGTTTCAGGAGAATTGCTAAATCCTGAGCATACGCAGCCGGAGTATAAAGAGAATCAATTGTTGAGCCAAGCGCACTACTGGAGATGGGCGTTAGGCTCAAAGACGTTTCTGCCCGACTAAAATCGGTTTTTACCTGGGACTGAGATTCACCAAAACCCCGCAAATCATAGGAAAGGCACTGCAAATCATCTGATAGGCGGGAAATCACAGGTTGCCAATATCCACGGCTATTGAGCCAACCGTGGATAAATACTAAAGCGTGGGGGCAGGAAGTGGGAGCCGTTAGCTCGTATGCGTGTGGAACGCCCAAGATTTCGATAGTTGCCATACTTATATCGTACCTCGAAGGGCGGGTGCGACTAAATACGGAGTGCGAAGAGTTAGGAGTTAGGAGTTAGGAGTGAGGAGTTAGGAGTTATTAAAATAATTCGTAATTCGTAATTCGTAATTCGTAATTAAGTTTTGTAATGGAGATTTTAACCCCAATACAAAACTTATCGGTTACAGAACCGGGGGACTTAAACCCGCGGAACTTGTTAATTTTTAACTCATAACTCATAACTCATAACTCCTAACTTTTTTCATAACTTTTTCATTTATCTAACAACCTCTGTCGCACCCCTTCAGCAATTTTGTGACCCAGATATTCAGGAATCAGGCTTTCATTCGGCCCCAACAAGTAGAGAATTAGCCGTGTACGTCCGCGCCAAACCAGTAAATTTGCATTGACTACCAGCAGGTCTTCCTGCCAGATGGCGTACATCACTTTGTAAAATAATCCTGGTTGATTATCGGCTTCAATCATTAAGGCAGGGAGATGAAAGACCGGATCGACATAGAACTCAGTTTGTACCTGCTCTAAGCCAGTATCAAGATTGAATTCTACTGCCAGCATCTCTTCTACCTCAAACCGACCTCCTAAAGCTTCACGAATAGCACGACAGACATTTTCTGCGGTTTTCTCGGTCAAGGCTTTACTACCACGAGATACCAACAGTTTGATAAAAACTAACATTGGCGGACGGATCTGACCGTATAGACTCAGACCGTGAATAGTCAACCCATAAGCTGCTAATACACCAAAAATATCGCTGAGAAGAAAAGACTGGTTGCGGTAAGCAAAATGCAGGGCGCTTTTGCTACCTTCAGGTTTCAGCTCAATAACAGCGCGTCTAGTTTTATAGAGACGGTAGGCTAGCCGCAAATTTTGCAGTTGAATCTCACTGCTGACGAATTGCTCATAAAACTGGGGAAACGCTCGGTTAAAACGTTTTAGGAGTTCCAGTGTCGAAGATTTTAAACCAGAAGCCATTGTTAAGGGTAAGACTCGCTTGCTTTCATCACTTGGGGACTAGGGGCTGGATGTTGGGGACTGGGAATTGGGGAAGAATTTTCTTAAATACTTAGGATTTACGCAGAATATATCCCCCAACCCCCTTAACAAGTTGGCTCTTTCAGATCCCCCCGATAAATTCGGGGGGTTAGGGGGGAGTGCGCTTCGCGCACGCTACGCGAACGAGGTTTCAGGTTTTCACTGCGTAAGTCCTAATATTCAATCTCTTATATACAATTCACCCCTAAGCTAACTTGCATTTAAGCTCTATACGAGCAATTGCCAGGATTAAGTTTTTCCATTTTTAATTTTGAATTATTTATATCTTTACCCTTTTGGTGAATTTCTCCTAGCCTTTACAACAAAATGCTAAAGTTGAAAATGATTGGTGTGAAAAACGCCCTAACTGGCTGTTACCATTGCAAATCCCGAAAACAACCGAAAAAATTTGAGTGTAAAGGGTAGTAAATGGGGCTAGCTATGTTAGACGTAAATCAACACTCCTGAGAGTGGAAACCAATTCAGTTATACTACCCGAACCACGTTGGCATGGGTTTTTGGAAAACTTGGTTTAGTACTCCTGAATCTGTAGCGGCAAGTAGGACAAACTCCTTTGAAGAACATAGAGCGGATGCTGCGGGCAATTCCAACCCCAGCAGCCTTAGCGAAGCTTCTTCAAAGGAGACTCGCATCGTCTTCAGTACGGAACGAGATATTGACCTGTATGAGCTAGAAGAACTCTGTGATGCAGTTGGTTGGTCGCGTCGTCCTCTAAGAAAAGTGAAAAAAGCTATTGAGCATAGTTTTCTTGTCGCCTCAATGTGGCAGGTGAGAGGAAACCAAAAGCGGCTCATTGGTTTTGCCCGTGCTACCTCAGATCACGCGTTTAATGCCACTATTTGGGATGTCGTGGTTCACCCAGACTTTCAAAGTCAAGGACTGGGCAAGGCACTGATGAAATACGTTCTCAAAAAACTTAGGAGTGAAGAAATTAGTAATGTCACTCTCTTCGCCGACCCCCATGTTGTAGATTTCTACCGGACTATGGGGTTTATGGCTGATCCAGAAGGCATTAAAGGCATGTTCTGGTATCCTCACTAACGCTCTATCAAAATAAAACCCGATTTATCAAGAAAATCAGGTCAAATGGTGAAAATCTATTATTTTGATGTGGTTTTGCTTTTTTCAGCCGACGAAGGAGCAAGTATATATCTTGTAAAACTAAGTCGGCAAAAAATCTTTATCAGTGAAACAATGTAATCTATCTTGTGTTTGGCAAAAGATAAAAAAGATTAGGCATAAGCGGTCTGATATGATATAGTTACCTTAATGCTTTTGGTAAGGCGCGATCGCTTTGATAGGATAAAACCAAACCACAAAAAGCAGATAAGTCGAAACGGGATGTAGCGCAGCTTGGTAGCGCGCCTGCTTTGGGAGCAGGATGCCGCAGGTTCAAATCCTGTCATCCCGATTTGAGTAATACATTTAACAGATGAGGCGATTGACTAGAGTTATCTTGCTGAAATTTGCGATTAAATTATAAATTTTTACCGATAAAAACAAATTGCCTGTTATAGTGTTCAATTAGTGTTGAAGCCTAACAGGCAATTTTAGTTTTTAAGCAGTAAGATATTCCTGGCACTAAGCCTTGTATAGATTTGAGAAGATATTAAAGCAAACGCGATGGAACGATTGATTAAGTAATAACGTCACCCGATATTAGAGAAAGCCGAGAAAATGGCATTTATCATCTCCAAGGTCGAGAGACAGAGAGAGTTTTGATTGTCTGAGAAGACAGATAATAGGCATCTACAGCATTTCGTCGTGAATAACAAAACGAAATCGAGAAAAAGACAACTTAAGCACAGTCGATTTTTCAAAACGCTACTATAGCAACCCTAAATAGTTGCGGAATATTGGATTTTGACCGTTGAGGGTTAACACCCAACTTGAACGCGCACAATGAATTTTTTACAATTGAAATAGATTGCTATATAACTAAAGCTAGTTGGTGCTGTGCAACATCCAACCATTTGTTTAATTAATTGGACTATTAATGCAAGGAGCAATCATGAAATCATTTATTCGCTTGGGCGCAACATTGGGTATAGCTGGCACTGTATTTTTAACAGGGCTTTCAGGAATCGGCAATCTACCAGGAATAGGCAATCAACAGGCGATCGCATTGCCACAAGATCAGGTAGTGAAAAAGCTCCAAGAAGTACCTGTATTCACGCTCACCAATCCTAAAGGCGAATTTGTAGTACTTTCGAGGAACAACGAATCCAAGCCAATCTCGCAAGTGGGATTTTTTATTAGCAAGCAAGATGCTCAAAAATTCCTTGACAATCGGCTCAAAAAAGAAAACCCCCAGTTGGCAAGCACCCTACAGGTAAGACCTTTGTCCTTGGCAGACTACTATAAAATAGTTCAAGAAAGCAAAAAGAAATCAGACTCTGTAATTTATACTTTAGTGCCGACCCAAGCACAGGTAGCTTCGGCAACAAGTATGCTGAATCAAAATGGTAAAAAAGGGGAGCAATTTAATGGTATTCCCTTATTTGTACCCAAATTTAAGAAAGATAATAGCTATTTAACGATTCCCGTCCCCAACGGCAAAGAGCGGTATATCCCTTTCTTTTTTGAGAAAGAGCAAGCAACAGCTTTGTTAGACGAATTTAAAAAAGCCGTACCAAAGGAAGCAAACAACACTGAAATTCAAGTGGTGGATTTGTACGGTGTTATGGAAGCTCTCAATAGCAGTACCGACCCTAGTATAAATAAAATTGTTCTCTATCCATCACGGGAGTCGATCAATTTTATTCGCTCGCTTGCACCGAATCAATCTCCAGCTGCCAAGCCTGCTGCTGCACCCGCCACTCCAAAAAAATAACGGTTATGCACTCCAAGGTTGAGGCATGGGGGAGAAACATCTGATATCTGGTTTACAACTTTGGCAGTGGCGCAATACTGCTCTCCAAGCAGCGATCGCTACTGATATCTCACCAGCTGAGGTAGATTGGCTGCTGCTCGAAGTTGCTGGGTTAGACCGCTTGGCACTGCGTTTGGAGTCCTTTAAAAACTGGCCCGAAATTCAGCTGCAATTGCCTCTAGAAGAATTAGATCGTTTGTGGCAGAGGCGATTAAATGACCGCTTACCAGTGCAGTATATTGCCGGAGTTACACCTTGGCGTAAGTTTCAAATCGCAGTGTCAAGTGCGGTTTTGATTCCCAGACCAGAGACAGAATTATTAATTGATTTAGCTTTAGCATCTGCTAGTGATGCATCAGGAAACTGGGCTGATTTAGGCACTGGGAGTGGAGCGATCGCACTGGGATTAGCAGATGTCTTGCAAAATGCAACAATTTATGCAGTTGATTACAGTTTAGAAGCTTTGGCGATCGCCCAAACCAACGCCCATAATTTAGGTTTTGCTGACCGGATTCAATTTTATCAAGGTTCCTGGTGGGAGCCACTGACATTTTTAAAAGGTCAGTTCAGTGGTATGGTGTCCAATCCCCCTTACATACCCACCAGTACCTTACCTACTCTGCAACCAGAAGTAGTTAACCATGAACCGCATTTAGCTTTGGATGGTGGGGGTGATGGCTTAGATTGCATTCGCCATTTGATTGAAATCTCCCCTAGTTATTTGCAACCTGGTGGCGTGTGGTTAATTGAGATGATGGCAGGGCAGGCGGATGCAGTGCGAGAACTTTTGCAAAATCAAGGTAGCTATTGTAAAATTCAAATTCACGCTGATTTAGCTGGAATTGAACGCTTTGCCGTAGCTTACAAAAGTTAGGAGTTAGGAGTTAGGAGTTAGGAGTTAGGAGTTAGGAGTTAGGAGTTAGGAGTTAGGAGTTAGGAGTTAGGAGTTTGGAGTTTGGAGTTTGGAGTTAGGAGTTAGGAGTTTGGAGTTATGAGTTATGAGGTATGACAATTCCTCACTCTTAACTTAGTAAATATGACACAAGTTTCTTTAACAAATATCATAGCTGGCGCACGCGCTGGGCTTTTGGTGAGTTTTCCTACGGATACTGTTCCTGCGCTTGCAGCGATACCAGAAAAAGCAGCATTAATTTTTGCGGCGAAACAACGCAGTCAAGACAAACCTTTAATTTTGATGGCTGCTAATGCTGAAGATTTATGGACGTATGTTAAAGGTGATGAGAACGAGTATAAAGTTTGGCAAGAACTAGCAGATAAATATTGGCCAGGAGGGCTGACGTTAGTTTTACCAGCAAGCGATCGCGTACCAAAAGTTATGAACCCTACTGATCCAACGACAATTGGGATTCGAGTCCCAAACAGTGCGATCGCTCAAACTATTTTGGCGCAAACAGGCCCCCTTGCTACTACTAGCGCCAATTTTTCTGGTCAGCCGCCTTTGCAAACGATGGCAGAAATTGAAGTTCAGTTTCCCAAGGTTCTGACTCTAGAATACCAGGGTGAAATACCAGGGGTGGGTGTACCTTCCACCGTTGCTAAATGGACAGGAATAAATTGGCAGATTTTGCGGCAAGGTGCAATAAAGTTAGATATTTCCAGCGATAACTAAATATAGGTCGCTATAATATTGTCTTGCTGGTTTTAACAACAGAGAAATTTGGAACTTTAGTTTGCGCTGTTGTGATCAATTAACAAGTTAATAATTGCCAGATTATGAATTGGAGCAACTGGATATATCTAGGAGCAGGAATAGCACTAGGTATGAGTTTCCGTCAGTTATTTGGGCGATGGCTACGCCCAAAGCAGGCATCGCCTAATGTTTCATCTAGCTCATCTCCAGTAGCGCCATTAGATCAACAGGAGATGCCATCAATATCGCAACAGCTACAGCAAACGCAGCTAGCATACCTTATGGCAAGGGAAATGAGCCAGTTTAAAGGTGGTTTTTTGGCGCGGACTACCCATGAATTGCGATCGCCTCTCAATGGCTTGATTGGCTTGCATCAATTAATTTTGTCAGATTTATGCGAAGATCCGGCTGAAGAACGAGAATTTATTGGCCAAGCTCACGAACGAACGCTGAAGCTACTCAAGCTGATAGATGAAATTCTCAGCGTTGCCAGAACTGAACACGGTACTAATAAATTAGATATTCAGCCCACACCGTTAGCGCAAATTTTGGAAGAGGTTCATAAATTAACTTATATGCTGGCGGCTAATCGCAATTTTCCCTTGCAATTGTTACCAGCCGATCCAGAAATTTATGTTTTAGCAGATTATCTCTGGCTCCGCCAAATATTGATCAGTTTAGTAGACACTGCCATTACTCAAATGGAAGAAGGCAGTATTTGTATTTCTAGCAATATCTTACCTACAAATAATTTTGTAACCATTTGGCTGGATGTTCCAACTCATGCTATACCATCAAGCGAGCCGATTGATTTGCTCAAATGTGATGAGCAGCAGATCCAAATTGATCAAAAGGCTGCTCTTTCCCCAGGAATGAGACTATTAATCAATCAGACTTTAATGGAAGTTATGAGAGGAAAGTTAGAAATTTTGCCTTCGACCATTGGCAAGGAACTACATCAGGAGATTACCAGACTACAAATCTCTATCCCCCTAGTGATTCCTGAAGCTGAACTTCTGTAGCAGGAACGAAAGCAAGGTTAGGTAAGTTGTGTAACACCATCGTAGTGGTGGTGTTAGGCTGGAAACCAATCTTTTCGTAGAAACCCTGCTGGTGAGTAGTCATCAGGTAAACGCGCTCAACCCGCCTCATGCAGGGATGACTCAAAACGGTTTCTACTAACTTGCTTCCCAACCCACTACTTTGATACTCTGGATGAATCACAACATCCCAAATTGTGGCGCGATATATGCCATCAGATGTTGCTCTAGCAAAGCCAATGAGTCGATCGCTATCCGAGACAGAAATCACTGGTTCACTATTGGCAATGGCTATACCTAAATCTTCAATACTGCGTCCCTTTGCCCAGAAAGCTGAAACGTTTAACAGTTCTTGAAGTTGGGAAAGGTCAATTTCAGACTTGCAATCGCTAAATTGAATCTGAGACTCGTTCATGTATGGCATCCACCTTTGGCAGTATCTTTTTATATTTAAGCCATATTTTGCTAAAAATTGCTGTACGTGTATATGTAATTATTGACAAACCCACTTCCACAGAGGATGACTTGGCCCCTGCTGACGTATCTGATAAACTTGTTTTTCTAAACGCTGTTTTTCCGGTTGTGGTATTCCAAATAAGATATTCCGACTTTGCCAAACTAAAACAGCAGCAGTCATCCCAACGCAAAATGCTAAACCGAAGGTAGACAGTGGATGGTAGAAAAGTCCATATCGCACCGCTACCCAGGTAAAATATTGTTTCCACAGAGAAATTTCTGTACGTAGACCCCACAAACTAACAGGTGCAATGGTGAGCCACAAAAAAGCGACAAACAGCCATCTGCCATATAGTGTAAGTTTGTGTAGCCTTTGTACTTGTTCAATAAAGGATGGGTCAGTTATTGACGATTGTTCGGATTTATCCATAGGCTGTGGGAAGGTGGGGGATGAGGAAGATGAGGGAGCAGGGGAAGAATAACTATTGGTTATTAACCAATGCCCAATACTTCGACGCCGCTCAGTACAAGTGCCCAATACTTCGACGCCGCTCAGTACAAGTGCCCAATGATTAGTTACCAGCAGATGTATCAATCGACTCACCACTGACTACCACACTTTGACCGTTGCGCTCTCGCCACAAAGTTAGAAGAGTACTGGCAATGAAAATACTTGAATAAGCCCCCGCTGTAAAGCCAATAATTAGAGCTAAGGCAAAGTTTTTCAGAGTTTCGCCGCCAAACAGAAAGATGGCAAACAATGACAGCATTGTAGTAAAGGTTGTGTTGATTGACCGTCCTAAAGTTTGGTTAACTGCATCATCTACAATGTCAGCGATCGCTCCGTTAGGATTCGTCTTGAGGGTTTCCCGGATGCGATCGTAAATCACCACTGTATCGTTAACTGAGAAACCTGTAATTGTCAGTAGAGCAACGATGAACAGGCTATCTACTTCAGTACCCAATACTAAACCAAAAATCGAAAAAATCCCTGCCGTGATGAATACATCATGTAATAGAGCAACGATCGCAAACAATGCATAATCCAACTGGAACCGGAAGGTCAAATAAACAATAATGCCTGCAAAGGAAACTATCAGAGCGATCACACCAGAAGTAAATAATTCTTGCCCCAGAGTAGGGCCAACACTATCAAATTGGTTTTTTTGCTCGTCAAAAGTACCGACTTTTTCGCTTAAGGCATTTTGTAAGTTGCTACGCTGTTCGGGAAGCAAGTTTTTTGTGCGAATTAATATCCCATTTTCTGCACCTGTGCCTCTGTCAGCGACAATTTGGATGCTACTATCACCCAATCCCTGCGCTTTAGCTACTTCCCGAACAACATTGATATCAATTGGCTGGTCGCAGTTACCGGGTTTGGTACAATCGCGTTCAAACTGCAATCGTGTACCACCGATAAAATCCAAGCTGGGACGTAGGGGTGCTTTGATGTTCGGGTTTTGCCAAGAAATCACCATTGAGATGATACCAGCAAGAATGATGGCACTAGAAATAGCCCACCAAAGCGATCGCGATTTGTTAATACTTAGTTTCATTGAGCCACCTCTGCCTGATTTGTTGGCAGGTTCGGACAGAAAAGTTCTGGTTTCTTAAGCGCGGGAATTGTATATGCTAAAAACATTAAGGTGCGAGTACAAGTAATTGCTGTAAACATACTCACTGCTACGCCCAACGCTAACGTTAGGGCGAAGCCTTTCACCAAACCAGCCCCTAGCCAGAATAGTGCAGCACAAGCAATGACAGTAGTCACGTTGCCGTCTAAAATACTCGAAAAGGCGCGGTAAAAGCCAGATTCTATAGAACGATACAGGCTTTTGCCTGCTTGCAATTCTTCCCGCGTCCGCTCGAAAATTAACACATTTGCATCAACCGCCATCCCAATACTGAGAATAAAACCAGCAATTCCTGGCAAGGTTAGGGTGACACCCAACAAAGCAAAGGTAGCCCAGGTTAGCAGGGCGTAGATCAAAAGTGCGATATCGGCAATCAGCCCTGGTAATCTATAATACACTACCATAAATGTTAATACTAAAGTCAGACCACCTATACCAGCGTAGATACTACTAGTAATACTGTCTTTACCCAAGGTTGCCCCAACAGTGCGAATTTCAGCAATTTCTACTGGTACAGGTAATGCGCCACCACGTAACTGTACACCCAAGTCATTAGCTTCTTGTGCGGTAAACCGGCCTGTAATTACGGCGGAGCCACCACTAATACCTGCGGCAGCAAATTCTATACCCACCGTAGGAGCGCTAATCAGTTCATTGTCCAGAAAAACACCAATGCTCCGCCCAGTACCAGCAAGATTTTTCGTCAAATTGGCAAACAGTTGACCACCCTGTTGATCGAAGCGAATGGCAACATTCCAGTTGTTACCTTGAGTGGGTTCACCATAAGCATCCTTGAGGTATTTGCCAATTAGCGGTGGATTGGTGCTTTCAAACAATTCAGCGATCGCTTGATTACTTTTTTGTAAATCTTCTTGATTCTTAACTATTGCTGCTTTGTCAGTACTTTTTCTCAATTCTTCTTGCTTGGCTTTCAATTCGGCTCTAGATGCTTGGAAAGCAAGCAGTTGGGTTTCTGTATTCGGCTTTTGGGTACGAAATTCTAACTGCGCCGTCCCTCCTAGCACCCGTTCAGCTTGCTCTGGATTATTTACCCCTGGCAATTGTACCAATATTTTATCTGTGCCGACTGTTTGGATTACTGGCTCAGAAACACCCAAACCATTAATCCGGCCTTCGACAACTTTCTTCACACCTTCCAATTCTCGTTCGGTGATTTTAGGAATTTCTGCTGATGGTTTCACCTGAATTGTTAGCTGTGAACCTCCCCGCAAGTCTAGTCCCAGAGGTATCGGAATTGTCGCAATCACCGTAAAAGCGGCGATTATCAGGACTAAAATCAAAATTAATAGCGATCGCTGTCTTTGCATACCATAACTCGCAACTGACAAAGGCTATAATAGCGCTCTTTTGAGGAGTTATGAATTGGGAGTTAGGAGTTAGGAGTTAGGAGTTGGGAGTTGGAAGTTGGGAGTTGGGAGTTGGGAGTTGGGAGTTGGGAGTTGGGAGTTGGGAGTTGTAAATTCAATATTAAATTCTTAACTCCTCACTCCTAACTTTTAACTCCTAACTTTTAAACTCGCAACGCTACCATTTTTTCCACAGCTTCCACTATTTGCTCTGGTTGGATGATTGTTAGTCGTTCCAGATTGCCGTTGTAAGGTGTGGGGATATCTTGGGAAGACAGGCGCAGTACTGGCGCATCTAATTCATCGAATAAGCGATCGTTTATTGAGGCGATGACTTCTGCTCCAATACCCGCAGTTCGCATGGATTCTTCCACAACAATAACTTTATGGGTTTTACGTACTGATGCACCAATTGTATCAAAATCTAATGGTTTGAGAGATATTAAATCGATAACTTCTGGATCATATCCTTGTTTTTCAAGAGTTTTTACTGCTTGCAGCACATGATGCCGCATCCGCGAGTAAGTAATAATGGTTACATCTTTACCCTCACGTACAATTTCTGCTTTATCTAGGGGTAGCAAATATTCTTCTTCTGGTAAATCTTCTTTCAAGTTGTAAAGCAGGACGTGTTCAAAGAACAACACGGGGTTATCATCGCGGATAGCGGATTTCAGTAATCCTTTAGCGTTTCTTGGTGTAGAGCAGGCTACAATCTTCAACCCTGGCACAGCTTGAAAGTAAGTTTCTAGTCGTTGGGAATGTTCTGCGCCTAGCTGGCGTCCCACACCGCCAGGGCCACGAATGACCATCGGAATTTTAAAGTTACCGCCAGAAGTATAGCGCAGCATCCCAGCGTTGTTGGATATTTGGTTGAAGGCAAGCAGTAAAAAGCCCATATTCATACCTTCAATGATGGGACGTAACCCAGTCATCGCGGCTCCCACTGCCATCCCAGTAAAGCTATTTTCAGCGATAGGGGTGTCTAAAATGCGGAGTTCCCCATATTTTTGGTACAGGTCTTTGGTAACTTTATAGGAACCGCCGTAGTGTCCGACATCTTCACCGAGAACGAATACGCTGGAATCACGCGCCATTTCTTCATCAATGGCTTCCCGTAGGGCGTTGAAGAATAGTGTTTCTGCCATTTAGACCTTTTTGTACGATTATGGTTTTAGAATTTTATCGTGCTGCTGTCGCAAATACGGTGAGCGATCGCACTAGTTAGAGATTGGATTGTTTAAACGAACCGCCATAACTATACCAAAGCTATTTAATTTAGATTTTATCGGTTTTATGAGCGATCGCCTCCCACTTGGGCAAATCGGCTGATTTATTTATGCAATAATACGTAAAATTTATGTATAAAATACATTAATGTATTTACCTGTGTTTTTGGTGCGAATCGATGAACGAACAAAAAATCTTGTAATTATCGCTGGTGAAGAAAATGAAATTATAATTTACCTAGACGGGAAGTGGAGATATGTATGAGTAAGCCAGATTTTATGACAATGCCCCGTGTCCAATTGCGTCAATATATTTTTGAGCATAGAGAAGATGATCAAGCTTTTCAAACTTATTTAGATAGATTCACCTCTGAAGACGCTGTAATCTTTCCTGCACCCCAGTCAATAGATGATTTAAAAAACTTCCCAGAGTTGCATCAACAGAACTTAGAAAGACTACGAAAGCAAGCTTAAACCTTCTCCAACAAAACAAACGAAGCTTATGAACATAGATACCGGACTTGTGATGATCAGTCCGGTATCTGGGCATTAAATTTATGGTTTTGTATGGTGAGTGAAGCGCAGTCATTACCCAATACAATAGACCTCTTGCATAAATCAAAAACCCTCTCCCTAAATCCCTCTCCCAATCTTGGGAGAGGGACTTTGAAATTGGCTCCCCTTCTCCCAAAATTGGGAGAAGGGGTTGGGGGATGAGGGCAAGTTTTACATTTGTGCAAGAGGTCTAATTAACATATACCAACAAAACCCTCATGTAGAGACGCGATTTATCGCGTCTTCTTCTTCAAAAACCAATTATCTACACCAATAACTAATAATTAATTTTTCGCAAACAAACGATCCAAGAAATCAATTTTCACCGCCAGATTGATTATCCCTCGATTTGTTGCAGCGTCCGTAATTTCAGCATTATTCAAGGCCATAATATATGGCTCACCTCCAACTAAACCGATGATTGGGCCACCAGAAGAACCACCTTTAGTGTCACAATCATGCAGTAGTACTTCTTGCTGCTCCTGGACAATACTACATCCTTCCTGGAAACTTGCAGTCATCCCTCGACCAGCAGAGAGAAACTCATAGCCTTTTTTCTCAGTGTTAGGGAAGTCACCAGAATAGCCGACAAAAAAGAATTTTTTCTTGTTTTTGATCAAAGTTGAAGAAGGTAGAGAATCCCATCCTAAATAACCATACTTCCGACCGAGAGGCTTATTAATTTTCATAACAGCCCAGTCATTAATTTGATTTTTGATCCTGTCATTAGTAGTGAAGTCTGTACCATAAATAACTTGCTCTACGAAGGCTATATCGTTTTTACTTGGTACAACACCATTAATGAGGTTTGGCAGAAACAGAATTTTTTTACTTAATTGCTGAGTTTTGGGGTCAATCACGCAGTGAGAATTTGTTAAAACCAGATTTTCATAAATTAAAGTTCCCGTGCAATGATAGCTTCTAGCATCAGATGTTGTTCCTTGCACCCGCCCAATGGTTGACCAAGGATATTCTCTACTAATCATCGGAATACGGTCATCCCAGTCAATAATAGCTCGATCTTTTTCATAGGGTTTTTCAGATTGGTTAAGCCCAGAAGGTTTAAAAGGTTTGCCATCTCCTGACAGTTGCAATTGATTTGCATCTTCAAATTTGGTAAATTTTGGTGGCTTACTTTCTGCCGTTTGCGTCTGTTCTTTCGCTTGCACAGATACCCAACCACCCAAGGTAGTAAAACCCAACATTCCAGCGATAAAAAGAGCGAAAAACAAAGCCAAAGTTTGCTTGTAGATAGGCTTTTTAGTCATGGTTCAAACTCCTTAATTAATTGATACTTGCCAATTCTTCATTAATTACGAATTACGAAACTCCAACAAATAAATTATTCAATCTTGTGGGGTGGACATCTTGTCTGCCCAGTTTATCGGACGGGCTAGAAGCCCATCTCACAAGAAAATTTGGGATGTTTTTTATTTGGAAGTCTCTTAGTAATTATTCCGCCATTCCCCTTGCAGACTAAAAGCAGCCCAATAACGGGGATTTTGCCAATCTTTCTGTTGCCATAATTTCAATTGGGCTTCCCTCAGAGCAACAGCAGGCGATTTATCTTGTTGCAAAATTTGTTTGTACAACTCCTGCATTAATAATGATGTGGCTTGGTCATTGACTTTCCATAAAGAAACAATCACCCTTGGAGAACCTGCATACATTAATCCTCTTGTCAACCCCACTAATCCTTCTCCTTTTACTTCTTGACCCACACCACTTTCACAGGCACTTAATACTATTAACTCTGCGGGAAGGTCAAGGTTAAAAATATCGTTGAGGCGCAAGAAACCTTTTTGGGCTTTACCTTGTTTGTCTACCAACGATGTGACTATTCCTGATAATTCCGGGTTGATGTCATCGAAAATGCCGTGAGTGGCAAACAGCAGCAGACGATATTGATTGAGTTGTTTGCTAGTTGCGAAATTGTAGTTAGCATCAAAATCAAAAGCCTGGAAACTCTCAGAAGGTGACACCATTTTTAGAACCGCCTCAGCCTCTTGGCGCGTACCTGGAAGTCTATCTAAACCACTACGATTAATGTTTTTCAAAGACCGTTCGAGAGCGGAACGTTCTAGCTCAATATCTGTGGAAGAGTAAGTTTTCGTTGCTTTTTCAGTAACTCGTTTATCATTGGCGCTGAATACTGGGTCAGCGAGGACAGCTATAGTTTTGGGTGCCATTTTCCGCCCTTTGAGTTGCTGTCTTTGGGTCGCCAGACTGGTGACAGAAGGCAGATTGATGATTTCATGATTCACCAACAAAGGTTGATAATTGACCTCTCCCCCAACCCCTTTGGGAAGCGGAGAGGGGAGTTTGAGTTGATCTTGCTCCCCCTTCCCTTGAGGGGGCTGGGGGGTTAGGTCACTCAACACCGCAAATGGAATCTGATGTAAAATCCCATCAGGCACAATCACCAAGCGTTTTTGCCCCAACTGGCCAGCTACAGGCGCAACGATGAGTTGGCTGAGTTCTTGAGCAGCTTTAGTAGTATCCGTCACAGCTTGGGCTTGTTCCTCTGGGGATGCGCCAGCGATGAGTGGACGTTTTAACAGTTGGTTTAAATTTTTTGCCGCCTTGTTTATCTTTTCGGAGTTAGCAAGTTCATAACTCTTGAGAGAATTGGGCGTAACTACCCACAAATAGCTGCGTTCTTCACCTAAAGAATACTGCAATAGTAGAGAATCTTGATCTAATTGTTGTTGAATTTGGGGCAAAGTGAGCGGTTGAGGATACTTTAGTGCGGCATACTCAAAGTTATTAGCGCGGATGTTGGTCTTTAAATCTTGCTGTTGCTTTAGTAAGTCTTGGATTTGTTGTTTTGTGGTTGCTACCAGTTGGGCTGGAGATTCTTTTTTACTCAATAGTTCTGATAACTGCTTGTCTCTGGCATCAAGTAGCAGGGTTAAACGGCGTTCTTGTGCCAAGAGTTTGGGGTCAATATCTTTACGGATATCTACGTTAGCTTGGGTTAACAATTCTACCAAACCCCTGGCACGAGATCGCTCACTAATATGCAGTGCCAAAGCGTCGTATCCTTTAGATGGGTCTTTTTTGTGCAACTGCATCAGCAAGTCGATGTAGAACTTGTAATAACTCTGTACCGTGGCAAAAAAGGAAGTACGCAGTTCTTGACTGTCAATTTTGGTGCGTAAATCTTCAACGATTTCAATAACTGCTTGAATATGTGTTTGGGCTTGTTGGAGATTGGCGCGATTCGCGTTCTAGTACAGCCATGTTAGAGAGGGTGGCGGCTTCCCCTTCCCTATTTCCCACTGCACGAATTATGGGTAAAGCTTGGTTGAAGTATTTGAGCGCTTCTTGCTTTTCTCCTAAATCGGAGTAGACAGCGCCAATATTGTTGAGAATGGCGGCTTTCCCTCGCTTGTCCCCCACTGCACGGTATATGGGTAAAGCTTGGTTGTAGTATTTGAGCGCTTCTTGCTTTTCTCCTAAATCGGAGTAGACAGCGCCAATATTGTTGAGAGTGTTGGCTTCCCCTCCCCTGTCCTCCACTGCACGGAATATAGGTAAAGCTTGGTTGTAGTATTTGAGAGCTTCTTGCTTTTCTCCTAAATCGTTGTAGACTAAGCCAATATTGCTGAGGGTGGTGGCTTCCCCTCCTCTGTCCTCTACTACACGGTATATGGGTAAAGCTTGGTTGTAGTATTTGAGCGCTTTTTGCTTTTCTCCTAAATCGTCGTAGACTAAGCCAATATTGTTGAGGGTCTTGGCTTCCCCTCCCCTGTCACTCACTGCACGAAATATGGGTAAAGCTTGGTTGTAGTATTTGAGTGCTTCTTGCTTTTCTCCTAAATCGGAGTAGACACCGCCAATATTGTTGAGGGTGGTGGCTTCCCCTCCCCTGTCCTCTACTGCACGGCGTATGGGTAAAGCTTGGTTGTAGTATTTGAGCGCTTCTTGCTTTTCTCCTAAATCGGAGTAGACACCGCCAATATTGTTGAGGGTGGTGGCTTCCCCTTCCCTGTCTTCCACTGCACGGCGTATGGGTAAAGCTTGGTTGTAGTATTTGAGCGCTTCTTGCTTTTCCCCTAATGAGTGGTAGACACTGCCAATATTGTGGAGGGTGGTGGCTTCCCCTCCCCTGTCACTCACTGCACGGTATATGGGTAAAGCTTGGTTGTAGTATTTGAGCGCTTCTTGCTTTTCCCCTAATGAGTGGTAGACACTGCCAATATTGTTGAGGGTGGTGGCTTCCCCTCCCCTGTCCTCTACTGCACGGCGTATGGGTAAAGCTTGGTTGTAGTATTTGAGCGCTTCTTGCTTTTCTCCTAAATCTTTGTAGACACTGCCAATATTGTTGAGGGTGTTAGCTTCCCCTCGCTTATCCTCCACTGCACGGAGTATGCGTAAAGCTTGGTTGTAGTATTTGAGCGCTTCTTGCTTTTCTCCTAAATATTTGTAGACACTGCCAATATTATTGAGGGTGGTGGCTTCCCCTCCCTTATCCTCCACTGCACGGAATATGGTTAAAGCTTGGTTGTAGTATTTGAGAGCTTCTTGCTTTTCCCCTAAATCGGAGTAGACACCGCCAATATTGTTGAGGGTGGTGGCTTCCCCTCGCTTATCCTCCACTGCACGGAATATGGTTAAAGCTTGGTTGTAGTATTTGAGCGCTTCTTGCTTTTCTCCTAAATCGTCGTAGACTAAGCCAATATTGTTGAGGGTGGTGGCTTCCCCTCCCTTGTCCTCCACTGCACGGTATATGGGTAAAGCTTGGTTGTAGTATTTGAGCGCTTCTTGATTTTCTCCTAAATCGGAGTAGACTTTGCCAATGCCAAGGAGAATGTTGGCTTCCCAGCGTTTATCATCAACTTGTTGCCAAAGCTTCAGCGCTTCTTGCCATTTGCCAATCGCCTGTCGCAGTGATTCTCCTGTCCCTTTTTGATAAAGCTGCATCCCCTCTTGAAAAATCCGTTCCGCAGCAGCGCGAGTTGCATCTTGTTGAGCAGTTTCTGGCTGTTGTGCTATCTGCAACCCTCGGTTTCTCGGTGTCGCCCCCACAGCATCAGCAAGCATTACCGCACTCAGCAATAAAGTTAAACTGTAACGGGTAAATCTTGGTAGCAAGCACCAGAAAACCCACTGAGACTTTGCACTCCCCATCATTTTTAGCCTCAATCTGTGATTATTGACAGCCCTATTCCTGCCGGAACCAATCCCGCATATTAGTAAATTATTTAATTGTCGTCAGGGATATTGCTGAAACTTTATGTTGATTTTATGGGTGCGGTCAAAGTTTACGATTCTGGTTTCTGTTTTTGCAACGAACTCACTCGGCAAACCCTGATTTTCTCGTTCTCACGCTTCCTAACGGGAGGCTACGGTGTACACACAAGTCATCGAATTACCCAAAAATCTTGATATGAGCGTCTAAGGGATTACCAAGAAATAAATTACTACTACTTGTGAGGTAGACATTTTGTCCGCCCTTGGTCAGAGGCTCTCGTGTCGCCCACCCCACAAGAAAATTTGGATGTTTTTTTTATTTGTCAGTCCCTAATGCATCACTAAATAGGACGATGCGTTAGGTTAAAGCCGTAATGCACTCTATTTTATCTGTAAAAATTTAAACGTTTGCAAGAAATGCTCTGACCTATATAAAAAACGCTTAAGCATTTCTTGCAAATTTAGAAGCAGTTGCAAGAAATCCTTGATACTTTGCAACAATTGTTCTTCCATGTATAAGAAACGCTTAAGCATTTCTTGCAAACATATAAGCAGTTGCAACAAATACTTAATGCTTTGCAACAATTGCTCTTCCATGTATAAGAAACGTTTAAGCATTTCTTGCAAACATATAAGCAGTTGCAACAAATACTTAATGCTTTGCAACAATTGCTCTTCCATGTATAAGAAACGTTTAAGTCATTACAACAATTGTTGTAACGAGCTTATGAATTGATTTACTACCGGAAATATCAAATTAATCTACGTGAAATTAACTAAAGTTTTGTGAATGCGATGTTTAGGGCGGGCGTAGCTGCGGTACCTCTTTGCTGTATTTTTCCATGAAAATCAAACATTTTTCTAGGGAACTGCAAAAAATAAATTATTCCACATTCAAGTCGTTGACTGTTGACTGTTGACTGTTGACTGAAAACTCGTGAACCGTCAACGGTCAACAGTGAACAATAGCAATGGAATATTTTTTTACTTGGAAGTCCCCTACTTGTGTGTATACAGTAGAGCCAGAGGTGGGGAGATGAGAGGGATCAGAGGTGATAATAGTTATTGAATGAGCAAACGTAACTTTGATATGTCGTATAAAGTTAGCATCGTTATCGAAAAAGATGAACATGGATATTATGCTTATTGCCCAGAACTACCTGGTTGTCAATCTCAAGGTGATTCCCTAGAAGAAGTACAGGCAAATATTAAAGAAGCAGTTCAGCTTTATATAGAAACCTTGTAAAATTTAGAAAAACAGGCGCTTCATAACAAGGAAATATTCACAATGACCTTAGAGGTAAAAGTTGCCTAAACTGCCACGTTTCACTGCAACAGATACGGATTTGATTTATACAGACTTGTCTCTTACGAATCATTTAGGGAACTCCAAAAAATAAATTATTCCACATTAAAGTCGTTGACTGTTGACTGTTGACTGTTGACTGAAAACTTGTGAACCGTCAACGGTCAACAGTGAACAATAGCAATGGAATATTTTTTTACTTGGAAGTCCCTTAGTATTGCTATAGTAAGGTAAACAGTTACTATTTATCAACCCCATGCAAGTCAAAGATTTGACTATTGAAGAACTCAAGCTACTAATCCAGGAAACTGTTGCTGAAACCATTCAATCTCTACTGATTGACCCCGATGAAGGTAAACAAGTAAAGCCAGAAGTGAAGCAGCAACTACTTGACTCTCTACAGCGTACTCAAGCAGGAGAAGGTGGAATTCCGGCTAAGGAAATAGCAAAAAAACTTGGTTTGCAGTGGGAATGAGTTACAGCGTTGAATTCACGAAAGAAGCTATTACCAATTTAGAAGCACTTGCATCAACTATCCAGGAACGCATCTTGCGTAAAGTTGATTAGTTATCCGAGAATTTCGATGATGTAAGTCCCCAAGCTCTCAGCGCTGACCTCAGTGGTCTGTTTAAACTTAGAATAGGTGACTATCGAATTATCTATTAATACAGAAGCGCATCTGCTCACAATTCACAAGGTTGGACATCGCCGAGATATCTACAACTAATTAAGTACAGAAAGCCTTGTACTGAGTATCAAGTATCTATATGGAGATTTATTTAATCTAATAACGGAGTAAATTTATGGAGACAGATCCAATTATCAGAATAACTGACGAAAAGCAAATTAATCTCCCACCAGAAATTCAATATCAACTTCAACCGGGTGATCAATACCGAGTAACTATTAAGGGAAATTGTATTGTTTTAGAAAAAATTACTCAGCAAAATGTAGATTTAGATGATTTTTTACAAAGTCTTGAACAATTAGAACCCGATCCAAATCAACCCACGCTAGAAGAAATTAGTGAAATTGTTAAGGATGTCAGACAGCAGTTATGGTCTAATCCATGAGAGTTATCCTTGATGTCAATGTTTGGATTTCAGCCTTGTTGTGGGGAGGTGTTCCTGGTAAAACCTTGCGTTTAGCAAGAAATCAACAAATTAATATATTTGCTTCTGAATTTTTATTATTAGAACTAGAAACAACTTTAAAACGTGATAAATTTCAACTACGACTACAACCAAGAGGTTATACGGTTGAAAATTTGATTTCTGTAGTCAAGGGTTTATGAAATGATTGTCCAACTATCTCTGTAGATGCTCCTCAATTACGCGATCCAAAAGATACTATAGTTCTGGCTGCGGCTGTTGCGGCAAATGCTGAAGCAATTGTTACTGGTGATTTAGATTTATTGGTGTTGATAGAATTTAACGAAATCCCAATTTTGACTCCGCAAGATTTTTTAAGTCGTTATTTCTTAGATTAAGTTTTAGCGTTGTTGTCTGAATGTGTCTTCTATGTCATATAGTGATTTTACTTTAGAGAAAGTCAAACAGAATTTTCAAATAAATACTATTGAGCAAACTGATATTTTTGCTAATATATCTGAGATAGAATCCAGTAGTTTATTAAAAGAAATTCTTCAATATAATTCACCTATAGCTATTGCCAGCAATAGTGAAAAAGCTCGCTCTGAGATGATTATTTCTCCCATATTATTAGAATTGAGACGACAATTAAATGACCAAATAAATTTGTTCTCTGGTGTTGAATTCAATGTTGATCTTGCACAAGGTTTAAATGGAATCTGTGATTTTCTAATTACCCGTTCTCCAGAAAGACTAATTATCACTGCACCAGTTATTATTATTGTGGAAGCTAAAAAAGAAAATATTCCTGCTGGTTTAGGACAATGTGTAGCCGAAATGTTAGCAGCAAGAATATTTAACGAACGAGCAGGTAATGAAAATTTGATAATTTATGGAACTGTCACCACTGGAAGTATTTGGCAATTTTTAAAATTAGAAGGGCAATCTATCCAGATAGACTTAAGTGAATATTATCTTAAAGATGTCAATAAAATTTTAGGAATCTTAGCTAGTGGTGTCCGGTGAAAAAATTATAATTAAGTAGCGTAGGCGTAGCCCGTCGTAGACATCGCATCCCTAAAACACCCGCTCAAAAGGCTTTTGACAATATACTGTCTAAAGTAACTTACTATCAAGATTGATATATCTACTCCACTAAAAACAAAAATGAAGCAAACAATACAATTCACTGCTATCATTGAGCGCGAAAATGATGGCTATGTATCGCTCTGTCCCGAACTCGATATCGCCAGCCAAGGTGACACAATTGAAGAGGCACGGAATAACCTTATTGAGGCATTAGAATTATTTTTTGAGACAGCAGATCCTTCTGAAATTCAGGAAAGGTTGCACACAGAAGTTTTTGTTACACGCCTAGAGGTAAATATTGGCTAATACCAATTTAATGTGAAGCTGCACTAAATAAGTAACTCTCTATTCTTGGCGCTCTTGGCGTACTTGGCGGTTCGTTTAATATTCTGTGCATCTTCATAAATAATTGGTATAAACTGCGTGTTCTTTCTGCTAGAGAAGTCTGCCGCATTCTGGAAGAGAACGGCTTTGTACAAGTGCGCCAGCGTGGTAGTCACATTATGATGCAGATACAAACCGAAGATTCAACAATTACTGTTCCTATTCCTAATTACGAAGAGTTACGCATCGGTACTTTACGATCTATTATTCGTCAGTCAGGATTACCTCGTGTTTTATTTGATAACTTTTATCATCCTTGCAATACATGTATGACAAGTATAATGCCGATTAGTTAAACTTTGTTTGAATTTCGCACCAGCCAAACCCAAAATATCTCTCGAACTCCTATTTCTCCGTGTCCTCTGCGCCTAATAAGGTTCGTTATTCCTTAACTCTTGCGTAAGTCCTAAAAGAATCTCACGCCCAAACACCAAAACACAACTCTGCGTCTTCGCGCTTCTGCGTGAGATTTCCCACTAAATTAGTATTCAATATGCCTAGCCTACTTTAACCATCGCGCTGCATCTTTGGCATGATAAGTCAAAATCAAGTCTGCACCAGCCCGTTTAAACCCAGTTAAAGTTTCCATAACCACCCGCTCCTCATCAATCCAACCATTGAGAGACGCAGCTTTCACCATCGCATACTCACCAGAAACATTGTAAGCTGCAACAGGTAAGTTACTTGCTTCCTTCACCCGCCAGATAATATCCATGTATGCCAAGGCTGGCTTAACCATGAGCATATCAGCACCTTCAGCGATATCCAAGTCAATCTCTTTAATCGCTTCGCGGGCGTTACCTGGATCCATTTGGTAAGTTCTTCTGTCTCCAAACTGCGGTGTGGAGTCTGCTGCATCCCGAAACGGGCCATAATAACCCGAAGCATACTTAGCAGCATAAGACAAAATCGGCGTATCTTGAAATCCGGCTTCATCCAAACCTACACGAATTGCCTGCACAAACCCATCCATCATCCCAGAAGGCGCAATGATATCGGCACCGGCTTTTGCTTGAGAAACTGCTGTTTTCTTCAACAATTCCAGAGTTGGATCATTTAAAACTCGTCCTGTTAAATCACCAACTTGTAAATAACCACAATGACCGTGGCTAGTATACTCACACAAACAAGTATCAGCAATTACAATCAAATCTGGTACAGCTGCTTTTACCGCCGTCGCCGCTTTTTGGACGATACCGCAATCATGCCAAGCGCCAGTGGCATCTACATCTTTATCAGCCGGAATCCCAAATAAAATAATCGAAGGAATTCCTAAGTCATAAACTTCTTTTGCTTCTTCAACAATTTTATCTACCGAAAGTTGGTAGACTCCGGGCATCGATTTTACTTCGTTAGCGATTCCCTCACCCGGTACAGCAAATAATGGGTAGATTAAATCGCTTGTTGTTAAAACAGTTTCACGAACCATCCGGCGCAGTTGAGGATGAGTACGCAAACGACGGGGGCGATGTGTAGGAAACATAAAATTTTATCAAGAAAAACAACGCAAATGGACACAAAATAAAGCGTCACAAAAGCAGGCTAAAATTTTCCTGCCGTCAGACAGACTACAAACAGTGCTTAACTGTCCCTTGCCCTACTCTTAATCAAGTTGTGGGGCAATTTTGTATTCTACAGCTTGGTTGCATCTATCCGACGGGCTGGAAAAAAAACAACATAGTAAGCAATTCAAAATTCAAAATAGTAAAACCCTCTCAAAAATCCTGGAGAATTGAGGGGTGAAATTTAAACGCATAGGCGCTTCGCCTTCCCGCAGGGTAGTGGCGCAGAGGTAAACGCAGAGGCACGCAGAGAATTTGCTACTAATTAATGCCCCATACCCAATGCCCCAATCCTGATTAAAAAACTCGGAAAATATAGGGGTAACGGAAGGGTATATCAGGATTGCTGAAAACTCCGATGAGCGCCCAAATTGTTAATCCCCAGTGCAATAGATATCCCAGACCGGCTAGTGGCCCCAGCAATAATAGAGGTAACACTAACCAACCGAATAGAAAAAACAGCGCTCCCAGAATTCCTCCATAAAGCCAGACGTTGAAGTGGAAATTAATGGATTCTTTGGCGTTTTCTTTAACAACAGGATCATCAGATACAAAGAGGATGGCGATAGGTATACCGACAGATACCAATGTCGTACTGAGAAAAATGGCTCCATGAGACAAGGCGGATAAAAGCTTTCGCTTATCTGTGTCGTACATTGCTTTCTCCTATTTAGTCAAATTGTTGATTATATTACGACCCTATCACGAGCATCGTTGTCTTAAGATTAAAAGACTTACCATCAAAAAAAATTAAGCTAACTAACAAACAAATACATTTATGTCTACTGAACTTCAGTCTGAACTTGTTCAAGCAGTTGAACTTCGCCGCAATTTTGCGATTATTTCTCACCCTGATGCAGGTAAAACTACACTAACAGAAAAACTCCTCCTGTACGGAGGTGCAATTCACGAAGCTGGAGCGGTTAAGGCGCGACGGGCACAGCGTAAGGCTACCTCTGACTGGATGGCGATGGAGCAACAACGGGGTATTTCTATTACTTCCACGGTGTTGCAATTTGAATATCGGCACTGTCAGATAAATTTATTAGACACTCCCGGACACCAAGATTTCAGTGAAGATACTTATCGCACCCTTGCCGCCGCCGATAATGCAGTGATGCTGATTGATGCGGCAAAAGGTTTGGAACCCCAAACTCGCAAATTGTTTGAAGTGTGTAAGTTGCGGGGTATCCCAATTTTTACATTTATCAACAAGCTCGATCGCCCAGGAAGAGAACCTCTGGAACTTTTGGATGAAATTGAGCAAGAATTGGGATTGCAAACCTATGCGGTAAACTGGCCGATTGGGATGGGCGATCGCTTTAAAGGGGTTTTTGACCGACACAAGCAACAAATTCACCTGTTTGAACGCAGCGCCCACGGCAGCCGAGAAGCCCGTGATACGATAGTCGAATTAACTGATCCAAGAATAGAAGACCAGCTAGAACAAAGTCTCTACTACCAACTAAAAAATGATTTAGAACTTTTAGATGGAGTTGGGCCAGAGTTAGATTTGCAGCTGGTACACGAAGGCAAAATGACGCCTGTGTTCTTTGGTAGCGCCATGACTAACTTTGGTGTAGAGTTATTCCTCAAGTACTTCCTCGACTATGCCCTGAAACCCGGTTCTCACTACAGCAGTGTTGGCGAAGTTCCCCCTACATACCCGGAATTTTCGGGGTTTGTCTTCAAACTGCAAGCGAACATGGATCCAAAACACCGCGATCGCGTTGCATTTATCCGGGTCTGCACTGGTAAGTTTGAAAAAGATATGATGGTGAATCACGCCCGCATTGGTAAAATCATCCGTCTGTCTCGCCCGCAAAAACTCTTTGCCCAAGAGCGAGAATCGATTGATGTGGCTTATCCTGGCGATGTGATCGGTTTGAATAATCCTGGTGTTTTTGCGATCGGGGATACAATTTACACGGGACAAAAGCTCGAATATGAGGGGATTCCGTATTTCTCGCCGGAACTGTTTGCATCTCTGAGGAATCCCAACCCCTCGAAGTCTAAACAATTCCAAAAAGGCGTTGCGGAATTGCGCGAAGAAGGTGCTGTACAAATTATGTATTCAACTGATGAAGCCAAGCGCGATCCAATTTTGGCGGCGGTGGGTCAGTTGCAATTCGAGGTGGTACAATTTCGCTTACAAAATGAGTATGGTGTAGAAACCATATTAGACTTATTGCCCTACAGTGTCGCCCGTTGGGTTGAGGGTGGTTGGGAAGCATTAGAAAAAGTGGGACGAATATTCAATACCACTACAGTTAAAGATAGTATGGGACGCCCAGTGTTGCTATTCCGCAACGAATGGAATTGTCAACAATTATTAGGCGACCATCCAGAGTTAAAATTAAGCGCGATCGCTCCAGTATTTTCTAGTCAACAACCAGTGGAGGAATAATTCACTTGACAAGCAAAACTTGGGCGCGGTTGAGTTCCACGGCATCCGAGGTTCGCGCTTTTGCCCAAACGTGGATCACTTAGAAGAGATTGGAGTGCCAGAATTTGTATGCCTTCACATGCCAAACCGTCTTTGGAGGCTGGTTTAATTGCCCTCAAGCAGGGAAATTACCAAACAGCGATCGCTCAACTAGAACCTATTGCTAGCAGCCAAAGTAATGGTACTGCTAGCTTACAAGCCCAGGTTGGTTTAGTGATGGCTTATGCACGGATTGGAGAAGCCTCCAAAGCGATCGCTATTTCTCAGAATCTCATTGAGAGTAACAATCCGCAAGTTCAAGAGTGGGCAAAACGCGCACTCGAACACCTGACAAAACGTCAAAAACGCGATCAAGAAGCAAAAAATGTCGAAACTGGATTTGTTGCTTTTGATAATTCAACCCCAAATTCAACGCCAGATTCTTCCCCAGTTACTCCCCCAGAAACTCCGACATTAGAGGAACCAAAAGATCAAGTAATAGAAACAAAGAGCAACGATACCCCGCCGATGGTGCCACTAGCTAAACTCAAAGCTACAGTAGCTACACCACTGCCAGCAGCAGGATCTGTGCCCTTAAGTGGCTTCATGGGTTCTGTTACCCGCACCCAAGCTAAATTATTCGGCGTTATTTATTGGCGACAAGCACAACGCGCCAGAGCATGGCAACCCCTACGCAAACCGAAATTAATCCCTTTGCGACTGCTGACAGCAGGAACATTCATCGCTCTGTTTTGGGTGATGCGAGAAATGCTCAAGTTAGCAATGGGATTCATCAACCAGACTTTAGTTAAACTACCTTATCTGGAGCCATTGCAGCCTTTATACCGCGACCCTACTACATTCTTGTTAATAGTATTGGTGATTTTGCTCGGAGTATCACCTTGGTTGCTGGATCAGCTACTGGCAAAGTTGTATGGTCAGCGAGAATTTCCCAAAGATGTATTGAATGCCCATAGCCGCGAAGCTGTTCGGGTGCTACAACGTTGTTGCCAACAGAGGCACTGGCCGTTACCCAAACTGCGGATTTTACCAATGGCTGCACCAATTATCCTGACTTATGGTAGTTTACCACGTAATGCCAGGATTGTTGTCAGTCAGGGGTTATTAGAGCAACTAGCAGATGATGAAATCGCCATTATTTACGCCACGCAGCTAGGGCATATTGCTCACTGGGATTTTGCTGTGATGTCTTTGTTACTCCTGGTGACACTACCAATTCATAGGCTATATCAGCAAGTGTCGAACTGGGGAGACAAAATATCAGGGATTTGGCGCTATCCGGTGACAATTCTGGCTAGCATTGTTTATGGAGTTTGGTGTTTGCTGACTGGGACTGCATTATGGTTGTCGCGGTTGCGGCTTTATTATAGCGATCGCGTCGCCTCTGAAATTACTGGTAATCCCAATGCCCTGATTCGCGCTTTACTCAAAATTGCCATCGGCATTGCAGCTGATATCCAAAAAGAGGAAGAGACAAGTTGGCAACTAGAAAGCTTAAATCTCTTGACACCAGTCAGCCACCAACAGAGCCTTTCTTTAGGCACTATTGCCAGTAATTTATCTTTTGAATCATTTTTGAAGTGGGATACAGCCAATCCCTATCGCCGATGGTTTACAATTAATAATAGTCATCCATTGATGGGCGATCGCATCGAACGCCTGTGCCAAATAGCCCGTCACTGGCATCTAGACACTGAACTACATTTTGCAAGCGTTCCATCAAAAGTTAAGCGTCAGTCTTTCTTATTACAAATCGCTCCCTGGTTGGGAATTCCTCTAGGGGTTCTGTTTGCAGCTTTAGTCTGGCTAACCTGGCAACTAGCATTCACACTCAAGTTTTTAAATCTAAAGTGGATATATGAAGATTGGTCTTTCATTACAGGCTGCCTTCTGATTGGCTTTAGCATCGGTACAGTGATGCGGATTAATTCTTTCTTCCCCGATATTAAACCTGCCACTGTGCAAACTGACGATTATCTACCTAACCTGTTAGCTGATCCTTCAGCCTTACCAATTGATAGCATCAGCGTGCGTCTTGTGGGTAAATTATTAGGTCGTCAAGGCACTAGCAACTCCCTAGCGCAAGATTTAATCCTCCAATCCAGCGCAGGTTTAGTGAAATTACACCATGTTTCTTGGTTAGGACAGCCAGTTAATCACCAGGATCTAATTGGTAGGCAAATTATCGTCACAGGTTGGTTCCGCCGAGGAGCAACACCTTGGATCGATATCCAAACCCTGGAAACTCAAAGTGGTAAAACCATTCATAGCGCTCATCCCATTTGGTCTACTTTTTTAGCAGTTGCAGCACAAGCTTGGGGCGCATACATTTTTCTCACTAGTTAGTCATTGGTCATTGGTCATTGGTCATTGGTCATTGGTCATTAGTCATTAGTCATTAGCAAAGGACAAAGGACAAAGGACAAAGGACAAAGGACAAATCGGAATGTAAACAAAAGTTGCAGGTTTTCTTTCAAAGTGTTACATTTATTTACACAAACAATAGCAGGCGACATAACTCAGCACTACAGCTTAGTTGTGAATTCGGATGCTTTTCCCCCCGCTCTATACTTTTTATCCTCCCAACACAGCAGGAATTAAACCAGCCAGTGGCTGGTTTTTGTTTCAAAATATGCTCGGTTGAATAAAAAAATGTGTTTTATGTTACGATACAGTAATACTAACGTCGGAAAAGTATGCGCTAAACTAGCTACGTAGAAAATACCGTGGTAATGTAAGGAATGGTATTTGATTCTGCGAAAAAAGGCATGGAAGAAAGCGTGTACTTTAGCAGGCAATAGGCTATTAAATTTACAATTCTTAGAATTAAGGTGTTATTAGCTCACCATAGTGTGGGCCTTTAGATTAAACAAGCTTGATCCCGACGAAAAACTGTATTGTTGTATAGGTTGACAGTTCCGATCAAAAAAATTGGTTGATGGCAGTCTTGGTCAATAGCATCTATTTAATTAAAAGCCAAAGCCAAGTGATTGTTTTCTTGCCTTGCCATGTTCATTTAACTCTGGAGGTATAGTTCATGTCCATTCGCCTATATATAGGTAATTTGCCTAAAGAAGAAATAGATCGTCAGGATCTGCAAGCAGTTTTTGCAGCAGAAGGTGATGCTGTAACTACTAAATTAATTAAAGACCGTAAAACTGGCAAATGCCGTGGTTTCGGTTTTCTAACAGTCAACAACGACGAACAAGCTGACGAAATTATTGAAAAATATAATGGTCAGATGTTCAAAGACACTCCCATTAAGCTAGAGAAAGCATTACCTCGGACAAAAGGTGATGAGGGCGAGGAGCAAGCTCCCAAACCAGTTACGGCTGCTAGTAGTACCCCCACTCCTATGCCTACTAGAGAAGGTAGCCGCCGCGAGAAAAGCTCTAAGAAGCCTCGTCGTGGCTCAGGTGGCGGCGGCGGTTCTCGTGAAAACAACACCACAACTACCGATTCAGACGCTATTCGTCCAGATCCTCGTTGGGCTTCGGAATTAGAAAAGCTGAAGCAGATGTTAGCTGCACAAACTACGAATTAATCCTTAAGGGAGAGAAATTAAAAATTAAAAATCAGAATTTTTTTTGATTTTTAATTTTTAACGTGTCGCGGAAGTCCCCACCTTCAATGTACTCATCTCTGTGGGGATTGTGAGCGGATGGCCGCGAAGACATCCCTAAACGGTAATAACCGCAGGTTATTCAGTGCAAGGGATGTTCAAGGAGTCATCAATCTGAGTGTTGGGTAATCGGTCGATGTAATCTTCAATGATTTGAGTCACTGTTTTTTCCTTCAATGTGGCATGGTTTTTTAGTTTGTTGAAACGCCTTTCTGATATACGGATATGTACTTCCTTTGTTTTCATAAATATGTCCACAATATAGACATATCTATGGTAATATAGAAATGGTTCATGACCTCCTGACCGTATTGAACAGACAGGCTAACTTCAAAGTAGGTGTACGAGCCAAGACGTGCGATAAATCGGTAAATCAGGGAAGGAACGCTGTTAGCTGGTTGACTATTGTCGTAAATCCAAGCGGTGTTGTGCGAAACAAAAAATCAAACTCCCTGTGGTAGATGGGGGGCTGCCTGTGGACGCTGTGTAAGACCAAAAGCTAGATGACTAGTGGAGGCATTGGCGGATGAGACGGGAAACCCAAGAGACGAATAAGACCGTCATTGTTTTTCTGAAATTGGAAGCTCCTTTTTCAGCCAAGCAAAAAGGGGTACTTCACTTGTTGATTATTACCTAGCTGCTTAGTTAAAAGCTAATTGCAGCTAATTTTGTAATTACGTAGGCGCAACTCGCAGTAGGTATTACGTTGTCGAATCGTGGAGAATCGAGGGTTGAAATTTAAACGCAGAGGGACGCAAAGGTAAGCGCAGAGGCACGCGGAGAATATGCTACAGAGTGATATAGTTTTCTACTTAGAATAAAATTAAGTTTTTGTGATTAGAGGCATTGAAAAACCTGGACGATGGGGATGCGATGTCTAGGTTGGGCTGCGCCTACGCAGTAATTATCTAGATTTGACATGTTATGGCTAGTTGATATGCCAAGGTGAACGGTCGGCGCGATCGCTCTAAAGATAATCTACACTCAAAGTGATACCGATCATTTGCAGCTTCTGTTATGTCCTCAACTCTAGATTCTTTGCCACCTGCGCTCGCTAAAATTGTCCAGCGCTTTCAACGCGCTTCCGAACCGAAGCGACGCTACGAACAGCTAATCTGGTATGCTCAGAAGCTCAATGAGTTCCCAGAAGCTGGTAAATTACCCGAAAATAAAGTTCCTGGTTGCGTGTCTCAAGTTTATATCACCGCAGCATTGGATGACGGTAAAGTTGTGTTTCAGGGCGATTCCGATTCTCAGTTAACCAAAGGATTAGTCGGGCTTCTGGTTGAAGGATTGCAGGGACTAACGCCAACTGAGATTGTCCAACTAACTCCAGATTTTATTCAAGAAACAGGTTTAAATGTTAGCCTCACACCTTCCCGTGCTAATGGATTTTACAATATTTTTAAAACCATGCAAAAAAAAGCATTGGAATGTAAAATTGGTCATTAGTCATTAGTCATTGGTCATTAGCAAAGGACAAATGACTAATGACAAAGGACAATTGACAAATGACAAATAAGGTACAAATACCAAAATTTAGTCTTATGTCAACAAATTTATTATCTACCTCTGCTGCTACTGGCTTTGGTGGAGTGGTTCAAGAATATCTCTGGAATTGGGAAAATCAGCAATTACGCGTTGTTTATGAAACCCTCGGTAAAGGTTCACCGCTATTGCTACTACCATCTTTCAGCAGTGTTTCGACCCGTTTGGAAGTAGGCGAACTTGCTAAGTTACTAGCTCCCAATTTTCAAGTTGTAGCCATAGATTGGCCTGGATTTGGAGAATCTTCTCGCCCTAGTTTGAATTATCGTCCAGAAATATATCAGCAATTTCTGGAAGATTTTGTCAAAGCTGTACTTCGACGCCGCCCTTCGGCTACGCTCAGGACAGGCTCAGTACAAGTTTTTAATACTCCCATTACTGCGATCGCGGCTGGTCATGCTGCTAGCTATGTTTTACAATTAGCTGTGAAACAACAAGCTGCTTTCTCGAAAATTTTATTGTTAGCTCCTACTTGGCGTGGGCCTTTGCCGACAATGGGGGCAAGTCAGCAAATAGCTGGTATGGTGAGAGAATTGGTGCGATCGCCTATACTTGGTCAAGCTCTCTATAAACTCAACACTACCCCATCCTTCTTAAGTTTGATGTATCGCCGTCATGTATTTACTGACGCGGCTAAAATTACACCCAGTTTCATCGAGAAGAAATGGCAAATAACTCAACAACCAGGAGCGCGATTTGCATCTGCTGCTTTTGTAACTGGTAATCTCGATGCTGTACACGAACAATCTGATTTTCTGGAACTTGTGCAGTCTTTAACCGTACCGCTCATGGTAGTAATTGGGGAATCCAGCCCCCCCAAATCACGAGAAGAAATGAACGCTTTGGTAGCCTTACCAGGAGTGAGAAGCGTTGTCATACCTGGTTCTCTGGGACTGCATGAAGAATACCCAGCAGTTGTTTTAGAAGCAGTTCAAGATTTTTTGTTCTCCTCAGAAAATTAAATCGTCGCACCAAGACGCAAAGAATCGTTTTGCACCTTGGTGCGAGATTAAAATTAGCTTGAAGCAGAAGAAGCCCCACATCCTACCCGTTAGGGAGGTGTGGGATGAATTCTGGGCAATAAGGAATTGACCGACAAGCGACATTAAACGCAGTTTAATCAGCAATGTTGGTCGATGACGAATTGCCTCTCTCTGGGATTTTTAACGAGTCAATCAATTCTTCAACAACGTGAGTCATTGTCGTATCCTTTATCGTCGCATATAGCCGTAACTTATTCAATCTGCGTTCACTCATTCGCATTTTGAACCATTCTGTTTTCATTCTGTGCCCACGCATTACCTACATCTATGATATTATCAGATGACAAGGAGGTGATCAAAAGTGTTGAAAGCAGTTAAGGTCAGGTTATACCCAACAACCGAACAGCAAGAAATTCTAGCCAGATCGTTTGGTTGTGCAAGGTGGTATTGGAACTATGCACTTAATGCTTGCGTTCAACACTATGAAGAAACTGGAAAATCATTAAAGATGAGTGAATACAAGGGTTTACTACCTCAATTGAAAGTGAAGTACCCTTGGTTAAAGCAAGATTGCTATTCGTCAGTTTTGCAGTGCGTAGCTATTAATCTAGACAAAGCTTACAAAAACTTTTTTGAAGGACGGACTAAATTTCCCAAGTTTAAATCAAAATTTGATAGGCAGTCTATTCAGTATCCGCAAAGTGTCACTGTTGTAGGTGAGAAGTTAAAGATTCCTAAAATTGGTGAAGTGAAGGCAGTCTTTCACAGAAAAGTTTCGGGAATAATTAAAACTGTCACCATCAGCAAAACCGCTACTGATAAGTACTTTGCCTCAATATTGGTTGAGGGTGAATGCAGTGATCATAAATTGGGTGGAGATAAAATCATTGGTATTGACCTGGGGTTAAAGGACTTTGCAATTGTCCATGATGGAGAGGAAGTTACCAAATATTCCAACCCTAAACACCTGAAGCGCCACGAAAAAAATCTAGCCCGGAAGCAGAAAAAATTTGCCCGTAAAGTTAAAGGGAGTAAAGCAAGACACAAACACAAAAAACTAGTAGCGAAGGTTCACGAACGAGTATCAAATTCCCGCCAAGATTTTCTGCATAAACTCAGCAGAAAGTTGGTTAATGAAAGCAAAATTATTGTTGTTGAAAACCTCAACGTCAAGGGAATGATACGAAACCGGAAGCTATCAAAAAGTATATCCGACGTAGGTTGGGGGATGTTTGTTAACTTCATTGATTACAAGTTGGAAGCGACTGATGGACAACTTGTAGAGATTGGAAGATTTTTCCCCAGTTCAAAAACTTGTTCATGTTGTGGTCATGTTGTTGATGAGTTGCCGCTAGATATCAGAGAGTGGGATTGCCCGAAGTGTAAATCTCATCACGACAGGGACGGGAATGCCAGCCAGAACATCAGAACAGAAGGTATTCGGATATTATCTATGGACGGAGGGAACCCCGTTCTTGCCGAGTCGAGGCGATATAAGACCAATAAACTGAAAAGTGGAAAGGCTGTTGTCGATGAAACCGGAAGCCCACACTTACTCCGTCAGGAGAAGTGTGGGTAGTTCACTTCAAGCTACTACGAGTAAGTTTTTGCAAGCGAGAAAGAGAAAGTGCCAGTAAACCGACTATACCAAGACCAAGAACAGTTGATGACTCAGGCACTGCCTTGACTTCAAAATCAAAATTGAAAGTGCCAGACTCCTTAAAGGGAATACGGTGATTATCAGTGCCTAAATCCACTAATTGGAATGATGCAGAATAAGTTCCCAGTGGTGCAGCAGCATCAGTCCAAAAAGTAGGAGTGAACGAAAAATTATCACCACTGCCGATTGTGTATATATCGCCTACTGACTTGACAATATCAACGCCTGCTGAATCACCAATATTCAATCCATTGCTAATTGAGGCTAATTGTAAACCAATATTTGCACCCTCAAGAGATGACTGCCAACGACCATTAGAGCTATTGAACAAATACTGGTTGTCTAATTCTTTTGAAGTTTTGAGAGACGCTATAGGTTCTATTGTGAGATTGCTATATTCCTTGTCTGTTGGAGTACTAATCAAGCGACCAGTATAAAATCCTGTACCAGGTAATAATGTTAGCGGCGATTGTTCTGAGTAAGACTCAGGAATTCGGTTATTTGTATTGGTTGGGTTAATAGTTAGGTTATCTAAAGAACCAGAGTAGCTATAAGTACCAATGCCGTGGAAATGGCTAGATTCCGGCGTGTCTTCATTCCTGTGTGCAAACAAAAGGGTCAAACGATTGTAGTTGGGGTTTTCCAATCCTGCGTATGTCCCTGTAGAGAGAGCCTCCAAACCATCTAACCCAATGTAAAAACCTGTTTCTTCTGAATGATTATGAGTATCATCTGCTTGTACTGGCGCTAAAGCGGTAGATAAAACCAGTGGTGCAACAACTAAAAAGCTGATTGCAATAGACGCAGATGCTTGCCCTGCTTGAGTTACTTGCTTTTTTAAGCAGCTAGTATTTGAAACCACTACGCTTCTCCATCTTTATATGCAATAATGATTATCATTGTCTTAATGCGATTGTCAAGGTACTAACCCGCAACTTCCCGCAGGGTGGGTTGGCTTAGGGAACTCCAAAAAATAAATTATTCCACATTCAAGTCGTTGACTGTTGACTGTTGACTGTTGACTGAAAACTCGTGAACCGTCAACGGTCAACAGTGAACAATAGCAATGGAATATTTTTTTACTTGGAAGTCCCTTATATGCAATGTTCCTAGCAACTACGCCAACTTATGAATATTTACTACTTATTGCAGATGCCTAAAAATAAAATGTTTTTTAATTAATTTATGTAATTAGGGGTTGCTGAAACTCAAAATAACAGCAAGTTCGCACAAAAATATAAAAAGATTTATCATGGGCGAAAATGATTATCCATAAGGTGAGACAAAAGGAATTTAGAGTATGGTGGCTGACGTAATCAACAATTCAGTTCCCGTTACTGTTCTTACAGGCTATTTGGGAGCAGGTAAAACGACTCTACTCAATCACATCCTCACCTACGAACACGGCAAAAAAGTTGCTGTGATTGTCAATGAATTTGGGGAAGTGGGTATTGATAATCAATTGATTATCGATGCAGATGAAGAAATTTTTGAAATGAATAATGGCTGTATCTGTTGTACAGTGCGCGGCGATTTAATTCGGATCATTGGCAATTTGATGAAGCGGCGCGATAAATTTGACCATTTAGTAATTGAAACAACTGGATTAGCCGATCCAGCACCAGTGATTCAGACATTTTTTGTTGATGAAGATTTACAAAGCCAACTGTCTCTAGATGCGGTGGTGACAGTGGTAGATGCCAAGCATATTTGGCAGCACTGGGATGCAGACGAAGCCCAAGAACAGATTGCCTTTGCCGATGTAATTTTACTTAATAAAACAGATTTGGTAGCACCAGAAGAGTTGGATGAATTAGAAAAACGGATTCGGGCGATGAATGCGATCGCAAAAATCTACCGTACCCAAAATTCTGAACTCGGAATGGATGCTTTATTAGGTGTAAAAGCTTTTGATTTAGAACGCGCATTAGAAATTGATCCAGATTTCTTAGGCGAAGATGCCCACGTACACGATGAAACTGTCTTTTCTGTGGCTTTAGTAGAAGGTGGTGCAGTCGATGGAGAAAAATTAAACGCTTGGCTTTCGGAGTTACTACGTACCCAAGGGCCAGATATTTTTCGGATGAAAGGCATTTTAAATATTGCTGGAGAAGATAATCGATTTGTATTCCAAGGAGTCCACATGATATTTGATGGCAAACCCGATCGCCCCTGGAAACCAAGCGAAACCCCCAAAAACGAACTAGTATTCATCGGTCGTAACCTTGATGCAGCCCAACTCAAGCAAGATTTTCTCGCTTGTCTAGCTTAAATAGGGAGTGGGGAGTAGGGAGTAGGGAGTAGGGAATTTCCCATTCTCTATTCCCCATTCCCCATTCCCCATTCCCTACTCCCCTTTACAAATATGAACATCACAACCAGCAAATCTAAGGAATTTGAACAACACTATTCGGGGACACTTTCAGATTATGTAACTGCGATCGCTTGGTCGCCACAAGGTAAAACTTTAGCAGCAACTTCCGCCGCCGGTGAAGTAGTTTTGTGGAATGATCGCGAACTTACAAGTTTACAAACTGGTAACGGTAAATCAGTAGACTGTCTGGCCTTTTCCCCAGATGGAAAATTTTTAGCTGTTGGCGGACAGGATGGACAAGTAAAAATTTGGCAGAATACTGAATTAATTGCCACCTTGTCAAATGCCCCCGCATGGGTTGACAAGCTAGCTTGGAATTACACCAGTAACCAACTAGCTTTTAGTTTGGGGCGTTACGTCCAAGTTTGGGATGCAGATACTCGTGAAATTGTTGTAACGCTGAATTTCGACAACTCTTCAGTATTGGGTATAGATTGGCGCATTGACGGACAATACTTAGCTATTAGTGGTTACAAGGGAGTGAAGATTTGGCATAGTCAAAACTGGGATGAAGAACCATACAGCTTAGATATGTCTACTGTCAGTGTAGCTATGGCTTGGTCGCCCGATGGCAAATACCTTGCTTCTGGCAATATGGATCGTAGTGTCACCGTTTTGGAATGGAACAACCCCGACCCTTGGGTAATGCGTGGCTTCCCTGGTAAAATTCGCCAATTGGCATGGTCAGAAGCTACCACCAAACTGGGTGCGCCAATACTGGCATCTTCCAGCGTTGAAGGTATCGTGGTGTGGGAAAAACTAGAGGATGATTCATTAGGTTGGGAAGCACGAGTATTAACAAATCATGTGGGTGTGATCAATGCGATCGCCTTTGCACCTAAAAGCTTCCTTCTAGCTTCTGCTGCTGCTGACGGCTGGTTATGTTTGTGGAACAAAGCCAAGGAAGTATCCCAAATTATCACAGGTGTCTCAGCAGGATTTTCCACCCTAGCTTGGCATCCCCAAGGTAAGTTACTCGCCGCAGGCGGTGAACAGGGCGAATTCGTTGTATGGTCAAAGGTTTTGCGGGGTCAAGGATTTGGGCGTAGTTAAGCAATACTCAGTAATTAAGGGACTTCCAAGTAAAAAAATATTCCATTGCTATTGTTCACTGTTGACCGTTGACGGTTCACGAGTTTTCAGTCAACAGTCAACAGTCAACAGTCAACGACTTGAATGTGGAATAATTTATTTTTTGGAGTTCCCTAAAGTTGAAAGTGATCAAGTTATTAGCTATGCTGTATCAGCAAAGGTATCTTTGTGTAAATTATGAACATAGTCAAACTGATTTTACTTGCCTGTCCCGCATTTTTGGTATCCATGCTGCTGGTAGTCAATCCAGCACACGCATCCAGCCTCAAATCTGCTTATGCTACCCAAATTATGACAGTAGTATCGACACAACAAATTCCCGATCTGGCAACACCACACTTGATTCAAACATCTAATCCGATTATTGATCAACTTGGTTGCAATTGTGCAAACTGTGTTCAGTCTAAATTTCAGTCGCTACAAGGCAAGCTGCCATCAGTAGGTTTTTAATAAACTTAGGAATTATGAATATTGTAGGGGCACAGCAATGCTGTGCCCTTATTAATTTTATGAGCTTTTTGTCCGTGGCGATCGCCTACGGCACGCTGTTAGCGATCGCACTGACTGCGCCATAATTATTTATGTAATCAAGGTATTCACTAAAGGTTAAAATAATTCGTAATTGATAATAAGTAATTCTTAATTACTATCAGTAACAACTTTTACCATTTTTAATTACGAATTATTTGGTGACGCGTGAAAAACGAGGTACGAAAGCTGTTAGGTAAATTCCTCGATACTGAGAAAGCTGCTGGTAAGCCAGTGAAATTGGTGCGATCGCCATCTGCACCCAAGCTGTTAAGCTCTTGTTAAAAGAGCTAGTCTGGGGATTAGAAAACTTGCTAGAGTGAACGTAGAGTTAGCCTTAATGTCTAATCCCCAAAACCTATACATCTCATGGATTTTGCTAATATTGCATCCCAGCTAAACGCTGGAACGATTTTGCCAGAGGGGATTGTTATTCTCACCCTCTTGGGGGTTTTGATTGTTGATTTGATTTTGGGGCGTACATCCGCACGCTGGATTGGATATCTAGCGATCGCAGGTTTATTTACTTCGATTGTCGCCCTATATTTTCAATGGGACGCTCCTAATCCCATCGGTTTTACCGGTAGCTTTAACGGTGATGACCTGAGTATCGTCTTTCGCGGTATTATCGCCTTGTCTGCGATCGCCACTATACTGATGTCAATTCGCTACGTTGAGCAAAGCGGCACTCCTTTAGCTGAATTCATCGCTATTTTGCTGAGTGCTACTTTGGGAGGCATGTTTTTATCCGGGGCTAGTGAGTTGGTGATGATTTTCATCTCCCTAGAAACCCTGAGTATTTCCTCTTACTTGTTAACAGGTTATACCAAGCGTGACCCCCGCTCCAATGAAGCGGCGCTGAAATACTTGTTAATTGGCGCTTCCAGTACAGCAGTATTTTTGTACGGTGTATCACTGCTGTATGGACTATCTGGAGGACAAACTGAACTAAGTGCGATCGCTACTGGCATTGCCACAGCTAAAGTCGGTCAATCTTTAGGTTTAGTGATTGCGCTGGTTTTTGCGATCGCAGGTATTGGCTTCAAAATCTCCGCCGCACCCTTCCACCAGTGGACACCAGACGTTTACGAAGGCGCTCCCACCCCAGTCATCGCCTTTTTATCTGTCGGTTCCAAAGCAGCTGGGTTTGCCCTAGCCATCCGCTTGCTGACAACAGCCTTCCCCCTTGTTGCTGAAGAGTGGAGGTTTGTCTTCACTGCTCTGGCCGTTCTGAGTATGATCTTGGGTAACGTAGTCGCCCTAGCCCAAACCAGTATGAAACGGATGCTAGCTTATTCATCCATTGCCCAAGCTGGGTTTGTGATGATTGGCTTGATTGCTGGTACACAGGCGGGCTATGCCAGTATGATATTTTACCTACTGGTTTACCTGTTCATGAACCTGTGCGGCTTTACCTGCATCATCCTGTTCTCACTGCGGACGGGAACCGACCAGATTGCTGAGTACTCTGGTTTATATCAAAAAGACCCACTCTTAACACTGGGGTTGAGTATCTCCCTGCTTTCCTTGGGTGGTATTCCACCATTAGCTGGGTTTTTCGGCAAGATTTACTTATTCTGGGCTGGTTGGCAAGCAGGTCTTTATTGGTTAGTCTTGCTGGGCTTAGTTACCACCGTCGTCTCCATCTACTACTACATTCGCGTAGTTAAGATGATGGTAGTCAAAGAACCCCATGAAATGTCCGACTCGGTGAAGAATTATCCCCAAGTGCGTTGGGATTTGCCTGGGCTAAGACCTTTGCAGGTCGGGTTGGTGGTAACATTAATTGCCACTTCCATAGCAGGGATATTGTCAAATCCACTGTTTACATTGGCGAACAATTCTATCTCCAATACCCCCATTTTGCAAGCAACAATCAACACTAATGTAAAAGCAGAAAATCCACTGCTTTTACCGAAGTTAGATGCGGTTAGTCAGTCTCAACCCTCAGTTGATTCTACCGCTAAGATTTAACCGAGTCTCAACCAAACTTTGTATTTAAAGAAACGCCTGTTTGCTCATTAGCACACAGGCGTTTGTTATATTTTTTAATAAAGCCTGATTAAATACTTGTGAATCTGGTTCAGTTAAGGCTAAAACTCTGTTATCCAACAATACAGTTCAGTTAAGCATTTATTTATTCTCTCAGTGTCCTCTGCGCCTCTGTGGTTCGTTAAAAAACTTGACTCTGCCAAAAGGTTTTAGCCTTAACTGAACAGTATTGTGTTATCCAAGTCAATTTTTTAACGAACCGCCAAGACGCAGAGGACGCAGAGAGAAGAAAGAGAAGGAAAAAATTGCTTAACTGAACTGTATTGGATTAAATACTTGTGAATCCGGTTCGGATAAGATCCCCCCGCCTGTAGCGACCCCCGATCAATTGGGGGTAAAGGAGGAAATTAGTCCCCCAATTGATCGGGGGGTTGGGGGGATCTTCGCAGGGTAAACAAGCTAACCGAACTGTATTGAAATAGTTGTAATCATAATCTTGTTGCTAACTAATTATTTAGGATTGCTATATTAATAATAGATAGTGATTATATTGATTTTTGCAAAAAATACTAAATTAGTAATTAAATTTCATGAGATTGAGCTACAGGTATCCTAATTATAAATTCTGCACCTTTTTTTGGAACAGAAAAACAGCTAATTTGTCCCTGATGTTTTTCAACTATAATTTGATAGCTTATAAATAATCCTAGTCCAGTACCTTTACCCACATCTTTAGTGGTAAAAAACGGATCAAAAAGCTTTGAGTGAAATTCTTCATTTATCCCCAAACCGTTATCAGCAATACTAACCATTATCCATTTTTCATCGATTACCTCAGTTTTAATTTCAATTTGGGGATTATTCGTAGCTTGTGGATTGACTTCTGACCACTGACCATTGACAGCCGATGCTTCCAGCGCATCGATCGCATTAACAATAATATTCATAAACACTTGGTTAAGTTGACCAGGATAGCAAGTTACATTGGGTAATTGACTATATTTTTTGATGATTTTGATTTCTGGGTACTCATGCCTAGCTTGCAGCCGATGTTCCAAAATCATTAAAGTATTATCAATTCCTTCATGGATATTGACTTGCTTAAGTTCTGCTTCATCAAGTCTCGAAAAATTACGTAGGGATTTAACAATTTCCTGAATGCGCTCTGTTCCTACTTGCATTGAGTGGAAGAGTTGAGTTATGTCTTGAATCAGAAAATCTAAGTCTATTTCTTCTATATGCTCTTGGATTTCTGGAGGAGTATTTGGACAAAGATGTTGATAAATTTGCACCAATTTTAGTAAATCTTGAGTGTATTCATGGGCGTGGTGAAGGTTTCCATGAATAAAACTGACGGGGTTATTAATTTCATGGGCAATACCAGCGACCATCTGTCCTAAACTAGACATTTTCTCAGCTTGGATAAGCTGAGTTTGGGTAAGTTTTAGTTCATTTAGTGTTTCTTGTAAAGCAGCTGTACGTTCCTCAACTCGAATTTCTAGCTCTTGATTCATTTTCTTGAGCGCTTCCTCTGCCTGTTTACGTCTCTGAACTTCTTTTGCTAATTCATCAATTTTTTGGTTCAAAATAATGAAATTACCGGTGGCTAAAGTTCTATTTTCCAAGCGTAAGAGAATTAAAGCTGAAGATTCAGGAGACCAAGGTTGAATAACGGCTCCTTGGCTACGACATATTAAGGTTTGTCCATCATTCTTTCGTAAAGTCAAGGAGCCAATAACCATTGCCCTGCTACTTGAACAAGCTTGCAGGTACTTTACAACATCATTAGCAGACTCAGTTACAAATTCAAAGAGCGTTTTTTGCCGCATTTGCTGACGCCGTAACCCCAGCATATCTGCTGCTGGTTGATTGGTAGCCAACAACTGACCATCACTACTTACTAGGAGTAAAGATTCTGGTAAAACTCTAGCAAATTCAATAAATTGTTCAGGAGTCATGGGGCTTTCAATTTCAGGGTTCGACTCTACTTTACATATCTGCACTCAAGCTTGTATCTTGGGGTTGGTTTGGTGGTGAAGGCTTTACACAGATTCTAGTCCCCTAAAGTATTCTCGGCCTTCTGCATCTTCTGCCTCTTCTGTAAGTTTTAAGTAAATAATAACTTTACATCCAGAAGCACCCTGTGCTATGGTTTCTTGCAATTCTACTTTCGCATATCCCAGATTATTAGCTGCGATCGTTCCAAAAACGTTTGAAGTCATCATACACATGGCAGGGCGATTAACCACTTTTTCCGCAAATGGGCAGACACGGTTGCCAAAGATAATTTTTTCATCATCCTGCTCAATGACATAAAAATCGCCTTGGATTCGTCTTTTTAAATCAATCAAGACATCAGCTACCTGCTGACGCGAAAGATTTGAGACTTCCAGAGCAGATTTGTAATCTTGGTTTAGCTGCCTAGCCATCCTTTCACCAACTACACTAATAAATCCAGAAGCTTCTTCTAACCCAACTACGTCCTGCAAAGTACCAGATAATTCTCTGATTAATGTACGTAAAAATATATCCCGTTCTAAAGAAAGATTAAGCGTAGCCATTGAGTGGTTAAGTGCATTAGTCATAAATTTTGAAGACACAATGAAAGGAACTACAGTTCTAGAGTTCCCCAAAATACATCTAAAGTAACTGCTTAATCTCTTTATAGTTTGCTATTTTTCATAAATAATTGGTATATTTGCTATTTTAATAAATTGGAATGGTGATTATAAACTCAGAACCTTCCCCTAACACAGAATTCACTTTAAAAGTTCCTCTATGTTTTTGGATAATTATTTGATAGGCGATTGATAATCCTAATCCTGTCCCTTTTCCCACAGGTTTGGTTGTGAATAAATGCTCAAACATTTTTTGCTGGACATCAGCCGATATTCCTACACCATTATCTTGAATCCGAATCAATACGTGATTTATATCTTCAATTAGGGCAGTATGAATTGTAATTTGATTGGGATTTGCCTTGATTTTATCAAAACTCAGTCCAGAGTTAGACTCTTCTACAGCATCAATAGCATTTGCCAATAAATTCATAAATACCTGATTCAGTTGTCCTGGAAAACATTTTATTAAAGGAAATTCGCCGTAATCTTTAACTACTTGAATATCAGGACGAATCTTATTAGCTTTCAAACGGTGCTTGAGAATCATAAGAGTGCTATCAATACCTTCATGAATGTTAAAAAGAAGTTTTTGCTCTGTATCTGCTCTAGAAAAAATTCGCAAGCTATCGCTAATGCTACAAATACGATCTGTGCCTTCTTTCATCGATGAAATTAGTTTAGGTAAATCCTCGCGGATATATTCAAGTTCAATGACTTCGATTGTTTTTTGAATTTGCTGAGATGCTTTGGGATAGGTCTGCTGATAAAGGTTTATCAGATGTAACAAATTCTCAATATACTCTTGAGCCGGAGTCAGATTACCTGCTATAAAGCTAACTGGGTTGTTAATTTCATGAGCTACATCTGCAACAAGATTTCCCAAACTAGACATCTTATTCTGCATTATCTGAAGATTAAGAAGCATCATTTCTAACTCCTGGCTTCTTTCTTCTAAGCTATTTTGATATTCCTTTAATTCCTCAATTACTGTCCTCAGCAAAGATTCTTTTTTTTTATTTATATCTTCAAGTTTTATCCGGTCTGATTCAGAACGCTCCAATTGTTTTTGGATAATTCTCTTGGCTTTTTTTAGTTCCTTAATTTCTCGTTGATAATCCCCAATTTCCATTAGATTCTACCGATTTCCCAAAATTAAAGTTACAAAAGTTTCATTGTGAAATTGCGTCTGGTTAGTTCGAGCTATAGGAGCAATTTCTCCATAAGAATAAAATCCACAGGCAGGTAAATAGCCAGTCAGACAAAGTTTCGTATTCTGGTACTCTTCTTGTGCCCTTGTACCAAGTATTTGCCGACGAGCTACACATGAAAAGAACAACACAGCACTTGGTTCTGTACCTGGATAATTATCCAAAGCATTCATAAATGATGCTTTGGAAGCTGCCAAAATATCTTCATAAGCTGCTTCGGAAATTTGAATAACTGCTTGATCGGGAATATCTCCAAAAAAGGTTATGCTACCAGATTCTTGATTGTAACTAATAGGCGCTCTGATATAAAAATTTTCTCCATTTTGATCAAACACTGCTAGCGGATATTCCATTGAAGGAGGAAGCAAACCTAGATAATGATGATAAAAATCTAAAGCTGGCTTACCATCTATTTCATAGAGAATGTTCTTATCTACTTTAGTTACTTTGCTTGTTTGACCGATGGGATGCCAACCACTTGCAACAGCGTGGGAAAACAATATTGTGCCGGAAAAAATTAGAATTGGTACAGAATCACTTAATACTTCTGTTTGAAAAAATTGATATGTATTTTGATATCTTGACTGATCGCCTGCTAAACCACCAAATATTGGCATATCTTGTCCAAGAGCTAGTTTTAAGCCATTTAATATAGACACACCACTAGTTGTGAGGCTCTCTGGATGAGTTAAACATAGCTTTGGATCTGCGGTACTTTTTGCTTTGGCTTCCTCCACAGCTTGTTTAGTTGCAGTAATTGGATCGTCTGAAACTTTGCGTCCAACTCCTGCATAAATTTCAACTTCGTCTGAGCAAAATAACATCAAGGTGATTGAGTCTTGCTGAAACTCTAAGACTGAAGAAATTTCTCCATCTGTTGTTCCACCAATTAACTCAATCCCCGAAAAAGCCTGATGAATTTGCTGCAAAATCAGCGAATGTTCAAAGTCAATTGCAGCAAAAAGAATTCCAGCTTTTGGTATATCTCCTGCAAGAAAACTTACACATTGCTGAATAACTTCTTCAACTGCTGATAGAGAATCTGGATCGTTACTGTGACCGACTACTGCCTTAAACATAAATTTATCTATATGGAGAATTATTTTTGCTATGATTTTCAAACGGGAAGCTTAATGATGAACTCTGAACCTTGTTCTGGTGCTGAATTTACTTCCAGAGTTCCTCCGTGTTTCTCGACAACAATTTGACGAGCAATTGATAACCCTAATCCTGTGCCTTGACCCACAGGTTTGGTGGTGAATAAATGGTCAAAGATTTTTTGTTGAACATCAGGTGACATTCCCACGCCATTATCTTTAATCCGAATCAAAATATGTTTTTTGTTTTCAGTGAGGCTAGTTTGAATCAAAACTTGATTGGGATTTGCTTCAATTTCAATATAGGTGTGCCCTACATTAGACTCCTCTAAAGCATCAATAGCGTTAGCTAATAAATTCATAAATACCTGATTTAGTTGTCCGATAAAGCATTCTATTTCTGGCAAATTACCGTAATCTCTAATTACCTGAATATCGGGACGATCTTCGGATGCTTTTAAGCGATGTTTGAGAATCATGATTGTGCTGTCAATGCCATCATGAATGTTGCAATAAACTTTTATCGAGCTATCTGCGCGAGAAAAGGTTCTCAGACTAGTACTAATGTTGCGAATGCGCTGAACACCCTCTTTCATTGAGGAAATTAAATTAGGTAGATCGGCAAGCATATACTTCAAATCTATCGCTGCAATTTCTTTTTGAATTTCTGGAACCGGATTAGGATAATGCTGCTGATAGAGGTTAATGATCTTGCTCATGTCTTGGAAATATGCTGAAGCGTGTCCGAGATTGCCATGAATGAAACCAACTGGATTATTAATTTCATGAGCAACTCCTGCTACTAATTGACCAAGGGCAGACATTTTTTCTGTCTGTACAAGCTGAACTTGAGACTCTTGTAAGTCTTTTAATGCCCTAGACAAGGCTGCTGTCCTTTCTGCAACTCGTTTTTCTAAAGTTTTTGTGAGATTTCGTAATTGAATATGGGTTTTAATTCTAGCTAATAATTCTTCTTCATGAAAGGGCTTAGTGATGTAATCAACTGCCCCGATATTTAGACCTTTTACCTTACTCTCAGTATCAGAATTCGCCGTCATAAAAATTACTGGAATATCACAAGTATCGGAGTTGTATTTCAGCCTTTTACAGGTTTCAAACCCATCTATTCCCGGCATCATTACATCTAATAGAATCAAATCAGGGGGTCTAGATTCAACTTGCTTAATTGCACTTTCTCCATTATTTTCTGTAATAACTTTAAAACCTATGTTAGTTAATATGTTAAATACAATTTCTAAATTTGTAGTAGTATCATCTACCACTAAAATTAAACTATCTTCTGGTAAATCAAAGGTTTTTATATCAGTTTTGTAATTCATGTCTTTAAATTAATTTAACTCCTTGTTAATTATTCACTATTGGCCCGGCGATCGCAGCTAAGTTACCTTTGTTTTATTGGCAGACTGACTGACAAATTTCTAGCCTAATAATCCTATAGTTCCCAAAAACTCTGAGAACAGCAACATTCTCAGACTAAATTCCTCTATGCGACCACGGAGGCGAATTGACAATAAATCCCAAATATGGATAAGTTTAAAAACTCCATTTTTTGTAAGCGCACAGCATTGCTCATTGGTGTCAACTTAAGCAAAAACTCTTTTAAAACCCAATACGGTTCAGTTAAGGAAAATTGTAGGTTGGGTTGAGCGACAGCGAAACCCAACAAACCCGCCAAATGTTGGGTTTCGTTCCTCAACCCAACCTACGTGTATCAAGGTTTTTGGCTTTAACTGAACCGTATTGTTTTAAAACCTCGTTTTCAGCCAGAGTCGGGAAATGCTGCTCCTAGCGGCTCTGCCGCCAGTAACAGAGGCGGCAGAGAGAGCCGCTAGGATGGCATTCCCAGTCGGAGACTGGGAACGAGGTGCGAGGTAAGAAATAATCTCTACAAGGTTGTTTTAGACTGGCTTTCACGTTAAATTGACACCAATGAGCAATGCGCTGTGCCCATACAGCATGGTCTATTTACGGATCGCAGGATATTAAGAAAAAAGCCTGCCGTTCTCTTTCGATTAAGAGCAAACTGCGGCAGGTTTAGTGGGTATTTGGCTGCTTTTCTAGACTGTCAACCTCTTCTTTTGCGAAGACGCTGTGTTTCGACTCCGCTTAACATAAATTCGCGTTCGGGAAATTCAAAATTCAAAATTTATAGAGGTGCAGATAATTGCTAGTTATTTTTTCCTGCTTTTGAATTTTGTGGTCAACGATGATTTGTCAACATAAGTATTTTTGTACTAACTATTTTTACCCGCTTTGGCTGCGATAATAATAATGAGTACAAATGCTACTTGATTTTTTGTTTAATAAAGGTCACAACCTGAGTTAGCTGTTTCTTCAAGCCATCGATTTCAGCTTGCATTTTGACAATTTTCTCATTCAATGCATTAATTTCTGCGTTGGAGGCTTCCCTGGTAGTTGGAGTTGCGTTGCTTGCCGCCGTAGGCATCGCAGTATTTGCGACGCTAGGGGCTGCTACCGTAGCAGTGGCTACACTAGAAGTTGCAACTGTGCCATTTTTGACAGCGACTCCTGCTCCTACTGGCACTAGTTCTGGGCGTGGCAGTTTCGCCTTGGTCATAGCTAACTTAATTGCGTTAATTAGTTGCTTCTGATCAAAAGGCTTACCCAGAAATTCAAAGTATTCAAAGGGTTCTGTGATTTTCTCAGTCACCTCTTCTTTGCGGCCAGACATGATCACCAAAGGAATTTTCCTTAATTCCGGATCGGCTTGGACTTTCTGGAAAACCTCCCAGCCACTCATTTTAGGCAACAGGAAATCCAGCATAATCAGGCTGAGTTTTTCTTGAAGAATGAAATTTAGTCCTTCTAAACCGTCTTTTGCTTCCAGTACCTCAAAATTGCCCGGAGGCAACATTTCTCGTACTTTTACCCTGACAACTGTAGTGTCATCGATAACTAAAATTTTGTTGCTTGCCACGACTGTTTGCTCTAACAGAAACTTTAAGTGTAAATAGCGGCTTTGCCGATTGTCATTGAGAATTCCCCCACTATATACAAAATTTTTAGCAATTGGGGGATAGTATATTTCGGTATAAATGACATTGCTAGAGGTGTTTAGCAAAACTTTTGCTTGTGCTATTTTCAATTTGTGTCATCGTTATATTTAAGGCTTTAGCTCTGTTCTAGGGCATAAGGGACATGGTGACACCGAGAGATAGTGCATCGGTGAGAGCATCCGCGCGTCTATTCTTAAGCTGTTACGCAAATAACGTTGTACATTTACCTGATGACTGTTGACGGTTGACTGATGACCGATAACCTTTACCTGATGACTGTTGACGGTTGACTGATGACCGACAACCGTCAACTGTCAACGATTATAAAGAATGTTTATATAATTTAGACGCATATCAGCTTATCTATCATTTGTTAATTAACAGACCATCTATATCCGTATCTTGCTTAGATGTCTATGATTTCATCACAACGAGCCGAACTAAAGTCTGAAATTACGGCAATGCCTAGCTGGTTACGTCGTCCTATTGGCAAAGCCAGTGAAATCTCTACCGTACAACGCATTATTAAGCAGCGCCAAATTCACACAATTTGCGAAGAAGGGCGCTGTCCCAATCGGGGGGAGTGCTATGCCCAAAAAACTGCAACTTTCTTACTAATGGGGCCTACCTGCACACGCTCTTGTGCTTTCTGTCAAGTAGATAAAGGTCATGCACCGATGCCTCTTGATTTAGAAGAACCCCAAAAGGTAGCCCAGGCGGTGCAGCTTTTAGGATTGCGTTATGTGGTGCTGACCTCTGTAGCCCGTGATGACTTGCCCGATCAGGGCGCAGGGCATTTTGTGGAGACGATCGCAACTATCCGCCAGTTGAACCCAGAGACTCAAATTGAAGTGCTGACTCCCGATTTATGGGGTGGTGCTGGTGTTGGGGAATCAGGTCAACGCCAGCGAATTGCCATGATTGTAAAAGCCAAACCAGCTTGTTTTAATCACAATATTGAGACAGTGAAACGGTTAACCGGGCCAGTGCGCCGAGGAGCCAAATACGATCGCTCCCTCTCAGTACTAGCTATGGTCAAAGAAATCGATTCGACAATTCCCACCAAATCAGGTTTGATGCTGGGACACGGAGAAACACTTGATGAAGTCGTTGAAGCAATGGCTGATCTAAGGGATGTGGGGTGCGATTCGCTTGACTATTGGGCAGTATATGCGTCCTTCTTTAGAACATCTGCCAGTCCAAAAATATTGGACTCCAGAGGAATTTGAGCAACTCGGCAGATTAGCATGGGAAATGGGATTCAACCATGTTCGTTCTGGGCCTCTGGTTCGCAGTTCCTATCATGCTGGAGAGGAGGGAGTGGGGAGTGGGGAGTCGGGAGTCGGGGGATGAGGGGGATGAGGGGGATGAGGCAGGGGAAGAAATAACCAATGCCCCATACCCAGTCCCCACTCCCCATTCCCCACTCCCCATTCCCCAATTCTTAACTTCACACAAATATTCTTAAAGAATTTGAATATTTGGTACACCAGTTTGGTATTTCTTAAAAAGTCCTGACATTAGGAGAATCGCATTATGACTGCTAAAAGCAAAGATTTACCAGTTGCCGATAGTGGAGCTAAACCTCCCTACGCCTATCGCACAGGCTGGGCACTGTTATTGTTAGCTATCAATTTTCTGGTAGCAGCCTACTATTTCCACATTATTGAGTAGTTAGAAGTGGGTGGTGCTGCTCAAATCGTTCCTTTGAATAAACCTTTGGGACGAATGAGCAGCACCAAAATCATGATTAACAGTGCTACACCCTGTTTATACTGTGAACCCAGCCAAGGGGTGCTGATTTCCTGGACGATGCCAATGATAAAAGCTGCTGCGATCGCACCGTAAGGGTTGCCAATCCCACCAAGAATTACTGAGGCAAATAATGGTAAAATCAAAAACCATCCCATATTCGGGCGCACGGCTGTAATCAACCCATACATACTGCCGCCCAAGGACGTAAGACTACCAGCAATTACCCAAGTCCATAAAATCACTCGATCAACATTAATACCTGAAACCCTGGCTAAGTCCAAATCGTCAGCAACTGCTCGCATCGCTTTACCAATTTTGGTATTTTGCAGCAGGTAATGCAGCGCCAAAATTGCTAGCACCGCCAACCCCAATACTAATAATTGATTTTGCGGCACCTTTAAACCCAAAATATCTAAAGCTGGCGTAACAGGTAAATTATAATTTTGGTTCTTGCCACCCCAGATAAAAATAATGCCGTTGCGAAGAAATAAGGCAAGTCCGATAGAAATTATAATCAGCGTAGTGGAAGTAGCACGGATAGAGCGCATTTTTGACCACAGTAACTTTTCCGATAACAGCATGGCTGCTACAGTTCCCCCCGCCCCCAGGATCATCGACAGCCAAATATTGACTCCAATAGTGTTTATCAGCCAGGTTAGATAGGCTCCTAGAGTGAGAAAATCACCATGAGCAAAGTTAGATAGCCGTAAAATTCCGTAAGTAAGAGTTAGTCCAACTGCCGCTAGAGCAATAATGCTCCCCACCGCAATCCCATTAACGATTAGTTGGGCAAATTGTGTATCCATAAGCCTTAAGTTGCTTTAAAAAATTTTAGGTCAGTGGTTTATATAATAATTTTTTTAGAATAGCGGCTAAATTTAACATCATAAGTTATGGTTTATAACAACATAAGTTATGGTTTATAAATAAAAAAGAATTGTCAGTTAATATACATAGAATCCTTTTCGGATTCTGATGCGAAGCTAAACTAGTTTAACGGTCTAGTTGACCATGCAGCAGTACTCAAGCTTACCAGACCACAACTCACAGATAGATGCAAGGCCAAAACCTTTGACAACAATTGAGCAACTTCGCGCCAAGTTGTGGCTGGAGAGCAGCTTGAACCAGTTGCAAAGTCGCCTTAATGATTGCCTGCTTTCTGCTTGTAAAACTGTCCCCCAGGCAGGAGCCGCAGAAGCAGAAATTCTCCAAACTGTGGTTAACGAAATTAACAGTGCTGTCAACAGCAGTAATTTGGCGCTTACAGATTGTGCTGTAGGCATCGCTTTGTTTGAACCACAAGCAATTGCCACAGTTTGCTATGTTTCGTCTTCTCTATCCCCAAACTCACAACCTTTATTTTTAGAATTGCTGACAGCAGAAAAAAAGCTGCTGTTGAGATTGCAAGAGGTGATAGAACTTGAAGATTTGCAGCAGCTTGAGAATCAACAACCACCGAGCGCTTGGCGGTTAGCTGATGATTCTGGCAACGTCATAGGCTGGCTAATTATCGCCGCAGCACCCCTAAACTCAGATCGTGAGTGGCTCATAGAATCATTTTCTCAACTCAGATCGCAATTGATGGCAAGGTCTGCCAAGCATTGTACTACAGCATTGATACAACTTAGACACATTCTATCTTGGCAGCAACGGTATCAAGAGTTAAGTAACTCTAATCAAGAATTGCAGCGCAGCAATCAACTTAAAAATCAGTTTTTGGCAAACACTAGCCACGAAATTCGCACACCGCTTAGTTCTATTATTGGGTTTACCGACTTCCTTTTAACCCCAGGATTTGAACCAACTCAAGAACGCCAGCAAGAGTATTTAAATATCATTCGGTCTAGCGGCAAGCACTTGCTAACTTTGATTAATGATATTTTGGATCTCTCTAAAATTGAAGCAAATCAGATGGAAGTGCAGTGGGAAACAATTGATGTGCCACTGCTGTGTAGCAATGTTTTCGCACTGGTGAAAGAGAAAGCCGCTAATAAGGGTTTGAAACTCCGTCTAAAACTTGACCCCGATATTACAACCCTAGTAGCTGACCCGTTGCGACTCAAGCAAATGCTGTTGAATTTACTCTTCAATGCCCTCAAATTCACCAGCAAAGGCAGTGTTGGCTTAGAGGTTGTTCCCAAAGGTCTATTTGTGTATTTTACAGTTTGGGATACTGGTACTGGCATTTCCCAAGAAGACCAAGCTCAACTGTTTGAACCCTATTTCCAAATTGCCAAGGCTGTCGCTGGTGGTGAAGGTACTGGTTTGGGTTTAGCAGTGACTCGAAAACTCGCCCAAATTCACGGTGGTTCTGTGAAACTGGAATCTGAAGTAAATTGCGGTTCCCGTTTTACCCTTGTACTTCCCTTTAGGCAAGAGGCAGGGGAGGTGGGGGGAGCAGGGGAGGCAGAGGGAGCAAAATACTCCTCATCTCCTTTGCCTTTCATCCCTAGTTCTTCTGTAGATATTTTGCTAGTAGAAAATGACTTACCCAACGCTAATTTGATGCAAATTTATCTGCGTAAATTGGGATATCAGGTTACTTGGGTTAAGAATGCTGCCGAGATGTGGGAAGCTTTAGCACAATTAGACCCAGTGTTGATTTTGATGGATGTTCATCTGGCAGATGGAAATGGTCTTAAGTTAGTACAACAGCTACGAGATAATCAGCAATATCGGACGATTCCGGTAATTGTTCAAACAGCAATGGCAATGAAAGGCGATCGCGAAACTTGTCTAGCATCTGGAGTAAATGACTATATTTCTAAACCAATTGATTTACCACTTTTAGCCAGTCTGATAGCTAAATATAGCAAACCGCCAACCTAAAGCGAAATTTGTTCAGACGGTGTTGCTTGATTTTGCGGCTGTTGATTGACTTTCTGCTGATTTTTTCTCTTGTCACTGCTGCTGTTTTACTAGAATAGAATTTGCAGGGTGCTATAAGGTTTGGGCAGGATTGGGAAATGATGCTAACAGAAAAATTTGAGCAATTAAAAGCCTTATTTCAAGAAATGGAGCAGGCGTTGATTGCCTACTCTGGGGGCGTTGATAGTACTTTGGTTGCCAAAATTGCTTATGATGCGTTGGGCGATCGCGCTTTGGCTGTGACGGCTGTTTCTCCTTCGCTGTTACCAGAAGAGTTGGAAGATGCCAAAATTCAAGCCGCTACTATTGGGATTGGGCATAAAATCGTCCAGACTCACGAGATGGAAAATCCCAATTACACCTCTAACCCGGTTAATCGCTGTTATTTTTGCAAAAGTGAATTGCACGATACTCTCAAACCTTTAGCTTTACAGTTGGGTTATCCCTACGTGGTGGATGGGGTAAATGCCGATGATTTGCATGATTATCGCCCAGGAATTCAGGCGGCGAAAGAGAGAGGGGCGCGATCGCCTTTAGCAGAAGTGGGTGTCACCAAAGTTGAAGTTAGACAACTTTCGCAACAACTCGGTTTACCTTGGTGGGATAAACCTGCTCAACCTTGTTTGAGTTCCCGGTTTCCTTACGGTGAAGAGATTACTGTAGCTAAGTTACAACGAGTTGGTAGAGCCGAAATTTTCTTAAGAAAGCTGGGTTGGCAAAATTTGCGCGTGCGATCAGAAGGAGATACAGCACGCATTGAATTGGCATCAGAACAAATTAAAGAGTTTGTCTTAACTACGGATTTACAGAAAGTAGTTTCTGCATTTCAAGGTTTCGGATTTCTTTACGTAACCCTGGATTTAGAAGGTTATCGCAGTGGGAAGTTAAATCAGGTTTTGAATCGGGAAGCCTTGAGCATCTGAAGACGTTTAATAATAACTTATGGTGATGCGATCGCTCCAAGTCTTCGCAAAGCGATCGCTCATTTCTCACCCTGAGTTAGCTTGTATTCTATCTGCTGTAGTGCCGATCGCCACACATCATAACCCTCTTGAGACAGGTGCAACCCATCTGTGGTCAACTCTGGGCGTAAATTGCCTTCCATATCTGTAAACCAGCTATAAATATTTAGATAATTAGCGCCTTGTTGTTTGGCAATCAGGGTTAGTTGTATGTTGATGTGACGAATGCGGCTATTGGAAATTTTTGCTAGGCGAGTAGGCAAAATTGACTGGACAATGATTTGAGCTTTTGGGTGAGTCTGCCGCAAGCGACGGATAATCCGGCGATAATTACGCAAAATTGTGTCATCACTAGCGCCTTTGCGTAAGTCGTTAATCCCAGCCATGACATAAATTACATCTGGTCGGGTTGCCGAAAATGCCCCCAATCTTTTTAAAACGCCGCTAGAAGTATCTCCAGATATGCCTTGATTCAGCCACAATTTCCCAGCAGGCAGTTTTTCTCTAGGAAACCACATACTCAAAGAATCACCAACTAAGATACTTAGATGATTTGCACCTTGACCTTGAGCGATCGCTCTCGCTTCTAAAGCTAATAAACTTTTCCAGTCATCATAAGTTAATTGACGTTTCTTGATCGACTCCCACAATGATTGCAAACTATCACTATTTACGCGTGTATAAATCTGACCTGTTTTTAGAGCCGCTAATCTTTGGTAGTAAAGTTGATTCCCAGATGTCAGTGAAAGACCAGCTGGTTGGGCGTTGGGGTTGAGTGATGACTCTGTTGGATCTGGTAATCCCTGACCACTGACTTCTGATAAGCTCTTAATGTTTTTCTCACCTGCTGTTGGCTGCAAACTTTTTAGGGGTTGGAACGCTTGGCTGCTGAGTTCTGGTAAGGAGATATCAACGCTATTGATAATTTTTGTACTGACTATTCCCTGAGATCCCTGTTTTAAATCCCACAGGGATCTAGAATTTTCTGGCAGGACAATCGACAAATGTGGAAGAGCCAATGCTGGTATTGCTAATACTGTTAACAAGCCTGCTGCCAACAGATAAGGATCCCTCATCGCTTTGTCTCTCCTCTACTCACTGCTTTTCCATCTCACAGCATTAGTTACCTGTATTCAGGAAAATTTTACTTCGGTTAAGTTATTATTCTTATTTAAACTGTATAGTTCTGTAAAGCGTGTTAACGAGATTATATTTGACAATTCACGATCTCTTTAAATTACGGTTTTCCCGGTGGTATACAAATTTTATTTTTAAGGATATTTATACTGAAAGCCCTATTTTCACAAGCAGACTATTTTTTATAACTCAGTTACCACAAATATTGCAAGTGTGTACGTGCCCTGGACTTAGAACTTATTCTATACATACCTAAGAGGATGTTTAAAAAGTCCTCTGGTCAGTAACAAAACCTTTTAGATCCCCCTAAATCCCCCGATAAATTGGGGGACTTTGATTCTTCCCCCTTTTTTAAGGGGGGTTAGGGGGGATCAACAAGTGCTTAAAATTACAACAAATCACTTTTAAAACATCCTCTAATTTCAAATTAATGTTTACTTATGGAAGTATGAGTTGAAACACATTTAAATTAAGTTTTAACTATACAAAATAAGTTCATGGTAAGTGGTAAGATTTAGGCTTAATCATTAGTGTTTTCCTTTTATTCCGTGGCTAGAGCTAGTACAGCGATTGGTGTGAGTCCCATTATTAAAGAGATTGTGCAAAAACAGGCACATTCGACACGTTTGACCCTGAAAGAAGTTATTCTTATGGGAATGTTAGCGATTGATAAACTAGATGATCAAGGCCGTCAAGAGTTAGCGGATCAAGTTCATCAAATGCAGGTGAATGGAGAAATTTAAGTGGTAGTTATCAGTTATGAGTTATATATTTTAACTCTTTAGTCCTGGCTATTTACTTAATGTGATTATTATGTAAAACGATAACGACTTCCTATTACATAATCCTCGTTAATTTCAAAAGATATCCATCGGCGTTGCAGAGTCTGTGCCACAAACCCGCTTGTGTTAGAACCTGCAAATGGATTTAAAATCATATCAGCTTCATCAGTTAAAAATTTGATGAAGAACTCGGCGAACCCTTGAGGAAAATGTGCTGAATGGGGTCTAATTTCTGCTGCTTTACAGCTTCGTAAATAAGCACTATTCGATTCAGTATTAGCAATTTCTAGTAGATTTGGCGGAATTGCACCTTGGTTATCCTTTTGGAATTTATCCGAAATATCATGTCCACTAGGACGTATTTTAGCCTTATAGCCATTATATTTTTTAACGCAGAGGGACACAGAGGGAAGCGCAAAGTAACGCAGATAGTATATTAACTTTGTATCTATGCTATCACTGCGATCGCCGGATTCGCGTTTGTATGTCGTCTGCTACTACAAGACAACCTTTCAGGGTTTCTAATGGTTGCTCTTGCACAACACGAGACAATATTTCTAGTACTGCCTGACGGCTACGGTTACGCGATCGCAATAGTAGGATACCAGGATGAGTGCCTGGTGGAAAGCGGCGAATATCAGAGAAATCTAAATCAAGGGTGATAAAAAATCGTTCCTCAGCACAAACTTGCTCCCAAACAATTTCATCATCAGCACCAGACAATCCTTCATCAGTCACACGGTCAGCGTTGTAACCAGCTTGTTGCAAAAACTCGACGTGGGTTTGTGCCATGTTCTCGTCGAGTTTTACTGTCATTTTATTCATCGCAATGGCAACAATTCCTCTTCCCTGGTTAATTGGGCTGCATAAGCAATAGCTGCTCTGATATCTTCTAAAGCCAGTGGTGGATACTCTTGAATAATTTCCTCAAATGTCAGTCCCTCAGCAAAGTTATCAAGGATGACTGACACCATAATGCGTGTTCCTTTGATACACGGTTTACCGTGACATACATTTGGGTTTTGAGTAATGCGTTCTTGCCAGTTTGTCATGGTTTTGAGTGCTTGTAATTAAGTTTAATTTTAGGCGTAGGCGTAGCCGGTCGTAGACATCGCTTTCTTTTTAGATAGGTTCTCCATCTTTTAGTGAGTATATGTCTGGTTCATTTTCAAGAAAGTTAAAGGCTCCTCTACTCTGAGCAAGTAGCATTAAATCACGAGTTGAAGGCTCTGATGAATCGAAAAATAGTTTTTCTTCCAAAAGGGAGCGATCTTCATCAGAGAGAGAGAGGATAACTTGTATGAGAGATTCTACGAGTTTAATGTTCATTTTAAGTTATAGGATAAGCTGTTGCGTATTTAATTTGTATATGCGATGCGGGCAAGATGCCCGCACTACAATAATTTTACGTTTTTGCATTATACAATTTAGCTGCACATCAGCTTATTATGCGAATCTTTCATAATTATGACTACTCAGAGCTAAAAATTTATTTTAGGGGATGCCTACGGCGGTAAAATACGCACTTTTAATTAGCCTGGTAATTAGATTGTGCTAAATATTTTCTACACTGGAATGGTTTTTTTTATAATACAGCCTACCTCACCATAACCAGGATTTCCAGTTAGCCCTTGCAAATTATTATGCTCTATATCTTCAAGCGATCCAAGCTTACTTGTCCATTTACCAGTAGGTAGTTGTCTAGCAACGTGAGTTGGTACTTTATTGGAATTAGTATATATCGCTATTTTTTGAAATCCCTCTTCTAAAGCATCACCTTGACAAACTTCATAACCAAGTGTTTCAAATGCCTGTTGAAAAGCCTCTATAGTTTCTTCTCTGGAAATACTCAATGGCCAATAAAATTGATTTTGAATATCTGGCCACCACCATGTTTCATCATCCTCTGCTGCCCAAGCAACACAGTTGTAATCAATTGTATCTGGACTGGTAAGTTTATATCCATAGACAGTGAGGTTAGGATAATCACGCTCAATTTTTTCTCTGACAAACTTAACCCAAGCGTTATTACCTACCACCTGTAGCCTCTTTGCTTACCCCACTCCAACCAAGCTTTAGTCATTTCCTTTACTTTTCCCCTATATTCTTGAGGAACCGGATCTTCTCTGCTGATGGATTTTAATGCCCAAAACCAGTGTCCAGATTTTTTTTCCAGTTCCTTAAGTAAAAGTGGGATTACAGGTTTTCCCATGCCGATAATTTGCTGATATGCAGGGTGCATCGACATTTGGTTAGTAGATGATATCCCAAAAGTTTCTTCACGCCATTGCTTAACAAGAGCTGTAAAGGTAGCTTCTATTTCTGAGATTTGCAGTTCTTCCATATTGCTGCTTATAACTAAGTTAATTTTAGGTGTAGGCGTAACCCGTCGTAGACATCGCTCTTTTGGATAGCATGACAATTCATTTATTAAAATTTGTAAACTTAACTTGTCACTTTACCAAGTTGTTCAGCCATTATAACTAAGTATGTGATGAGAAATAGACTATACATCATACTTTAATTTGATCCAAAATCAAAGGATGATTTCATGAGTGAGTTAGAAAAGCTATTGAGTGACCTACCAAATATTATTGATGAACTGAATTTTAATCTTGGCAATCGAAATCAAATTAAAAATGAAATATTAAGACTAGATAATATTTTAGCAAAGTTAAACGATATTCAAGAAGAAATTGAGTCGGAATTAGGATTTGAAAAAATCAAAAATGTAGCAATGGGAGCGTTACCATTTTTAGGAACAGTGGCAAGCTTTTTTATTCCTGGTGGTTTTTTACTAGATGCAGTCATTACTGGTGGTGCAGGATTGCTTTCAGAAAAATTCGGAGATACAGAAACCGAAATAAATTTAAGTGATTTACAGGAAAAAATATATGAGTGGATTGGATGGGTAAATAATCTTCAAGAAATAGCTGAACATATTTTACATGACTCTGTAATTTTAACTAAAATCAATAATCATCTTTATAAGGAAAGTATAAACAACGAGTTACAAAAAATTGATGAGAAAATAAAGATAAATTTATCGCTTAACAATGGGGATTTGCTAAAACAGCAAATCCATCAAATTACTCAATCTCAAGATGATCTAGTCACATTACAACAAAGGATAAATGACATTTATAATACACTAAAAAATAGTGAGGATATTTATAAAATTATAATTGGCTTATCTAATTTTTATGGTAACTCTGGCTTTGCTTTAGAATGGTTAGATGATGAGCATGGATTAATTATATTTAGTACTGGTCAATTTGAATCACTAGGAGATGTTATAGATAAATGTGAATATATAAAAGCAAAAATTGGAGAGCTAATTTTAAATAGTAATACTATAAGATATCAGGCTGAAGAAGTTTTGCATCGCTTAGAAAATGATCGAAACAGAAAACAAGATTATAAAGATAAGAATACTCTTCAATCCAATCCTAATCAAGAACTAGCTACACATCAACTAAACAAAAAATATATTTTCAAATCATTAATACTTGTAAGTGTATTTAGTACAATATTGCTGTATTTTTTTGATGTCATCAGCAGAGATAAATTACCACAAATTCAGCAAATTATATTAAATAATAATCAGAAAGAAAATCCAATAATTAATGTTCAAGCGGCACAAAAAATTGGTATGGAAGCGTCTTTAATGGTTCAAAATCCTCCTCATTCTCCAGAAGTTTGGAAAAAAGCACAAATTAAATGGCAAGAAGCAATTTCATTATTAGAGAAAATTCCTGAAGGCACATCTGTTTCTGAAGAAGTAAAAAAACAAATATCTACTTATCGTATTAATAATCAATCTATTAGTACAAGGATATTAAATGAGAAGAAAGCAACAGAAAATTTTGAATCTTCCCAAAAGGTAGCGATTGAAGCGTCTTTAATGGTTCAGAATCCTCCTCATATGCCAAAAGTTTGGAAACAAGCAAAATTTAAATGGGAAGCAGCAATCAAGCTATTAGAAAGTATTCCAAAAGATACTTTTGTTTATAAGAAAGCTCAAGAAAAGTTATCTATTTATAAAACTAATTATGCTGTCATCAGTACGCAGGTAGAAGATTAATTTATATGAGATCGAAGAAAAATACAAGAGTGTGCAATCTTGCTCGCCCAATAATAAAATCCCCCACCTTGCGGCAGGGGATTTTTATTACTTATCTACAAAACTAGCAGCCTAGTTAACCGAACTTACCAGCAGTAGAAGCAATCAAGAATGCGGCGTAAGTAACGATGTAGCCAACAGTGAAGTGAGCTAGACCAACTACACGACCTTGAACAATAGACAGAGCAACGGGCTTGTCTTTCCAGCGAACCAAGTTAGCTAGAGGAGTGCGTTCGTGTGCCCAAACAAGGGTTTCAATCAACTCTTGCCAGTAACCTCTCCAGGAGATTAAGAACATGAAGCCAGTAGCCCAAACTAGGTGTCCAAATAAGAACATCCAAGCCCAGACAGACAGGTTATTCACGCCATACGGGTTGTAACCGTTAATCAACTGAGCAGAGTTCGCCCAGAGGTAATCGCGGAACCAGCCCATGAGATATGTAGAGTTCTCATTGAACTGAGCTACGTTGCCTTGCCAAATACCTAGATGTTTCCAATGCCAGTAGAACGTAACCCAACCAAGGGTGTTGAGCATCCAGAATGTAGCGAGGTAGAAGGAATCCCATGCTGAGATGTCGCAAGTACCGCCACGACCGGGGCCGTCGCAAGGGAAGGCATAGCCGAAGTCCTTTTTATCGGGCATCAGCTTAGAACCACGGGCATCCAAAGCACCTTTGACCAAGATCAAGGTGGTGGTGTGCAGACCCAAAGCGATCGCATGGTGTACCAAGAAGTCGCCAGGGCCAATTGTCAAGAACAAGGAGTTAGTACCAGCATTAATGGCATCTAACCAGCCTGGTAACCAGACGTTAGCGTAGTTGGGCCATGCTGTGTAAGCAATACTATCTGGGTTAGATAACAAAGTATCTAAACCGTACAGTACTTTACCGTTAGCAGCTTGAACAAACTGGGCAAACACTGGCTCAATCAGGATTTGCTTTTCAGGAGTACCGAAAGCAACTACTACATCGTTGTGGACGTACAAGCTGAGGGTGTGGAAGCCTAAGAAAAGGGATACCCAGCTAAGGTGGGAGATAATCGCTTCTTTGTGCTTCAATACGCGCTCAAGGACGTTGCCTTTGTTTTGTTCTGGGTCGTAATCACGTACCCAGAATATTGCTCCGTGGGCAAAAGCACCAAGCATCAGGAATCCAGCAATATACTGGTGATGCGTGTACAACGCTGCCTGTGTTGTGTAGTCCTTCGCAATAAATGCGTAGGAAGGCATGGAGTACATGTGCTGCGCTACCAGGGAAGTAACAACACCTAACGCTGCTAAGTGCCATCCCAATTGGAAGTGCAGGGAGTTGTTGTAGGTGTCGTAGATACCTTGGTGAGGTAGGTTAAACGGCCCTTCAACTGGAATACCGAAGAAATTCTTGGCATTCAAGGCTTCTTTGAGACTGTGACCAATCCCAAAGTTTGTCCGGTACATGTGACCAGCAACGATGAATAGAACTGCGATCGCTAGGTGGTGATGAGCTATGTCAGTCAGCCACAAAGCTTCTGTCTGGGGATGGAAACCACCCAAGAAACTCAGAATTGCAGTTCCTGCACCTTGCGATGTCCCGAAGATATGTCCAGGAGTGTCAGGGTTTTGAGAGTAAACACCCCAGTTGCCTGTAAAGAATGGTGTTAAACCTGCTGGGTGGGGTGGGGTATTTAAGAAGTTATCCCAACCTACGTGCTGACCGCGAGCTTCGGGGACAGCAACGTGAATTAAGTGACCAGCCCACGCCAAGGAACTAACACCAAACAAACCTGCTAAGTGGTGGTTTAGGCGATGTTCAGCGCTCTTAAACCATGCCAAGCTTGGACGGTACTTGGGTTGCAAGTGCAGCCAACCAGCAAACAACATTACAGCAGCGAATAACAGCAAGAAAACTGAACCGTTGTACAGTTCGCCGTTATTCCGCATACCGATGGTATACCACCAATGGTAAAGACCAGAGTAGGTAATGTTTACCGGATTACTAGCGCCCGCTTGGGTAAAAGCTTCGATCGCTGGTTTACCAAAGTGGGGATCCCAAATCGCATGGGCGATGGGACGGATGTGAAGGGGATCTTTAATCCACTGTTCAAAGTTACCTTGCCAGGCTACGTGGAACAGGAGGCTGGATGCCCACAGGAAGATGATTGCCAAGTGACCGAAGTGAGTTGCGAAAATCTTTTGGTAAAGATTTTCTTCCGTCATGCCATCATGGGTTTCAAAATCGTTGCCTGTAGCGATCGCATACCATATCCGACGAGTCGTCGGGTCCTGTGCGAGATCCTGGCTAAATTTCGGAAATTTCGTCGCCATAGGTTTAATAAATCCTCTGACCTTTAGCCATCAAGTATCAGCTTTGCAGGAGTTAGGAGTTAGAAGTTAGGAGTTAGGAGTATAAAAATTACTTCTTAAACTCAGCACTCAGCACTCATAACTCATAACTCAATTCTGCTGATTGCTACCCTACTGAAAGGATGTGTGCATGGAAGAACGCCCAGGTTGTGGCAATTCCTCCCAAGAGGTAGTGAGCTACCCCTACAGCCCGACCCTGAATAATGCTCAGAGCGCGAGGCTGAATTGCTGGTGCTACCTTCAGTTTGTTATGCGCCCAAACAATGGACTCAATAAGTTCTTGCCAGTAGCCGCGACCACTGAACAGGAACATCAAGCTGAATGCCCAAACAAAGTGAGCGCCTAAGAACATGAGTCCATAAGCAGATAGCGCACTGCCATAGGAATTGATGACTTGCGTAGCTTGCGCCCACAAGAAATCTCGCAACCAACCGTTGATGGTGATGGCGCTTTGGGCAAAGTTACCACCGGTGATGTGAGTCACAACACCATCTGCATCTACGGTTCCCCAGACATCTGATTGCATCTTCCAGCTGAAGTGGAAAATTGCAATGGATATTGTGTTGTACATCCAGAAAAGTCCGAGGAACACATGATCCCAACCAGATACTTGACAAGTACCGCCACGACCAGGACCATCGCAAGGGAAGCGGAAGCCCAGGTTTGCTTTGTCTGGAATCAGACGAGAGCTACGGGCAAACAGTACACCTTTGAGCAGAATTAGGACAGTAACGTGGATTTGGAATGCGTGAATATGGTGGATTAAGAAGTCCGCCGTACCCAAAGCAATGGGCATCATCGCTACTTTACCGCCTACAGCCAAAATCCCACCGCCGAAAGCATAGCTAACGGGTTCTAGCGCATTGGGAGCAGTGCCACCAGGAGCTAGGGTGTGGATATTTTGTACCCACTGGGCAAATACTGGCTGCAACTGTATTGCCGTATCAGAGAACATGTCTTGGGGACGTCCCAAGGCACGCATTGTATCGTTGTGAATGTAAAGTCCAAAGCTATGGAAGCCGAGGAAGATACACACCCAGTTAAGGTGAGAAATAATCGCATCACGGTGACGAATCACCCGATCTAACAAGTTGTTTTGGTTCACAACTGGATCGTAATCCCGCACCATGAATATGGCAGCGTGAGCCGCACCGCCGACTATACAGAATGCACCAATCCACATGTGGTGGGTGAAAATGCACAACTGTGTAGCATAATCAGTTGCCAAATATGGATATGGAGGCATCGCATACATGTGATGCGCGATGATGATGGTCAGCGAACCCAAGAAGGCCAGGTTAGTAGCCAATTGAGCGTGCCAGGATGTGGTCAGGTTTTCGTAGAGACCTTTGTGACCTTCACCAGTGAAAGGGCCTTTATGGTTTTCCAGGATCTCTTTAATGCTGTGACCAATACCCCAGTTGGTACGGTACTGGTGACCAGCAATGATAAAGAGAACTGCGATCGCTAAGTGGTGATGAGCAATATCAGTCATCCACAAGCCGCCTGTTACTGGGTTTAGACCGCCCTTGAAGGTAAGGAAGTCAGCATACTGACCCCAGTTCAAGGTGAAGAAAGGTGCTAAACCAGCAGCAAAGCTGGGATACAGCTCGGTCAACAAGTCTTTGTTCAAGATGAACTCGTGGGGCAAGGGTATGTCTTTAAGAGCAACGCCTGCATCCAAAAGCTTGTTAGTCGGTGCGGATACGTGGATTATGTGACCTGCCCATCCCAAGGAACCACAACCTAGCAAGATTTGCAAGTGGTGATTCAGCATTGACTCCACATTCTGGAACCATTCCAGTTTGGGAGCGCGTTTGTGGTAATGGAACCAGCCAGCAAATAGTAATAAGGCTGCTAATACCAAGCCACCGATCGCAGTCACGTAAAGTTGGAAGGAGTTTGTAATCCCCCAACCACGCCATACTTGGAACAAACCAGAGGTGATTTGAATACCGTGGAAACCACCGCCAACATCACCGTTTAAAATGTCTTGTCCAACAATGGGCCAAACAACCTGAGCGCTTGGTCTAACGTTCAACGGGTCGCTTAACCAAGCTTCGTAGTTAGAAAACTTCGCGCCGTGGAAGATCATCCCGCTCAACCAAACCATTATTACGGCTAAGTGGCCGAAGTGGGCTGAGAATATCTTGCGGGATATATCTTCTAAATCGCTTGTATGTGTATCAAAATCATGGGCGAGTGCGTGCAGGTTCCAAATCCATGTGGTGGTTTTGGGGCCTCTGGCTAAGGATCTGTCGAAGTGTCCAGGTTGCGCCCATTTCTCGAATGAGGTTGGAACTGGGTCATTATCGACGATTACTCTTGCCTTTTTTTCCTCTCGCTCCGGAGGACTTATTGTCATTCGACCTCCTCTCTAGATAAGGAATGAGGAATCATGAATACCACAAAGTTAACCATTACCGCAAATTCCATTTTGCTGAAGCCGCGATGAAGACCGATGTGGATTGTTGTTTCTCGTTGAATTATAGAGTCTTAACTTGTACTTTGTTGGAGATAGTTGGAGATATTTTAACAATAATTCAAACTTGCTGAAATATTGCTGGAATTCCTGCCTTAACTGCCTTTTAACTTCAAAGCCTTTGTCCAAAAGTCAATAGATTAGCCATTTAATTTACAAAGAATAACAATTTGCAAATTTTATGGTTTGGCTGTATGAGCCGATGTTCCAGCTTTGGCTGCTATTACTCATGAACATTTGTGTCATATTTCCATTGTCGTAAGTAAAAAGCTGTAAAGAATATGACTTATTTTAAAATTTCCTGAGATACACAAGAGAAATTATGGGATGTGAGGCAGATTTCACCTTTTGGGATATAGTTCCAGATGGACATTTTGAGCCAAAATAATCTGTAAATTGTCGAAGAACTTTCACTGGGTGCAACGCATGAACTCGTGGCAGAAAAGGGTGTTAGAGAAGCTCCTCCCTGAGAGGTTCCCGATTTTCAGGTGGGTAATGACATTGGCACTGGTATTAAGCTTGACCAGTTGTGGCGAGAAAGTGAGTAGTCAAGAAGTATCTACTGACTATAGAGAAAACCCTCCACAGATTTCTCAAATTTCAAAGCAATTTTCGGAAGTTTCCCCACCATCTGTTATCCAAGAACTGCGGACAAGTTTGGAAGTTTATCAGCCACAAGTGACAATTGTTACTCCAAAAGCTGATGAAGTTCTCCAAGACAACAAAGCCACAGCCAGTTTTCAGGTTAAGGATTTACCAATATTTAAGGACTCACAATTACAACTGGGGCCCCATCTACACGTAATTCTGGATAACCAACCTTATATCCCTGTTTACGACTTGAATCAGCCCTTGGTTTTGCCAGACTTGTCTCCAGGTACTCATACCCTGCGTGTCTTTGCCTCTCGTCCTTGGCATGAAAGCTTTAAGAATGAAGGCGCTTATGCCCAAACAACATTTCACGTCTTCACCAAAACCGACGACAATAATCCAGATCCCAAGTTACCCCTGCTAACTTACAGCCGCCCTCAAAGTAGCTACGGAGCAGAACCAATATTACTGGACTTTTACTTAACTAACGCGCCCCTGCACCTCGTTGGCAAAGAAAACCCTAACGATCAATTCAGTGATTGGCGCATCCGCTCCACAATTAATGGTGAAAGCTTTATTTTCGATCGCTGGCAAGCAGTTTACCTTAAAGGCTTCCGTCCCGGAAAAAACTGGGTAAAACTAGAATTTCTCGATAATCAAGGAAATACTGTCAAAAATGCCTTCAATACTACAGTTAGATTAATTGACTACCAGCCAAAGGGTAAAGACACTTTATCGAGAATTGTTAGAGGAGAAGTTACAGCAGATGAGGTACGTGGCATTGTAGATCCAAATTATAGATTCACACCTACCCCGTCCGCTGAAAAAACACCCGAAATACAACCGAAGGTAGAAAAACAGCCGATTCCCGAAACTGAAATTCCACAAGAATCCAAAACACAGCCTGAGCAACCAAAATTGGAAGTTCCAACGGCTGTACCATCTCCCACTTTGTCCCCGATACCAGAACCACAGCCAGAGGTAACACCAACACCTGAATCAAGTCCGTTACCTGAAAAAGTTGTGCCTCAAACAACAAAACCTAGATTGGACGGATTTTTCAACCGTCGGGTTGGTAAAGTTCTCAACCCAGAAGCACCAGTTACGCCATCTCCTAGTTTGCCACCTACGCTACCAGAGATTATTGAGTCTCCAGCACCAGAAATAATTGCGCCAACACCACCACAGGCAGAGGTAACACCAACTCCTGAATCAACGCCGTTACCCGAAAAAGTTGTCCCTCAGTCAACAAAATATAGATTTGGTGGATTTTTCAAGCGTCGGGCTGGTAAAGTCCCCACCCCAGAAGTGCCAGTTGCGCCATCTCCTAGTTTGCCATCAACGCTGCCAGAGATTATCGAGTCTCCTGCACCTGAAACAACTGTGCCATCAGCAGAAATTAAACCAGAGGTAACGCCAATTCCTGAATCAACACCGTTACCGGAAAAACGAAAAATAAAATAACTCGTTTATATCGGGAGCGAAAAACTGATAACTCAAGGCTTGACTTCACCCGCCTGGAACTAAAGTTCCAGGCTAATAGCTAAAGTCTACTTAAGTAGACTATTCACGAGTCGAACCATTACTCATCCAGTCGAAGTGCTGACGAATATGGCGCAGCGAGTCACTAAAGAATCTAACTTTGACTTGCAAGCACCTGTGATGACGACAGATGAAATTGGGATACTTGCTATTGCATTTAACCAAGTTTTAGATAGAGTTAAATGCCTACTGGAAGAACAGCAGGCGGCAGCTTTTCGTCAACAGCAAATGCAAGAAGCCCAATTGCTTCAAAGTGAGAAAATGTCTAGCTTAGGACAAATGGTAGCTGGTATTGCCCATGAAATTAATAATCCGGTGAATTTTATCTATGGGAATTTAGATCCTGCTATTCAATATGTAGACGATTTATTAGCATTGCTAAAAACCTATCGCCAAGAAGTGCCTAATCCACCTCTAGCGGTGCAAACTTACGCTACAGAAATTGATGCAGAATTTCTAGAAGAAGATTTACCTAAACTTTTGCAGTCGATGAAATTTGGTGCTACTCGCGTGCAACAAATTGTCTTAAGCTTGAAAAACTTCTCTCGCCTGGATGAAGCAAAAGCGCATCAAGTTAATCTCCATAAATGCCTGGATAGTACGCTACTCATCCTCAATAACCGAATCAGAAAAGGCATTAAGATTGAGCGCTTGTACGGTGAGATTCCTAGTATTGAAGGTTTTTCTAGTTCGCTTTATCAAGTGTTTATGAATATTATCAACAATGCACTTGATGCATTGGAGGAACAGCACAATCCTCAAGACAAACCACGAATTGCGATCGCTACTGAACTTAAAGATAAAAACTGGGTAGTTGTTCGCATTGCTGATAATGGTTCTGGGATTCCCTCTGATGTTCAAGAAAGAATTTTTGAGACGTTCTTTACTACTAAAGCCAGAGGTGTTGGCACTGGTATGGGACTTTCGATTAGTTATCAGATTGTAGTCGAGAAACACGGAGGACAACTAATGTGTAAATCTGAGGTGGGTAGTGGTACAGAATTTATCATTTCTCTTCCGATTCAAAAGCAGCATTTACCCGAAAATGCTCAACCCTAACTTTTGCGATAAAGCCTCAACAAAGGCAAGCCCCATTACCGGATTTCCGATATTATCCAACATGGGACTGTAGCAAGCGATCGCTCCCTCTGCTGGTACTATTGCTACCAGTCCACCACCAATCCCTGATTTCATCGGTAAACCAACTCTGACTGCAAACTGGGCAGAAGCTTCATATAACCCACAAGTTGACATTACAGCGTTGACAATTCGGCGGTTTTGTGGTAATATACAGCCATTATCAAAAGCTAAGAGTTTTCCTAACAGGGCTAAATCTTCAACTCGCCCAGATATACAGCATATTTGCTCGTAAGTGTCAAGTGCTGTTTCCAGATTTTTTAGATGATTTGTTTCGGCGAGATAGTTTGCGATCGCAACATTTGTTGTTGATCGGGTTAATCGCACTGAAGCCAGCATTACCTCATCTAAAGATAGTTGGCAATCTGCTAATTGGTTGAGCCATTGACAAAATAACAAAGTGCGTTGATTAGCGTCCTTTCCTGGTAATTTATCAGAGAGGGTAATTGCCCCACTATTAATCATGGGGTTACGGGGGTATCCGCGATCGCTAATTAGTTGTTCTAAAGAATTGAAGGGTGCATCTGATGGTTCCACCCCAACCCACCCAAAAACCGTTTCTGCACCAAAATTTTCTAGCAGATAAAGTAAGGAAAACGTTTTAATAACGCTCATTAGTGGGAAAACACAAGCTGTATCCCCAAAGTTGAAAGTTTTTCCTGATTCACAGCAGATATGAACTGCAAACCAAGCAGGATCAGCTTTAGCTAATTGCGGAATGCGATCGATAACTCGTCCTCGTTCAGCCTGGGTTTGAGCCTGTTGTACCCAAGCTGATAAATTTTCAGTACTTAGTTTGTCAAGTCTTTTCAAAATGTAAATTTTCTAAAAGCTCATGTATTAAACAGTAATCAACAGTGTAGCATGAGGCTTGTCAAGGCTTCGTCATAGCGGAGAAACATCTATAAGCTGCGAAATCTTTTTGAAAGTTATTGATATTAAAAGATAATATCAAGTTCAATCGGAACAAGCTTAGGAATATTAAATTTACGCAATGTGCAACTTAATATTCTGACAGGGCTATTTCATTCTCATCTAGCCCGCCTCAGAATTTATTCTGAAGTCAGAAGATTTCAGCTTAAGTTGATACCAATACTTACCCAACCCTCCCCGATGTATTGGGGAGGATGCGCGAGTGCGCGGGTGGAGTATTTTTTTAGCTCATAAACTTGAAATCTGCTGTAGTTCTCCTCATTCCTTACAAGGGTTGAGGGGTTAGTTTTGAGTATAAGTTGCACATGGCGTAAGTTGATCTGCCAGAACAAAAGCATTGTAAAAAAAAATCAATTTAACGCTCAAGGGGAAAAACTTGTGAAACCTAATTCAAAAAAGTGTACAGCGATCGCAGTTGGCTTCGTTGGCTCGCTGTTATGGGGAGCAACTTGTGTTCTAGAAAATCAAAATGCTATTGCACAAGTAGGCGGAATGTTTATAATAAATGAACTATCAAACAGGTGCCTTGATGTAAGTGGAGATCCTGGCACAGCGAATGGTACGCCATTGATACTTGCTAATTGCGAACTATCTGGATTTAGCAGTTCCGGTAGAATCACAGATCAGAAATGGGAATTTATTCGTGGGGGATTTATCAGAAATAAATTATCCAATAGATGCATTAATGTAGAGGGAGAGCCTGGCACAGCTGATGGTACGCGATTGATACTTTCTGATTGCGAACTATCTGGAACTACCAGTGGCTTTAGAACCACAGATCAGAGGTGGGAATACATTGGTGCAGGATTTCTCAGAAATGGATTATCCGACAAATGCATTGATGTATCTGGAGATCCTGGCATAGTTAATGGTGCGCCATTGCTACTTAATGAATGCCAAATATCTGGATTTAGCGGTTCCGGTCAAAGCTCTGATCAGAGGTGGCGGTGGCAACCAAGTTTTTAATAGATTAAGGGGTGGGGTGCAACAATAAAAATATTTTTAATTTATGCGGTTCCTGAAAGTTAAAAACTGGTAGTTCTCAAGACTAGCCAGTTTTTAACTTTAAACTTGTTGGCGTTTTAACTCTTGTATCAATACTTGGCAGCGCTTGCTAGCTTCTCTTGCCTGTTGCCTAAACTGTTTGGCTTGCTCTTGGTTAGTTAAATACACTTCAGATGCTTTTTGTCTGAGTTTAACAGCTTGTTTACTGAGTTCCTTAATACGAGTCTTTAATTCTTCAATTGTTTTCATCTTTGCTCCTGTAAAGTTAGATTTGGTTTTGTCTAAGTAAGTCGGTGAGAATAAATCAAACTATGTGTTTTCTAATATAAAGTTAGAAAAATTTGGCTCGTAGTAAGGGCTTTAGCCCTTTTCTTAGGACTAAAGTCCTTACTACAAACATTGAATTATTTACGCCGTTCTACTTAAGCCTCTACTAGCAACACACGGTAATATATCTCAATACAGTTCACTTAAAAAGAATTGTAGGTTGGGTTAAGCGTAGCGCAACCCAACAAAGTCTTGATAATGTTGGGTTTCGTTCCTCAACCCAACCTACGTCTGAAATCACAATTTCCAAATTTTAATCCACGAAAAACCTAACCCCCTAACCCCCTTCCCGACGCGGGAAGGGGGAAAATTCAAAGTCTCTCTCCTTTTAGGAGAGAGATTTAGAGAGAGGTTTTCGAGATACCGTGAAAAGTCAGATGGTAATATATTCATTATTTTTCATCAGCCTATTTCAGAAAATTATTATAAACATCCTCTAAGAGCAAAGTATACTTTATGATTCCTCGTGTCAGAGCGCCAGAATTACCGCAAAATTACTTTTGGCTCAACACCGAAAAACCCTTATCTCTTAAACAACTCAAGGGTAGAGTCGTAATCTTAGACTTTTGGACATACTGTTGCATTAATTGTCTGCATATTTTGCCAAACCTGAAATATTTAGAACAAAAATATAAAGATAGCCTTACTGTTATCGGCGTTCACTCCGCCAAATTTGACAACGAAAAAGAAACAGAAAATATCCGCCAAGCTATCCTGCGCTACGACGTTGAACACCCAGTTATAGTTGACAGCAATTTTCGACTTTGGGAAGAGTATGCTGTACGTGCTTGGCCTACCTTAATAATTATTGATCCAGAAGGTTACGTGATTGGTCAGATTTCTGGTGAAGGAAATCGTGACACTTTAGACGAGTTAATTCAAAAGGTAATTCAGCAACACCAAGACAAAGGCACAATTAATTTTCAAGAAATCAGCTTGACTTTAGAAAAACAGCGCCAACCATTAATCACACCCTTAGCATTTCCTGGTAAAGTTCTAGCTACTCCAACGGGTTTATTCATCGCTGACTCTGGACATCATCGCTTGATTATGAGTAGCTTTGATGGGGAAATTTTACACTTGATTGGTACTGGAAAATCTGGCTTAACTGATGGTGCTTTTAACGAAGCGCAATTTTTTGCACCACAGGGAATGGCTTTTGATGCGGAAAATGAAATTCTTTATGTTGCTGATACAGAAAATCATACCCTGCGGCGAGTAGATTTAAAGCATCAAGTGGTGGAAGCGATCGCAGGAACAGGTGAACAAAGCCGCAATATCCATCCTAATGGCGGTGCTGGTTTAGAAACTGCGCTGAATTCACCTTGGGATTTAGTCAAAGTGGGAAATACCTTGTTTATTGCAATGGCTGGGCCCCATCAAATTTGGCAAATGGATTTAGAAACTGGCATTATCAAAACTTATGCTGGTACTGGTGCAGAAGCTTGCATTGATGGTTCACTTACCGAATGTGCCTTTGCTCAACCTAGCGGTATTAGCACAGATGGGAATGAATTATATATTGCTGACAGTGAAGTTAGCTCAATTCGCGGTGTGGGAATTGTAGAACCGTATCAAGTGCGAACTGTTTGCGGTAGTGGGGGTTTATTTGGTTTTGGTGATGTAGACGCACAAGGTGAAGATGTTCGTTTGCAGCACTGTTTAGGAGTAGAATACGCCGAGAATTTTCTCTGGGTGGCAGATACCTATAACCATAAAATTAAATTAGTTAGTCCGAGTGGAAATTGTCAAACAGTTTTAGGAGATGGTACTAGTGGCTTACAAAATGGCCAGGGTAAGAACACTCGGTTTTTTGAACCTTCGGGATTGAGTGTTTTGAGTTCACATTTATATATTGCTGATACTAATAACCATGCTATTCGTTGCGTAGATTTGGATACCTTTGAGGTGACAACGCTAGAGTTTCTTGGTTTATGTGCGCCAGATGTATGTATTCCGCCGAATTTATAAAAAGATTATCTTACGCAAAGGTGCAAAGAAAAATTTTGCGCCTTTGCATGAGATATAAAAGAGAACAAATTAAATAGTGCTATTGCTGATTAAAGTTTGAAAGGGATGGATTCGAGATTCTTATCGGAAATTAAAAATTTATCTGCCTTGATACCTTTAGGAGTGTCAAACAGGAAATCTACAGAACGAGCTTCACCTTGAGAGAAAGGTTTACTTAGCAAATTAGTATCATATTTGAACTCCATCTCTTTAATATCATATTTGTTGCCTTTTGAGTCAACTAATTTCGATAATCCAATAAGGAACCATGCATCATCCTCTCGTTGTCTTTTGCCACTTGTGTTTTTAACGGTTACAGAAACCACCGTCCAAACTTCAGCTGCTTCGTATGTCCTGTAATTTCCTTGAATTTTCTGTCCTGCATATTTAACACCTGTGATGCTAACTTCCCAACCTTTGCGATTAACTTTGCCGTTGACTGCTTTTGAAACTGGTTCAATGTTAGTAGTATCGGCGGCATTTACTTGAGATGACGAAGGCTCTAATTTGGCTTGTTGCGAAGGTGTACAGGCAGAAATGCTAAGTAACAATGCTGCAATAGATAAGTATTTAAATTTATTCATGGTTGCACTCTGGTTGTATATCCAAACCTGTTTAAGGCTTTTGAGAGGTTTGTTATTATAATTCCCAAAAATTGATCAACGTTAACAAATGATAAAATTTCATAAAGATGTTGTAGAGCGCTTATCTTTAGCGGCTTAAATACCAGTATTATCACTGAATTGATGTTAATAATTGCGGATCAAAATAGTTGATTAGTTTAAATTACCATGCGGACACTTACCAAATTATATTTACTGCTAGGATTATTATGAACAAGATATGCCAAATATTAGACTTTGATGCTGATGTTTTGTTATTTAATAAAGATACATATATTGTTAGCAGATTCAAATAATTGATATCTGAAAATTTTAGTCAAAAATTTCATACTAAATTAACGGAACATCATAATCAGTTCTCAGTTTCAGGACTTTTTAAAAGGCTGTGCATAAACGAAGTCAATTTTCCAGTTGAAGATATCACATGGCAATCTTCTAGCGAAGGCATAAACTGTCAAGTTTTCAGAGTTGGCTCTACAGGCTGGCAAGCAGGAAAACTCAGAATAAAAGCATCTACAGAAATCATTTCTCCATTCATGCAGAGGGAAGCTGGCAAACTGAACATTACTGTAGTGTTAGAATTTTATCCTGATAATCCTAATGAACCTGAATCGCCTTTAGATGATATTCGTAAAATGATACAAGCAGAAGCAACATGAATACTATTCTCCACATTACCAAATGTCAACAATGGGAACAAGCAAAAAATCTCGATAGATATCGCGCTGATTCGTTAGAGAGTGAAGGTTTTTTACATTGTTCAAAATCAACGCAAATACTCAAGGTTGCAAAGAGATTTTTTGATAACCAAAAAGAATTGGTAATACTTTTTATTGATTCTGAAAAAGTCCAAGCTTAAATTCGCTATGAGCCTGCTGAAATAGGTGAATTATTTCCTCATATTTATGGTGAATTAAATATTGATGCTGTGTATCAGGTGATTGATTTTGAAGCTGGGGAAGATGGTTTATTTGAGTTGCCGCAAGAAGTTATTGATTTAGAATAACGAACCGCAGAGGCGCGGAGGACACGGAGGAGGAGAGATGGAGAGAATTTACAGCAATTTTCATGTAAATAGACCACAGTGGTTGAACCAACCGAAGGCATCATCTTCGGTAATATAATTTACAGCGTCAGCCATAGCTTGATCGAGTAATTCCAGTGTGCGGGCTTCACGGGAACGGAGAAATTGCTTCAATTTCGACCAACAAAGTTCTATGGGGGATAAATCAGGAGAATAGGGGGGCAAAAACTTGACTTTTGCACCAACAGACTCGATGGCAATTTTTACACGTTCTGCGTGATGAACCCTCAGATTATCCATAACCACAATCGCCCCTTTCCATAATTGAGGAGCTAAGACCTGAGTTATATATGTGAGAAAAACCTCAGTATTTGTGCTTCCTGGCACAGTCATCGCTGCAACCAGTCCATCGAGGTTCAAAGCACCAATTAAGGAAACGTTTCCACCCTTTGTTCCTGGAATGCTACCAATTGCTCGTTCGCCATCTACTGCTCTAGCAAACAAGCGTGACATTGATAAATTCAATCCGGCTTCATCGACAAATACTAAGTTTCGCACGTCAATTTTATCTAACCAACGGCGATAGTCATGCCGTAATTCCTGTACTCGTGGAGTATCCTGCTCACTTGCATAGAGACTTTTTTTTTACAGCGTAAGTCTAATTTTTCTACTGCACGATGCATTGTCGAAATGCTGATCCTAATTCCTATATCTTTAGCGAAGCGATCGCATAACTCTGAGAGCAACAAATCATTTTTCTCTTCCACCCAAGACTTGATCGTGCTTAGATGTTCATCCTGAATAGTTGGTTTTTGGTATCCCCCACGTTGTTTTGCTTCAATTTGTCCACTTTGACGATAATGGCGCAGTAGGTTTCGCACAAACGACAAGCTAACCTTAAATCTTTCCGCCAACTGGCGTTGAGAGCCTTCCTTAGCTTCCCAAGCTTTAATCACGCGACGACGCAAATCCCCTGAGTAAGATACTGGCATCTAATTAAACAATCACTCCAGATCCAGAGTACAGTAATTTGTGGTTCAATTACCTGAAAACTGCTGTAAGCGATCGCTTTTTGGTTAGGGAACTCCAAGAAATAAATTATCCAATCTTGTGGGGTGGGCAACATGAGCGCCCAGTTTATATGGCGCTCATGTTGCCCACCCCACAATCAATAATTGAATATTTTTTTATTTGGAAGTCCCTTCGGGCGTTTGCTACATCCAATTCGGGAAAATTCCCTTTTCGCTGATGTCAAATTTGAGTAAAAATGAAATTATTTAACAACTAACATTCTATGGTTACTCTTCAACTCAAACAAATTCGAGTTCCACCAGGACAGAGAATAATCCTGGAAGATGTTAGTTGGCAAGTATTTGAAGCAATTCTCAACGAGTTAGGAGAACATCGCAGAAGTCGAGTAGCATACAGCCAAGGAACGTTAGAAATTATGGCTCCATTACCAGAACATGAGCGATCTAAGGTAATTATCGGAGACTTGGTGAAAGCTTTGCTAGATGAACTCGATCTGAATTGGGAGTCTTTAGGTTCAACTACCTTTAAGCGAAAAGATACAAGTGCAGGTATTGAACCCGATGATTGTTTTTATATTCAAAACTATAAGCTAATGATTGGGAAAGATAGGATCGACCTAACTGTTGATCCTCCTCCTGATTTGGCAATTGAAATTGATGTCACCTCTAAAACTCAAATTAGTGCATATCAAGCGTTGAAAGTACCTGAAATTTGGCGATATGAAAGCAAAAACCTAGAAATTAGCTTGCTGCAAGGTGAGCAATATGTGAAGTCTCTCATTAGCCCCACATTTCCCACTTTTTCTATCACAGAACTCATTCCCCGATTTGTGGAAATGGCGCGAACCACAGGAATGAGTTCAGCACTTAGAACGTTTCGACAATCGGTAAGAGAACAAATACAAGACAGCTAAAGCAGAATTTGCAGATACATAAACTCTCGTCCGCCTCTGTGGACTAAGGTAAAATCAAGGTTTTGCCTGGGTAGACGCGATTTATAACCGCCCTTTTCAAGCATTCCGCGCTTTACTTAAAGAACGGGGAATTAATAATCTAGAGCAATTGTGACCGAATTTAATTTACAAATCCAAGAAAATAGCGATCGCTTGTCAACTCTACTAGAAGGTGCAGCGTCTAGCTTACTTCCCTTCAAGGATACGATGCATTGCGTCAACACTAAAGGCAACGATCGCCTTGACCGTTACCTTTCCCAAGAATTACCAGACTTATCCCGTTCCCGCATCCAACAGTTAATCGAACAAGGTAATGTCCAACTTAATGATAAAGTTTGCACATCTAAGAAGATCAATGTCAAGTTAGGCGATCGCATCACTCTGGAAATACCAGAAGCGCAACCTTTAGAACTCCTTGCAGAAGATATCCCCTTAGATATCCTCTACGAAGACGACCAGCTACTCATTCTCAACAAACCCGCAGGCTTAGTTGTCCATCCTGCACCCGGTCATCCAGATGGCACTTTGGTAAATGCTCTATTGGCACACTGCCCCAATTTACCAGGAATCGGCGGAGTCCAGCGTCCGGGAATCGTCCATCGATTGGATAAGGATACAACGGGGGCGATCGCGATCGCTAAAACAGAAGTTGCCCATCATCACTTACAAGCACAACTCAAAGCTAAAACCGCACGCAGAGAATACTTGGGCGTGGTTTACGGTGCGCCAAAAGTTGAAAGTGGCAGAATTGACTTGCCCATTGGTCGCCATCCACAAGACCGCAAAAAAATGGCGATTATGCCTGTCGAACAAGGCGGACGAGTCGCCGTTACTCATTGGCAAGTATTAGAACGCCTCGGTAACTTCACCTTAATCCACTTCCAACTAGAAACTGGACGCACCCATCAAATTCGCGTCCACAGCGCCAAAATGGGTCATCCCATTGTCGGCGACCCAGTTTATAGTTCTGGTCATTCAGTGGGGGTAAATTTGCCCGGTCAAGCACTGCACGCTTGGCGACTAAAATTGCAGCATCCCATATCTGGAGAGTTGATTGAGGTGACAGCAAATCCTCCCAGCCACTTTACAAAACTTTTGGAGATGCTAAAAAGACGAACTACACTTTAAGCCCAATTCCCTTTAACAACTAGCGTGCATCAGACATGGGATAGAGTCTGTTCCACTAGTTCTACCTAAATGAAACTCCTAACTAACCCAAGACTTATGCACGCTATAAAATGATCAAATGGATGTACTACTCAGCTGTCGAACAAAAATCGTTATTTAATTCCTGCCAGTTGCCGATAAGGTACAGACTTTTCGATATCGATGTTGAATGACGAGATCCTTTGTGGAGGATTGCCAGTTGCATTGACACTTTGTGCCATTGACAAGAATAGAGCTGGATCGCCTGCCTTGGGCTTTCGTTCTTGTGGAAGGAATCTGCGTACTTCGACTTGCCAAATGATTTGGGGGAAACCCAGTTTGGTACGATGGTAAGCTTCGTATCGCGGAGATTTGATGTTGAATGGCAACTCACCCGCAGATTGAGATGGCAGTATCCGACGGCGTTGATAAGGCACTGTGGAGTCTCCAAAATTGCTCAGGTACTCTTCAGTGTTGAGGACTTCATCAATAAACCCTCTAATACCCTTGGTAGCGACTACAATTGACCAGGCAATTTTTTCCCGCTCACTGTATGGGTCGCGTCCTAGAACGCGCTGGATTACTTGCTCAACAAAGCGATAATTATTGTTGAGGTCATAGAAGCTTTTCTTAAAGGTATTAGAAAGCACCAACCCACGAATAAAGTCCCGGACTGTAATTTGTCCATTACGTAGTTGAGACTCTAAATATGTTTCGCGATCGGCAGCAAAGGCATGAAAGAAAATTTGACGATATGCTGCTTCGATCAGAACATCTAAATCTGACGGAGAAAGCAAATTGTCTGTACTAAAAATCCTGGGCTGTTCATCACCCGGTACTTCGTATGCAGCTACACGCTGGTTTTGACTTGAAGGGTCGTATGTTAACAGAGGAATTGCCACTCTAAAGCCTCCATATTCTTAATTAAAGTTAACAACTTTAAATCATATATTAAGGGAGTAGTTGTATCAGAACTTCAGAATCTGATAAAATTTCACGAAACTTAACTAAGGGGATTTAACTATTCCAAAAAACAAGGATTAGCTTGTTGGATTCAACCCATAGCTAATCTATAAAGGAAGTGCGGCTTTCAACCTAATAACTACCTAAAAAACTTTGTTCACATACTTCAGATTAGAAGATTCAGTTTCACCTTTTTGAAATAAAGCAATAATTTTTAACATATAGCAAAAGAAATTAATGGGGAGTGGGGAATGGGGAATGGGGAATGGGGAGTGGGGAATGGGGAGTGGGGAATGAAAAATTAAGGACAAGGGGAAAGACTTGTTGCAAGTTCTCATCTCCTGTCCCCCGACTCCCCCCACTCCCCCTACTCCCCCTACTCCCTACTCCCTTGACCTACCCAAAATTCCAGGGGATCTATGGTTGACTTACAGTAAGGCCAACTACGTAAAGTTGCTTCCATCCCTCCCTCCCAGTAAGGTGGTTCCAATCCCAGTCCTAAACATAGATGAGATAGGATGCTAGCAAACTGCTGATTGTGACCAAAGTCTGCTACATGGGCATGGGCATATTCATGGATAACTACACCAAACCAGTCTCTAGGTGCAACTCGACCGACATCTACCAGAATAGTGATTGGGTTTGTGAGAATGTTGCACAGCCCGTCGATGCCGAAGGATTGAGCTATGGGTACTGCAAAAATTTGGATGTGGCGACGCTCTTGGGGATGAAAGCACTCATGACAAAGCTCTAGATAGGCATTGATCTGAGCGTTAACGGTGTTAATATTATCGCCGATCCAAGTACAAATGGGGATGCGATCGCGCACGTTATCGAACACATCCACCATACCAGGTTCTAGGGCAAAGCCCCGTACCAAATGCAGATAATCTCGGCCACGAGTAAAAGCATCGGTCTGCTTGAGAATCATTCACCAGCCCAAAACTGAATAAAACTGTCTTTTTTCCAGAACATCCGACCCAATTTCTGTTACTTCTTCTGTACTAGAAACCTCAACAGAAGTTTCAATACGGGTTTCAGTACAAAATGATGCAGTGCTAAAGCCACCAAAGCGTTTCACTGTACTGGTTCGCATTCGCATATTTGGGCTGGCGAACCAGAATCTCTCAATGGAACTCATTGTTTCGTATTCGGTTGTCAACACTAGCCCATCTTCATCATCCATGTGAAAAAGACCGACTACAGGCATAATTTCGGCATAGCCTCTTTCACGGAGTAATTTACCAGCTCTTGGGTTATCGCCATCAGGCACGATCGCAAATATGGTTTTCCCTTCATGGTTCTCCTCATTTTCTCTATCCCAAGCCATTGTGCCCAGCCAACGTACGCGTGATCCACCTACTGAAAGACTGGGGTCAATCTGATGATACTGGCATAGTTCAATGATTTCGGGATGATTGGCATCCAGAGTTTCTACCTGTATATCCGATTCTCCTGTTTCTGAGCGCTTGAAGGGTAAGTGATGAGTTGCACGTTGCGATCGCCACTTACCAGCACTTAACTGAAAAAAGTCCATTGCGTCTATCAATCTTCTGACTCCTACTTATTACTCCTGCGGATGATGTTTTGCGAGTTTTTTCTTTTTAAAGTTTTTGGTATATAAACATTCTAAACATTACAACGATTAGTGGTCAGCTTCAACACCTGATTGATTCACTGTCTGTTGTCCTGTATCTCTGGCCTTTTGGTTGCCATGATTACGGGTGCTTTTAAATGCTGGCTTACTCCGTGGCAAAATTACCTTCAACAGGAAATGTGTGCTAACAATCAATACAGTTTAGTTAAGTAATTTTTTTTTCTCTCTGTGTCCTCTGCGCCTCTGTGGTTCGTTAAAAAAACGGCTTTGACAAAGAGTGCTAACCTTAACTGAAACGTATTGTGCTAAAGATGGTGACTGTTTAATTAAGGCGAAAGCGATGAGTAATTATATTGTTGTAGAGACGTCGATCGGGAGGGAGCATCCCAATGCAAGCAAATTTACCAAAATATTGGATTAATACAGTTAAGCTTGATTTAAACGTCTATTGTTTATCCAAGACATGATTAGATTTCTAAACTTGTCTGTTTTTGCCTCAGTAAAATGTGCGATGACAACCGCATATAAAAATACAAATACAACTATAATAAGCGCCAAGAATACGTGAAAAATATCTGGTTGCCAAGGGCGATCGCCAATTACACATGCTCTGATAAAGCACAGGATCGGCATGTGGACAAGATAAAGAGTGTATGAACATCCTGCTAAACCTTTAGAAAATTTTTCGTATGCTCCTTCTTGTCTTATTTGACTACGACTATTAACTAGAAGATATATCATGACAGCAGTAGAACTTCCTATGAAAAAATCTCCTATCTCTCGACCAATAAAACGTTCAATCATTAAGGCAATGCCCAAGATTAGTATAGACAAAATAGTGAGTAAATTTAGTAGCTTCTTGTTATTAAGATATTTAGAAGGATGAGATATACTAACTAATGCTCCCATAAGCCAAACCAGAAAATAAATTCTAATTTCCGAACCAACCATTAATAATATCCCTGAAGCCAATAAAGCGTATAAAATACGGGCTTTTAAGGATTTAACACAAAAGAATAGGATGATTGCAGGAAAAAGTATATAGTACCAAAATTCATAGGCTAAACTCCAAACTGCTTTATTTGAACCAAATAAATCTACAAAAATTGTTTGCAAAAAAACTAGAGTTCCCAAAGCATTTTGAAATGTGAAATTTTCCAAAATTTTATAAGTTGCTAAATGACCGTTGTGAAACTTTTCTCCATAAAAGCTGTCTTGTCCAGTACCAAATATTTTTATACCGAGATAATCCCAAACAGAAGAGAGCAATAAAGCAGGAATTAATACTATATATAAGCGTGTTAAACGATCTACTAAATAATTAACCCAAGACCATTGCTTTTGTTTAATTCTCCTGATTACACTAGCTGAAATAAAAAATCCACTCAACACAAAAAAAATCATTACAGATTGATGACCCAATACTGTTAATGAATTTAACCTTTTTATCAAAAAATTAGGATTAATAATTTCTGAATATTCTATAAATAATAGAATTCTTGTATGACCGATGAAAACTAATAAAGAAGCTAAACCTCTTAAAAAATCAAGATGAGTTGACCATCGATAATTCCTGATTGAAGGAATATTATAAATAGGCTGCGTCTGAGTTTTTTTTGCTAGCATTTTGGTAATCCAACAAAGGCTAATTCATTTTCTAAAGTTATTAACTGTGTTATATACAGCAATCGATATTTTCCTAGTAAAAGCTTTAAAACAAGGGAGAATATAAAGAGGAGAATTGGTAGCTCAATACAACAAATAATATACAATTATCTATATATGAATACTTATAACTTTACAAAAAATTTTTTTTAAGTTTATCCAATATTCATCAAAATAAAATAAGAAAGATGAGATTCCTTAAGAAAAGCTCAGGAATCTCACAGACTACGCAATTAAGTAGGTAAGCATAATTAAACAGCGCTCTTTGATTAATCTGAAAAAATAAACTATTTGTAGTTTGGGTTGAACTTGGTTCAGTTCAAGCTATCCCTATATTTAAAAGAACTAACCACAACAAAGGGTTCAGATTTTTATCTGGTGAAAGGAAAAAACTAATATTAAATACTTATACCAATTCAATTAATGATTGCAACACATCCTTGGGTAAAGACGCGATGAATCGCGTCTCTACAAATGGTCTATTTGTCGGATTCTTTTTTCAAATTGGTATTACTAAAAAAATTGTTTCAGAAACAAAAAAACTCATGATTAGCATCTTCAGATATCAGGCTAATCTGAACAATGCTATCATGAGTCTAAAAAATTAGAGTTGGCACGTATGATACATCTGTATGCCCCTACAGAGTTTATGACTTGCTATTAGCGATCGCTTCGTTTAAGACTAACTCTGGTTGTGGTGTCTCCTCTTCTTCTGGCAAACCGTAAATTGACCTGTACAACTTCACGTACTCTTTGGCAGATTGATACCAACTAAAGTCTTCACTCATGCCCCGCTTTTGTAGTTCTTGCCATTGTGGTTTAAAACGGAAGCCTTCCCAAGCCCGGATCATACAGGTGAAAAGGTCTAGCGGTTCATAGCGGTCAAAGCAATAACCGGTGCCTGCTGCATTTTCGGGGTCGTGATGGCTTACGGTGTCAACTAATCCACCTGTGCGGCGGACAATGGGCACAGAACCGTAGCGTAAAGACATCATTTGGCTGATACCGCATGGTTCAAAACGACTAGGCATCAAGAAAGCGTCAGTACCAGCGTAGATGCGGCGAGAGAGGGCATCGTTATACAGTAAATAAGTTGCCATGCGTCCGGGAAAGCGGGATGCTAATTGCCACATCTGAGTTTCATAGTAGCGATCGCCTGTCCCTAACAGCACAAACTGTGCATCTGTATAAGAAAGGAAGCGATCGAGGATTTGCAATATCAAGTCAATGCCTTTTTGTTCCACTAATCGGGTCACAATCCCAATTAAAAAGGCTTTGGAGTTGACTTCTAATCCTACTTCTTCTTGCAAAGCAATTTTGTTGGCTTTGCGTTTCTCTAAAGTATCAGCAGTAAAGGTTTGGGCAATGTATTTGTCATTTTCTGGGTTATAAACTTCAGTATCAATACCGTTGATAATCCCAGATAATTTACCGCTAATAAAAGACAGCAAACCTTCTAATGTTTCACCGTAAGTAGGTGTCTTGATTTGCTCGGCATAAGTGGGCGAAACTGTATTTACCTTATTGGCAAATTGCACCGCCGCCGCCATTGTGTTGTGTCCTTGCATATACCAAGGACACCAAGTAATTTTTTCTAAATACCAACGCCACGGCCCTTGATAAGCCAGATTATGAATGGTAAAGACTGTGGTGATATCAGGATCTTGGTGCATCCACACGGGAATCATCCCCGTATGCCAATCGTGACAATGGATAATTTCCGGTTTCCAGTAATTCCAGGCAAACTCGGCTGCACCATTAGCAAAAAAGGTAAACCGCCAGTCTTCATCATCTCCAGAATAAATCCGGCGGGGTAGGAAGGCGGGATGTCCAAATAAGTACAAGGGAACATCAGTACCAGGCAGAACGCTTTCATAAACAGCAAATTCCTGGAACATGGCAGATCCCCGCCAGATGGGTTCTTTAGGAATTTCCATTTTGTCTGGCAGGAAGCCATAGTAAGGCAAAAATATCCGCACATCATGCCCCATTTCTCTCAGAAATTTGGGTAATGCCCCGACAACATCACCCATTCCTCCTACTTTGGCAATGGGTGCTGCCTCTGCTGCAACAAATAGAATCCGCATGGTAATTTTTGCTTCCCTGAGTCTATATTGTCAAATTAACTCTTGTCGCGTCTGGCACATCTTTTGTGCAACCGCGATCAATTCTTATCTAATCACATCGGCTTGCCCAATTGTTTAAGAACCGCGTTGAATCACCGCAAAAATTTCTGATAAAATTTCTTGCGCTCCTTGTTGCCGCAATAGTTCTGCTAGTTCTATGCCTAGCGCTTCAGCATTATTGGCAATTCCAGTGACGGTATCTTTTACGAACTTTTGACCATCTACACTGGCGACGATCCCTGTTAATGTCAAATTCTCACCAGATATTTCTGTATTTACACCAATAGGTACTTGACAGCCGCCCTCTAAAGAGCGTAAAAAAGATCGTTCCGCGAGACAGCGATCGCGTGTTTCGGGATGTTCGATCGCTTTGAGTAGAGATAGCACTTCACTATCATCAGCACGGCATTCTATCCCCAAAGCACCTTGTCCTACAGCGTGAAGGGAGATTTCTTTGGGGAGAATTTGATGAACGCGATCGCCCATTCCCAATCTCTCTAACCCTGCTGCTGCCAAAATCAAAGCATCGTATTCGCCTGCATCCAGTTTTGCCAACCGTGTAATCAAGTTTCCCCGGACATCCTTAAAACTAAAGTGCGGGAAGTGATGGCGTAACTGTGCTAACCGCCGCAGCGAAGATGTACCAATTACCGCACCTTCTGGCAATGTATCAATTTGTTTATCTTTGTGCTTTTCATGCACCACTAATGCATCTGCTGGATTTTCCCGTTCAGTAATTGCTGCCAGTGTTAACCCTTCAGGTAAGTGAGTTGGCAGATCCTTGAGAGAATGAACGGCAAAGTCAATCTCCTGATTGAGCATTCCAACTTCAAGTTCTTTAGTAAAAAGTCCTTTATCGCCAATCTTAGCTAATGCTACATCCAAGATTTTATCGCCTTGGGTAGACATGGTGTGGACTTCAAAAGTGATATCAGGAAAGGCTTTCTGGAGTTGCTCTTGTACCCAGTAGGTTTGAACCAGAGCAAGTTGGCTTTTGCGTGAACCAATCCGAATAGTGCGTGGGGGACTAGAAACAACTGAAGTCATAAAACAATATATCAAACGGCGATAAATTCACTCTCATCTAGACTACCGTAGTCAGGGACTGATACCAATTTTGAATTTTGGATTTTGGATTTTGGATTACAATTCTTTACCTAAAGTTTGTTACAGGAATCTCAAAGAATTCTATTTAATACAGCATTATTACGGTACGATCCACTATATTTATTACTCTAAGACAATGAAAATACACGGTGCATGGATTGAACAAAAATGTTGAGCGCAGTCCCCACCTAAAAATACTATAAAAATATTTACATTTTAGGTGGGGTAAGCGAAACCAATATAAAAAGCGCAGCAACAGCTATTCCGGTTTTTCTTGATTCTGTACATACTCGATTAGCCGTGATAATGGTGCTTGTGCGCCAACACTGATAATTGCGTAAGAACTAGACCAAAATTGTGGTTTAGTTCCCCAGTAAAACTTAGATAAATGCTCACTATACTCAGAACGTAATCGACGAGATGTAACTGTTTTAATATTGTTCACTAATTTTGATAGGTCAACAGACGGGTGAGTTTCGAGCAGTGTGTGAATATGATCAGCCTCTCCACCAAATTCGATTAACTCACACTCCCACTTGGTTAAAAGTTCTTTGATAATGATATTTATTCTATCCAGCATCTCAGAATTTATTGACGTTCTCCGAAATTTAGTTACTAGAACCAAGTGGTAAATAAGTCTGAATGCACTGTTACTGCGGGTTTTTAATGCCTGTTTCTTTTCCATTAACTAATCAAAGAGCTAAGTTGACAACTATAAATGGTATCTGATACTATGACCTAAGTCAAGGTCGAGGCTGAAGTCATGAGTAAGAAAAAAACTAAGCGGCATAAATCTAAAAAACCGCCAGAACTAATTAGAACTGATGTTTGGGATTTAGTAACTCTAAAATCTGAGAAAGATCAAATGCTTTTAACGATTGAGGAGTATCGTAAATACCTTTTACCATTGGTAATAATAGTAAATGCTCAATGGCTTAACCTGTCTGATTTAACGGCAAAGGATAGGGTAAATGCTGTTGAGAAAATGATTCACAAAACAGCAGATAACCCCAACCCAAAGCATAAATATTTTCAATCAATCATTAAAACTCATCCATCGCATCGTAAGTTTCCCAGTTATTTAAGACGGGCTGCGATTGCGGATGCTATTGGAATTGTCTCAAGTTTTCAAACTCGTTATAGGGATTGGCAACGTGGGATTAGATCAAGACGGGATGCAAAACCACCACGTCTAACTGCTTTTGTTCATACCTATCCAGCCTTGTATAAAGGTCAACAGATTCGCTATAACCTGAACTACCAAACAGTTGATATTAAGGTTTGGAGTGGAACTGATTGGGTATGGCTTAGTGGAATTAAGGTAAAACGTCACGGGTTGAATCGACATTTAACAGATGGCAATGAAATTTGTTCACCTGCATTAGTGGTAAACAAAAACAAATGCCAACTATCAATGCCAGTAAAAATTGACAAAATTAATCGGGAGGATTCTGATTATGTAGTTAGTGTTGATTTAGGCATTAATAATGCGGCAACAGCTTCGGTAGTAGGAAAGAACGGTACTGTAAAGGCTAGGAAATTCATTAATCCCGCTAGAGACATAGACCGTCGTAATCAACGCCGAATGATGATTGCCAAAAAGTCTAAACAGACTCAAAATATTACTAAAACTAAACCTGAGAAAGGATTCTGTAAGGGACTTTATCGCAAGTCCTCACATATTAATTTAGAAATCTCACGTTACGTTGCTAGAAGTATTGTTGATTTGGCGAAAAATCATAATGTCAAAGTAATTGTGATTGAGAGCTTGTCTGGTTGGAAGGCGAAAGCTGGTAAGAAGGGTTCTCTACTAAAACAGAAATTTCATCTGTGGTGTCATGCCAAAATCGTTGAGATAATCACAGATAGATGGGCTGAGTTAGGGGGACAAGTTCAAGCTATTAATCCCAAATATACCAGTGCCTATGCAATGGACGGAAGCGGTAAAGTTAAGCGTGATAAAAACAATTATTCTCTAGCCAAATTTACGACAGGCAAGCTTTATAACGCGGATCTATCCGCAGCTTATAATATTGGTGCTAGATATTGGTATTGCCTAATCACAGGTGATAAAACTTTTTCTAGAGTGTTCGTAAGCAAAAGTTCTAACGACACACTGAGAACGCCAGTAACTCTGGGAACGTTGAGAAGTCTTATAGCTTCTTAGCGAAAGAATCCCCATCTATAATCTCTGATTTAGATGGGGTGCGTTCAAAACTACTATAAACTGAATGTAGGACTTTCGGAGTAGCAGAAATTATTGAGTGTTGCAAAATCTGCATCTCTAACCCTAGAGGAATTTTTGAAGTTACCAGAAACAAAGCCTGCAAGCCTTTATATTGATGGTGAGATTATCTTAAAACCAATGCCGAAAACCCGCCACTCCCGACTTCAGGCTAAGTTGATTGATGGAATTAATGACGTTCTAGATGGTGTTGATTTAAAATTGACAGTAGAACAGCTATTTGGCTGGTTAAATATGAAAGCAGAGTGAGCAACTTCAGTCGGGGCTTTGGCGTAAGAGGTTTGCGATCGCTCAGTCGAAGGTTTAAATTATCTCATTAATATCAGACTAATTCAAACCACGCCTTTTGTGGGCGTGATTTTTATTGGACTAATGATTAATGACTCTCGTATTGGGTTTTATTTGACTTTTTAAGGGTCAGATTTAAGATATTCCTGTAATTCTTGGGTACGTACTTTTGTAATATTTTCTAGACAACCAAAATAAATGCTAGGGGCAATACTTCCTCCATCATATCTGCTTCTCTCAAACTCACAATTGGTATCTCGAAACTTGAGCCATGCAAGTTGTGCAGCAATCAATTTCTGTTTTCTAGACGTTTCTAAAGTAGGTAGCAATTGTTGATAGGCTCGATTCAGTTTTTTATCTGCCCTTTGATAAGATAACTTGGCGCATTCATTAATTGCTGTTTGAGTTTGAGCATTATTGCAGTTGACTCTTTGTACTAAGCGTATTTCCCGTAAATCAGGCGTTGTGCCTGCTATTGTCACGGTGGGAGTATTTAAACTGCTGAGAGTTAGCATACTTGCTAAAACTAGTAATAATTGACGCATGGCAAAATTTTTATTGTTTCAATAAAGACAAAAGATACTTAAATACGCGTCAGCATTGGTATGTTCCAACGCAAAAGACTTCTTACAAAAGGAAAACCAGCCGCCAGAAGGAAGCGGAAATTTCACGAGAATGCTAGAAATAATTTGGTATTTTAGTGATCTAAGTTTAGCCTTTATATTTTATGAATCGTACCGCCTGCCTCATTTTTAATCCAGTTGCGGGTCAGGGTGACCCAGATATAGAACTGGCAGAAATTCGGGCAATATTAGAGCCAGAAATTGACCTAGATATTTATCTCACAACTGAAGAAATCGACGCTGACGAACTGGCTTATGCAGCAGTAGCGAGGGGAGTAGATGCAATCATTGCTTCGGGGGGAGATGGCACTCTCTCGGCGGCGGCGGCGGCTGTAGTGGGTACTGATATTGCATTTGGCATCATTTCTAGAGGAACAGCAAACGCTTTTGCTACAGCTTTAGGAATTCCTGACACGATCGCAGGTGCGTGCGAGACAATTTTGCAGGGAGGAACCCGCCATGTAGACGTAGCCTATTGCAACGATCGACCAATGGTACTTTTGGCAGGTATTGGCTTTGAAGCTGAAACTGTAGAATTGGCAGACAGAGATGCCAAGAATCGCTTTGGCATGATGGCCTACGTTTTCGCTGGAATTCAGCAACTGAGAAATTTAAAAAACTTTGATGTTGAAATTGAAACAGAAGACAGGATAATTAAAACTAGTGCCTGTGCAGTCACAGTAGCAAATGCCGCGCCTCCTACTTCAGTCTTGGCTCAAGGCCCAGCAGGTCTGATTTATGATGATGGCTTACTAGATTTAACGATTGTAGCTCCAGTTAACAAAGCAGGAGCGATCGCAGCTACATTTCATCTATTCCAAACGGCTTCTACGGGTAACGCTGTCGAGCGAAATGATATTGGCTTCCTGCGAGCCAAAGAATTTAAAATTACAACTGAGCCACCACAAAAGGTTGTTCTAGATGGTGAAATAGTGGGCACAACTCCTGTAGAAATTAAGTGTGTACCAGCAGGTCTGAACATTTTTGTGCCATTAGTAGAAGAAGTTGAGCCTACCGAAAAACTAGAGGGACTCCCTAATCTGACTATTGAGATGAAAGATACGGTAGAGGAGTGAGGGAGCAGGGGAAGATGAGGGAGCAGGGGAAATGATATCCCCCTCATCCCCCTCATCACCTCTTGTAAAACATTCAGGAGTAGGTTGCATTGAAACTTGTATCTGATCCAGCGATCGCTAACAAAATCCGTAAAATGAATCAACGGGTACGATGGCAAGATCCGTTAATTGTGGAACGGAACATCGATCAAACTCGGCTGGTGTTGGAGGATGGCCAAACAGACAATTCTGAGTTCTCATTTTTAGTTGTAGGTGATAGTGGTTCCGGCAAGCACCGAGGGCACAATCCTCAGCGAAAGGTGGCTGAACTTATGTTGCCCCATCACAGCGAATGCCGTTTTATGCTGCATACCGGGGATGTGATCTATTTAGTGGGATCGAGTGAATACTATCAGCAGAATTTCATCCAGCCTTACCAAGAATTTCTCTTGGGGGGAGAGCATCCCCAAAAGATTGCTTATGACCAGATGATTTTTAAACTGCCCATTTTACCTGTACCAGGTAATCACGATTACTATAACTTGCCGATTCTATTGAGCTTGGCCTCTCTGACAACATTACCCATTCGTCGCCTGTTGCGATCGCGCTTAGACCTAGATGTAGGCTTGCATGGTTCAGGAACGGGTGAAGCCTACGCACGAGCATTTCTGGACTATCTTCAGGCATTTCAGCTTCCAGGAGAGTTAGGCAGCCACTTAGATAAGTACTACACTGCAAAGACAGATACAGGTGATTGTCTAAGCTATGAACCTGGGCATTTTACCCGGCTTCCCAATCGCTACTACACTTTTCGCTATAGCAGTATTGATTTCTTTGCCTTAGATTCAAATACATTTAACGATCCACCGCCTCTACCTAAAACCAAAGAAGGCGATGCCGATCGCAGATTCTTAGAAAAACGTCGTGAAGATTTGGAGCAAGAAAAGCAGCAAATCATTGAAACCTCAGCCAAGCTTCGTCCAGAAAACCCCAGCGAAGCCGATCAATTAGACGACTACCACGCCAATCTGTCACAAATTGAAGAAATTATTGTTGATATCGACAAGCAATTAGCTGCTGATAAAACAACGCTGACTGACATTGAACAACTAGACTGGCTTAAGCAAAAATTAATTGAATCTTGGAATAACTCTGAAGTTCGGGGAAGGGTGATTTATTTCCATCATCCACCTTATGTAACTGAAGCGACAAAGTGGCAGCAAGCACAAACTTTGATAATTCGCGATCGCCTCCGTGGTGTGCTGGATGCGGTAGCTAAAGAAATAGGTTCCCTAACACAAGGGCGTCCTTTGGTCGATTTGGTATTAAACGGTCACGCGCACTGCTTGGAACACCTGGAGACAATGGATACAGGACACGCTGATTCTCATATCCACTGGATTGTTTGTGGCGGTAGCGGCTTTAGTTTGCGACGCCAGAGGATTGAGGGAGCAGATTTGATGGAGGAAAATAGATTAGTGGCGCGATTCGCATCTCTTCATTGGTCGCAATGGTCAAGGTTCTCAGAAGCGGCGACCTTGCTCAGGTTTACGCATTGACGTTAAAGGCGAAGGTCATCCTAAGTTTATTGTCCGTCCCTTGGTTTCCGAATGGTATCAGCGGCAATGGCGCGATCGTGAACTTGAGCCGTTGATTATCTAGTAGTTTATCGCATTAATTTTGCGGGGTAAATATGTTTGTAGTGAGGACTTTAGTCCTCAAATATTCAAGCACGCTTTGTGCTTACTACAAACCTATCAAAACTTTTGCGATAGCCCATAAATATAAGTAGAGACGCAATTATTGCGTCTCTACAAAACACTTATTTAACCTTCTTAGGTGTATAGCGGTTTTCGTTTACGTGAGGTACGCCCGTAGGGGCACGGCAGTGCCGTGCCCTTACACCTTGCAATACAATGTTGTACCGCATCTGAATGGGAACCGCTATAATTACACCCAGCAAAAAGGATAGTCGTAATTAAATTATTCCTGGGCCTCTACCGCGTGTGTCACTATTTTCGGTCAACTTCCCTTCCTCGTCCTGATTAACTTCTCCGAGTTCTTCAATACGTGCTGCCTTTTCTTCTGCTGCTTGTTTGCGTGCATCACCCGGTTCTTCGTAGTACATTTCCGGTTCAACTGCATAGTTGTTTAACAAACCTTCTTTGTCCACGGTATATCCGTCAGTAGTGCGTATACTGTCTGGATCGGTTTGGTCATTGGTAGCTGCATCTGCCTCCCTTTCTTCTGTAGGGAGTGTTTTGTACGTATTTCCTTCTCTTTCCATTCGAGCAGCTGTTTCAGCTGGGATAATACCGCGATCGTATGTATCTACTTCAGCTCTATCAGATGAATCTATATCTCTCTTAACTGCTTCATTATTAGCCATAATTTATGTCCTCGTTAAAGAATCTATTAAATAACCTCAAAGCCTAGATTAGGTTGTTTTTCATCTTTGTTCTACTATCTTTAGAAGTGATTTAAAATTAAATATAATGTTATGTTCTCTATCTTTTGATGTATCCAAAAGACTAATCTGAAGTCCGGCTCAATACATATAATTTCCGTTCATCATATAAAACAGGCATTTTAGCTGAAGTTGACACTGACAGCAATGAATATTATTGTGTCCCTACTGCGTTTTGTATCCGAAATAGGATAGTTACAAAATTCCCGACTTCTTAGACAAGTCGGGAATGTGAACATTTAGATTGTATATATGTAATTAGCGAACGATACAGACTAGTAGTCTGTTTCATTAATTCTGATTGATTAGTTTGTTACCAAAACCCTGTAGAGACGCGAAATTTCGCGTCTCTCTACTTACGCCACAGTTTACTAGTTTAATGGTTAATAAATTTATTCGCCCACAAACTGGTTTTTCAGTGATTGAATTTCATCGGCTAATTCTTGCCGAGTTGAAGCCTTCAGTAGATAACGGGAAATAAACCAAGTGGCATAACTGATTCCAACTAACTCAAAGAGTGGTGATAGTAATGGAATATCATTGATTGCATCCAGTACTGCTAGTACTATCTTGGCTGTAACAATCGCCGCTAAAATCAAACCAACTGTTGTTAGAGGCTGCTTATAGTTATTAAAAAAGCTACCTACATATTCGGGTAATTGCTCCAAAAATTGAGAAACTTGTCTGCTAATTTGCTGCCATTGAGATTCCGGTTCACGGGCTGGTGGTAACTTGGGCAAGTTTGTAGTATCTGTACCTTCAATTGCTAGCGTGCCTTGTGATAAGGAAGCATTGATCGATTCACGTTGGTGTTGTTCGGCGGTTTCCATAATTTATATTTTCCGTAAGTACAAAGAGGTTGTATAACTGTGAGCATCAATAAATATAATTATTCAGATCGTCAGTTGTCAATTTTTAGTAGTCAGTAATAAGTATAACTGACTACTAAGACGGAGTAGGAGCATCTCAATTTATTTTTGCCCACCTACTCAGGTGAATTTCTTGTTAGCTGCTTTAGCTTTTTGGTGGAGTAACAGTTGCTTTAACAACTACAGTTTTGACACCTTTAATTTCTTTAGATAAAGGTTCAATCTTAGCCAACTCTTGCTCATTGTTTACAGTTCCTCCAACAGTAACAGTTCCATCGTCTGTGGCATTAACTGTTAGTTGGCCTTTAGGTATGTTTGCCTCCAACTTAGAGCGAACTTGACTTGCTAGGTCACCTGAAGCTCTGTCTGTATCGCCTCCAGTGACATTATTGCGCTCTTCACGGGCACGGATATCAGAATTAAGTTGTCTTCTGCGAACTTCACTTTGAGCGTCTTGTTGAGCAGCTTGTGTTGTTTGTGCGGTTGGTGCGGTTGGTGATTCATTAGGATCGGGTGCAGACACAGTTGTTTTAGAAGCGTTATCACAAGCTGCAACACCAAAAATTAAAAGTGAACTAATTAAGAAGGGAGTTAGCTTTTGCATAGATTTAATTCTCAATCGGAAAGTGAAACTTGTCGAGTTTGTGGATATTCACGGCAGAAGTAAGGAGCAAGTTTCTTAAATGAGGAGCAAAGTTTTTATGTTCTTGCTCCTTTAAATTAAAGGAAATTAGTGTAAGTGACAACTACCTGGGGTTAGAGTATTTCATCACGACGGTCAATAATGACTACAGCAGGATCGTCTCCATGAAGGTCTGTTGAATAATTGGTGCGATCGCTATTCACTACTGCTGTGTCGTGATGCGTTACTCGGTCTAAACCTGGGCGATGTTCACCTAAATCACTGCCATCATAGATAGCAAATTCTTCAATACCGCGACGTCTGAGAATCGCTTCAGCTTCGCGGATTTCAGCTTCGGTACCATCGATAATTACCAAGTAGTCGCCTTTTTGGAAGCGATCGCTATAAACTCGCGCCCTGTCTTCAGGAATTCCCAAGCCAACGAGTCCGCCAACAATACCCCCAGCTGCTGCACCAATTGCACCCCCAGCCAATGTTGATGCTATAGCCGTCGCTGCTGCACCACCTGCAATCACAGGCCCGATTCCAGGAATTGCTAAAGTTCCAAGACCAACTAATAAGCCAGTCAAGCCGCCTAAAACTCCGCCTGTAGCTGCTCCAGCTTTTACACCATCGTCTGCTTTATTACCTGTACCGACATTTTTATCTACATCTACACCAGCGATCCCATGACCGTTTGTATCCTTGGCGATGATGGAGACTCTACTTAAGGGAAAACCTGCATCTCGTAATTCTGTAATTGCTGCTTCTGCATCTCGACGATGAGAAAAGACTCCAATCGCGCGTTTGGCTACACCACTATGAGCCACATTAGATGTTGGAGCTACATAATCAGCATTTGTATTTCTAGCATCTGGGTTCTCATAAATGCCAAACTCTTCCACACCACCCTGATGTAAAATTGCTTCTGCTCTGGCGATTTCTGTATCTGTGCCATCTATGATGACTAAATAATGTCCCCGTCTCACGCGTTCGTCGTAAACTCTGGCTCGTTCTTCGGGAATTCCTAAACCAACTAATGCACCAAGCAAACTACCAGCTACTGCACCAATACCAGCGCCAGCGAGAGTAGTAGCTAAGGTTGTTGCTGCGGCTCCAGCCAGCATAATTGGCCCGATTCCAGGAATTGCCAAAGTACCAAGACCGACTAATAAGCCAGTCAATCCGCCCAAAGCACCGCCTGTAGCTGCTCCGACTCTAGCGCCATCGTCAGATTTGTCACCAACGCGATCGCGTACTTCAGCCCCAGAAATATCATCTCTGTCTCCATCCTGGGTGATGACAGAGACTCTGTTCATGTCAAAACCAACTTTTTTTAATTCATGTAGGGCATGTTCAACATCTCGACGATGAGAAAATACACCTACACCACGTTTATGTACACCTACAACCATTATTCTTTCTCCTCAGCAAAAATCAATTATTCACTAATTTATAGTTCCTAATGACCTTATTAATACATGTTTATCTTTACATTTCATCAATCGCTTGGAAGAATTTTTATCTCTATCATTAGACATACGTGTTTTTATCTAAAGATAGCAACAAATTTTAATAATTAAATAAATTATGCTTGAGTTCAATTAGATATTGATTGTTTTGTTTATCCAAATAATCTTTAAAAGATTAGTTTTATAATTATCTAAGTTTTTGTTACAAACCTATCTATTAAATGTAATTTTTAATAAAAACATATCAACCACGTCTACCTTGAGAAGCGTAGTTTTGTAGGTTGGGTGCAGCGATAGCGTAACCCAACATAAAATTTGGTGGTAATGTTGGGTTGCGTTTCACTCCACCCAACCTACATAAATATATCTTTTAAAAAACTCTATGTTTCAACATAGATGAGGTTTAACTATGTATTAGTTTAAAGTTTAGGTGGCAAATTTTACTAATACCAAGCTAATTGGATTTTTCCAAATAATTTAATATAAAATTACCAAACTTTACATTTTTTGTTTTAGTAAAAATATGTATTTTTTCTAAAATACGACTTTTGGCAAGCAAACTTATTACCTAAGAAAGTGCCAGCTTATCTAACAGACAAGTAAATTGAGAAATAAGCCATTTTATCAATGGTTATTTAATTTACTGCAAGTGAGAAAACACTATGTTTCAAGGTCTTTTAACTAGTTGGGGATGGAACTGGCTATCTTTGGGATTAGCGCCAATAATAGCTCAGGAAGCACTAACTCCAGAGGAAGCCTCAGTTCTTTTTTCTGGCCCTAAATTCTTGGTAGCATTGCTGGCTGGAGTTCTCATGGCATTTGCCTTTCAATTATTATTGACAAACTTTTCAGTCGCTGTCGGAATTTCATCTTGGGAAATTGACTCAGATTCTGATGATGATTCAGAAAGTTTGGGTAGTAAAATTCGTTCAGTTCAGACCAAAATTGGTGCTTGGGCGTTACTAACCGTTAGCATTGCATTATTTATTGCTTGTTTTTTAGCGGTAAAACTTAGCTTAATCGAAAGCGAATCTCTAGGTGCAATCATCGGTGTAGTTATCTGGGCTACCTATTTCTCACTAGTAATTTGGTTCGGTTCATCAGCAGTAGGTTCTTTTATTGGTTCTATCGCTAGTACTGTCACTTCTGGTTTCCAAACCCTGATGGGGACAGCAACTGCTGGTATAGGTGCTAATGCTGCAAAACAACAGTTAATTTCTACTGCTGAAGATATTACAGCCGCAGTCAGACGGGAATTAACTTCAGGTTTTAATCCTGAAGAGATTAGAAATACACTCCAAAGTTCTTTAGGTTCTCTGGAACTACCAAAGCTAGATATCAAGGAAATTCGTAATCAATTTGACCAGCTTCTGAAAGATACAGATTTGCAATCTGTTGCAAACAGCGACTTATTGCAAAATATCAATCGTCAAACATTTGTTGATTTAATTAGCAGTCGCGCTGATTTATCTCAAGAAGATATCAATCGCATTGCCGATCAATTTCAAGGTGCTTGGCAACAAGCTTTGAATCGCAAAAATCCCACAGAGCAAGTAATTAATTTACTTAAGTCTGCAACACCCGAAGAATTGAATTCAGAGCAATTAGGTGAACGCCTTCAACAACTGGTTACAGTCGGAGGTGGAAATGGCAATGGTGTAATCAAGCAAGCTATTCGATATGGCTTGAGTGCGGCTGCACCAGCAGTTTTGGAGCGAGTCAACCTTTCTAATATCGATGTGAACAAAATTACTAATCAGTTGCAAAAACTGAAAGAAAAAGTTCAAGATGTCGATGTCAATCAAATCACAGAACAACTCCAAAAGCTTAGAGAGCAAGCAACTGAGCAAGTATCTGCAAGGTTGCCAATATCACCCGAAAACACAATTAAGGCAGATTTAGAAGACTACATCTTGAATTCTTTCCCTTGGCATTTTAACCGCATTACCCTAAAAGATGAATTTAAAGAAGTCATCTATGACGTTAATGCAGATCCGACAACTGTAAGACGGGAGTTGGAAGAAATCAATCTTGAATATTTTGCCAACTTGCTGAAGCAGCGAGGTGATATCAGTGAAGCTAGGGTGAAAGAAATTTCCGAACAAATGGAAAGCGATCGCTCGGAAGTTTTAGAAACTGTAAAACAGGCTCAAGGGCGAGAACAAGGGCAAGATTTCCGCACCCGCATAGAAGATTATCTGCGTTCAACGGGGAAAGAAGAACTCAACCCTGAAGGTATTGAACGAGACTTTAAGAAGTTGGTGGAAGATCCAGAAGCTGGGTTTGAAGATTTAAGTAATCGCTTCGGGCAATTCGACCGCGATACTTATGTACAATTGCTCCAACAGCGTCAAGATATTAGCGAAGAGGAAGCTAATAATATTGTTAGTCAACTCGAAAGCAACCGCGATAATTTCTTAAATCGTGCTAGAGAATTGCAAGAACAAGCAAAAGCCAAAGCCGATGAACTGCGCCAAAGAGTTGAAGATTATTTGCGGAATACTAACAAGGACGAACTAAATCCCGAAAGTATCAAACGTGAGTTTAGAATTTTACTAGACGATCCCCAAGCTGGAATTAGCCTTTTACGATCGCGCTTATCGCAATTTGACCGGGATACACTAGTACAATTGCTCAATCAGCGTCAAGATTTGAGCGAAGAACAGATAAACCAAACTCTCGATCAGATTGAAGCAGTCCGAGATAATATTTTGCAAGTTCCGCAGCAAGCGAAAGAACAGTACGAAAAAACCACAAAAGCGATCGCTGAATATCTCCGCAATACCAACTTAGAAGAACTCGATCCCGAAGGGATCAGGAAGGATCTGGAAAAATTACTCGATGATCCCAAAGCCGGAGCCTTAGCACTGCGCGATCGCTTATCTCATGTTGATCGAGAAACCTTGGTTAAACTCGTGAGTCAACGGGGAGACTTGAGCCAAGAGCAAGTTAATCAGATAATTGATCAAGCACAAGATGCGATCGCTAATATTGTGAGAGCGCCACGACGTTTAGCCAAGCGTACTGCTCAACAAGCTTTAGATTTTGAAGCCAATCTGGAAGAATATCTGCGTAACACGAACAAAGAAGAACTCAACCCAGAAGCAATAAAACGTGATTTGCAATTGCTGCTATCTTCTCCCCGCGCTGGAATTGGAAGTTTAAGCGATCGCGCCTCTAAATTTGACCGTTCCACAATTGTGGCGCTGTTATCCCAACGGGAAGATATCTCAGAAGAAGAAGCTAACCGGATTGTGGATCAAATTGAGTCGGTTCGCACCTCCATTGTTGAACAATTCCAGCAAATCCAGCAAAGGGTGCAATCGGTGCTAGATGGAGTTTTTGCTAAAGTTCGTAACTATCTCAACTCCCTGGATCGTTCCGAACTTAACTATGAAGGGATTAAGCAAGACTTTGCAAAAGTATTCGACGATCCCCAAGCTGGATTTGAAGCATTGCGCGATCGCCTCAGTCAATTTGATCGTGACACTTTAATTGCTGTATTAAGTTCTCGTGAAGACATTTCTCAACAGGACGCTAACAGGATTATCGACCAAATAGAAGCGGCGCGAGATGGCGTACTACAACGAGCCGAACGCATCCAACAAGAAACAAAAAAACGCCTGAAAGCGATCCAAGAGCAAACTAAAAAGCAAGCCCAAGAAACTAAAAAAACCGTTGCAAATGCTGCATGGTGGTTATTTGGCACAGCATTAACTTCCCTCGCAGCCAGTGCGATCGCGGGAGCAGTAGCCGTTACAGGGTTACCTCTACCTCGTTAAAATTCATCATAAATTTATAAAAAAAGTGGTAATTAATGTAATGCCACTTTTTTTTATAAATAAAACAAACTACCCCCAGAGTACTATCATGACTTTATTCTTCCTACATATATTACAAAACCCTATCTAAGCAAAGGTTTCAGATTTTTTTTGGGCAAGAGGAACAAAAGAGGATTAATTATTATTTCTTATAGATAGAAAAAAGTAGCCTTGAGGGTAATATCATAATCTTGTGATTGTGAATATCGTAAAAGCTATGCGATTCTCTACTAGAAAACCTGCTTGTTCCCTAGCAGCCTAGTACTTATAACCAATGAATACATAAAGCACAAGGATATAGAAATGACCCTTGGTACAATCTTGATGCCAAAATCATCAATATATGCAGTGCTTCTAAAATCTTTGGACTTAACAGTTAAAGACCTGTTCCAATCAGATGATATGGTTCAGTTATCTCTTACCACTCGTTATTTATCACCTTATTTTCTCGGCATTGCTGAATAAAAGTGTGAAATTCAAAAATTTAATATTTGAAACTCTTTCCTTTGCGCCTTTGGGGTAAAGGAAATTCATACTCTTAATCAGCAACACCGTTTAGTGATGGTGGAGTGACGAGGTAATTTTTACCCTTTAAACTCAGGAGAAGCTAATTTATGGTATCCATTCCCGATCTCTCTAACCTTATTCCCAACATCAACGATATTACCGTCAAACTTCCTAACAACACTATCCAAGTCAATGGCGGTAGTGGTAACAAGGTCATTAACGGCACTAGTGGCACTGATGTCCTTCTTGGTGGTAGGGGCAACGATCGCATCGATGGCGGTGGTGGCAACGATGTCATTACCGGTGGTGGTGGCAATGATACCCTTCTCGGTGGTACTGGCAACGATGTCATTACTGGTGGTGGTGGTAGGGATAGTATCGTTGGCGGTACTGGCAACGATGTCCTTACCGGTGCTGGTGGCGATGATCGCCTCTTTGGTAACGATGGTAACGATACTCTTGTCGGCGGTGATGGCAACGATAACCTAAGCGGTGATAATGGCAACGATAGCCTCGTTGGCGGTAATGGTAACGATATCATTAACGGTGGTGCTGGCAACGATGTCCTTGGCGGTGGTAATGGCAACGATACCCTTATCGGTGGTGCTGGCAACGATCGCATCGTTGGCGGTAGTGGGGCTGATGTTCTCACTGGAGGATCAAGTAATGATCGTTTCCAGTACAACTCAGTTTCAGATAGTCCTGCTGGATTTGGACGTGATGTTATCACTGACTTTTTTGGCAACGGTAACTTGTCCGGTGATGTAATCGATCTATCTAACATCGACGCCAACTCTACTATAGGAGGCAACCAAACCTTCACTTTCATTGGATCTGGCGTATTCACCGCAGCCGGTCAGGTTCGTTATTCAGGAGGTATTCTCCAAGCTAGCACTGATGGGGATCTATCGGCTGAGTTTGAGATTCGACTGGCAGGCGCACCACAAGTACTGGCAAGCGACATTAACCTTTAATTTAACAAGTGGTAGGGGTTTAAGTCCCCTGCTTCTATCAAGCAACGCGAATTGAATGCCTAAATCTAAATCCCCGTCACAAAACGTAATTGCGTTAGCGCAGCGTTAGCGACGTAGGAGCGTCATTGCGAATTGCGAATTGCGAATTGCGAATTGCGAATTGCGAATTGCGAATTGCGAATTGTTTTAATAGACCTGCCTTGAAAATCAGGCACGAGGCAGAACTCTAATAATTTAACAGTCGTGCGGAGAGGTAAGCTTAACTTGCCTCTTCGTTTTATAGTGATTATTAGGCTAATTTATTTCTGTATTTAGGCAAATTGACAAAATATGTTCCTGTTTAACCTGCCAAGGATGGTATTGCTATAATTAAGCATAGTTAAATACCAATAAAACATATCTTAGCAAAAAAGTAGTCATATTGGCTTCATGCTTAAGATTGGTAATTTCCTTAATTAGTAACAGAAGCAAATTTAAAAACCTAAGCTTTTACTTATTGGCAATTACTTCCTCATAGATAACTATAAAAATCACCCTAAAAATCTCAATAAGTAAAACCAACCCTGTCTGAACAAAGGTTTAAGATTTTTTTGCGGAGAAAGTAATAAAAGAAGCCTAATTACTCTTTCTTATAGATAGAAAAAAGTAGCGTTGAGGGTAATATCATAGTCTTGTGATTCTGAAAAAAATCAAGATGTTCTAAAACCTATGCAATTTCGTAGGAGTAAATCTGCTTTTTTCCTAGCAGCCTACTACTAGAACCAGTGAAAACATCAGGTACAAGAATATAACATCACTATTGGCACAATTTTGATGCCAACATCATCAATCAATCCAGTGTTTTTCAAATCTTCTCAAATCTTCAGGCTTAACAGCAAACACCTGTTGCAATTAGGTGTGGTTCAGCTATCTCTTCCCACTCACTATTTCTGGGAGCATCCCAAATGTGTAAGTTATATCAAACCCACATTATGAATTGTCATTGCGAGCGCAACGTAGTGGAGTGAAGCAATCCCATATCTTGCGATTGCTTCATTACGCTATCGCTTCATTCGCTTTTGACTTACACCTTTGTGCAAAATTGGGATGCTCCCCTATTTCGTTGCCTTGTTTTCTCGGCGTTGCTGGATAAAAGTGTGAAATTCAAAATTAAATGCTTGAAACTGTTTCCTTGCGCCTTTGGGGGAAACCAAATTCATACTCTTAATCAGCAACACGTTTTCTGATGGGGAAGTGACGCGGTTATTTTTTTACCCTCTAAATTCAGGAGAAACTAACTCATGGCAATTATCAACGGTACCATTTTCAATGACAACAATACCGTCAACGGTTCCCCGCTTATCTTCCGCCCTGCCTTAAATGGGGGTGCTGGCAGCGATATTCTAAATGGTAATGCTGGCAACGATATTCTAAACGGGCGCGGTGGCAGCGATATCCTTAACGGCAATGCTGGCAGCGATATTCTAAATGGGGGTGCTGGTAGCGACACCCTCAACGGCAATGCTGGCAACGATGTCCTCAACGGCAATGCTGGCAACGATGTCCTCAACGGCAATGCTGGCAACGATGTCCTCAACGGCAATGCTGGCAGCGATATCCTCACTGGCGGTGCTGGGACTGATTCTCTCACTGGCGGTGCTGGTAACGATATTTTCGATTTCAACTCAGTTTCAGATAGTCCTGCTGGTTTGTTACGGGATGTTATCACTGACTTCGTTGGAAACAGTATCTTTGCGGGTGATCAGATCGATCTATCTACCATTGATGCTAACTCCACTGTAGGGGGCAACCAAGCCTTTACTTTCATTGGATCTGGTGCATTTACCGCAGCTAGTCAGGTTCGTTATTCAGGAGGCATTCTTCAAGCTAACACTGATAGGGATCTGTCAGCTGAGTTTGAGATTGGGCTGACAGGCGCACCACAAGTACTGGCAAGCGACATTAACCTTTAATTTAACAATTGGTAGGGGTTTAAGTCCCCTGCTTCTATCAAGCAGCGCGTTTTGTGACGGGGATTTAGACCCCGACACAAAACGTAATTGCGTTAGCGCAGCGTTAGCGACGTAGGAGCGTCATTGCGAATTGCGAATTGTTTTAATAGACCTGCCTGGAAAATAAAACACCAGGTAGAATTCTAATAATTTAACAGTCCTAGGGAGAGGTAAGCTTAACTTGCCTCTTCTTTTTATAGTGATTATTATGCAAATTGATTTCTATATTTAGATGAATTGACAAAATGCACTCGTCTTTAACTTTATACAGTTCGTTTCAGATAGGTTTTGCCGAGAATTATAAAATAAATTTACTTATTATTTCTTATAGATAGAAAGATTTATCCTTCAAGGTAGTATAATACTCTTGCTATTCTGAATACAGTAAAAATGTCCTACAATCTATGCAATTTCGTAGAAAAGAATCTGCTTGTTACCTAGCAGCCTACTAGTGGAACCTGTGAAGATATAAGACACAAACATATAACATACAGCAGATTTAAAATTGCTAAGGTACACAAGCTAAATCTGTTATTCAGGTATAAAGCGTCTTTTCCTTCTCAATTCTGAATTGTGCTGTAAATATTCGCACAATTTTGATACCAATATCATCACTATATCCAGTGCTTTTCAAATCTTCAGACTTAACAGCAAAGACCTATTCCAATCAGGTCTAGTTCAATTATATCTTCCCGCCCGTTATTTCTCCACCTTGTTTTCTCGGCGTTGCTGAATAAAAGTGTGAAATTCAAAAATTAAATTTGAAACTATTTCCTTTCCACCTTTGGAAGAAAATAAATTCATTTAATTAGCAACGGCATTTTCAGATGGGGAAGTGACGAGGTAATTTTTTTACCTTGTAATTTTAGGAGACGCTCATTAATGGCAAACATTAACGGTACTAATCGCCCTGATAATCTGTCCGGTGTAGTTGATTCTTTTTTTAATTTCCCTAATATCCTTAATGCTGATATCATCAACGGATTTGATGGCAACGATACGATTAAGGGTGGTAGTAACAACGATACAATTAATGGCGGAAACAACGACGATTTGATTGACGGTGGAGACGGCAACGACAGCCTGATTGGCGGAGCGGGCAACGATACGATTGACGGCGGATTTGGCGGATTTAGACTCAACAACAACAACAATACGATTAATGGCGGATTAGGCAACGATAGTCTTATTGGCGCAGCAGGCAACGATACAATTAACGGCGAGAAAGGCAACGATACGATTGACGGTAGAGACGGCGACGATTTGATTGACGGTGGAGACGGCGACGATTTGATTGACGGTGGAGACGGCAACGACAGCCTGATTGGCGGAGCGGGCAACGATACGATTGACGGCGGATTTGGCGGATTTAGACTCAACAACAACAACAATACGGTTAATGGCGGATTAGGCAACGATAGTCTTATTGGCGGATTAGGTAACGATACGATTGACGGCGAGAAAGGCAACGATACGATTGACGGTGGAAACGGCGACGATTTGATTGACGGTGGAGACGGCGACGATTTGATTGACGGTGGAGACGGCAACGACAGCCTGATTGGCGGAGCGGGCAACGATACGATTAACGGCGGATTTGGCGGATTTAGACTCAATAACAACAACAATACGGTTAATGGCGGATTTGGCAACGATAGTCTTATTGGCGCAGCAGGCAACGATACGATTAACGGCGGTACTGGCAACGATCGCCTCATTGGCGATACTGGCACTGATCTCCTCACTGGAGGATTAGGTAATGATGTTTTTAAGTTCAACTCAGTTTCTGAGAGTCAACCTGGTGTTTTACGGGATGCGATCGCTGACTTCGTTGGAAATGGCAACTCGCCAGGTGATCAAATCGATCTATCTACCTTCGAGGGCAACCAAGCCTTCACTTTCATTGGGGCTAGCGCATTCTCCGCACCCGGTCAGGTTCGTTATTCAGGAGGTATTCTCCAAGCTAATATTGATCGGAATCTGTCGGCTGACTTTGAGATTCAGCTTGTAGGAGCGCCACAACTAGTGGTAAGCGACATTATCTTTTCTGCTACTGACGATAACAGTGACAGTGATAATAACAGTTCCAGTATAATGCCAAGTGGCACAAGTGACGGACGTTCTCCAACTGGCTCTTTTTCTTCTAGTGGGGCCAGTGATAAAAACGGCAGTATCTTTACCAGTAGTTTTGACAACAATATCAACTATATTATTAAATCCGGTAGTGGCAACGATACTATTAACGCTGGCGGTACTGGCAACGATACTATTGACGGCGGTAGTGGCAACGATACTATTAACGGTGGTCGTGGCAACGATATCCTCACTGGCGGTACTGGGACTGATCGCCTCACTGGAGGAGCAGGTAACGATGTTTTCAAGTTTAACTCAGTTCTTGAGAGTCAACCTGGTGTTTTACGGGATGCGATCGCTGACTTTGTTGGAAACGGTAACTTACCGGGCGATCGCATCGATCTATCTACCATCGATGCCAACTCCAATATAATCGGCAACCAAGCCTTTACTTTCATTGGGACTAGGGCATTCTCCGCAGTTGGTCAGATTCGTTATGCAGCAGGTGTTCTTCAAGGTAACACTGCTGGGAATCAGTCTCCTGAGTTTGAGATTCAGCTTACAGGATCACCACAACTAGTGGCAAGCGACATTATAGTTTAATTTTATAGACCAATACGCTTGGCTTTGTGAAAAATTGTAGGTTGGGTTAAGCAAAGCGCAACCCAACAAAGCCCCGGAAATGTTGGGTTTCGTTCCTCAACCCAACCTACATAGTTTAAGGTTTTTAGCGTTAACTGAATTGTATTGTTTTATAGACTTTTTGCAAAAGTAGCTAACACCCCACTCCTAAGCGATCGCTATTAGGAGTGGGGTGTAATTTTGTATTTATGCAAGAGTTAACACAAGCACATCTGAGAAATATAAAATTACTAATGCTTATTAAGGTGCGCCACGTATACATGAGAAAATCAGGTAATACAATTGCAACTTTTACGATGATACAAGGCTTTGAACTTACTGGCAATTACTTGGTTATACATAACTACAGAACCCCTCAAACAAATCTTAATAGGCAACACTAACTCTTTCTAAATATAGGTTTCAGATTTGCTTTTGGCGAGAGGAAAAAAATATTGCTAATTATTCTTTCTTATAGATATAAAAAAGTAGGCTGGAGGGTTATATTATAATCTTGTAATTCTGAATACAGTCAGAACTATCGTTGGCTTTTCCACATAGCGTGAAAAGTCAGTATATAACAATGACTCTTGGCACAATTTTGATGCCAACATCATCAATACATCCAGTGTTTCTCAAATCTTCTCAACTTTTCAGACTTCACAGCAAACACCTGTTCTAATCAGGTGTGGTTCAGTTATCTCTTTCCACTCGTTATTTCTCCACCTTGTTTTCTCGGCGTTGCTGAATGAAAGTGTGAAATTCAAAAATTCAATGTTTGAAACTGTTTCCTTTGCGCCTTTGGGGGAAAGGAAATTCATACTTTTAATCAGCAACGCCGTTTTCTGATGGGGAAGTGATGAGGTAATTTTTTTACCCTCTAAGTTCAGGAGAAACTCACTAATGGCAATTTTAACTTTCAACGGTACTAATGGGCCTGACATTCTAAATGACAATAATGGACGTGATGTATATGATTATCAATTTGGTTTTCCTTTACTTAGAGTCGATTCCGTTTATATCAACGGATTTAACGGTGACGACATTATTGGCGGTGTTTATTTCAACAGCACTTATATCATCAATGGGGGTGCTGGCAACGATGCCCTCTTTGGCGGTCTTAACGGCGATGTCCTCACAGGGGATGATTTTTTTGGCGTTGGTGGCAACGATTACCTCGCAGGGTTAGACGGCAACGATGCCCTTTTTGGCGTTTATGGCAACGATACCCTCAATGGGGGTGCTGGGACTGATACTCTGTATGGGGGTGCTGGCAACGATGTTTTTGACAACGATGTTTTCGATTTCGACTCAGTTTCTGAGAGTCAACCTGGTGTTTTACGGGACATTATCAAGGACTTTGTTGGAAACGGTATCTTTATAGGCGATCGCATCGATCTTTCTACCATCGACGCCAACTCCAATATAGCGGGCAACCAAGCCTTTACTTACATTGGCAGTAGCGCATTCTTTGCAGTTGGTCAGGTTCGTTATTCAGGAGGTATTCTCCAAGCTAACACTAATAATCTATCGGCTAATTTCGAGATTCAGCTTGAAGGATCACCACAACTAGTGGCAAGCGACATTATCCTTTAATTTAATAAGACTTTTTGCAAAATTGTGTAACACCCCATTCCTAAGCGATCGCTCTTAGAAATGGGGTGTGATTCTTTATTTACGCAAAAAGTCTAATGTTGAAGAATTCAGGTGCAAAGCCAAACATGCGCCAACTGTGACAAAATGCACTCGGCTTTAAACTGTCAAGGATGGTATTATTATATATCTCTTTCTTGTTTCTTCCCTTTGCGCCCAAAGCCAATACTTTGCGGTAGCCTGCGGCAAGCCTCTGCGAGTCTACGTTTTCAAATTTTATATTTTTCACGAATCAAATAAAACTGCCTCTTAGGGCGATTGAGCGATGTGAAGTCGGTCTGCGACTTTACTAAAGTGTAGTTACTCAGCTACAGCAATGAAGTAGCGCAGGTGTCGCAGTTCCATAGTTTTGATATTTTATAAGTCTCAAATATTCATAAATATATATTGGACATGTCAAAACTTGCTACCTATTATACTTATACATGCAAGTTAGAGGATGATGTAACTATGTCGGAGAATTTAAGAAGCCAAATTGTGACGCAAGGGGTGCAGCGATCGCCTAATCGAGCTATGCTGCGGGCAGTTGGTTTTAAAGATGAAGATTTCAATAAAGCCATTGTGGGTATTGCCAACGGTTACAGCACGATCACTCCCTGTAATATGGGGATAAATCAACTGGCACAAAGGGCAGAAGTTGCCGTTAAAACCGCCGGAGCAATGCCACAAATGTTTGGCACAATTACCATCAGCGATGGGATTTCGATGGGAACTGAAGGGATGAAATATTCCCTAGTGTCGCGGGAAGTCATCGCCGATTCCATTGAAACCGCCTGTACTGGACAAAGTATGGATGGTGTGCTAGCAATTGGCGGTTGTGATAAAAATATGCCAGGGGCAATGCTGGCGATCGCCAGGATGAATATCCCTGCAATATTTGTTTACGGTGGCACTATTAAACCCGGTCACTACAACGGACGCGATTTAACCGTAGTCAGTTCTTTTGAAGCTGTTGGTCAATACAGTGCTGGAAAAATTGACGAAAAAGAATTATTAGAAGTCGAAAGTCGCGCTTGTCCTGGCGCTGGTTCCTGCGGGGGAATGTTCACAGCTAACACCATGTCTTCAGCATTTGAAGCGCTGGGAATGAGTTTGCCCTATTCTTCGACAATGGCAGCTGAAGATGCCGAAAAAGCCGACAGTACCGAAAAATCGGCTTATGCGTTAGTCGAAGCTATTCGGAAACAAATCTTACCCCGCCAAATTATCACCCGCAAATCTATAGAGAATGCCATTTCTGTAATTATGGCGGTGGGTGGTTCAACCAATGCAGTGTTGCATTTCTTAGCGATCGCCCGCGCTGCTGATGTAGAGTTAACCATAGACGACTTTGAAACCATCCGCGCCCGCGTTCCTGTTTTGTGTGATTTAAAACCAAGCGGTAAATATGTAGCTACAGATTTGCACAAAGCTGGTGGCATTCCCCAAGTCATGAAAATGCTACTTGTGCATGATTTACTACATGGTGATAGTCTCACCATCACTGGTCAAACGATCGCAGAGATATTAGCAGATATACCAGAAGAACCATCCGCCAATCAAGATGTGATTCGGACTTGGAACAACCCGATGTATCCTCAAGGACATTTAGCCATCCTCAGAGGTAATTTGGCAACAGAAGGGGCTGTCGCTAAAATTACTGGTGTTAAAAAACCAGTGATTACCGGCCCTGCACGGGTGTTTGAATCGGAAGAAGCTTCTTTAGCTGCAATTTTGGCGGGTAAGATTCAAGCTGGTGATATTCTAGTCATCCGCTACGAAGGGCCTAAGGGCGGGCCTGGGATGCGCGAAATGTTGGCTCCCACCTCAGCAATTATCGGTGCTGGTTTGGGTGATGCTGTAGGATTAATTACCGACGGACGTTTTTCTGGCGGTACTTACGGCATGGTGGTTGGCCATGTTGCACCAGAAGCAGCCGTTGGTGGTGCGATCGCTCTTGTAGAAGAAGGCGATAGTATTACTATTGATGCACCCGCTCGTTTGTTGCAGTTGAATATATCCGAAGAAGAATTAGCCCGTCGTCGTGCCAATTGGCAACCTCCGGCTCCGCGCTACACTAAAGGCGTGTTAGCGAAATATGCCAAATTGGTATCTTCTAGCAGTATTGGTGCTGTGACAGATTTAGATTTGTTTTAGTTAACCTGACGTAATAGACATCTCCGAAAAAGAATTGTTTTGACGTAGCAGTGCTACGTCTTTTTGATTTCTAGTAATTTTTACCTAAATTTTATGAGTTTTCGTAAAAATCTTGATGAAATTTCAGGACATTTACAGAGAAAATATGATCTCAATAGAGAAATCACGGCAATATAGTTGACAGTCAACTGCTTAGAACTGAAAAGGGTACAAAATGAGTTCTGAATCTAACGTCAAGTTAACGATCGCTCTTTCTAATCCAGACTTAGATGCAGATGAGCTAGAACGGGAAACGCGGAATCTGCTGCGAGAAATTAGAGATTTAGATGTAGAAAGTGCTGAACTTGTGGCAGTTACAGAAATTCCTCCAGGAGCAATGGCGTTTGGAGGTTTTCTGCTGGGAGTGTTGCAGGCTGAGGTAAGCCTTGCCAATTTTAAGAAATTGTTAGGATATTTGGGCGATCGCTTGGGCAACAAAACTATTGAATTGGAAGTTGAAGCTAACGGTAAAAAACTTAAGGTAAAAGCTAGCAGTCAGAAAGAGTTAAATGCCGCCATTGAACAAGCTCAAAAGTTTATCGCAGGCAACTAAGAAATTTCAGCAGTAAGGAAAAATAGCGAGATGGCAAAAATAGCGCTGCTAATCGGAGTTAGCGAGTATGATTCTGGTCTTGACCCATTGCCAGCGACAATAAAAGATGTTGAGGCAATGCAGCAAGTTTTGGAAGATCCAGAAATTGGGGATTTTAACGAGGTAAAAATACTGATAAACCCTCAACAACATGAGATGGGGGTAGCCATCCAAACCTTATTTGATAATCGTCAAAGAGATGATCTTTTGCTGTTATTTTTCTCTGGACATGGCATTAAAGATGAGAGTGGTAAGCTTCACTTTGCAGCACGTAATACTCACAAAAATCCACAAGGTAAACTTTTTGAATCAACCGCAGTACCAGCTAGCTTTGTGCATAAGTTTATGAGTGATAGTCGCTCTAGACGCGAGGTAGTAATTCTTGATTGCTGTTTTAGTGGTGCCTTTGCCGAGGATATGGCAGCGAAAGATGACGGGTTTGTGGATGTCAAAAACCAATTGGGTGGAGAAGGGCGGGCTGTTCTGACATCTAGTACCTCAACCCAATTTTCTTTTGTACAGCTAGGAGCAGAAACTTCAACTTACACCCGTTATATAGTTGAAGGGCTAGAAACTGGTGCAGCAGACCGAGATGAAGATGGTTTGATTTCAGTTGATGAATTGCATGAGTATGCTGCCAAGAAGGTGCAAGGAAGCACTCCGGCGATGAAACCAGAAATATATGCTATTAAAGAAGGCTATAAAATTAAGCTTGCTAAAGCACCCATTGATGAGCCTAAACTCAAATATGGTAAAGATGTTGAATATTGGGTAAGAGATGGTGAAATTTCTGATATTGGTCGTATTGCTTTAGATAGGCAACAAAAAATATTAGGACTAACACCTGATGAAGCTGCTGCTAAAGAGGCTGAGGTTTTAAAACCTTATCAAGATTACAAAGAAAATTTACATAAATATGAAGAAGCGTTACGCAAGGAGATTAAACATAAGTTTCCTTCCAGCGATAAAACTCGCGCTGATTTAAAACGTCTTCAGCAAGCGTTAGGACTCAGAGATGAAGATATAGCCTTAATTGAAGCTCCGATCATTGCCGAACAGCCCTTGACTACACCTTTGGTAGTTACTAATGATGATTCGGATCCTCAAAATAGCAATGTTAAATACTATATAGTAGCTTGCATTATAGGGGTAATCGGAGTATTTGTTGGCGGTACTTTAGTATACTTTCTTCTCCAGAAAAATCTATCTCCACCTAACCCTACCTGTGCTAAAAAGACGTATAGTTTGAATGACAGAATTAGCTTGGGTGAAGAAGTTTTATTAAGACAAGATACAAACCCAGCTAAAGAAGCTGGAGTTAAAGCATTTTTAGAGGGGGAATGTCAAACTGCTATTGAGAAGTTAAATTTATATCGCAAAGCTAATCTTAGTGACCCAGAAGCATTGATTTATTTGAACAATGCTAAAGCTCGTCAGAAAGAAGATAAGCTCAAAATTGCTGTGAGCGTACCCATTGGTACAAATCCAAACGTAGCAAAAGAGATCCTACGCGGTGTGGCTCAAGCTCAAGATGAAGTAAATAGCAGTGGTGGTATTAATGGCAAAGCTTTAGAGGTAGCGATCGCTAATGATGATAATGATCCAAGTGAAGCTGTACAGCTTGCCACTCGCTTTGGCAGAGATGCCAGCATCTTAGCTGTTGTGGGACATAATGCTAGTAATGCTTCCCTTTCCGCAGCCCCAGTGTATCAAAGAGACGGGTTAGTGATGATAACTCCCACTAGTTATGCCCCAAATCTCTCTAATGTTGGCAACTATATTTTCCGTACTGCTCCTAGTGTTAGCTCCATAGCAGATAAAGTTTCGGATTATGCCATCAATACAGCAGGCAAAACTAATTTTCTTTTCTGTGTTGATCCGCAATCATTAGATAATCTGTTGTTTAAGGATAAGTTTGTCAAAGCGATAAAGGCTGCTAATGGTAATATCAATCCCACAGATTGCAATATTTCTACCAGCAATTTTAACTCTAATGCAGTCATTTCTGAAGCTATCCGCAGTGGCGCTAATGGCTTAGTATTAGCTATCTACATAGAAAGAATAAAGCAAGGTCTAGCGATAGCACAAGCTAATCAAGGGCAGTTGAACATATTTGGTAGTCCCACACTGCTTACGAACGAAGTATTAAAGGAAGGGAAAGCTATTAATGGCATAATAATCCCTGTACCTTGGCATCCTATAGCATTTTCTAATCATTCCTTTCCAAAAAAAGCGCAGACGCTTTGGGGCGGGCCTGTAAATTGGCGAACAGCGACCACTTATGATGCAACTACAGCGATCGCTAAAGGTTTGCAGCAAAGTAACACCCGTGAAGGACTGCAAAAAGCGCTGCACAGTCCGAGTTTTTCAATTGATGGTGCAACGGGAAATATTCAGTTTTCACAGTCAGGCGATCGCACCAATAATTCCATCTTCTTAGTCAAAGTTCAACAAATACCTGGTACTGATAAATATGAATTTGTACCGATTCAACCTTAATTTTGCAGCTTTACCTAATAGCGATCGCCCTGACTCATTCTGATATTTCAAAATAGCGATCGCACTTACTTATTGTGATATTTCAAAATAGCGATCGCCCTGACTAATTTTGATATTTCAAAATAGCGATCGCACCCAGTTTTTAATTTACAATAAGTCGATTAGAATCAGCCGACCTTCTTCTTTTAATACTTCAATATATAATTTAACAGCTTCCTTAATATTGCCAATAGTTTCTGTTTTCGTTTTTCCTTGACTGATACAAGCAGGTAAGCTAGGACATTCAGCTACCCAATAACCATCTTTTCCTGGATAGATAATAACTTGTCTCTTCATCTATTCCTCCTACAACTCAAAACTGTATTCCAAACAAATCAAAAAAGCCAAAATCTCTCATAACAAATCTGGATTTTCCCCCAATTCTCTCAATCTAGCCGCTAAACGAGCCACCTGTGCAGCCGCTGCTTCTTCTCGTACAGCAGCAGCCGCTTCTGCTTCTGCAACTGCGGCTTGTGCTTGTGCCGCAGCAGCTTCGTCTGGTAACAAAACCAAACTCCCAGCTACATCATAAAACCGCAACCATACCGCCGTTTCTCTGTCTATTGTTCCTTCATAGGTTCCCAACCATAAACTTAACTTTTGACACCATAGCCAACCACGCTCATTTGGTGTCAAAGATTGATATTGCTGATCATGATCTAAATGCCACCCCTGCAAAGAATTAGGATCAAAGGGGTCATAGACAAAATAATCTGAAGTATGAAAAGTTTGTTCGTAAAGGTCTTTCTTAACAGTCTTATCTATGTTGGCTGTAGATGGTGACATTAATTCTACAATCACATCAGGATAACGACCGTTTTCTTCCCACACTACCCAACCTTGACGAGAATTAGTCCCGTCCACATTCAAGACAGCAAAGAAATCGGGGCCACGGAAATCCTGGTTACGTACTTGGGCGCTGCTGTAATAAATAAACATACTGCCACCAGTAAAAAAATCATTCCGGTCAGCCCAAGCTTGTTGCAATGACCGAATCAGGACATTCATAGCAATGCGGTGGCGATTTGATTCCAAGGGTTCACCATCATCAAAAATTAAATCTGTAGGTGGGGTGGGGGGTTCCCAGTCCACAATGGCTGCTGGATTTGTCTCAGTAGTCATGAGCGATCGCCTTTCTCAGAAAGCCTTAGATTTCTATCATAATCTGCCGAGAGCTTGCTGAAGTAAGGCGTACAGATTACAAACGGTTATAAATTATTTTTGACCCAATCTCGAAAATTACGCATAGCTTGACTTCTCCCAATTGTTAAACACTGCTGAACATATTCATTAACTAATTCAACAATTGGGATATTAGGGAAATTAGGACTAGATTCAGATTTTATATATTTCCCTTCTTTTAGCAAGAAAATTTCTAAACCTTGTTGTGTATGTCGCCAAAGTTCAGGAACTCCCAAAATTTGATAATTCTCAAATCGAGTCCGAGAAGTAATATCAATTTCGATAGCTAAATCTGGTGGTGGATCTATATTTAAATCTATACGATTTTTTCCAATTACAGCAGCTTGATTTTGAATATAAAAACTTGTATCTGGTTCTACTGCTTGCTGCGATCGCTCATTTTTAAGAGTTGTGGAACCAAAAGGCTCAAAATCAATTTGAAGTTTGTCTAATAAAACTCTTACTAACTCACCAATATATTCTTTATCTTTTTCGTGTTCTGGTAGAGGAACCATAATTTCTAACCAGCCATGACTATAAGAAATACGTGCAGCACGCCTTTCTCCCATCTCTTCTAAAATATTTTCTAACTGCTGCCAACTAATATCTTGGAGTAACATTTGTTGACCAGGTTTTACAATAATTTGTTGGAGTTTTAAAAGCATATCGCCTCGGAGAGTTGATGTACTAGCTGTTATATACAGCAGATTTAATTTACAAATCTCGCTTCATCTACACAAATCTGAATAATCCTAATATTTTCTATATAAACATTAACAATCCTTAACAGATAATATTATTAAGGATTGTTAAAAGGAGCAAAAACTGCTCACAAACGTGATTTTTTCTTAAAAATCATCGAGAAACTGACTAAGGCGACTGATTACGGGGTCAACCTCTTGAGGAGGGGTAGCAACAGTATAAGAAGTATTATTTACTACTTCTAATTGAGTTGGAGACTGAATGAACGATCGATCATTGACAATGAGCGCCAATTGTGCAACTTGTTGAGAAAGTTGCAGTAGATGGTGTTCCATCGCCTCCAAACGATTAGAATCCCTTGGCAAAAAAACGTTCCTCAAGTCCAGCCACTTGACGTTGCAGTTCACCAATTTGCTGTTCAATCGGTGTTGTTGCTGCTGTTTGTCGAGCAGGTTGTACAGGTTCCGGTACACATAAAGATTGCCATAAGGCTTCTTTACAGAGGTCGCTGAAAGTCTTGTCTGGTTGTTTGTCCAAATAACTTTCTACTTGCGCTAACAAGCTTTCATCAGCAAGCTCTGGGTTGAACGTGACGGATTTAACTACCTTTTTTGACCATTGGAACATCAGCTTTATGCCCTAGCAGCGCGATTGGAGGATAATTGTGCCTCTCCATAAATATACTGCCCCAAAGCATTCGCCTGCCTAGAAGGTGCTGCTAAATGAGCATTAATCTTTGCCTCTTTGAGCAGACGTTGAACGTCGTCCCAGAAGAACTCACCACCCCCGCCAGTCAGAATCACATCGGTGACACGTTCTGGCAACCAGGCTAGCACACGGCTACAGATTTCCCGTGAAAACATCTCCGTGAGGTTGGGAAGAAAATCGTCTAGGTTGGTGGGCTTGCTAGCGCCTTTAGGACGGTAATAGCGTTCACCTCTGGGTTTGTTCACGGCGGAAATCAGAGCTAGAGATTGACTATCTGCTCCCTCGATTTCGGCGGATACCAATTCATAAAACTTGTTCATACCGAAGTCTTCGCTCTTAGAAGCACCTCTAGCAAAACGGAAGTTATCTACCATCAAAAGATCGACGGTTTGATGTCCAATATCAACGATCGCCACCGATATTTTTGTAAAATCGGGACTGTTAGGACTTTTCTTCGGTTGAGCTTCAGACCACAGCAAGCTACCGTAGCCTTCTGGCATTACCCATACCTTACTGACATTCAGCGAAATAGATTCGCCTCGGAAGTTCAACACATGAGGCCCGCCTACTTGGCTAATCAACTGGGCTTTTTCTTTTTCAAATTGCTCTAAGGAAAGAAAAGGCAGACCTAGTACGACCGAGATATCGTCTCTAAGTTTGAAGTAGCCAGCACTTGCTAACACTTTTACCAGTGCAGACTCTACCTTAGATTGGCCAACTCCTAGATTCGCCCCAAAATCGGCTGCCAGTTGACCAACAGCATATCCATTTCCTTGATACTCCAGCCACAAATCCATTAAGGGGTCAGTAGCCCTGGCTTCAAAAACACCACCGCGTACTTGTTCAATTGACATCTGCTTGACGTTGGCAGGTACGAACACCACATTACTGGGTTCACGACTCACACAAGTTTTTGTGGAAGTTCTGCCTAAATCAACGCTGAGAATAGTTTTCCCCGGAACACCGCCTGTCTTGGGAGGAACATTATTAACAGCATTGATGGGAGTCGATGCTGACACTCTATTCATCGGTATAGCAGCAGCATTGATGGGGGTAGCGGCGGAAGGTTGGTCTGTCATGAAAGCTCCTAGTTCAAACTTAACTGTAAAAAGTTGTCATGCTCATCTTACAAAAATGCGAGCAACCAGAAATTCTAGGTTGCGTCAAGTGTAGCTAGAAATACGCCAAAAATTATTCGGGCGATACCTGCGATAAGCTCATGCCAACGCACGTCTAGTATTATTTGGCATAGTGTAGGCGAATTTTGGCCAGATGTAACCCCTGCTTTTACTGCTTTCAAACCAAAAGCCTTCGTGTTTCATCTTCTAGTGCGTCTTAACTGGCGCTTGAATATCCAGAAAACAAATGCTAGAACCAAACCGCCAAGTACGATTTTGGACACAGGAGCAAGGTACTTGTCCACAAGTTCATACTGACTACCCAAAGCATATCCTGAGAATGTTAACAAACCCACCCAAGCCGCGCTACCTACTGTTGTGTAAAACAAGAATGGCAGCAAAGGCATATTGCTGATACCTGCGGGAACAGAAATCAAGGTGCGGATTCCTGGCACAAGACGACCAATTAATACTGCTGTTCTACCTCGTCGGTCAAACCACTCTTTGGCCTTGGTGATATCTTTACTGGATATAGCCAGCCATTTGCCATACTTGTCAGCCCAAGCTTTCAAACGAGTTTCGCCCAAAAACTTACCTGGATAATACCAAATAAGTGCGCCCAATACAGAACCCAAAAGTCCTGCGAAAAACACACCAATGATATTCAGCTTTGCCCCCCCTGGTTGATATGGACTTGCTGTAAATCCAGCCAGTGGCATGATCAATTCTGAAGGAATCGGGGGAAAAAGGTTCTCTAGGAACATTAGTAGGGCGATTCCCCAATAACCAAAATAGTTGATAGTATTAGTTATCCATTCAAGCATTGAGTCAATTCCTGAAATTGTTGTACTAGTCTTGTTACTAAGATTCCGCTTTAGCTTTTAAAAAAGCTAACTATCCCCGCTTGCTAAAGTCAAGGTAATTCGGCTGCACAAAAACTTGGCATCGAAATGAATAAACAGAGTAAGAGAAGTAGAAGCTAGTAGTCTGTCTCAAAAATTTTGAAGGGTTGTAGAGACGCGAAATTTCGCGTCTCTTTAGCCCTTGAAATTGAGCGATAAATCGCTCACTACGAACCTGAAAAAATTAATGAAACCAACCACCAGATTTTATTTTCTAATTTTTTAGATCCCCCTTAGTCGGTTTTTTAAAAGGACTAGGGAGGATCTAAAGATTTGATGGAAAATTTAAAAACATACTAAGGGGGTTTTCTTCTGAGGTTGTGAGGTTGCGCCTGTGGGAGAGCAGGGAGAAAATTTTACCTTGTCCCCCTCATCCCCCTCATCCCTTCTTCTAGGCTGTCGGGGTCAATGATTGTACTCTTGATTCCGATTGCCACTCTAATGGATTCAAAACTCGATCTTCCAGCGCCATCTGCTCAATCAAACTTGCCAATCTCAGGGCTTTGAGAGCTTGTTCACCACCTACTGAGGGTTGATTGCCCCCATGTACACAGTTGACAAAATGCTCTAATTCTGCACTTAAGGGTTGAATATTGCTGGTGTAGACTTTTTCAATTACACCATCTTGCCTGTAAAGTACCTGTCGGTGGTCGGTGAGAGAATTGGCAGTCGTTTGTCGGTGAATCAAAATTTCATTCTTGAGAAAATCTGCCTCAGTGAATGAATTTTTGCAATGGGCGACAATCCGGCGAATTTTTCGGTGGGTAACTTTACTGGCGGTCAGAGTAGCAACAATACCATTGGCAAACCCCAAGGTGGCAGTTACGTAATCTAAATAACCAGAGTCCAAGGCGCGAGTACCGCTAGCAGTCAATTTTGTGACTGGGGAAGCAGCTAATTCTAGAAGTAGGTCGATGTCATGGATCATTAAATCCAGCACAACCGAAACATCGTTTGCCCGATCTGAGTAAGGACTCATTCTATGGGCTTCTAGCGCCAGCAATTCTTCAGTTTTAAGCACTTGGCTTAGTTCTTTAAAAGCTGGATTGAAACGCTCAATATGACCCACTTGCAGGATACACCCAGACTCAGCTGCGGCATTTACTAAAGACTCTGCCTCAGAAATACTGGCTGCGATCGGTTTTTCAATCAAAACATGAATTCCCGCTAACAGACAGTTGATGCCCACGGCATAGTGCAGACGGGTGGGAACAGCTACACAAACTGCTTCTACAAGGGGTAGCAAATCACAGTAATCTTCAAAAAAACGCACCTTGTAGTTGCTGGCAGTTTCTAGCCCTCGCTCAACATTAATATCTGCGACTCCGACTAGTTCAACATCTTTCATTGAACTCAGCACGCGAGCGTGATGTTGTCCCATGTTACCCACTCCAATCACGCCTATGCGGATCGGTCGTGGCTGGTTACGCTGTGTATATAGATTCGGTTCTGCCACTGACATGCTATCTTGCACTATTATTCTCTCCTCAACCACCAAATTTAGAGACGCTACGGCCGTTGGCGTTTATACTCGAAAGCCAGTTACGATCCGTCTAAAACCATCCAGATGGTAACATAGAGCCTATGTTTATGAAGAATTTCAAAGTTTATGATCGGTTCCCGTAATCCAAATATCTTTTGTATAGATAGTTCGGGTTTGTTTTGGATTTTGCACTTTTTACAATAAATATGTGTCTTTTTATTAACTTTAAAACATTAAGTAAGCCTTAAGTGTAAATTCTTCAAATTTCTCAGGTTCGCCTAACTCTGCTCCTACTTAACTTAATTGGTGCATTTAGGTAATTAGTTACCGGGATCAATATCTAATTGATACTACTAAAATTACAAAGTCATGAAAAAGTAACATGTATGCTTTTTGAAAGAAACATGCTATCGGAAATTATCGGCACTGATTAATTGAAAAGATTTTTGTATGATTATTTGCAGCACCGTTGTAGGCAAATAATCCTGCAAAGAAGCAAACTACCCGTAGGGTCTGGTAGAGAAGACATCGCATCGCTTTTTGAGAGAAACTAGTGTAGATTGTTTCTTTGGAATATCTAAGGTGGGGCGTTGTTTACCATCACTGACAAGGTTCAGGAGTTGCTTTAGCATTGCTTCCTGACCAGAAATGTTGAGGTCTAATTTAGCGATTTAAAATCCCAAATTTGCAACTGAGATGAAAGCTGTAATTCTGTTATCTGGGGGATTAGACTCTTCCACAATTCTATACAAAGCTAAGGCTGATGGCTGTGAATGTCATGCTATTTCCTTTGATTACCAGCAGCGACACCGACGAGAGTTACAGTCAGCCCTCAGTGTTGCTCAAAAAGTTGCGATCGCAAAACATCAGATAATTAATTTTGATTTACGACAATGGGGTGGTTCAGCACTTACCGATGATGCCATTGATTTACCCCAAGAGCGATCGCAGGGTGAAATGTCTCAAAATATTCCTGTAACTTATGTTCCGGCTCGTAATACCATATTTTTAAGCTTTGCTCTTGGTTTAGCCGAAGCGATCGCAGCTGAACGTGTCTATATCGGTGTCAATGCCTTAGATTACTCAGGATATCCTGACTGTCGCCCCGACTATATCCAGGCAATGCAGGAAGTTTTTCGCCTGGGAACCAAACAAGGGCGTGAGGGACAACCAATTAAGATTGTTGCACCCCTGATCAACCTGAAAAAAACTGAAATCATCCAACTGGGGAACCAATTGGGAGTTCCTTGGGAACTAACTTGGTCTTGCTATGCCGGTGAAGATGTCGCCTGTGGTGTGTGTGATTCTTGTCGCTTGCGGCTAGCAGCTTTTGCCGAATTGGGACTTGTTGATCCAGTGGAGTATGCTTTTTGAGTTAGGAGTTAGGAGTTAGGAGTTTAGAGTTTGGAGTTAGGAGTTAGGAGTTAGGAGTTAGGAGTTTGGAGTTAAAATCCAATACAGTTCAGTTATGCCCCAAATCTTTTGTAGAGACGTTGCAATGCAACGTCTCTACATACCAAAAACCCTTAACCCAAGCGTATTGAGTTAAAATTCATAACTCCTAACTCCTAACTCTCAACTCCTAACTCCTAACTCTCAACTCCTAACTCTTGCAACCGTTGCAGTTCAATTTGATGCAGGCGTGGGCCAACAATTGATACCACTGTGAATTCGAGATTTTGATAACGGAAGGTTTCGCCAATGGCCGGAATTTTCTGTAACTGATACAGCAAAAAGCCCCCTAGTGTCTGATATTCTCTTGTCAAGGGCAAATCGAGATGCAAAACTTCGTTGAGGTCTTCGAGGTTGATTTGTGCCTGGACTAAAAATTTATGCTCATCTAACATCTGAATCAGCAAGTCGTCGTTGCTTTCAGGTTCACTCGCGTCGCCAATGATTTCGGCTATGACATCTTTGATTGTCACTAGTCCCACAGTAGAGCCAAATTCATTCACTACCATGACCATAGCTGGTTTCTCTTGCTGCATCATGGGCAAAAGTTCACTCAAGGGTGTGTGTTCGGGAACAAATCGGGCGGGACGCATCCAAGGTTGGATTTGTGTCTCTAAACTGAGCTTTCCTATAGCTAAAGGTTGTGCCAAATCTTTAAAATAAACAATGCCGCGAATATCGTCTAAAGATTCACCAATCACGGGATAACGAGAGTAACCAGTAGCAGCCATTTCTCTGAGTAATGTCTGGAAGGTAGCATCTTTTGGCAGTGCGATAATACTGGTGCGGGGGATCATCACATCTTGAACCATGACATCCCCAAACTCAAAGACATTATTGAGCAATTCTCGTTCCGCACGCTGTAAACCAGTAGACCCCCATTCTGTAGAGATAATCAGTTGCAATTCTTCGGGAGTCACAGGTGGCCTCCAGCCTTGACCTGTGTATTGGATGCCAAAAATCCGCAATAAAAAACGAGTTGATTGGTTGAGAATCCAGATAAAGGGGCCGAAAAAACGCACGATCGCTTTTACCGAAGGCCCCAAAAACCTAGCTAGCTGTTCTGAGTACAGCATGGCTAAGGATTTAGGACATAATTCTCCGATCACAATTTGCAAATAGGCAATCAAGAAAAAGGCAATGGGAATTGATAGAGAATGCGCCAGGAAGGTAGTCATACTACTGGGTAGAGGCCAGGATTTTAACCATGCATTAACCAGCACCACAATCGTACTTTCGCCAATCCATCCCAATGCCAAACTAGAGAGGGTAATACCTAACTGAGTAGTAGATAGTAGTCGGTCAATACTACGTTGTAGCATCTCGACTGCGATCGCTGGAACATCCCCAGCCTTAACTAGCTGGTGAATACGCGATCGCCGCACGCTCACCATCGAAAATTCCGCCGTCACAAAAAAGGCATTTATGGCAATCAGCAGTAGCACTGACAATAACCGTAGCGCCACATCTGTCCAAATTAAATTAGGAAAACCAATCACCACCAAAGCTCGTGTAAAACTCACGCCCTCCATTTAAGGGGATTGGGGATTGGGTATCGGGGATTGGGTATTGGGAAGAATTCAGCCCCCAGTCCCCAGTCACCAGTCCCCAGTCCCCAGTCCCAATCTACCTTTCTACAGGAATATTCAATGCCTCTAGCTTCAATTCTTGAGCGGGATAATCAGTAAGAGCAAGTGATATTTTCTTGACATCATCAAGTAAAGCTGTGGGAATGCTCACTGTACCTGTAAATGCTGGCCCATTTGCAGGCAATTCTGTTGGTAAACCCTCTGTACTAGCACTCAGGGTTCGTCCTTTATCATCAGTAACATCTAAAAAACTATACAGGAAGCGGACAGAATCTTTACCTTTGTTCTGCATTTTCACTTTCAGTAGCAAATCACCACCAGAGTAGCGGACAGATTGCACAGACATGGTTACGCCCTCACTGAGGGCAGTAACTGGAAAACCTGGCTGGAGTTTTTCTTCAACCACTGCTGGGGGTTTTTCCTCTGGCTTCTGCTTGCTGCTATTGGTTTCTTCATCATCGTCCTCTAGCTTTTCCGATTTAGCAGCCTTGGTCTTACCCTCAATTCGCGCTTTGACAATTTTCAGAATTTCGTCCTCTTTTAATAGCACTAGCCCTCCCTGTTGGGAGCTATTTGCTTTATTACTGGCAAATTTGGTTGTCGGACGCCCATCTGGTGTAGTAACGCCTTTTAGTGCTGAACTACCTAGTTCAAACCCCAAAAGGGCGCTCACAGAACCTGCTCCCATCATCAGGATTAACAAAACCAAAGTAAGAAGTACAGTAGAATTTATTTTCATCGCTGACAAGCTATCACAATAGAATGCTGGTCTATTTAAGAATAGTGAAGCTTTTGACCTCAATCCTTAAAGGAACTTAATCAATATTAGTCTGCACTATTTTATGATTAAATTATGTAGTATAAAAATCTGATAAGCTATTGTCGAGTATTCACAGGTGTAAATGTGTGCTATAATTACGCAATTGGTTAAATTCAGTGGATGAGGTATTTTCCTCAGTCTAAAATTAGCAAATCAGGTTGACCTAAGAGTTGAAATAATTAACTCTTATGAACCCGAAACCCAACAAAACAAGCGCCTTTGGCCGATTGGGGAGGCAACGAACTCATAATTCGTCTTCAGGCTGGTTCGATTCCAGCAGGGCGCACTAGAATGATCCAAAAGCAGTAATAGAGGGATAAAAGGCATGGGGCATGGGGCATTAATTATTTTTTCCCTACTCCCCACTCCCTACTCCCTACTCCCCAATATTACCGAGGTGGTAAAGTTTCAAACTTGAATTCAGTTCCCACTTTGAGTTTGTTGCTATTCAAACGAGGAGACATCATTAGCGATGTGTCGTAAGGATTTGGTAAATCAGGAGTGCGAATATATGGATCGTTGCCAACTTGTTGAGTCAGGACATCATGATATAAAGTGTTAAGCAACTGAGCATCGCGGGCAATTTCATTTTCTGGGAAGGAACCACCGAAACCGTAACCACCTCCTAGAAGTGAGTCTAGTTGCCGCTTGAGGCTACCATTTTCGTAAAAATTGCGATCGTGACGAAAATAAGCTCGCTCAAATGCATCACTCGTAGTTTCAGTTTTGGGGGTTTCCGTTTGGGCAGATGCAACAGAGGGAAAAGCAATACCAGCAGCAAGCAGTACCAATAAACCACCAAAGGCTTTAAATTTTATACCCACGTTCCTAACTCCTCAATTTTTGGGCAATCTTAATTTATGCTTAACTTCAGAACTCTGATGAGTTCAACCTTTGGTGTAGCACAACTTTTAATGTTTTGTAATGACGTATCCTACTGAAACTCTTACCCACTCTGATATTTGGGCAACCACTGCTGATTTGACTATTTTGCGCCACAAGCTACTAGATTTATTTTCTCAACTTGCTTATCAAGAAGGTGATTTTGTTCTCGCTTCTGGGCTGCGTAGCTCTTATTATGTCAATAAGATGCAGGTAACACTTCACCCTCAAGGAGCTTTGGCAGTCGGACGATTGCTGTTTCCTTTACTACCTGTAGATACTCAGGCTGTAGGTGGTTTAACGATGGGGGCTGATCCAATGGTGACAGCAGTGAGTATAGTTTCTGTTTATGAAAACCGCCCTATACCAGCACTGATTATTCGCAAGGAAGCCAAGGGTTATGGGACGAAAGCTTATATAGAAGGCCCCACTTTACCTGAAGGTGCAAAAGTAGTAGTTTTGGAAGATGTCGTTACAACTGGGCAATCGGCTTTAAAAGCAGTTGAGCGTCTTAAAGATGCAGGTTATACCGTAAATCAAATAATTTCACTGGTAGACCGACAGCAAGGCGGAGGTGAGTTGTACCAGTCGGCTGGGTTGAAGTTTGAAACTTTGTTTTCGATTCAGGAAGTTCAGGAACGCTACCGACAACTTGCGAATTCATAAGTGTCGCTTGCCAAATTATTTGACAATTTGACAACTTTATGTGATTGAAAATATTACTCTTAAAGCCCTAATAAGGGTTTTATGATTTTAGGCTGAAAATAGCCTTTACTGCACTGGCGATCGCAGAAGATACTTTTTCGATTTCTTCTTTAGTTGTAAATTTCCCAATACCAATTCTTAACGCTCCCTCAATTATATTTTCTCCAAGATTCATTGCTTGCAGAACGTGAGATGGTGCGATCGCGCATTGCACCGACTTTTGATAATTTAAATAACTAGAGAACTAATTGAATGACACGTTTCATACATGACAAATTTGCCAAAGACTATCTTGAGGAATTGCTAAAAGATTACGGAGAAGTCAATTCCTCAGAAAAAGTCTCAGGAGAGATTAAAGAAATAGATGTTTTCTTCACTCCTGACAAACAGCAAAGCTCTAATTTACAAATACTGGGTTTACTAGGAAGATTTGCTGAAAATCCTGCACTCATAGAACCATTCCGCAATCCAGCTTCTAGCGATGAAATATGCGACTGTATTCTCAAATTATTAGAAGTCAAAGCTCTTTTACGCCGAGAAGCTAAAGCCAATAAAATCAAACTTCAGGACTCAGAAATTCCCAAATTGTGGGTTCTTACTCCAACAGTATCTGAAACTAGATTGTCTAGCTTTGGAACTCTTGAAAAAGACAGTTGGTTATCAGGAGTGCATTTTCTCCCAGATGCCTTGCGGACAGCAATTGTAGCGATACATCAATTACCACAGATACCGGAAACATTATGGTTGAGGCTTTTGGGTAGGGGAAGCGTACAGTCACAGGCAATTATCGAGTTGCAAGGGTTACCATTAAATCATCCATACCAAAAAGCAACCCTGGAATTAGTTTACAACTTGCGCGAAAACTTGAGAGTAAATCAAGAATTAGAAGCAGATGATAGGGAGTTAGTTATGCGATTAGAACCACTTTATCAAAGAGATAGGGAACAAGCCAAACAAGAGGGAAGACAGGAAGGAGAACAACATTTAATTATACGTCTGCTCAATCGCCGTGTTGGGGAAATTAATGAATCATTAATCGAGCGAATTAAAGGTTTATCGGTTGAACAATTAGAAACTCTAGGAGAAGCATTACTAGACTTTTCTAATGTTGCTGATTTAGAAGCTTGGTTAAACCAACAACAAGGATAAAAAGTGTAAGGAGTTGGTGCGATCGCACCAATTCTTTATTATTTAAATAGCACGCACAGAGACTTCATTTATCTTGTTGTGACCAATCCTCAATCTTTAAAGAAGGTACTTGAGAAAAATCCCGATAGTTTCGCGTCACTACAACTGCATCATTGCTCAAGGCAATTGCTGAAATTCGCATATCCAATTCTTATCTATACTTAAAGCCAGCAGCGGGATTTGAACTCGCGACCTTCCGATTACAAGTCGGATGCACTACCACTGTGCTATGCTGGCAAGTCTGGCGTAGTCGTAGCCTAACGTAGGTATCGCTCTTAAATGGCAACCACAATTTCTTATTGTACCATAATCAATTTATTTGTCTAGCTCTAATTGCTAAAAAATATCTCCCTGTTCCTAAATTAGGCTAAAAGACCAGAGATTTTGGCAATATCACGGCTTTTGTACGCCTAGATGGTTGAGTTGGCGTTGCAATTTTAGTGATTCCGATCGCTAATAAAGTTGGTAAATTAATATGCACGGCAAAAGCTAACTCAAATCCTGGGTTGGGCGCAAAAATATCTGGTACAGTTCTAAAACTGTATTTTATTGACACGGCTGAATAAAGGAACAGAAATATATAATTATTTTTTACAGATTATAAGCATGGCAGCATTGCTCGGACGAGATTTATTAAGTCTAGCGGACATCAGTCCTACTGAACTTCAAGAACTCCTGCAATTGGCAACTCAACTTAAATCACAACAACTGAAGTTGCAATGTAATAAAGTTTTGGGGTTGTTGTTCTCCAAAGCTTCTACTCGCACGCGGGTAAGTTTTACGGTGGCGATGTACCAACTGGGTGGACAGGTAATCGATCTCAATCCTAATGTCACTCAAGTTAGTCGCGGGGAACCTTTACAGGATACGGCGCGGGTGTTAGATCGATATCTGGATATTTTGGCAATTCGCACTTTTGCACAGCAAGATTTAGAAACTTTTGCTCACTATGCCAAGATTCCGGTAATTAATGCGCTTACCGATGCAGAACATCCTTGTCAGGTATTAGCTGATTTATTGACGATTCAAGAAACCTTTAACACCCTGGCTGGCTTAACTTTGACCTACGTGGGTGATGGGAATAATATGGCTAATTCTCTGATGTTGGGCTGTGCTTTGGTGGGGATGAATGTTAGAATTGCTACCCCTAGCGGATATGAGCCAGATTCTAAAATTGTAGAACAAGCAAGAGCGATCGCTAATAACAAAACGGAAGTCCTTGTCACTCATGATTCAGAATTAGCAGCCAAGGGTTCTAATGTACTTTACACTGATGTTTGGGCGAGTATGGGACAAGAAGCAGAAGCAGACAACCGGATGCCAATTTTCCAACCTTACCAAATTTCGGAGCAGCTATTAAGCCTTGGCGATCCAGAGGCAATTGTTTTACACTGCTTACCAGCCCATCGTGGTGAAGAAATTACCGAAGCTGTTATTGAAGGTTCTCAATCACGAGTTTGGGAACAGGCGGAAAATCGGCTGCACGCTCAAAAAGCTTTGCTTGCGAGTATTTTAGGGGCGGAATGAAAGAAGAGAGACGCGATGAATCGCGTCTGTACAAGAGGTAGAGACGCTATTAATCGCGTCTGTACAGGAGTCAAAATAGCGAGTGTGCGATTGACTCCTGACTACTTACTGGTAAAAAATCCAAAATAAAAGGGTAAAAGAAAAAAGAATATTCTTACTTTTACCTTTCATATTTTTACTTTTCTCTTGTTATGGGGAGTTTTTTGTAGTACTAATGTTCTAGAGACATTTATAATTACTTCCCGCTTTTTTATGGAACGTCTAACAGAAGCTCAACAAGAACTTTACGAATGGTTGACAGAATACATCCGATCGCACCAGCATTCTCCTTCAATTCGGCAAATGATGCAAGCGATGAACCTGAAGTCACCAGCACCAATTCAAAGTCGTTTAGAACATTTACGCACTAAGGGATATATAGAATGGACTGAAGGACAAGCACGAACGATTCGGATTTTGCGTCCTGTGAAGCAAGGTGTACCAATTTTGGGCACGATCGCTGCTGGTGGTTTAATAGAACCGTTTACTGATGCTGTAGATCATTTAGACTTTTCTAATTTCGACTTACCTCCCCAAACTTACGCTTTGCGCGTAGCTGGCGATAGCATGATTGAAGATTTAATTACTGATGGTGATGTGGTATTTCTGCGTCCAGTAGCAGAACCTAATCATTTAAAAAATGGTACTATCGTCGCCGCTAGAGTTGATGGATTTGGTACAACATTAAAACGTTTTTATCGCCAAGGCGATCGCGTCACCCTTAAACCAGCAAATCCCAAGTACAATCCCATTGAAGTCAACGCTATGCAAGTACAGGTGCAGGGTTCACTCATTGGTGTTTGGCGTGGTTACAACTGAGTAATGGGGAGTGGGGAGTGGGGAATGGGGATTGGGAAAGATAAGTACCAATGACCAATGACTAATGACTAATGACTAAATGAATATGTACCTGACGCAAAATTCAGTGCAGCAACTGCCCACTTTCCGCTTGAAATTACCAGTTGCAAGGGAAAGTAGGGGCAGTTATTACACTCCGCAACCATTACCAGGATGCCCAAGGATGCCTGTGTCTCTGCAATTGCGGCAATATCAGCAACAAGCGATCGCTAGCTGGTTTACCAACAATGGCAGAGGGACGCTGAAAATGGCTACTGGTAGTGGTAAAACTATTACTGCACTTGCGATCGCCTGTGAACTCTACCAACAGATTAATTTACAAGTTCTGTTGGTAGTGTGTCCCTATCGCCATCTCGTCACCCAATGGGCGCGAGAATGCGAAAAATTTAATTTGCAACCCATCTTAGCCTTTGAGAATTTACGCACTTGGCAAAGTCAACTTTCTACCCAGATTTATAATCTGCGTTCTGGTTCTCAAAGGTTTGTCACGGTGATTACTACGAACTCTACTTTAATTGGAGATGGGTTTCAGTCTCAACTCAAATATTTTCCCGCCAAAACTTTAATTATTGGGGATGAGGCGCATAATTTAGGCGCACCTAAGTTAGAAGAAAGTTTACCGCGTAGTGTTGGGTTGAGACTAGCTTTATCTGCCACACCGGAGAGGTATTTTGATGATTTTGGTACGCAATCTTTATTTGATTATTTTGGCCCAGTTCTGCAACCGGAGTTTACTTTGAGGGATGCGATCGCTCAAGGTGCTTTGGTACATTATCTGTATTATCCGGTGCTGGTGGAGTTAACTGAAGCAGAGAGTATTGCCTATTTAAAGTTAACTAAAAGAATTGGGCGATCGCTACTATATAGAGAACGAGAAAATGGACAAGCAGGAAATTTTGAAGACAATGAAGATTTAAAGCCGTTATTGATGCAAAGAGCAAGATTAATTGGTGCGGCGGAAAATAAATTAAATGCTTTACGGGATTTAATGGCAACTCGCCGCGAAACTACTCACACACTTTTTTATTGTAGTGATGGTTCTCAAGATTCGGGACAACGTTCTTCTCTACGCCAACTCAAAGCTGTTGCTAAAATTCTGGGTGTAGATTTAGGGTACAAGGTAAGTACCTATACGGCTCAAACAACTTTACAAGAAAGGGAAATATTACGGCATCAATTTGAAAGCGGAGAGTTGCAGGGTTTAGTCGCAATTCGTTGTTTAGATGAAGGTGTCGATATTCCAGCAATTAAAACTGCGGTGATTTTATCAAGTTCTGGTAATCCTCGCCAGTTTATTCAGCGACGGGGGCGAGTTTTACGTCCTCATCCAGCTAAGGAACGCGCCACTATATTTGACATGATTGTTTTGCCACCAGATTTAGATAGAGAAACTATAGAAGTTGAGCGTAATCTTTTGAAAAAGGAATTGCGCCGCTTTGTGGAGTTTGCTGATTTAGCTGATAACGCTGGGGTTGCAAGAATGAAGTTACTTGATTTACAAAAGCGATATGGTTTATTAGATATTTGATGAGCAATTGTAAAATTTTTTTAGTTTTGAAAAAAGAATCATTAAGTATGAAATAATAAAAGTATGGATTAGATCATAATGGGATGTAAGTAAAAATTTTAAAGTTACTTACATCCCATTATTATCTAGATTACTTAAAATAAATAATAACAGAAAAAAATTAAATAATAAAGCATTTTTCAAATAAAATTAGGATTTTAAAGATAACGCAAACAGTGGCTTTATGGAGGCTATTCCAGCACTAGAGAAAGTTAAAATATAGAAAAAGTTTATTTCAAAATCCGATATGTCACAAGAGACGAATATCGATGATGTTCAAGAGCCAATTACCAGCGCTCCACCGGAAGTACGGCAAATTATTGAGCGGGTATGGAAGCTAGAAAAAGGCAGACTAGATAAAAAGATTAACACTCATATAAATGATAATATTTTGGACATTATTAAGGAAGAGGTGCGATGAAGCTGACTTCAATCAAGCTATGCAACTTTCGCTCCTTTTATGGTACGACACCAGAGATAATCCTGGCTGGGGGAAATGCTCAAAACACGACAATTATTCATGGTAATAATGGTTCTGGGAAAACTAGCTTGCTGAATGCCTTTACGTGGGTATTATATGATAAATTTAGTGCAGCTTTTGCATCGATAGAACAGTTAGTAAATAAGCGGGCGATCGCAGAAACTCAAAAAGGTCAAGCTGTAGAATGTTGGGTAGAGATTGGCTGGGAACATGAAGGTAAACGCTATCGAGTTAAACGCGCCTGTCGGGGTTATAAAAACGAAGGTGATTTTGACGCTGGCAAAACTCAATTAACGATGTGGGTTGGTGCGGATGATGGCAAATGGAATATACCAACTCAGCAACCAGAGGATATAATTAATCAAATTTTACCCGCTACTTTACATCAATATTTTTTCTTTGATGGCGAACGAATTGAAGAAATAGTCCGTTCTGATAAAAAAGCTGAAATTGCTGAAGCGACAAAAATTTTCTTGGGTGTAGAAGTAATCAACCGTTCCATCAGACATTTGGGAGATGCTAAAAAAACTCTAGAAAATGAGTTAAAAGCTATTGGTAATTCCGAAACTAAACAACTATTACGACAGCAAGAAAAGATAGAGCGAGAGCGTGAACGCGTTACCAAACGACAAACTGAAATTAAAGAGGAATTAGAATATCAACAAACTTTTAAAAAAGAGACAAGTAATCGTTTACGAGAACTGAGCGCCGCTAAAGAATTGCAAGAAAGATGGCAAGATTTAGAATTACAGAAGACGGCGAATCAAGAAGAATATAAAAAGACGAAGCAAGCGCTGAAGAAAGTTATTTCCGCACGGGGTTATACCGTTTTACTCTCAGAAACTACATCCCAGTTTCGAGGAATTATCAATGATTTGAAGGCGCGAGGCGAGTTAACATCAGGAATTTCACGAGAATTTGTCAGTGATTTACTCAATTCTCAGCGCTGTATTTGTGGTGCAGAATTACAGGCGGGTAATCATTCTCATACTCATGTGAGTACTTGGTTAAATAAAGCCGGTTCCTCGGCGGTGGAAGAAACTGCAATTCGGATGATAGCACAAGTAGATGAAATTGATAAGCAAGCAATAGGTTTTTGGGAAGAGGTTGATAGAGAACAAGCCAGAATCAATAAGTTAAGGCAAAGTATATCTCAAATTGAAGGCGATTTAGACAATATTCAAGAACGGTTGCGAAAAGATGCTAATGAAGAAATTAGCAGTTTACAAAAACGGCTAGATGAAATTGAAAGTAAAATTGATGAATTGAATCGAGAACAGGGTGCAAATCAGCAACAAATTACTCAACTCACAACTGAGATTGAAGGTTTAAACAAACAAATCGCCAAGCAAAAGCTGAATGAAGACAAGCAAACTTTAGCACAGCGACGAATTAACGCTACTCAAGATGCAATTGAACGGTTAACGGAAGTTAGAAATCGTCAAGAACAACAATTTCGCCTGCAACTAGAAAAGCGAGTACAAGAAATATTCATGGATATTTCTGTAACTCCATACATTCCTAAAATTAGTGAAAAATATGAGCTAACATTAGTAGAAAATACCACAGGTATAGAAGCACCAGTTGCAGCATCCACGGGGGAGAATCAAATTCTCAGCTTATCCTTTATCGCCAGCATCATTGACAAAGTGCGCGAATGGAGTGAGAAGCGGAAAATGATGATGATTCCTGATAGTAGTACTTTTCCAATTGTGATGGATTCACCCTTCGGTAGTTTGGATGAAAATTCGCGGCGACACATTGCGAAGACAATTCCCCAATTAGCGAATCAGTTGATAGTTTTAGTTACTAAGACTCAGTGGCGGGGTGAAGTAGAAGCAGAAATGACAGAGAGAATTGGTAGAGAATATGTGCTTACGTATTATTCTTCTAAGCCTAATTGCGAACAAGATTATATTGAGTTGGGTGAAGAAAGATATCCTTTGGTGAAACAAAGTCCGAACGAGTTTGAATATACGGAAATTATCGCAGTTGAACGGAATGGGTAATTACTCACCCAGAGACGCAGAGGCGCAAAGGTTTTTTATTGGTTACATTTGAGAAAAAGAGAGGAATAAAGTTATGGTTGCGAGTCCAGACAGAAGTTATATGTCTCCCCAAGAATATCTGGAATGGGAAGAACGCCAAGAAATTAAATATGAATATATTGATGGTGAAGTTTTCGCCATGACTGGGGGTACTCTTCCCCATAATGATATTGCTTTAAACTTAGCTTCAGCGTTAAAAAGTCACCTGCGAGGAAGTGGGTGTCGTGTGAATATGGCGGATGGGAAAGTAGGTGTATCTGAAAAGGGGCCTTTTCATTATCCCGATGTTGTGGTGAGTTGCGATGAACGAGATAAACAAGCTATTCAGTTTCTCCAATATCCTTGTTTAATTGTTGAAGTTTTGTCCCCAAGTACGGAAGCTTACGACCGTGGTAAAAAATTTACGCGGTATCGTCGCATTCAAACTTTGCAAGAATACGTCCTCATAGATGCTGAAAAAATTAGTTTAGATTGCTTCCGATTAAATGATAGAGGACTCTGGGAGTTACATCCTTATGAAGTAGAGGATGAAGTTCATTTAAGCAGCATTGATTTCCACTTTCCAATATCTTTGGTCTATGAGAATGTTCAATTTCCTATTTAAATTAGGAGTATTCTAGATTCATTATTAGGGGTTTTATGAGTATTAAAACTGAAGCAACTATTGAATATTTGTACCACTTACCCGACAATTGTAAAGCAGAAATTGTCAATGGAAAATTAGTGCTGATGTCTCCAACTGGATTTTTACCAGGACGTGCAGGTGGTGAAATTTATGCAAGTCTACGGGATTATGAACGTCTAACAAAAAGTGGTTACGCTTTGCCTGATAATGTCGGTTTTATTGTCAATCTCCCTAATCGCGGTTCTTTAAGTCCTGATGCTGCGTTTTATACTGGCAAACCTACAGGTGGGAAGTTTCTTAATGGTGCGCCTATATTTGCTGCTGAGGTAAGAAGTGAAAATGATTATGGTGATAAGGCTGAGAAAGATATTGCTAGTAAACGCCGTGATTATTTTGCGGCTGGTACGCTGGTAGTTTGGGACGTAGATGTACTTAAAGAGGAAGTTATTAGAGTATATCGTGCTAGTAATCCTGAAGAACCACGAGTTTATCGCCGTGGGCAGGTGGCTGAAGCTGAACCCGCAATACCAGGATGGACTATGTTAGTGGATAATTTGTTTGTTTAGCGATCGCCCACATACTAGTATAAAATAATGCGTTAAGATGTGCGATCGCTTTTGACTTTCGGTTAAAATAGCAACAATGTAAATATTAAAACAATGGCTGCAAACAGAATCAGGGTTGCTAAAGATAAGGCTGAGTTGGTGAAATCTCTAGTCGCATCAAAAGACACAACTGGGCCTTTTCAAACTTATGTGGAAGTAATGGTGTTTGCAGCAGCATTGGGCGTTAAAAATAAAAAGCGCGTTCCTTTGGGGGAAACTACAAAAAGAGAACCATCTCCAATTCCCCAAGAAAATTTTGCTTCATTGGGATATGATCTAATCATTAAATTATTAGGAGTTAATGAAACTCAAGATATCAACATACTCTCATCTAGAGAGGAACAAGATGAAGATAAACGTACTCAAATATTTGAAGAGTATGCTAACGCAGGACTAGAAATTTTACAAAATGAGTTACGTGGTTCTGTTGACTATTCAGAACGAATTCTATTAGTTCTGATTTCTGAAAGAGGAACAAAAGAACAGCTAGAAGAAGAATTTGACCTCAGTAAATTCTTAAATTGATTTTTTGCTTGCTTATGCTTGCTTAATTAAGTTATTAAATATGAAAAATATAACATATTATTGTCAACGATTTGCAGAATTAAATGTGAGTAGTAGCCGGAAGCGTGGTAATGCTCAATATAAACCAATATTACTTTTATCTGTAATTGATTTAATTGCGCGAGGTGTCATTACTACTAATGAGATTCCAGTTTCAGACGAATTAGTTCAAACATTTGAGAGGTATTGGAATGTAATCGGTTCTCCATCTTACAAAGGTGGTTTACACTATCCTTTCTTTCATCTGCAAAATGAAGGCTTTTGGTACTTGAAATTTAAGCCTGAATTTAATGGGTTACAGCCAAAAACAATTAACAAACTAAAAGAAGCTGTTGAATATGCATATCTAGACAGTCAATTATTTAACTTTTTGCAAGATGAATTTTGCAGAAAAGAACTAATTGACGCACTTGTGGCAGCTTTCTTTTCTGATAATGAAAATGATATAGAGTCTATTTTACAAATAAATCAAACTTTTCAAGATGACGCGGTAGATATAGAAAAAATAATTGAAACAGGAAATTTAGAGACTAATCCCAGGTGGGGCTTGAAACGAGCAGTGATTAGAAATGCTTTCTTTAGGACAGCAATTATACATATTTATGATTACAGATGTGCCTTTTGTGGACTAAAAGTAACTAAAAAAGTAAATCAAAACATTGTAGATGGCGCACACATCAAGCCATTTTCACAATTCTATGACAGTAGAATTCATAATGGAATAGCTCTTTGTAAAAATCATCATTGGGCATTTGATAGGGGTTGGTTTGCTGTAGATGAACAATACAAAATTATAGTTAGTAATGATTTGGAAGAAGTATCTCCCCATGCTAAACCTATGAAAGATTTTGATGGTGAAACAATACTTCTACCAAATACAGAGCAACATTTTCCAGAACTGGAAGCGCTGCAATGGCATCGCCAAAATATATTTCAAGCATAATTACAAAATCGGTGGAAGTCCTACCGCTTTCGGTTCAACAAACTTACCATCAAAACCTATTGTTTGATTTTCCACAGTCCTAGCATCCGCCAAAGCTTTACGAAGTTCAGCACGTTCCATCTGTTCCTGAATTCCACCCAGGATGTAAATTAATAACTTCGCCGCCAAATCTCGTCCAGCAACCTGCACTCGCTTTTTATTTGGGTCATACAAAATCCCATACCAAAGAGATTGGGGATATTCCATACCACTAAAGCCGCCTTGCTGGTCAAACTTCCGCAGTTTCTTAAAAATATCTGCTAAGGAAAAACCTTTTTTAAAAACTAAAATTCCCAAAGCTTGCGCTAATGCAACTTGAGCAACTGGACGGAAAAGCATATTTCCTTCACCTCCATCCTTCTCAAAGCTGAAGCGCCGTAAAGCTGGTGTATCCTCGTGTTCTAAAATTTTATAACTAGAAAGACTAGCTAAAGAATCAAATAGCTTTCTAAATTCTTCAATTCCCTGCTCAAGTTCTTCATCCTCTGGACGCATGGGAATTAGACCTTTCTCCAAGGGTTTCCAGTGAGGGAACTTTTGAGCCAAATAGCGCTCAGACATATCTTGCAGAGCTTGCAAAGTCGTCAAAACTGTAGAATTTGAAGCGACTGTTGCACTATTCCAATTAACACGGGGATTGCGCTCTTGTCGTTGTTCTAATAGTGGATGTGTAACTGCAATTTTTCTAGCAACGATCGCAAAACCATCATCTTCATTCAACTGTGTTAGCTGACCTTTAGTCAACGGTGCAGCCATCAGATTAACATGAACAAAAATCGATCTTACCCTTCGCCTCGCCTGGGTGCGAGTTTCCCCAGCCGCTACCGCACAGATGAACTCAATACCAATTTTTTCCTTGGGTAAATTTTGCAAGTAAGCAAGGTCTACTTGGTATTTTTCTATCAAATCATTGACTGTAATAAAACTGTCATCAGCACCTTTATCTTTTTTATAGCGTTGGAGTTTGCGAGTTTTGATTAACTCCATCAACCCCTGTACACCCATTAATCGGTGTTGACCATCTAGTGCATAAATGGTTACATCATCCTCAGAAATATTTAGCAGACCTACTTTAGCGTCTTTATCTAAGGGTATAAAATCAGTAGTAGACTTTGTGGCGCGTCCTTCGCTATCCCACTCAGCAGCTTTGGGATTATCCACCCACGGTTGATTAATTACTACCAGCACTGGCGGAAACTTATGGTTGTGTCGAGCCGCTAAATACTGCACTAGCGGCGCTTGACGTGACCAATCAAGGGGACGCTGCTGAATTTCATCAATACTATCCGCGTCAATTTCGACATTATCAGTCTCAGGATTATACTTTTTTTGAAACAGAGGTAAGCCAGAGGCGAAGTGAACCCGACCTGCGAACCATTCCAAGGTAACAGAGCTAACATAAGCCTCAGTACCACCCATCTCGGTTTTTTGAACGAGAATCTGATCTTTTCTCCCTAAAAACTTCTCTAGGAGTAAAGCTAGTACCTGTTTTTCCTTGTTTTCTCGTTCCAGGTACTCTCTAGCAATGTCAGCCGTTGGGTCAGATGCACTATCTTTCATGTTAAATTTTAAAAACAGAATAGGGTTATCTCGTTTAATTATCCAAAAACTTGGATATTACTAGTAAAGTTTTTAAAAACTTTTCTTCAACCCAGGTCGCTGGGTTTTGTCTGTGTAGCCGCGAATTTCTTTCGCCCTATTTGCCCGAATATTACGCCAGTGTTTCCATAGAGAAGGAGAAATGACTACAGCACAACAAGCAGAAAATAAAAACCAGCAAACACGTACTGTAGCAGAGTTAGTGGACTATATCCAAGCTCTCACGACTGAAATTCAAGAATTGTATTGTTTAGATGAGATACCTTGGGTGGTGGGCTATTCGGGCGGAAAAGATAGTACTGCTACCTTACAGCTTATCTGGAATGCGATCGCAGCACTACCAGTTGAAAAGCGAAAAAAGACTATTCATGTTATTACAACTGACACACTAGTAGAAAACCCTGTAGTCTCTGTTTGGGTACGCAAATCCTTAGAAAGGATGAAAGTTGCTGCTCAAGAACAGAAAATGCCCATTGAGCCACATTTATTACACCCAGAAATCAAAGAGACATTCTGGGTAAGCTTGATTGGTAAAGGTTATCCAACGCCGCGAGGAAAATTTCGTTGGTGTACAGACCGTCTGAAAATTCATCCTTCTAATCACTTTATCCGTGATGTGGTTAGAGTAAATGGGGAAGTTATTCTTGTTTTAGGTACGCGCAAGGCTGAAAGTATCAAACGTGCTATCTCAATGGAGAAACATCAAGCAGGTAGCCTAAAAGACCGCCTCGTTTCTGAGACAAGTTCACCGACATCTCTGCTTTACCATAGTGCAAGCTTGCCTAATTCTTTAATTTATAGCCCTATCGAAGATTGGCGTACTGATGAAGTTTGGATTTATTTAAATCAGTGGCAAAATCCTTGGGAATATAGCAATAAAGACTTGTTCACCATGTATCGAGGTGCTACAGCAGATAATGAATGTCCTTTAGTTGTTGATACTTCTACTGCTAGCTGTGGTGATTCTCGATTTGGCTGTTGGGTTTGCACAATTGTTAGTAAGGATAAATCAATGGAGGCAATGATTCAAAATGATGAAGAAAAAGAATGGATGCAGCCTCTATTAGATATCCGCAATGAATTAGATAATAGAGATGACCGCGATAAAAGAGACTTCCGTCGCATCTGGGGAGAAGTTCAACTTTTTGAACGTCATGTAGATGGTGAAACTTCTATTGAACCAATTCATGGCCCCTATACTAAATATTGGCGGGAACATTGGCTAAGACGATTATTAGAAGCGCAAACAAAAACCCGTCGGACAGCGCCAGAAAATATGCGCGATATCACCCTAATTACTCTAGAAGAAATGAGCGAAATTCGCCGCATTTGGCTAGAAGAAAAACACGAATTTGATGATAGCTTACCCCGGATTTATCAAGAAGTGACTGGCGAAGAATTTCAAGACCCCCGTCCTGGTGCTGACTATAGCCTACTAGGCCGTGATGAATGGATAGTATTAGAAGAAATCTGTGAGGGTGACGCGATGCACCTGGAACTCATGGCGAAATTGTTAGACACAGAACGCCAGTATCGCAAAAAGACTCGTCGCGTGGGAATATACGACACCCTCGAAAAATGTTTTAATACGAGTTCCCGTTCCCCTGAAGATGCAATTAAAAATGCTCGTTTGAAACGCGAATTAAGCGAAGCAGTTAGTCAAGGTGATGTTGCAAAAGTCAAGCAGATGACTTTAGGCGATGTTCCAGCAATCAATGAAGTAGATGAAGGTGAAAGTGATGAGCAGGTAACTTGGGCAAGTATGAAATTTAAAAAGGAAATTTTAGAATAATAGAAGACGGGAGTCAACAAACTACTTAAAGAAGGCTTGACAAAGTTTGATTATCTTAAAACAAGCGAGGTTCTATGATTCAAGCCATACACAAATTAGTAACTTTTCAAGATTTTGCAGCTTGGCGGCCTGATGGTGGAAGATACGAATTACATGATGGCGTGATTGTTGAAATGGCTCAACCAGTGGGAGAGAATGAGGATGTTGTTGGTTTTTTGGCGCTAAATATATCTATCGAAATTGGGCGACAAAAACTTCAATACTTCATTCCAAAAACTGTATTAGTCAAGCCATTTGAAGGTGAATCAGCTTATTCACCAGATATCTTAATAATCAATCGACCAAATTTAGTGAATGAGACTTTATGGAAAAAAGAATCAACTGTATCTCAAGCTACATCTATTCCCTTAGTTATTGAAGTGGTTAGTACTAATTGGCGGGATGATTACTATAAAAAATTAGCTGATTATGAAGCTATAGGTATTCCCGAATATTGGATCATAGATTATGCGGCTTATGGCGCCAGGAAGTTTATTGGTAATCCTAAACTGCCTACTATATCCATTTATCTATTAATCGATGGTGAGTACCAAGTTACTCAATTTAGAGGCGATACCCATATTGTCTCTCCTACTTTCCCAGAATTGAATTTAACCGCCGAACAGATTTTTCAAGCTGGAGGTGTGCAAATCTAGCCACGCTTACCAACACCGAGACAGATGCGATCGCATTTCTTAACAGTTAGTGATGGTATTATCTATATTTCATAGACAATATTTTTTCTCAATGCGTCAGACAAAACCATCTAATTAATTTTATCTGATTCCTTTCATCACAAACTTTCTGCTTCTGCGATCGCCGTCGAACTCATGTTAATCTTAAAAACTAATGATATTTCTTGAACTCGTTCTACAAAACTTTGGCCCTTACACTGGTAAACAGGTAATCAATCTTAATCCAAAAACTGATGAGGAAAACTCGCGTCCAATTATCTTATTAGGTGGGATGAATGGCGGCGGAAAAACCACCCTTATGGATGCCATTCGTCTCGCCCTTTATGGCGCTCGTGCCCAATGTTCTACCCGTGGTAATTTAAGTTATAACGATTTTCTCAATCAATGTGTTAACAACAAAATAGATCCAGTTCTAGATACCCGGATTGAATTACTTTTTGAACATATTGAAAACGATAAGCCAATAAAATACCGTGTTGTCCGTAGTTGGACAAAAAATCCTAAAGACGGTAAAGATACATTAGGTATTTTAGGTGACAGTGATACCTGGCCTGATGCTTTAGTTAATATCTGGGATGAGTATATAGAAAATCTCCTACCTTTAGGAATTTCTAATTTATTTCTTTTTGATGGTGAACAGGTTAAAGAACTTGCAGAACAGGAAATACCACCACCGATTGTTGTTGAAGCTATTCGTGGACTTTTTGGGCTAGAGTTAGCAGATCGTTTAGCAGTTGATTTAGATATTTTAGTCAACCGGAAACGCAAAGAATTTGCTGATACTAAAGATTTAGCGAATCTAGAAGAAATTGAAAAAAGATTGACGCAACAGCAAGAAGATTATCAAGAAACTGAACAGAATTTAGAAAATATCAAAAATCAGCTAGAAGAATTGGAAGTAAAGCAGCAAGAAGCTTTTGATAAATTTATTTCTGAAGGTGGTAAAATTGCGGCAGAACGCAATCAACTAGAACTACAACAGAAAGGGAAAACTGCGGAAGTTGAAGAAGTGCGTCAGTTAATGTGTGAATTAGCTGCTGATGTTTTACCCTTAGCATTAATTCCCAATTTACTTAGTCAAGTGCAAACGCAGGGAGAACAAGAATTTCGCCATCGACAGATCCAAATTTCCAAAGATTTGTTAATTGAGAGAGATCAGCGTTTACTCAGTTGGCTAAGTAAGGTAGAAATTTCTTTAACACAAGTTGAAAAAATTCAATCATTTCTAGTCGAAGATGTAGATAATCTATATGCAAAAAGTCTTCAAATGGAAGCCCCTTGGCTATTAGCTGATGATGAAACGTTAAGTCAGCTAGATAATCTCATTTATCACTTGCAAAATTCTCAACTTTCTGCAAAAGAAAAATTAGCTCTGATTAAAAATAAAGAAGAAGAAATCCTGACGCTGGAAAGACAAGTGCAAACAGCAGCAGCACCAGAAGATTATACAAAGCTGCGTCAGGCATTAGAAGCGGCACAAAATGAAGTTGTTGAAGCTAAAGCAAATTACGAAACAATTCGCCGCCGTTTAGCTGAATTAGAAACTATTATTGCCAAGTCTAAAAAAGAATTAAGTGAATACACTGTAGAAAATATTAAACATAAAAATAACGAACATATTATTACCTCTGCGGCTAAAGTTCAAGAAACACTCAAGATTTTTCGGGAAAAATTAACCTTGAGAAAGCTGAATAAATTAGAGGAAGAAGTTAAGAATTGCTTCCTTTATCTGCTGCACAAATCAGATTTAGTGCATCGTATCGCCATTGATACCAATACTTTTGGGCTTTCGTTGTATGATTTCAATGGTAAACTAGTCCCTAAACATCGCCTCTCGGCTGGTGAAAAACAACTACTAGCGATCGCATTCCTCTGGGGTTTAGCCAAAGTCTCTGGACACCGCCTACCAGTAGCAATCGATACGCCACTAGGTAGACTAGACTCCTCTCACCGCAGCAACTTAGTTGAACGTTACTTTCCATCCGCCAGCCATCAAGTAATTTTGTTATCTACGGATACTGAGATTGGCAAAAAAGAAGTAGAAACACTGCGAGAAAACGAAGCGATCGCCCGCGAATACCTGCTCAAATACGACTCCTCAACGCGCCAAACAACAGTGATAGAAAATCAATATTTTTGGTAGTAGATATGTCTAAAAAGGATATTTACAATATGAACAACTAGCTGCAATGGCTAGCGATTTAGATATAAGAACAGAAATTACCTCTATCAATAATGAATTTAGTGTTACAGAAATGGATGGCTTAGAAAAACTGTGAGCATCGAGAGAAGACAAATTTATTTTGTCAATCTTAATCCGGTGCTGGGTCGAGAACAGGCAGGAACAAGACCAGTTTTAGTGTTATCTATAGACGCTATCAATCAATTACCTTTGGTTGTGACTGTAATTGTCGGTACGAAAGGAACAAATATTAAGCGTGATTATCCAACTAATATACGAGTCTCGCCAGGTGACAGTGGATTGCTTATAGAAACAGTGTTTTGATGTTTTGAAATTCGTTCTTTAAATCCAAATCGTTTTCCTGCTGATCCAGTTGGCAAAATTTCTGACTCCAAAATGCTTGAAGTTGAAACTGCGGTTCGCTACTGTTTGGGTTTATGAGCGAAAACTACCTCAATTTTTAGGAAGATTATGGAATCACCAATCGAAAGAATTAAACTCTCTCAAACAGCCAAAGACCAACTTACCAAACTTAAGCGCAGCACTAAAATTGACCAATGGAATATCCTATGCCGTTGGGCGTTTTGTCGTTCCCTCGCAGAATCAACCACACCCTCCCCCGTCCCAATCCCCCAAGATAGCAACGTCGAAATGAGTTGGCGCGTCTTTGGTGGCGAAATGTCTGATATACTCCTTCTCGCCCTCAAGCAACGCTGTCACAATGACGGTTATCCCACCGACAAAGAAACCCTCGCCACCCAATTCCGCTTACATTTGCATCGCGGTATTGGTTACTTAGCGGGCGATCCAAATATCAAGAAAATTGAAGATTTAATTGAACTGGCGGTTAAAAATTGAAAGGATATTAGTTGACTGTTAACTGTTCACCGTTAACTGACAACTAATATTATGCCTGAAGCGCTAGAAATTGAGCGTCATAGAGCTGCGATCGCTCGCACTGATATATCTCGCCCCGTGCGATTGGCTATAGAAGGGTCAATCCTCAATCAAGACACCACTTTTTTTGATTACGGTTGCGGCTATGGTGGTGATGTGCAACGGGTAGCAAACTTAGGTTACACCAGTGCAGGTTGGGATCCTTACTATTATCCCGATATCCCACGCACCCCCGCCGATGTGGTTAACCTGGGTTATGTCCTCAACGTCATCGAAGACGCAGAGGAACGCCGTCAAAGCCTAATCCAAGCTTGGGAACTCACCGGGAAAGTTTTAATTGTCGCGGCTCAAATACTCATTAACGCTCCCAGCAAAACCCAACTTGCTTACAATGATGGCATTGTGACGCGCCGCAATACGTTTCAGAAATATTACGAACAACAAGAACTCAAAACTTATATTGATGAAGTCCTAAATGTCGATGCAGTACCCATCGCACTAGGCGTATACTTTGTTTTTCGAGATGAAGCCCAAAAAGAAAGCTACAAAGCTATCCGCTTCTTTTCTGCGACTTCTACACCGCGAGTCCGCATCCCCATAAAGCGGTTTGAAGACTATCAACAACAGCTGCAACCATTAATGGCTTTTTTTACCAAGCGCGGTAGATTACCTGTAAAAGGCGAATTGGAAAATGAACAGGAATTACTGAGCGAATTTGGTAACTTTCGCCGCGCCTTTGGTGTAGTTTTGCAAGCTACTGATGAGGCTGAATGGGATGCGATCGCTTATCGTCGTTCTCTTGATATCCAAGTTTATCTCGCCCTCACCCACTTTGATAAACGCCCTGCATGGCAAAAGCTAGCGCCAGAAATGCGCCACGATATCAAAGCCTTTTTTAGTAGTTATGAAGAAGCTTGTCAAGTAGCCGATCAAAAACTTTTCAGCTTAGGTAAACCTGGGGTGATTCAAACTGCTTGTGAAAAAAGCAAAATTGGTAAACATACACGCGGTGCTATTTACGTCCATGTTTCCGCACTAGCAGCACTTGATCCCGTGCTGCGAATTTGTGAAGGTTGCGCTAGCCGTACCATTGGGCGTGTCGATGAAGCCACATTAATTAAATATCACACTGATAAGCCGCAAATATCCTATCTGTCTTACCCCGAATTCGATACTGATCCCCACCCGGCGTTAAAAGCCAGCATCGGTATTGATTTAAAAACCCTTTTCGTCACTCATCGAGACTACGAAGCTAGGTCAAATCCGCCGATTTTGCACCGAAAGGAAACATTTGTTACCAGCAACTACCCACGCTACGAAGAATTTGCTAAACTCAGCCAACAAGAACAGGAATTAGGGCTGCTTAACCAAAAAAGCGACATTGGTACGCGTGAAGGTTGGGAAAAATGCCTTGCTGCACACAGAGTAGAAATCAGGGGGCATCAGGTTTATCCAATTCACGAAAGTTAAGGAAACGCTAAGACTTTTAGGGCATTCTTGGGGAACTCCAAAAAATAAATTATTCCACATTCAAGTCGTTGACTGTTGACTGTTGACTGTTGACTGTTGACTGTTGACTGTTGACTGTTGACTGTTGACTGTTGACTAAAAACTCGTGAACCGTCAACGGTCAACAGTGAACAATAGCAATGGAATATTTTTTTACTTGGAAGTCCCTTGATGAGCATATCAGCCAAGAATATTTGGTGCAAACTGGCGTATATGCATGAGATGGTATAGCAGGTGTGGCAATATAACTGCAATTGGCTAAGGGACTTCCAACAAATAAATTACCCAATCTTGTGGGGTGGGCGTCTCGCCCGCCCTTGTAATATGGGATCTCGTGTCGCCCACCCCACAATAAGTAGTTGAGTATTTTTTTATTTGGAAGTCCCTAATACCAATTTTACGTGAAGCGCACAGCTTTATAATTCCTGCATTTGCATGATAGGCGCTTGCTGCGTCCGATAATATGCATTCTTAAGTGAAATTAATCAAAGGTGTTAAGGAATGTTTAAACAATGAGAGAAATGCAAGCACTGCGACAAGCTGTCCAAAGTCGTAAGATGGGTGCTTTGTTATTGCTAGGTTTTGCATCTGGGTTGCCGTTGTTTTTAACAAGTAGAACGTTGCAGTTGTGGATGCAAGATGCCAAAGTTGATATAGGGAAAATTACTTTATTTGGTCTGCTGGCTTTACCTTATTCCCTAAAATTCTTATGGTCACCTTTATTAGATAGATTTATACCGCCAGTTCTGGGAGGAAGGCGGGGTTGGCTAGTAATCACGCAACTGGGATTAGCATTAGCGATCGCACTTCTAGCATTACAACAGCCTGCCCAAAATGACCAAGTACTACAAGTACTGGCAATCAACTGTCTGATCATCACTTTTTTAAGTTCCACCCAAGACATTGCCGGTGATGCCTACCGCACGGACATTTTAAATCCCTTAGAATCCAAAACAGGTGCATCAGTTTGGGTTCTAGGCTATCGTTTAGCCCTGTTTATTACCAGTTCCTTAGCTTTGGTATTAGCAGATCATATCCCTTGGAATGGTGTTTACTTACTCATGGCAGCTTTAATGGCAGGGAGTATACTGACAACTTTATGGGCACCAGCAGAACCAAAGATCCAAGGCAACACACAAAAAGCTGCACCCCTATCTTTCAAAGATGTCATTTTTCTGCTATTTATAACTGTGTTAGTAGTTGGATTAATTGGAGGTGTATTTGTCGGCTTTATCTCTCTACCTGTATTCTATTGGCTATTAGCAACTTTGATATTAGCCTGGATAGTCACATCTTTGTTATTACCGACAGACTTATTAGGTGAGGTAAGAGAAGATAGTCCGCCCCAAAATTTACAAGAAGCAATTTTCCTACCATTCAAGGAATTCTTTCACCGATTTGGGCTTCCTCAAGCCAGCGTCATCCTAGTTTTTATCATCCTCTATAAGCTAGGTGATTCTTTGGTGGGAATCACAGCGAATTTATTTTTGCGGGAAATCAGTTTTACTAAAACTGAGATTGGGGCAATTCAAGCTGGAATGGGCTTTCTAGCGACGACAGTCGGCGTATTAGTCGGTGGCGTCATTCTGACTAGAATTAACCTCAATCGCAGTCTATGGATATTTGGCATACTGCAATTATTTAGTAACTTGGGTTATTATGCGTTAGCGGTTGCGGGCAAAGATTATTCGCTTTTAGTGTTGGCAGTGAACATCGAAAACTTCAGTGCTGGATTAGTCACAGTTGCTACAGTTGCATTTTTAATGAACCTTTGTAACCACCGCTTTACAACTACTCAGTTTGCTTTATTCTCTAGCTTAATGGCTATTAGTAGAGACGTTCTTTCAGCTCCTGCCGGAGATTGGGCTAAAGCCACGGGCTGGCCCTCATTTTTCTTGCTAACCCTAGTAGCAGCCTTACCTGGATTGCTACTCTTACCGTTAGTTGCCCCCTGGAACCCTCAGCCAGTGGCAGTATCCAGACCAGGACTTGAGGAAGAAGAAGAGGATATATGGGGAATCAAGTAGTTATTGCTGTCGGCACATTTATTCTCTTACTCACTGGTTTATTACTTGGGTATGTTCTCTCACAGTTAGTTCTAGGATATCTACCATTTAACCTCCTAACTTTTTTTGGAACACTCAGCCTAATTTTAATTTTTGGTACACTTTATTACGTTTTATTTTGGCAGTTGCGGAGAGATCAGTCCCGGCCATCAACTATAAATCAAGGGATACCAAACCAGGTAGACGATGGTGGATCTGATAGCTATCTCAAAAACAGGCTAATCGCTAAATTATCCGGTGACACTGCGGCAGCCGAACGGTTAATTGAACAGGCAAAGGAGACTTATCCTGGGATGCCGGAGAATTGGTATTGCGAAAGAGTACTCGATGACTTAGAGCGCGATCGCCAATAGTGGAAGCAGGGAGATGAGGGAGCAGGGGAGCAGGAGAAGAATAACAATGCCCCATTCCCTAGTCCCCATTTCCATGCACAGAAAATTGCTAAAATAAATCAAGAATACTTCACAAATCTTCAGCTAGGTTCTCATAAAAGTTCCTAGCTTCTTGCAATTAAAATATGGCTATTTTTCGTCAATACATCGCCCCACTGCTTGCAGTATTAGTATTTTTATTTGCCCTAGTGGCAGTCAGCGCCCGGATCTTTTTACCCTCCGATATGGCAGCACCCGCACCAATTGAAGAGGTAGGGGTAAGTTTTCAACCTAATCCAAGTGATTTACCACCAGCAGCACACAACGCGAGCTAGCTAAGTCAATAAACTTTATAAGTGTCTGAGCAACTACTAGCTGGATATATTATTCGCCGTGGCTCTACTTTGGAGCGATCGCTGTTGCTTAAATTCATGCAGCGAACTTACGAGGATCTCTTTCCCAATGAGGATTTCTCCCACCTAGAGCAAACAGTTAAACAATACTTTTCTAGTAATACCCCCTTGTGGTGGGTAGAAGAAGAGGAGCAGGGAGCAGGGAGCAGGGAGCAGGGGGAGCAGGGGAGGCAGAACTATTGCCCCATTCCCAATGCCCAATTCCCAATGCCCAATTCCCCCATAGCCTGCCTCTGGGTGGGCAATGCCATAGATCAAGTGCAAGGTAATCGTCATGCTCATATTTTTATCCTCTACGTTGTACCAGAACATCGGCGACGGGGTATTGGTACAGCCTTAATGCAATATGTGGAAAATTGGGCTATTCAAAGAGGCGATCGCCAGATTGGATTACAAGTGTTTCAATCTAACAAACCCGCATTAAATCTTTACAATCAGTTAGGTTATCAAACCCAATCCCTGTGGATGGTAAAATTCCTGAGTGCGGAAAAATAAATTATAGGAAAGCAATAACATACTTAAGCCTCTGAGTTATGGATTTTCTCGTTTGGATAAAACTCAACGAGAATAAAGCAGGACTTACGCAAAAATTGCCGAAAAGCTTAATTTATCGAACCGCCAAGACGCCAAGAACGCCAAGAATTCGTAGAGTGTGCGTAAGTCCTATAAAGGAAAGTGTATAATTACGCAACTAATACTTATAAAGCTTTAACTTATTGACGCGGGGGATTATGTGTTAATCCCGCAAAGGGATTGAAATGAAATTATGTATGACGAAGACGATCTAAGCCTACTAGATATTGAGGAGGAGCTAGAAAGCCCCCTAGATAAAATAGAGCCGCTAACTGCCGAATCAGTTGTGGCAAAACCAGATCCAGAAGTGATGCTAGCCCTGCTGGAAAATCCCCAGGCCCAGCAAAGAATGTTAGCAGCGCGTGCTTTTTGTGATATAGAAGATGCGCGTGCTACCCCGCATCTGATTCGCCTGTTAAGTGATACCTGTCCCTTAGTGCGGGTGAGTGCAGCCTATGGCCTCGGACGCAATCCTAGTTCAGAGGCAGTGAATCCGTTAATTGCTCAACTAAACAGTGATTGGAACGGCTATGTGCGTAAAGGCGTTGTTTGGGCTTTAGGAAACTGTCGCGATCGCCGTTCTTTACCGCCCCTAGCAGATGCCCTCAGAAGTGACATTTCCGCAGTGCGTTTGTGGGCTGCTAGCGCCTTAGCACAAATGGCAGAAGTGGGTTATGAAGCAGTTATAGGGGCAATACCACCATTAATTGAAGCCTTAGTCAAAGATCCCGTAGCAGCAGTGCGGAGTAACAGTGCTTGGGCAATTGGTCAACTGTGCCGCGAACTGCCTTCTAATGTAATTTATGCCACAGCGATCGACGCCTTAATTCAAGCCTTTGCTGAAGACCAAGATTTAGGAGTCCGGGCAGACGCCAAAGCCTCACTGTTAGGAGTGGGTGATCCCCGTGGTTTACAGCTGATTGAAACCTTGGAACAAGAAGGATGGTTTTAACGAACTTTGGGGGTTTAAGTCCCCAGCAAGACAGGCAGCGCGTTTTGTGTCGGGGTATAAATCCCCGTCACAAAACGTAATTGCGAATTGCGAATTGCGAATTGTTTTAATCTGGGCATTGGGCATGGGGTATTAGGGAACTCCAAAAAATAAATTATTCCACATTAAAGTCGTTGACTGTTGACTGTTGACTGTTGACTGTTGACTGTTGACTGTTGACTGTTGACTGTTGACTGTTGACTGTTGACTGTTGACTGTTGACTGAAAACTCGTGAACCGTCAACGGTCAACAGTGAACAATAGCAATGGAATATTTTTTTACTTGGAAGTCCCTTAATCACTTGAATCCTAACTCCTAACTCCTAACTCCCAACTCCTAACTCTTAACTCAGCCCTTACAAACTTTCAGCTACGGTTTGAGCAAATTTAAATCATAGGGGCGTTCCGTATCATCTTCGCCCAAATATTCACCATTTTGAATTTCCAGAATAATTAACGGAATCTGTCCAGGATTTTCTACCTTATGTAGAGTTGCTGCGGGAACATAAGTTGATTCGTTTCGATTCAGTAATATTTCTGCATCGCCACAAGTTACCTTGGCTACACCAGAGACTACAACCCAATGTTCATTGCGGTGATAATGAATTTGTGGTTTAATTCCGTGCCTGGGCTTAATTTCAAGACGACTAATTCTATAGGTTTCTCCCTCCTCGATCACCTCTACTTCACCCCAGTATCGTGTACCTGAATGTGGAGACAATTCGTTGATATTTGACTGAGTATTATTGTCATTCTGAGCCATAACTAATTTTTCAACCAGATAATTATGAGTATTTTTAATTGACACTCCCACCCCTTGAAGGGGTGGGATTCTTGGTTCAGCGAATCAACTTGTCTAATGAGGTTGCCTCAATTAGATAGAGGTCGTTTTCTCCCCAAGCGTAATGAGTTTCGCTATGCCCTATGACCCCTGGTAATGGATTCTATCCTTAATTTCTTAATTATGAATTATGAATTATGAATTATGAATTATTTACTCCCCGTATACTGAATCCGATAAATCCGATTATTGGCTTCTTCTGTTAATAGTAGACTGCCATCTGGTAACACGAGTAAACCTACAGGTCGTCCCCAAGTGGTTGGTACAGAAGGATTTAGCAAAAATCCTGTGAGAAAGTCTTCGTAGTAGCCAAGCGATCGCCCTTTAGCATCGAAGGGAACAAATACAATTTTATAACCAGTGCCGCGATCGCGGTTCCAAGAACCACGAAAAGCAACAAAAGCACCGTTCCGGTATTTTTCTGGAAACGTTTTCCCATCATAAAACTGCAAACCCAATGCTGCTGAGTGCGCCTGGAACAGCACATCTGGCGTTTGGGTACGGGCTGCTAAGTCGGGGCGTTTACTTTTGCCATCTGTCTTTTGGCGCGGATCTAAGTTGTTTGGTGTCAAATAAGCATAAGGCCAGCCGTAAAATGCCCCCTGCTTAACGCGTGTCAGATAATCTGGAACCAACTCATCACCGATTCCATCGCGTTCGTTGATAGTGGCGTAAAGTTCCTTAGTGACAGGATGAAAGTCTAAACCAACAGGATTACGCAAGCCGGAAGCAAAAGTTTGCTGCTGGGAACCATCTAAATTCATCACCTGTACTGAAGCCCGTGGTAGAGGTTCTTCATCGACATTGGTTCCTGAACCAACAGAAACATATAATTTATTGCGATCGGGCGAGACAACAACATTGCGCGTCCAATGGTTGTTATAACCTTGAGCAGGCAAGTCGGCGATTTTTTCTGCCTTGTCTGTAATTTTATTTTGGCCTTTGGTATAGGGAAAACGTAGTACAGCATCTGTGTTCCCCAGAAAAAAGGAATTACCAGCAAAAGCCATACCAAAAGGTCTATTGAGTCCGTTGTCCCTACTAGCAAAGGTTTCTTGAACGTCGGCTACGCCATCACCATTGCTATCACGTAACAGACGAATGCGGTTTTGCCCGGTTTCAGTCACCAAGACATCACCACTGGGGGTTAAAGCTAACCAGCGTGGAGCATCTAAACTTTCTGCAAAGACGTTAACCCTAAAGCCTGGTGGTACACGCAGCACCGGATTTTGGGGAATAGGCACAACCTCAGGTCGCTTAGAGGCACTTTCTGTTGCGAAGGGTGCTGGTAAATTCTTCAGATTGATGCGGATGGGACTAGGTGAAAGTGCTTCAGTTCGGACAATATTTTTTGGCTGTGTAGGATTCTGTGTAAGTTGAGCAGAAGGTACAGGTTTTTGTGGTGTGGGATTATCTGAGGAAGCGCGAGTCTGGTTACAGCCTGCTACCAAGGTCAATAAAAAAACTGGCAGCAAGAAACGCGCAAAGACTTTCATGGCAGTAGACACTATGACACAATTTTCTTACTTTAGACTTGAGACTTAATAATTGTCGCCAGTCTAAAGTCCGATTTTTCTAACTTACTTACCTTATTCAGGTACTGGCTAATGGGCTTGTCCTAAGTTGCCAATAATATTGACAAACCTACACTTATATTGACAAAGTGATTCTTTCTCTAGATTCTTTAGTAAAAAAGGTGGATATCCAAACTTTAAAAAGAAGGGACACCACGATTCTTTTACTATTGATGCTGGTGGAAAACCTATTCCTGTTGGTGGGAAGTCAATAAAGCTACCGACAATTGGATGGGTAAGAACTTATGAAGGTTTACCTCATACGACTTGTAAATCAATCACTATATCTAGGACTGCTGATAGTTGGTTTATTGCTTTCGCTTCTGAACAAGAATACGAATCGACGATTAAACAACACGAGATCGTGGGAGTTGATTTAGGTGTTAAAGAACTGGCTACACTCTCTACTGGTAAAGTCTTTCCTAACCCAAAACACTACAAAACTAATCTAGAAAAACTGAGAAGATTATCTAGAAATTTTTCTAGAAAAGTAAATGTTTCTGAAAATAAGCATAAAGCCAAATTAAAGTTAGCTAAACATCACGCTAAGGTAGCCAATCTCAGAATTGATACTCTTCATAAAATAACTACTTATCTTTGCAAAAACCACGCGAAAGTAGTTATTGAAGACCTTGCTGTGGCTAATATGGTTAAAAATCATAAGTTAGCCCAAGTAATATCAGATTGTGGATTTGGTGAGTTGAGAAGACAACTAGAATATAAAGCTAAAAAGTTTGGTTGTGAAATAATAATTGCTGATCGTTGGTATCCCTCTTCTAAAACTTGTTCTAATTGTGGTCATATCCAAGATATGCCACTAAAAGAAAGAATTTATAACTGTCAAAGTTGTAATTTTATACTAGATCGCGATCTAAACGCAGCAATTAATTTATCAAGGTTGGCTAAACCTTGAAAGCTTACCGAGGGATAACCGCTCCCATGCTCCCGTTGAAGTAAGAAATAAATGTCTAGACTTGTCTAGTGTTTATATAGCAGAAAATCATTTACTCCCCCATTCCTAATTCCCAATATTCATCTATATATAGCGTTTCCCGGCAAGCGTGACGTACACTCGTAGGGGCACGGCAGTGCCGTGCCCCTACACCTTGCGATATAATTTTGTACCTCATTTGAATGGGAACCGCTATATATAAGCATTAATTAGTCAATAAAAATTTTTCAAATTCTGCTGCTGGCAATGGACGACTGAATAAAAAGCCTTGCATAGAATTACAGTTGTGTTGGCGTAAAAAATCCAGTTCTGCTTCTGTTTCTACACCTTCAGCAACTACATGTAAATTGAGATTGTGAGCCATTTGAATTAATGCCTTAGTAATGGCTGATTTTTGTGGATCATTAGCAACATTATGGATAAAGTAGCGGTCTATTTTTAATGTGTTAATTGGAAAATTTTTCAGATAAATTAAAGAAGAGTAGCCCGTACCAAAATCATCGAGCGCAATTTTTACACCCAACGATCGCAATTGGTTCATAGTAGCGATCGCACTATTTACATCTTGCATAATCATACTTTCAGTGAGTTCTAACTCTAAGTAATGTGGTTCCAAACCATTAATATCTATAAATTTGACTATTTTCTCAATCAAACCTGGCTGATTAAATTCAATTGCTGACACATTCACAGCAAGAATTAGGGGATAAATTCCAACATCACGCCAGCTTTTTATTTGTTTACACACCTTTTTTAATACCCATTTGCCAAGCGGAACAATTAAACCTGTAGACTCAGCTAACGGAATAAATTCTGTTGGGTAAACCAGCCCAAGTTCTGGACTTTGCCAACGCAATAAACTTTCAGCCGCTACTATTTTTCCAGAAGCAATATCGACTATTGGTTGATAATAAATTTTAAATTCCTCAAAATCATGTTGTTTGATAGCTCGATGTAAGCTAATTTCTAATAGCTGCATCTTTGGAGACAATTTGTTAATTACAGTTTGAGGAGATAAATACCTTTTTAAAGTAGCGTGCTTTTCCAATCTATTCATGATGGCACTTAATAACTCAGCACGAGTGAAAGGCTTAGTTATATAGTCATCAGCACCCATATTCATACCTTGGCGGAAATCAGACTTTGCTGATTTTGCAGTAAGAAAAATAAAGGGAACTGTTGCCGTTGATGGATCTTGACGTAACGCTGTTAGTACGCCATAACCATCAAGTTGTGGCATCATCATATCACAGAGAATTAAATCGGGAACTTCAGAAATAGCCAAATGTATCCCGATTCTGCCATTAGCCGCAGCAATGGTTTCAAAATCCTCAGCTTCTAACAGATCCAAAATGTTTTCACGAACTGCTTCTTCATCTTCTATTATTAGAATTTTGGGCATACTTTACCTTAATTTATATTTGATTATGCAAAAATGACAAAAACTTTTGTACAAAGCCACCATATATTTGTGGCAAATATTTGAAATTTATATAGGACTCATATTTGATTTTTGAACAAAACTCAGTACACCTTTATTCTTTCTTCCCAGTCCCCAGTCCCCAATCCCCAGTCCCTTACCTCTACAAGTGATTCAGAAATCAAATCGGATTGCTATAGCTATATTTTACCTAATAATAAATGTACTACCAAAATCTGCATAACTCTTGCAGGTGTAAATTACTGCTGGGCTGGAGGTGAGTAAATATCGCAGATATTGTTGGTTGAAAAGTAGCGTCCACTATATTTCACAATATGGACGTTCAACTACATCTTGTGGCTGTAGTTCTCCCAAGTCGAGTGCTGTTTGGTTAACTTCTAGCACGATACCCTCTGTTATCAGTAACTCGATAATTTGGAAGAAGCCGTTGAAGATGGGGTGAAATCGTCTTTAAATCTCAAGAAATAATACTTCTGCCTCTACACAGGAGGTACTATCCACCAGGGGATAGCGGGAAGGCTGGGAGCTTCGCGTCTTTAGACCGAAGGGGAAAGCCGACAAATGCCGAATTTATTCGCCTCCAATATTCTCACCCATGATGAGGATCATTGATATATCTTTCTATAGTATCAGCCGCAACGTTTCCAGCAGTTGAGAAAAAATAACTGTTAGTCCAGAGTGATGGTAACTTCTTTAATTCTGGAAACTCCTTTCTTAAGTAATTTGACGAACGTCCTTTGAATGCTTTGACTACTTGAAATATTGCATCAGTTGGATGAATCTCTACAAATAAATGAATGTGGTCTGGTGCGACTTCTAGTGCGCGAATATTCCAGTCTTTTTCAATAGCCAGTTCTGAAAATATCTCAAAAATTCTATCCCTAATTTTCCCAACAAGTACCTTCTTCCGTCGTTTAGGTATCCAAACTAAATGAATCACGCTTAGTCCAACAGCGTGATTGTAATGTCGATATTCGTAAGAGCTTTTTTTCATAATATTGAGGCTTGACTTGTTTTTAATTGTAGATTATATGTTGATACAATCAACTATATCAACACAACAAGCCCGTGCAAATACGCTGGAAGTTCAAGCTACAACCGAATATTGGGCAACAAGCCCTAATGTCCGAGTGGCTTGTTACTCTACGCAAACATAGGAATTATTGTTTAGCAGAACGTCAGCGTGCTTTTGAAACGAATAATCAGAAGTCAGACGAACAAGTGATGTACCAATATGGTGCATTTTGTGATTTAAATAGTCGGTCTGAATACGGTTCTTATTGTCCTTTGACTTGTCCTGTTGTGAAACATGGGGTAATGTCTGCTGAATTAACAAAAAGCAGCAAAAAACATGGTCTAGCTTGGGGTAACGCATCTGATATTCAAAGCAAGAGGACAACTGAATTACGCGCTGAGTCTGAATGGTATGGTCGGGTTAATTCAGATGTTTTGCAAGGCAATTTAGCTAAACTAGATACTGCTTACAATGGATTTTTCCAGCACAAGAGAGGATTCCCCGCGTTTCGCAAAACATCTAATTTCAAAAGCTTTCAATTTAAACCAGGGCAAGCAAAGTTAACAGTTAACTGCACATCTAAGAAAAAGCGTTGTTACTCTCATGTTTACCTCCCTGGAATTGGGAGTATGCGATATTTGGATAGTCGCACTATCCCAACGGATGCTGACATTAGAACCGTAACAGTAATTAAAGAAGCTGACGGATGGTATATGAGTGTATTGCTCAAAGAGCCAAAAGCGTTACCAGAAGTCCCAGATATTAAAACCGTACCCTCAGCAGTAGGTATTGACGTAGGGATTAATAAATTAATTTCTCTCACTGATGGTTCGTTTGTTGAAAATCCTAAGTTTGGAACTAACAAGAAAACTCGCCGTCAATTAAGAATTAGGCAGCGCCGAATTAATCGTAAAGTTAAGGGTTCTAAGAATCGTAAAAAAGCTGGCATAATAGTTGCCAAGCTGCATAAAAAAATTGCTGACAAACGGAATGATCATCAATGGTTTGCAGCCAATAAAGTTGTTGGCACTGCTGCGGCGATTGTTCAAGAGGATCTAAATGTCAAAGCCATGAAGTCCCGATGCAAACCCAAAAGAGAAAAGGGACGGTTCATGGCTAATGGACAATCTGCAAAACGTGGATTGAACCGTTCTATATCAGATGTTAGTTGGGGGGAGTTATTTTCTAAGATTGCTTGGTTGGCACTGAAAGCTGGTAAGCCAGTATTAGCAATTAATCCTAAGTTCACATCCCAAGAGTGTTCAGTTTGTCATCACGTAAGCAAGGCTAACAGAGATGGTGAGAAGTTTATTTGTGAAAGCTGTGGACATATTGATCATGCGGATACTCAAGCATCTCGTACAATTTTGCATAGAGCTAATTTAGAATTCGTCAGTATAAGACGTAAAAACCTATCGGGGGACTCTCGAAAAGTTACGCTTGTCAGAGATGATTCCGCCATTCGTGGCAAACGGGATCAGGGCAAGAACCGTACATCTAAGGCTTGCACTGAGCGTAGTCGAAGTGTTATTCCTGAAAAGCGGATATTATTCGAGCAGTTGTCTTTACAGTTGTTCGATTAAGAATCCCCGTTCCCTTTAGGGCGGGGAGTGTCAATAAGGACGCAGCTGCAACCGCCGTTCACCGTAACGTAATAGCCTTTCTATAGTTACAAGCCGATTTTCCCAAACTTTGACTTGATAGGAATTTGACTTAAGCTCTTGGCTCATCAATACCCGAAATTGAGACTGGAAACGAGTTAGAGAGGCTCTCGCCACTAATAACTTGCTAGGATTCGGGGAAGCGGCAAGCTGATTTAAAGCACTGCGTAGAACTTCTGCCTGGTTGTTAAAATCTGATATTGTCTGAGTCGGTCTTTGTGGTTGATCATTTTGGAAAACAAATTTCCATTCGCGTTGCAGCGCAATATAACGAATGGCAGCAGTTTGAAAAGGCTGACGGTGAGGAATAGGTTCAGTTTTAGTGGGTGTTGTCGATTGAACCCTACCTTGGGTGCTACTAAAGAGTTTTTGTAGATCGTTATTAAAATTCTCTGCGGCAAAAAGTGCATAACCACTAACTGGCAAGTCCCTTACCAACTGGAGTTGATCCAATGCTCCAATTGTTGGCAAAGAAAGTAAGCGAATTCCCGGTACCAACAAGGTAGATCCCAATTTTTTAGAGGCGATCCAGGGTTGGGCTAGTCGTTGGAAGCGAGAAGTATCCAGAGCATAAGTCATGGGAACAATTAAATCTACATCCCCCTGCCTTGCCCAAGTCTCCCAGTTTTGTTGAATTTTCTGAATCCGCTCTAATTCAGGCAAAGGAAATACTGCAACCGATAAAATCAAATTCGGTCGCTTTTGTCTCAACTGCTGTGATAATTGGGCAACAAAGCTATCAACTTGCTGGGTGCGAAATGTCGTCCACTTTTGCCACAAGTCTGGTTGACTAGGGGAAATATTTACTGGATCTACACCAGTAAGTTGCTGAAATTGCGCTCTTGCAGCTTTGCCATAGCCGTAGCTTCGACCTGCTGATGGGTCTTGGAAAGGGTAGCGAATGTAGTCTAACTGTAGACCATCAACGTTATATTTAGTGACAATTTCCTCATACAGTTTGAGTAAGTACTGCCGCACTTGGGGGTTAGCTGGATCGAAGAATGGCTTAGTTTGACCAACGGGAATCATGTTGCCAAGATTATCGTAGTTTGCCCAATCGGGATGAGCCGCCAGCACTGGCCCTGGATAATCGGGATTTAAGTTGAGAATTTCATTGTGACGTTGGTTACCAGCAGCAAAAGTCCAAACCCAAGCGTGTAATTCCATGTCGCGCTCATGGGCTAATTTCACCGCATCTGCCAGTGGATCCCACCCACGAATTAATGGGTTTTGCTCTTTTGCAACTTGGCTCGGATAAATCGTGTAGCTAGCATTAACAGTTTCAAAAAAGACAGTATTAATCCCAGCTTGAGCTAGGCGATCAAAAATCTGGGCTAGTCGCGCCTTGCTACCAGCACGAACAATTGTCCCCCGATCTAACCAAACTGCCCGAATTTCTGGTTGAGCTATTCTTTGATCAACAGGAAACTGCTGCCACAAAGTCGTTTTAGCTTTCAACCATTGCTGACGAGCTAGAGCATAGTTTTTTTGGGCAATCAATAAGGGGAAGTTTTTGGCAATTACCTTTACCTGTGCCAAGGCTTGCTCTTTACTCATGCCTAGCGCCCCCAGTTTAGTTGAGGCTAATTGCGTGGGTTGCTCCTTGAGAGATTGGGAGGTGTCTTGACGCCTAGAGGACTGCTTGTCTTCAGATGTAACTTCACCAACATTAGCTGCATCGGCTGACACTGTTAAATTAGCGCTTTCCACCCGACCGATCAGATTTTCTAGCTCTTGCTGGAGAGCGATCGCTTGGTTATTGTCAATCGGCTCATTAGAGTTGGGTGCAACATCCAGACGCACCGCTTGTTCTAATTGGTCAATAGCCTCTTCAGAACTTGGGGGTTTGACTATAGGAAGTGGTTTAGGTATGGGAGCAGTGGCAGTTTTAGGAGGAGGGGATAAGGCGGATGAGGGGGATGAGGGAGATGAGGGGGAGTAATTTTGAATTTTGAATTTTGAATTTTGAATTGTTTCCCCCTGCATCCTCGGCGCAGCTGCCACCGTTGTCGAGCAATTTGGGGAACCTCCCGCTACTTTTTTCATGCGATTCGATGGCGGTGGTGCTGTCAAATAGTGATTGAGAGCAGCTTTTAACCAGGCATTATCTAACGTGGCCTCTGTTGCTGTGTCTGTTCCCCAGCGCCAGCCCATAAAGGTGGAACGCTCAGTTGTTAATACTGCGGCTGGATTATCTTTGGAATTCCAAACAGCAGCAGATTCACTGCCCATATCATTAGGAATCATAACGCCGCCGCGGACTTTGCCAAAGAGTTCAGTTTGATTTGCCCATTCTGAAATATTGGTTTTTGTGGGTTTCATCTGTGCTGTCTCACTGAGGCTGAATCCCCAATAACCTCCCAACAGCGATCGCAATAATTGGCGCACTCCCGGCGCTGACAGATTACCTACAGGGCCACTGGCAATCAAACGCCCTCCCTGACTCATCCATTCTTCGAGAGCGATCGCTTGGCTTGGCGTTAATGTCTCGATATTTGGCAAAAATAATACCCGGCGATCGCCCCAATCTGCCCCACTCCTTACATCAGCTAGGGAAATTACACAATATTTTGCCCCTATTGTCTGTAAGCGGTCAGTTATCCCTCTCCATTGATTTGCATTTTCCTGACCATACACTACGCTCAATACAGGTTCTTCAGCCGCCGCCGTTACTGGCAAAATACTAAAACTATTTAAAGTTAAAAAGTTAAAACTTAAAATGAAGAATCCGGCTTTTTTTATTTGTAAGTTTGCCTTTTTATGGTATATTTCCTGATTCTTCACTATTGACTCCCCAGTGAATTAGTTATGAGGTATTACTTCTTATTTATCATCCAGCTTAACAATAAATTACCTCCGAAAAACAACTTAACTTTGACAACTAAACTTGAGCAACATTGAAAATGCATGTTTTAATTAAATCTTCAACTCCTCCTACAGCAATAATTTTTGTATTTAGTTTCCCAGCTAATTCCTCAATACTCATATCATCTAAAAATACTGATTCACCATTTTTTAACATGACATTCGGTAGCAATATACCATCACCTAAATCTTGCCCTTCTAAATTTAAAAGCAAATCATGACCAGTTAGTAATCCGGTTACACTGATAGTTTGTCCCCAATAATCACTACATAAAGCACGCATATTGACTTCTAAACCTTCAACACAATTTAAGCGTTTCAAAATGGGTTGAAATGCTTTTTCTACGGCGTTGCCTACTATCCAAGTGAACTTTCTTTGAGGATATACTTTTGGCGGTAGTAATTCTGCTGCAACGGTGGCAAATTGCTTGATAAATAATTGAATTGAACCAACTCCGTTATCAATTTGGGGATATTCTTCGTATTCAGATTCGCTGGGTAATTCCTCACCCGCAATCAAAAACCACTCATCGGCTAACCAAACAACGCTAGAACCGAATTTTTGGCGAAATTGCTGCGAGAGGATTTGCACTTGGGAAATTACTTCTTTTGCTTTTTCCCTAGTTACGGGTATGAGTTCATCTTCTGGAGGCCGAAACCGTGTCAATCCAACTGGCACAACTGCCACCGATGCCACCGCAGGCACTTCACCAGTATGAAAGGACGCTAAATCTTTGAGAGTTTGTTCCAGGTGTTTGCCATCATTTATACCTGGACAAACAACAACTTGAGCATGAATTTGTAGTCGCCTTTCTTGAAACCACTTGAGTTGTTGTAAGATTTGTCCCGCGCGCGGATTTTTCAGCAGTCGAATTCTTACTTGGGCCTCGGTAGCATGAACAGAAACATACAACGGAGACAAGCGCATTTGCTCAATCCGTTGCCATTCTCTTTCTGGCAAATTGGTTAGGGTAAGATAAGAACCGTACAAAAAGCTTAGACGGTAATCGTCATCTTTTAAATATAAGCTGGTGCGCTTACCTGGTGGTTGTTGATCGATAAAGCAAAATGGACAGCGATTGTTGCACTGAATTAAGCCATCAAATAGGGCAGTTTCAAATTCTAGCCCCAAGTCTTGATCGTAATCTTTTTCGATTTCTAGGCTATGAGTTTTACCAGTCGCATCTAAAACTTCTAGTTCCAAAACTTCATCAGCACACAAAAACTGATAATCAATTAAATCACGGGGACGTGTACCATTGATAGCAACGATCGCATCCCCAGCTTCAAAGCCAATCTCTGCGGCTATTGAGTCTGGAAGAACCTTGGTAATTCGGGCAGGATGAATTGTATTCATGGGGCATGGGGCATGGGGCATGGGGCATGGGGCATGGGGCATTAGTCATTTAGTTTGGAGAAATGACTAATGACTAATGACCAGTGACAAATGACTAATGACTAATGACTATTAACTATTCTGCAAAAATCCTGTACCGATCGCACCCAAGATTGCTACCCCAAATACCAATCGATACCAAATAAATACCCAGGTGCTTTGGGTTTTGAGGAAGCGCAGCAACCCAGCGATCGCTAGATATGAGAAGATGGCGGCAGAAATCACTCCCGCTACGATGGGAACTATTGCTGCACTGCTTAATCCTGCTTCTACAACATCTTTTAAGGAGACTAACCCCGCTAGGGTAATGGCGGGAATGCCTAGCAAAAAGGAAAATCTTGCTGCTGTTTCCCGTTGTAATCCCATAAATAGCCCCCCTGTGAGAGTGGAACCTGAACGAGAAACACCAGGGATTAATGCCAAAGCTTGGGCGAAACCCATCAAAACGCCGTCTCTCATCGTCAAGTTTTCAAAGTCCCGTTGACGCTTACCTAGTTGTTCGGCTAACCCCAGCAACAGCGACATGACTATGGAAGCAATTGCGATCGCCCCTAAACTCCTGATGGGTGAATTATCAAAGTCTGGGATCAAGTTCTTAATCAAAAGTCCAAAGAAGACTATCGGTATCGTTCCTAAAATAATTCCCAAGAACAGACGAAAGTCGTAATCATTATAATCTCGAAGGGCGATCGCTTTGGTCGCTCCCTTGAAAATTCGTGTCAAATCTCCCCAAAAATACCACAGCACGGCTGCAATACTACCAAGCTGAATGATCGCGGTAAAAGCTACCCCCGGATCACCCCAACCAATAGCCACAGGCACGACTTTTAAATGTGCTGTGCTACTAATGGGCAGAAATTCAGTCATTCCTTGCACGAAGCCTAAAACAATAGCTTGCAAAATATTCATTTGTTGCACCCCACTTTCTGCTTGATTCGGTAGGGTACTTAGAACTTTGAGTGGAAATACTACCACTGAGAATGTGACAGATACTGCACTTAGAACTACAAACCATTGACGTTTTGATAAAGCCATTAGTTTACCTGCGATCGCTTTCTTTATAACCAATTACAAAAACATCTACCTGGAGAACTTACCAGGATAAGAGTTAAAGAAAACATCGATTTTTCCTTGACTCGCAAAATTCAGATAAAATCGAAATGCCCCAGGGGGGGATTTTAAAATGTGATATCTTAAATAAGATAAAGTTTAGTAACAAATATTAAAAACTTTGATTAATAATACACTGTTCTCCTACACTGCTTCTACCCCTTCTATTGATACAGAGTTAGATTTAACTGTTACTGGGCAGAAGGGTATCAGGGAATTGGAATCTACACTTTCCTTTTCTCCCTCTCTTCCCTTATATATTTCTGCCCGACAAACTTGGTTAGTGTTTGGGGCGGCGGTATTTTTAGTAACAGTACCAGTATTTGTAGAAGCGCCAATAGTGCGATCGCTACCAAGTCTAAGTTTAGCGCTGACAGCATTTTGGGTGTGGCTAAGTTTTACCTTAATGTCACGGGCTGGAACTTATGTATGGGGAGATTTACTCTTCGGATTTAGCTGGAGTTGGTTAGCAGGAGCGATTTACTGGGGCTGGTTACGTTGGGAACCAGCATGGCATCTGCCAGTAGAGTCTATAGGATTACCCTTTGCTTGCTGGTGTTTGGCGAAGAATTGGGGCAAAGTCGGTAACTGGTTTTATTTAGGTTCTTTACTAGGTACAGTCTTAACCGACGTATATTTCTATATAGCAGACTTGATGCCCTATTGGCGGCAAATTATGAGAGTAGATGCAGATTTAGCACCGCAAATATTACAAAATGCCCTGATGCAAGTACAAACACCTTGGGGACAAAGTTGGGCTATATTTCTCGCCTTAGTTCTGTTGACAGTTGGGATTTTGCCTTTAGTCCGAAAGCAAAGACACTGGTATGCCTTTAGTGGCGCAGTTTTAAGCACAATTTTGGTAGACAGCCTATTTTTGTTAGCTGCGATCGCAGCCTAAAAAATATTAAAAATTGTGTAGTATCAAAACCGAAACTTTTTCCAGCCCAGTCTACGGTACATCAAAAATGATGCTATAGATGATTAATAGGTTAAGAAATATTACATAATAGTTCATCACTATCAACTCATCTTGCTAGGGTTTTCGGTATTAGGTATCGAACGATTTCATATCTGGTTGGGAGCTAGAATCAGCCACCCCGAAAAGATTTCGTCTATTTGGGAATGCTCAGGATCATGGATAGAAGCGTATTGCAGCTATGTAGTCACTGTTACCACGATAAAAATTTTTGGCAAAAGTACAGTCAAACCCAGTAACGGTAAATATTGTGGATATTAATACGCTGTATATTAGTTTCTGATGACTGCTGTGTTGATTAAGCTATCAGGTTTTGTCCTTTGTCCTTTGTCCTCTGTCCTTGGCGCTCTGACTAATACTTCGGCAACGCCCTTCGGCTACGCTCAGGACAAGCTCAGTACAAGTGACTAATGACTCATGACTAATGACTGCTGTTAGCTTAAAACTTTTATTTCTGTTTGATGGAAAGAGGTAGAAAATCGTGAAAGGATTGGCGCGTTTATTAACAGTGTTTAGCTTGTTACTTAGTTGCTGGGGATGGTTGGGAACAACTCAGATAGCCCAAGCTGCTAGTTTCAACAGTTTTGCATTTCCTCAAGTCCCAATTCTGGCAATTGAGCGGCAGAATCGGGCAGATGCGAAGCTAGGAACGGAATTTGGTAAAAAAATTGATTTGAATAATACCAACGTCCGAGCTTTTCAACAGTATCCAGGGCTTTATCCCACCTTGGCTAAGAAAATCATCACAAATGCTCCCTACAAAAATGTAGAGGATGTATTGGATCTTCCAGGATTGAGCGATCGCCAGAAAGAAACCCTGCAAGCCAACTTAGATAAGTTCACCGTGACAGAACTAGAACCTGCCTTTAACGAGGGAGACGATCGCTTTAACAACGGCATCTACAGATAACTGCACGTTGCAGCTAATGTAGCAAATAGCAGCCCACTCCTGATTCTAGGGAGTGGGACATGATATGAGTTATGAGTTATGAGTTAGGAGTTATGAGTTATGAGTTAGGAGTTAGGAGTTAGGAGTTAGGAGTTATGAGTTAGGAGTTATGACTTTTTAACTTCTCGCTTCTCACTCCTCACTTCTAACTTCTCGCTTCTCACTCTTCACTTCTAACTTCTCGCTTCTCACTCCTAACTCCTCACTCCTAACTTTCTAACTCCTAACTCCTCACTCCTCACTTCTAACTTCTAACTCCCCCATTACCTTGTCTCAGATAGATATTCCTAGCCAATTTGATGTCTTAGTAGTCGGCGCTGGTGCTGCTGGACTATACACAGCGCTGTGTCTACCAGATTCCTTACGAGTCGGCTTGATTACCAAAGAAACTGTCGCTTTATCCGCCAGTGATTGGGCGCAAGGTGGTATTGCCGCAGCAGTTGCCCCGGAAGATTCTCCCACGCTACACATTGAAGATACGATCCGGGCAGGTGCAGGTTTGTGCGATCGCACCGCCGTAGAATTTCTCGCCCAACTTGCCCCTAACTGCATTCAATCTCTAGTTGACTTGGGAGTTGCTTTTGACCGTCATGGTCAAGCCTTGGCTTTAACTTTAGAAGCTGCCCATTCTCGCAACCGCGTTCTCCACGCCGCAGACACCACAGGGAGGGAAGTTACCACCACCCTTGCAGCCCAAGTATTACGTCGCCAAAATATTCAAGTCATTCAGCAAGCTTTGGCTTTGAGTTTGTGGATTGAACCCGAAAGCGATCGCACTCAGGGAATCAGCCTGTTTTATCAAGGGAAAATCACATGGGTAAGGGCTGGTGCTGTAGTTTTGGCAACTGGAGGTGGTGGTCAGGTATTTGCCCAAACTACTAACCCGGCGGTGAGTACGGGTGATGGAGTAGCGATCGCATATCGGGCTGGGGCGATCCTGCGCGATTTGGAATTTGTGCAATTTCACCCCACAGCCCTCACCAAACCTGGTGCCGATCGCTTTCTCATTAGCGAAGCTGTACGCGGTGAGGGCGCACACCTTGTCGATAACGAAGGGCGGCGTTTTGCCTTTGACTACCACCCGGCGGGTGAACTCGCACCCAGAGATGTAGTCAGTAGAGCAATTTTCAGCCATTTACAACGTACCGCCGTTGATTTAGCTACTGCCCATGTGTGGTTGGATATGCGCCCCATACCTGCCGACAAGATTCGTCACCGCTTTCCCAACATCATCAAAGTTTGTCAGCATTGGGGAGTTGATGTCTTCCATGAACCAATTCCTGTGGCCCCTGCTGCCCATTACTGGATGGGTGGCATTGTCGCGGATCTGATGAATCGCACGAATATTCGCGGTTTGTACGCGGTGGGTGAAACCGCTAGTACCGGGGTGCATGGGGCAAATCGCCTTGCCAGTAATTCCCTGCTGGAATGTATTGTGTTTGGCGCCCAGATGAGCCAAATTGAGTTAGAAAATATTGGGCTGCCGTCAGAAACACCAGTATTACCATTACAGAAATTTAGTGCTGATGCTAATGAGTGGCATATCCAGCAAGCACAGCTAGAAGCACTCAGGGAGAAGTTACCACGTCTAGTGTGGGAAAGTGCTGGTATTTGTCGGGAGAAATCAAAGTTAGAAACTGCGATCGCTACTATTGAATCTTGGCAGCAAGATTTTGCTATCCTGCCTTTAAGTCAATTCTTGCTTGCTTTACGTCCCGCCCAACCAGCTAGTTTTGACATACCAGATGTTGAACGGCAATTGAGACTTTGGGCAGAAACGCGCAATTTATTAGATGTAGCTGATTTAATTCTTAAAAGTGCTGCTTTTAGAACCGAAAGCCGAGGTGGACATTACCGTTTAGATTATCCTCAGCCAGACCCGAATTGGCAAGTTCACGCACTTGTACAAACACATCATTGGTGGAAATCTCCACTATTATCTTGATTAAAGTTTCCCGAACAAGCTTCTAGGAAAGCCTTTTAACAAGTTCCGTGGGTTTAATTCCCCCGGTTCAATAAAAAAGCAAGTTTTGTGTTGGGCTTAAATCCTCCCTCTGCCCCCTGCCCCCCTGCCTACACCGCGATAGGATATTTTATTTAGTTAGAAGTCCCTTAGCGGGTGCCGCTACCATGCTGACTGTCGGGGCCACCATAATTTGGTGGGATATACGTGTCTTTTAAATTTTCAGAATTGACTTTGCGGGCAATTAAGGTGTTACTGCTAGTAGCGCCAAAAGCATTAGCGCTTGCAGTACTGAACATACCTGTAGAGGTTGCAATTTTCGGTATTAAAATGTAAGCGCCTATACAGAATATCATAAACTTAGTGATTCGGAAGTTAGTCTTCATAGGTTTCAGTAAATTTACTCTTTTTTCATTTAAAAAACGTTTTTTTATTTCCTACCGTATATTTACTAGCTTCTGTAAAAAAACAACTTTGCTAAATTAATTTAATGTTGTTGTTGGTGTACAATCAATTATGGTTAACTCTTGTGTATTAAGCTTTATCTGCTGTTAGTGAATAGTTTATCTACTTAAGTAATATTCTTAACGTGTTCTTTTTACATCAGTCAAAAGTTAGATATATTGATCAATTCCTGTAAGCATTTTTTATAAATCTAGTATACATTAATAATATCTTAATACTTCTAAGTATAGATACGACGTTTTTTGGCTAATAGTTCATAATATTGTCCAGTAATACTTAGTTAAATGTATATTTAAAATTTAATTATAGTAAAGATATATAAAGTTGGATGAAGTTAACTACTATTTTATAAGGATTTTCAAAACTATGAACTATGAAACACCGTAATAAACCGAATAAATACCAGTATGCTTTAGTATTGTAAAAATATATACCAAATATTGACAAAATTAATTTATTTGCTAGTGAACTCTGATGACTAATACCTTTCTTACCTATGTTCTTAGGTTTAGTCTTCAGGTAAAAAGCCTTACTAGTGTTCTGTCCCAAAAGTTTTGAGAGGTTAGTGGTGTTCAGATACCCGGGCAATACTGCGTAGGTTTTGGCAAAAAAATAAAAAATGTGTAGTGGTCTGTCCCATTAATTTTGCGGGGTTGTAGAGACGCGAAATTTCGCGTCTTTACAGGGTTTTGGTAACAAACTAATCAATCAGAATTAATGAGACAGAGCACTAGTAGTCTGTCCCATTAATTTTGCGGGGTTGTAAAGACGCGAAATTGTACTTCGTCCCGCTACGCTAACGCGTCTTTACAGGGTTTTGGTAACAAACTAATCAATCAGAACTAATGGGACAGACCACTAGTACAGCGTGGCGGAAATGAAGATGCCATTCTCAATCGTTCAAAGCCTTAAAAGACAAAAAAGAAAAAACCTGGAGACTTGACTATTGACTAATTAAGCAAATTCGTAGCGATTTTTACCCAGGCGCTTGGCACGGTACATTGCTGCATCTGCTTGTTTCATTAAAGTCTCACTGTCTTCACTGTTGTATGGATAGACACTAATCCCAATACTGCCAGAGACTCGGATTGCATAGCCGTCCAAAACAACTGGCTTGCTAATACTGGTTAAAATTTTAGCAGCGATTTTAGCAGCTATTTGAACATTAGGAATTGCCCGTAAAATCACAGTAAATTCATCGCCACCCAAACGAGAAACTGTATCACTAGTGCGTAAAGAGTTGCTGAGTCGTCCGGCGATAGTGATTAGCAAGCGATCGCCCGCCTCGTGCCCCAGAGTATCATTGATCTGCTTAAAGCCATCTAAATCAATAAACAGCAGTCCCAGCAACAAGTTGTTATGTTGCGCCCAATGTAACGATTCGCAAAGTTGTTCGGCAAAAAATTTGCGATTAGATAGACCTGTTAGGGGGTCGTGATAAGCTAAGTGACGCAAGTGGTCTTCTTTAAGTTTTAGTTCCTTGTTAGAGCGAAATAGTTCAGCAGCAGTAAGTTTTAACTGTTCTTCCATAAGCTTGCGCCCAGTAATATCTCGGATGACTCCAACTAAAAAGAAATTGCCAGCTGAGTCTTTATGAAGCGATCGCTTAGTGGCAATTTGATGAGTCTGACCATCTGCATTGGTAAATTCTTCTTCATGTTCCTGGGGTTTTTGAGTCCTGAACACCAGATCATCGTGTTGTCGAAACACATCGGCTTCATGTTTAGGGAAAAAGTCATAGTCTGACTTTTCGATTAACAACTTATTCGGATAACCGATAAATCGACAATACGCCTCATTTAAAACAATCCACTGGTGTTGTTCATTTTTCACAAAAATTGGATCGGGAATCGTGTTGATTACGTGATGCAAAAATTCTTTAGAACGTTTCCACTCTTCCTGAATGTGGGCAATATGACTGGTCATCCAAATAGCTGAACTGCCGAAGCTAAACAGTGAGGGAATTAGCGGTATCCACCAACCATACAAGAAAGCAAGATATGCACTCAGGGTCAATACCAAGCAAGAAACTAGAATGCTAAGAAAGCTCTTGGTTGGGTGTCGTATCCGCCATGTCGTCACAGTTCCCAGATAAGACCAGATAAAAATCCACAAGTCTTCCACCAAGTCAGGCCAGACCTTGAGTAAAGGCCGTCCTTGCAAAGCAGCTGAGATTAACTCACTAATAAAATAAGCTTGCAGTTGAATACCAGGTATAGGCTTTGCCGTACCCATTAGACTGCTGGAGTAGGGAATAAATACAAAATCCTGTAAACTGGGTGCAGTGGAGCCAATAAGTATAATCCGATCTTTGATTAAGTTTTCTTTGACTTTATCTGCCAGTACATCTCTCATCGATACCTGGCGAAAACTACAAAATTCTCTAGATGAAGTTTGACACTTGGGTTTGGGAAAATTAGTCAAAATTTGGTAGCCCCTAGCATCCGCTCGCACATAGCCACCATCATTAGCCTCAAAACGAGTAAATGCCGTCTTACCCAATTGCAAATACTTAGGGTTGTTTTTTGCTTTAGTGGGAGTTATATTTTCTGACTTTAAATACAATAAAGCCAACTTCAGAGCAAAACTTTCGTGTACCTGATTATTAACGTGCCAATACAACAAACTGCGACGGACTTTCCCATCAAGATCGTACAGCACATTGTTAAAGCCCACTTGATCCTTATTTAGCCCTAATGGAGGTGAAACATTAACGTTTTTGTCATTTGCCAGTAACTCAATACCAATCAAGTTGGGCATTAACTTATAAGCATTACGAAGTTCTTGATTACCAGGTTTTACTGGCAAATCTCGGTAGATATCTAAGCCAATAGCACGGGGTTTGTGGACGTTCAATTTTTCTAACAACTGGGCAATATTCGCATCTGGAATCGGCCACGAACCTACTTCCTTTAAATAGGCTTCATCAATCACTACGATAGTAATACGCTCTTCTGGCGGTTCATTTGGACGTAAGCGAAAAAATTGATCCAAAGCTGCCAACTCCAAAGATTGTAATAATCCGATGGAGTGCAAAAGCAGAACGCAGACTGCAACACTGGCGGCAGTAATCAATTCTCTGTGTCCTCGACTAAGCGATTGTTTCAGTTTAAAGATTAACTTCACAAAACGCTTGCCTAGCTGCTGATTCATTCCCATTACACTATTGGGGAGAAATATTCTCTATTTCCTATAGCTATTAACTATTGGATTAACATAGTTCAAGAATGAGCTAAGTAAGTAGGGACAATTAAACCTAACTACGTAAACTTATGTAAAGCAGCGTAAATGCTTTGAATATAAGCTTTTAAGCAATTTACATTTCTTAATCTAGTTGTGTTTTTTAGCGCCCACCTACTTAAATAGAGTTTCTAAGACTTTTTCAATTCAGTAAGGTTATTCAAGATATTGTGGTACTTGTGATGTATTAACATATATTGAGGCCAATTATTTGGCCAGACAGCAACTGGGACTTTTGTAGCTATCAGCACAAATTAAGTATAAATGTGGGGTGCTTCAGTTTACACCAATGGCAAGACGCCCATCCTACAATAAATAGTTGGATATTTTTTTATTTTAAGTCCCTAAGCTATTTCTACTTATAAATTGACACCACTTATTATCTATTACCAAAAACAAAAAAGCCAACTGGAAACAGACTTTGCTGTATTCATGCAGTTGACTTGGTGTGAACTATACCGTACTGTTAGGTCGATTACCTGAAATACTTAAAGTTACGAGGGCCCGTGTAACCAGAAACTTTCGCTAGTTCCTCTAAATTTTGGACTCCGCTATAGCTTTTACCATTGATAATCCAAGTGGGGAAGCCTTCAATTTTTGCGGCTTTACATAGTTCGGGTTGAGCTTTAAATCCTTCGGGAATGCACTCTACCTTAACCTGACTGTTGATTATTTCTTCGGCTTCTTGACCAAAAAGCAGCTTTTGTTCATGGCAGTGAGGACACCAGTAAGCACTGTATTCCTTTGCGCCTACCTTGGCCAGATGGCGTGCTAAAGCGATTTCTGCCTCACCAGAAGTGGTAGTAACTTTCCAACCGAAGGCTGGGTTAGCTTCTCCTTTAGGAGTAAAGGTAATTTTTGCGGGTTGTCCTGGAGTTACAGGTGTAACATCTGATTGATTCACGCCAGCATAAAGCCCTAAAGTGCCAATCAGCGTCACCATTCCTACAATAATGGCGGTAAAGAAGATTTGTCCTATATCCTCCCAAGTCCGACCGATAATCGTCAGTACCAAAAGACTCACAGAGAACAAAGCTGAACCGATACAGTAAGGACAAATAGCTTTGATTTCAGATGCTAGCACGTACATTAAGTAGCCGCTAAAGACAGACATTGCGATCGCACCCGCCAGCAGCAGCAACCACGTCCAATTTTCCAATTCTTTGCGGCTATTCTTTTCCCCTGAGTTGAATATCAAAGGAGCCAAAGCAAATATCACCATACTGATGTATGCCAAAAACCCAAACAAAGCTAATGGCTGACCAAAAACTGTAGCCCAAGGGCTAGAAAGCACATCATTACAGCCCTTTACACCAGCCTGTGCTACACAAGCTGCACTGCCTCCTGTTAACTTTTCTATGGTCAGATAACCAGTTATCAGGGCACCACATCCAGCGATCGCGGCAATCAATGGACGTGACCATTTATGAATCCAAGGAGTAGAACGACGGCGAATCATAAATATTAAAGGATGGGGAATGTTAAAAGTTAGGAGTTAGGAGTGAGGAGTGAGGAGTTAAGAATGAGGAGTTAAGAATGAGGAATTAGGAACAATTAATTTAAAACTCATAACTCCTAACTCCTAACTCCTAACTTCTAACTCCTAACTCTCTTTCCCCACTCCCTAAGAATGTAACTTTACTTGTTCTGCGGGTTTACTTTCACTTTTGGAGTTCCAATTGCGACGCGCAGCTTCAACAAATTGACTGACGCGAATTGGGTCAATTGGTTGCTCTATCCGTCCGTGACGTTTCAGGGAACTGGAAACTATGACACCATCTGCTGCTTGCATCAATGTATCAATATTTTCCCAATTCGCCCCACTACCGATGAACACTGGCGTGCCAGCTGCTGCACCACAAGCTAGTTCCAAATCTTCTAAGTTAGGCGGACTACCAGTAGCCCAACCAGATAAAATCACTCCGTCTGCTAAACCCCTTTCAATGGTGTCTTTCACGGCGACTGTGAGATTTGGAGAACTCAAAGGACGGGCGTGTTTCACCAATACATCGGCCAGGATTTTAACATCACAGCTTAACTCCCGTCGATAGCGGAGTAATTGATGGGCTTCTCCCTCAATTAATCCTTGATCGGTTGCCATCACTCCCGTGAGAACGTTAACGCGGATGAATTGCGCCTGTACACAGCTAGCGATCGCCATTGCACTTTTGCCGTCGTTTCGCAAAACATTTAAGCCTATAGGCAAAGTCACCAAATTTTGTATCCTCTGCACCACAATGGTCATGGCACTCACAACCACCGGATCGACTTGGTTTTTGGTAAACGGCGCGTCGAAAAAATTCTCCACAATCAGCCCGTCAACCCCTCCACTTGCCAGGGCGGCAGCTTCTTGTTCGGCGCGGTCAATCACCGCTTTTAGGCTACCTCCCCAACGAGGTGAGGTTGGCAGTGGTAGCAGGTGAACCACGCCAATGATCGGTGAGCGAGTTTTAAATAATTGATATAAGTCCACGTCTTTAATCCGCCTCACGGAGTCCAGAGTCTAGAATGTTTTGACTATTGACTGTATGACCCTTGACTCTTGACTTTTCATTAACTAGTCAAATGTGCTTTATGATAGTCGGTTTATTGCCTCCTTCCTTAGATGGAAATTGGCCTCCAACCTCCCATAAGATATGTTAAGATAAAACTTGGCTACAAGAGGAGTTTGCCACTCACTAGACGCGAGGCAGCTTTCCGTGGTTTAGGCGTCTTGTCCGCGCCCAGTCGTAGGACTTGCCAATCGCCAGGATAGCATTACTGCTTTATTAGCGTAGTCGCTTTCGTCGATTTCCCGGAGGGTAGCGACTTCTCACAACAAGCCCCTTGGGCGGCTTCCCGATGGGTAGATTAACAACGCACACGCTGTGGTAATGTAAAATACCAATAGGCGAATTGTTAAAAAAGATTACAAGTGTCAAATGTACCCAAAGACACTTCAATTTACCCTGGGGAACAGATTGATAGGAATATCATAACATGGCCTCTATTTTTATTTATTAATAGGGTTATGACACAAACAGTTATTAACAGTGGATATTTGCCACTGTGCTGTTTTCATGAGGATGCTGATAGCAAAAAAGCTTAATTTTGCGCCAGAATGTTTGATTACAGGAAGAAAAAAAATGAAGATTTTTTCAAAATATGGGTGACAAGCCAACAATTGCCATTTCTCACCTGGGCTGCGAGAAAAACCGAATTGATACAGAACACATGCTGGGAATGCTCGTAGAAGCAGGCTACGGTGTAGATACAAATGAAGAGTTAGCAGATTACGTTATTGTTAATACTTGTAGTTTTATTGAAGCAGCCCGACAAGAATCTGTCAGAACTTTAGTAGAACTGGCAGAGGCAAACAAAAAAATCGTCATCACTGGCTGTATGGCGCAACATTTCCAAGAACAGCTTTTGGAAGAGTTGCCGGAAGCAGTAGCGGTGGTTGGTACAGGTGATTATCACAAAATTGTAAATGTAATTGAGCGTGTTGAACTTGGCGAACGGGTTAAACAGGTTAGTATCGAACCAACCTACATCGCTGATGAAACTACACCGCGCTATCGCACTACAACCGAAGGCGTAGCTTACCTGCGGGTTGCCGAAGGTTGTGATTATCGTTGTGCATTTTGTATCATTCCTCATCTTCGAGGCAACCAGCGATCGCGTACTATTGAATCTATAGTCGCCGAAGCCGAGCAGTTAGTTAGTCAAGGGGTAAAGGAAATTATTTTAATTTCCCAAATCACCACTAATTACGGTTTGGATATTTACGGTCAGCCAAAATTAGCCGAATTACTTCGCGCTTTGGGGAAAGTAGATATACCGTGGATCAGAATGCACTACGCTTATCCCACGGGACTGACCCCAGATGTGATAGCGGCGATTCAAGAAACACCAAACGTCTTGCCTTATCTGGATTTGCCTTTGCAACATTCTCATCCAGATATTCTCCGCGCCATGAACCGTCCTTGGCAAGGGCGGGTAAATGATGGGATTATAGATCGCATCAAAACGGCGCTACCAACAGCCGTATTGCGGACAACATTTATTGTTGGTTTCCCAGGAGAAACAAGCGAGCATTTTGAGCATCTACTAGAGTTCGTTGGGCGACATGAATTCGATCATGTTGGCGTCTTCACCTTTTCCTCTGAGGAAGGAACCCCAGCTTATAAGCTACCAAATCAGTTGTCCCAAGAGGTGATGGACGATCGCCGATACCAACTGATGGAACTCCAGCAACCGATTTCTCAAAAGAAAAATCAACAGGAAGTAGGCAAAATAGTCGATGTCCTGATTGAGCAAGAAAATCCTGAAAGTGGTGAACTAATAGGTCGTTCAGGTAGATTTTCCCCAGAGGTTGATGGTCTGGTATATGTCAAAGGCCAGGCAAAATTAGGAACCATCGTGCCAATAGCGATTCACCACGCTGATACATACGACCTCTATGGTCAAGTAGTCAATAACTAAGTTGTCATTTGTCTTTTGTCCTTTGTCTTTTGTTAAATGACCCTTACAAATTCATCCTTATACTAAGGTCAATACTGCATTAATGGCAGTTTTCATGAGGGTTTACCTGAAACGCTGGCGGACTTGTTGGCATAGCCTCTCCAAGATTTGAGGTATCGCTACCGCCCTAAGCTCACTAATGACTAATGACTAATGACTAATGACTAATAACTAATGACTAATGACTAATCCAAAAATCCTTAGATAAAATTTAGGACGAATTAATGACTCTTTCATTTCAAGAATTAGGCATTTCTCAAGAACGTGTCGAAGAACTAGAAAAAATCGGTTTTACCGAACCAACTAACATTCAAGTGCAAGCAATTCCCCAATTGCTAGCCGGTCGTGATGTGGTAGGTCAATCTCAAACAGGAACAGGCAAAACGGCAGCATTTTCACTGCCAATTTTAGAGCGGCTAGATATCAATCAAAGAGCCGTACAAGCCATAGTTTTAACACCAACTCGTGAATTAGCAATGCAAGTTCACGATGCGATCGCCCAATTCATCGGCAATGAAGGATTGCGGGTGTTAGCAATCTACGGTGGTCAATCAATTGACCGTCAAATGTTACAACTCAAACGTGGCGTTCACATGGTTGTGGGCACTCCCGGACGGGTGATCGATTTGCTCGATCGCGGCTGTTTAAAGCTCGATCAAGTAAAGTGGTTTGTGTTAGATGAAGCCGATGAAATGTTGAGCATGGGCTTTATTGACGATGTGATAAAAATCCTCTCGCAAGCGCCCGTAGAACGCCAAACAGCTTTATTCTCCGCAACAATGCCACCATCAATTCGGATGTTGGTGAACAAGTTCTTGCGATCGCCTGCAACTGTTACCGTTGAACAGCCAAAAGCCGCTCCCAACAAAATCAATCAAGTAGCTTACTTGATCCCCCGCCACTGGACAAAAGCCAAAGCTTTACAGCCAATTCTGGAAATGGAAGATCCAGAAACAGCTTTAATCTTTGTCCGCACCAGACGCACAGCCGCAGAACTCACCAGTCAGTTACAAGGGGCTGGTCACAGTGTCGATGAATACCACGGTGACTTGTCCCAACAAGCGCGGGAACGGTTATTAGTAAGATTCCGTAACCGTCAAGTTCGTTGGGTGGTAGCAACTGATATTGCAGCACGAGGGTTAGATGTGGATCAACTCTCCCATGTAATCAACTTCGACTTACCCGATAGCGTAGAAACCTACGTCCACCGTATTGGTCGTACTGGTCGTGCTGGTAAAGAAGGAACAGCAATTTCTTTAGTACAACCATTTGAGCGCCGCAAACAGCAAACATTTGAACGTCATAACCGTCAAAGTTGGCAAGTGCTGACGATTCCTACACGCGCCCAGATTGAAGCAAAACACATTCTGAAATTGCAAGAACAGGTGCGGGAAGCTTTGACAGGTGAGCGTTTGGCTTCATTCTTGCCGATTGTCAGCGAACTAATTGAAGAATACGATGCTCAAGCGATCGCCGCCGCCGCACTGCAAATTGCTTACGATCAAACTCGTCCCGCTTGGTTGAGTTCAGATGTGGAAATTCCCCAAGAGGAATCCTCCGCTCCCAAACCAAGACTCGGCAAACGTCGTGAATCTTCTTCCAGCGATCGCCCCCGTGCTGCCTGGAAATCAGATAGCAGCAATGGTGAAGAAAGACATTCTTCTCCCAAGCCAAAACTGCGGACAAGTGGACAGGATTCTTCTGTATCTCCTAGTAAAAAGATAGGTTCACCTACAGCTAGAGAATCAGCTTCTTAGTCAAGCGTTAATTAATTTTGGATTTTAGATTTTTTCTTCAATCCAAAATCCAAATCTAAAAATGGAGAGTTGAGAGTTAGGAGTCAAGATTTTGACTTTGGCTCTTGACTTTTTGGCTTTTTGGGTGATTTTTTCTACCAATTTGTAGGAAGATAAATTTAACTGACTTTTCACGGTATCTGGAAAACCTCTCTCTAAATCTCTCTCCTAAAAGGAGAGAGACTTTGAATTTTCCCCCCTGGTACGGAAGAGGGGGTTAGTTTTTTTGTGGCTTTTCCACATAACGTGAAAAGTCAAGTAGTTCACAGATGCATTCTTCGTGGTCTTATGTTCACTATTCCAGACTTAGAGCAACTACAAGCAGAGCATCCAGAATGGCAGATGGAGTTAGTAGACGGAAATATACTTCTTATGGGGCCATCAGATTATGAGTCAGAGGAAATAGGTGCTGAGTTAATTAGATTACTGGGTAATTGGGTACGCCCACAGAAGCTAGGACGGGTGACTGGTTCTAGCGCTGGTTTTATTTTACCGACATTAGAAACTGAAAACGGGAAAGAAGCTGATAACGAAAAACGAAATCTTCGCGCTCCTGATGTGTCTTTTGTTCGTGCTGATAGACTTAAAATAAGCAAGCGCGACTTTGTGGAACTAGTGCCTGATTTGATGGTAGAGATAAAATCTAAGTCAGACCGCATCAAACCACTGGTAGAAAAGATTCAGCTATTCCTACAACTTGGATGTACAGTTGGTATCCTGATTGATCCTGACAAATTGACGCTCACAGTTTATCGACTCAACCAAGAGCCAATAGTTTTGCAGGATAATAACAAACTGACACTACCAGACTTATTACCAGGTTGGGAGCTAGTAGTGTCAGAAATTTGGCCTCCTGTGTTTGAGTAGTTTAAAAATACTACAGCCAAGGACGACTAACTTCTTCTAATTCTCCAATTTCATCGTCGCTTAATCTCCAGCCTAAAGCACCAGCATTCTGCCGTACTTGTTCGGCTGTCTTCACCCCAGCAATGGGAATAACGTTACCCTGAGCAATTAACCAGTTGAGAGCAACTTGGGCAGGAGTGCGATCGTATTTTTCCCCGAAGTTGCGTAGCAAAGATATGACTGGGGCAATTTTTTGCAACCCTTCTTTGTTAAATCGCGGGTCTACTTTTCTCGCACCAGTGGGGGTTTCAGTACTATCAATACTGTACTTACCTGTAAGTAATCCCTGTGCTAAAGGACTATAAGCCAAAATAGTCACACCCAACTCACGGGCAGTTGCTATAATACCTTTGCTTTCAACTTGGCGACTGAGTAAAGAATAGCGCACTTGGTTCACAGCCAAAGGCACTCCCCGCGCCGCCAATATTTGATGCGCGTCTCGCATTTGCTCTGCTGAGTAATTACTTACACCGACTGCCGCAATTCTACCGAGCTTCACTTCATCCGCTAGAGCATTCATCAAAGTTTGTTGACTTAAAAGGAAGGCAAAAGGCCAATGCACTTGGTACAGGGCGATTCCGCTCAAGTTGTAGCCGTTTGAGGCTGGCTGTTAAAGCATCAGAGACAGATTGGCCTGTGAATCGCCACGGTACGGGGCCAAATTTTGTGGCGATTTGCACAGGTTGTTGTGTCTGTTGCAGAAATCGGCCCAAAAATTCCTCGCTCTTTCCCATTCCGTAAATTTCGGCAGTATCAAAGAAGGTAATACCAGCTTCTAAGGCTGCGGTAAAGGCTTCTTGTAACTGTTCTGGGCCGTAGGCACTGCCATAATTCCAAAATAGTTTATCACCCCAAGCCCAAGTGCCGATGCACAAGGGTGTAACAGATGGGCCATTTTGCCCCAATGTGATGTTTTCCACGGTTGCAAAATTTAATTTATTTATATTTCTTTACTTTTATAGTCTATCGTTACAGGCAAGATTGGGTGTGGAGAAGTTGATGTAGTCTTTTTCAGGATCTTCACGGTGCGATCGCGATTTAAACCCTGAATCAAACGCGCATAAACAAGATTCCCGACAACTTTTACGAAGTCGGGGATCTCCGGGCTGCAATTCTCACAAATCAAATAGGATTGCTATAGTTGAGTGTAAGCTCTTCCACATTTAAATTGCATAAGCTGGGCGGGCAAGATGCCCACTCCACAAGAGTTATATTTAATTCGATTATGCAAATTAGATGTTTTTTAGCTTATTTACTTGTAATTATGAATTAGATGGTTTCTCCTGCTTGACTTTTTTGATTAATTGCATATAGACATTAATTTCACTAATTTCTACATCATGCTCAACTCTGGTTACTTTCCATTTCTCTTTTTTTAGGTAAACTTCCTCTCCTACTCTGGGAGTAAATTGGAGATCATAGAACTTTTTTAGAAAATCTTTTTGATTTTCTTCCCATAATATTACTTTGACTGGTTCTTGACTCATTGCTTATGCCTTTTTGATTACTAGATGAAGCTAAGTAGTTTGATGACATACATACAGCAAGTTTATCTTACTAATTCAATGGAATAGCGTAGTTAAAACCACATTTTAATATTGATATTTTTATGTGCCTTGATTGTGCCCGATAAAGTTACATCACAATACCATAATTCTAGTAAGCACCTATAGTTAGAGTTTCTCGAAGAATTACTTCTGGATCGCTTATTAAACCAATCGATAGATTAAAGACTTCTTATGGTCATAGTGGTCTGTCAAATTGATTTTGACGGTTAGGGAGACGGGATAAATCGCCGTCTCTACTCTTAATCTATCCGTCAATTATTTCTTGACACACTACTAGTAAATATCCTGAAACATTTCCATACTCACTGGTACAATCACTGTGTTTTCACTAATGCTGGAGGGCGATCGCTATTTCTTAGCTAGTTCCTGCTCAATGTTGTTATCAGTCTTTGTTCAAGCTTTTTGACTTTTATTCTGATCATGATAATTCAACCGAATTTTACGGGAATACTTATAAATGAAAACCTAAATATTTTTGGGAGAGCATTATGTTTGGACTTGAAAAGATAACAGTTGGAAAAGTACTAAAAGCTGCAACAGTTGCTGCTGGAGTTGGTGCTGTAGCTATAGCTGCATAGTATGGCTGATCCCGGTTTTTTGTTCCAATGGACATAATATCCCTATAAGTGCTATCAAGTCTATCAATCTGGACAGTTCGGCTTCCAATAATTTTATCTTCTCTAAATAACTAAACATGGGTGTATTTAACAAAGTTACAGCAACGTTTCACGAGTCTAGACAATTCCTAAAAAGAAGTCTAGAAGAATACATTATGTTTAGCTCAGAAGCTAAACAATTGACTTTGACAAAAAAAATGGTTTTACTTCTCTGTCAACAAGCAGAATCTAGAGTTGAACAATTAAAAAGCTTAGAACCACACTCTGAGGAGGGACTTATTGCGACAATAGAGTACAATAAAATTCAAGTAACATTACACTTTACTCCTGAGAAAATAACTCTTAATAAAGATTGGGTTGAAGGGGAGCTTCGCTTATTGAAACCGCCTCAGTTTGAGACTGAATCGATAGTTTACCGTTACCTCATTGCAGCTTGGACAAGATTTCTGGGAAGTAAGCTTCCCAATGGAGCTTTACCAAAAGAGGTTAGACTTGAAAATAATAAGGTTTACTATACTCTTCCTCGAACTCAATTGCAGCTTTTAGATTCTCTTTTCCATAGTCTTGAAAATGGTTCTGCTTTGATGATTAACCTTCAACAAGGAAATTTAACTATTGAAACTTCAGTAGCTCTGAGTTGGAAGAATTTTAAGCTCCAAAATCTGCTTCAGCTTCTGAATCTCAAATAGGCATATCTTAATCTGTCACATTTTGGTGCGATCGCTCTAGATACCATAAAAGGGCAATTGAGGATTTTAATCAAGCTCTCCTCATTTTGAAAAAATATGACAATAGACATAGAATGTCCATTCTATGTCTATTGTTGTGTGGCAAGCTGGACAGCTTCTATATCAACATTGAGATGTTGAGCAATCTGCTCCACACTCATCCCTGTTTTTAGTAACAGAGGCACAGTAAGTTTCAACATTTCAGTTTTCCGTTCTTCTCGTCCTTCTTCTCGTCCTTCTTCTCGTCCTTCTTTTCGACCTTCTTCTCGACCCTCGGCTTTCGCTTCCTGATAAACTCTTGTTTGCTCCAAAGTCAATCCCAGCATAGCTTTAACTTCCTAATTCTATGTGGTTGACTGTGCAGCAATCTGGACAGCTTTTATATCAACATTGAGGTGTTGAGCAATCTGCTCCACACTCATCCCTGTTTTTAGTAACAGAGGGACGGTAAGTTTCAACATTTCAGCTTCCCGTTCTTCTCGACCTTCTTCTCGACCTTCTTCTCGACCTTCTTCTCGACCTTCTTCTCGACCCTCGGCTTTCGCTTCTTGATAAACCCTTGTTTGCTCCAAAGTGAGTCCTAGCATAGCTTCAACTTCCTCTCTACTTAAGGTTGAAAACTTATAAACGGCGATTGTGGTGATGATGTCTAGTATTTCGTTTTTCGGCAGTGTGTCCGTTTCCTCTAATTTTACCCGCTCAATCAATTGCTTTGCTTGCTCTGCCATCACTTCATCCGATGCTAGAGTCAACTGCATCAAGTTGATACCTATTAACTGCTGATTAGTCGCGGCTAACTCATCTAAATAGATTCGCTGCACTTGGTCGCTGTTGAGAAATATTCGATGAGTTTTTTGATCTCTTGGTTCCAAAGAGCGTGATGAAAAAATTACCACACAGAACCAGTCATCGTACTGAGAACGATTCCGGTTCAGGTACATCAGCGACTCGGTAAAGAACCGATGGTACAGGGCTTCATCTTTTTGGAATTGAACTTCAGCAAAAAAGATCACTCTAGATGTTGCATCCTCTGGAGTTGACATCCACCCCAGCCATAAAATGGCGGGGATTCTAAGAAGTTGCCTTCTTAGGTTTTCTGCTTCCACGAGTCGGCTTGCTTGGAGGATTTGCATCACCCAAGTAGAGGTCGTTCTCATCCACAGACGTTAACGTTCCCGTGTGCCCCACGGTACGGAGTCCTATCTCAAGTATGTTTCGCGCAGCATTATGGTCACGGTCTAACACCATTCCGCACTTGTTGCATGAATGAGTTCTAGTGCTAAGAGATTTTTTGACAACCTGACCACAATTAGAACAATTTTGCGAAGTATTATGGGGTGGAACTGCAACAGTTGCCACACCAAACACTTTGCCAAAATATTCAACCCATTGGCGGAACTGCATCCATGCTGCTTCATGTATCGATTTCGCTAGATGATGATTTTTTACCATATTCCGTACCTTCAAGTCTTCATACGCCACAATGTCGTTAGACATCACTACGCACCTTGCCAATTTCACAGCAAAGTCTTTACGCTGGCGATTTACCTTGAGGTGCTTACGGGCTAATTTATTTCTAAATTTAACCCGGTTCTGAGAACCTTTTTTGGTTTTAGAGAAACGACGCTGCAATCGTTTAAGCGATTTTTCCGACTTTCTCAAATGCCTGGGATTCTCAACTTGGTTTCCATCACTATCAGTCAAGAAATAGTTTAAACCAACATCTAACCCAACTGTTTTATTAGTTGGCTGTCGTTTTTCTATTCGATCTTGGTCGATGCAAAACTGGCAATAATAACCATCTGCACGACGCACAACGCGAATGCGCTTAAACTGCTTCAACTGATAAAAATGCAGGTCACGAGTTCCCCAAAGTTTAAAAGTTCCTGCTTGAAAACCATCCGAAAAAGTGATGTATCTACGAGCCCTAAAAATAAATCCTAACTTGGCTGAAGCATACCCTAATTGAGGTGTATAACTGCTTGGGAAATCGCAACTTCCATTTTTCGTTCGCTGATTTTGAGCGGGTAGGGTTTATCTTTATTTAAATAGAGAGATTAAATCCTATAAAGCATACGAGAAAGTAGCTATGGCAAGCGGTGAAGTATTTGATACCAAAACTAAATCCTTATCTGTGCCAAGGGTAAACCTGCTGACCATGTTCCGGCTGGGTTTATTTCAGATGGGGTTGAGCATGATGTCTATTTTGACTCTGGGCGTACTCAACAGAGTCATGATTCAAGAAATAGCAATTCCGGCGACGCTAGTATCAGTAGTTCTAGCACTGCCTTTATTTGTTGCTCCTTCCCGTGTCTGGTTCGGCCAGATTTCCGATGCTAAACCTTTATGGGGATATCACCGCACAGCTTATGTTTGGGTGGGCGCGGCAATATTTGCGATCGCAGCATTTTTAGCTGTACAAGTAATGTGGCAGATGAATCTTGCTGGAAATAGTGCAGGTACTTGGGTATGGACAACCCAAACAATCGGCTGGACAGCACTTTTGGCTTTAGTTTTCGCTGTATACGGTCTAGGAATTTGTGCTAGCGGTACTGCCTTTGCTGCTTTATTAGTGGATATATCTGAAGAAGATAACCGTTCTAAAGTAGTCGGTGTGGTTTGGTCGATGCTAATGGTGGGGATTATTGTTGGCGCAATTATCAGTGCCAGCTTACTGAAACAGTTAACCCCAGAAGCAACTGTAGAAACCTTGCAGCCAGCCATCAACAGGCTATTTACTATCGTCCCAGCAATTGTATTTGGTTTAGCGATCGCAGCAACATTCGGTGTAGAAAAAAAGTACTCTCAATACTTAACCCGTTCCACACTGGTGAACCGGGAAGACAGCATTACTCTAGGCAATGCTTGGAAAATCTTGACAGCTAGCCCACAAACAGGTATATTTTTCACCTTTTTATTGGTGATGACTATCAGTTTGTTTATGCAAGACCCGATTTTAGAACCTTATGCGGGTCAAGTGTTTAAAATGCCCCTAGCGGAAAGTACCAAATTAAATATTTTTTATGGAACGGGTCTACTGATTGCCTACGGTGTTACGGGCTTTTACATTGTCCCGCGTTTGGGTAAGCGCAGAACTGCACGTTTCGGCTGTATGTTGGTAGCATTCTGTGCAATATTGCTAGGTATATCAGGATTCACAGCTAATGCAGCAGTTCTCAAATTAGGCTTGGTTTTGTTCGGTTTAGCCACAGGTTTCTTAACAACGGCAGCAATTAGCTTAATGTTGGATCTTACCGCAGCAGAAGCCGCAGGTACGTTTATTGGGGCATGGGGATTAGCGCAGTCCCTCTCTAGAGGAATCGCGGTGGTAATCGGAGGTACAGTTTTGGATATTGGACGCAAGCTGCTACCTAGCCTAGAGTTAGCTTATGGACTGGTATTTGCCCTAGAAGCGGTGGGAATGGTGCTATCGATTTGGTTTTTGAATCGGGTGAATATTACAGAATTTCAAACAAGTACAAAGCAAGCGATCGCTTCAGTTTTAGAAAGCGATTTAGACTAAACTGTATAGGGCATAGGGCATTGGTATAGGAGAAATGACCAATGACAAATACTTCGGCTTACCTCGGCTTACTTCGACTTCGCTCAGTACAAGTCGCTCGGCACAAGTCGCTCAGTACAAGTGACAAATACTTCGGCTTACCTCGGCTTACTTCGACTTCGCTCAGTACAAGTCGCTCGGCACAAGTCGCTCAGTACAAGTGACCAATGACAAATGACAAATGACTAATAACCATGAATGATTTTTGGACAACAATTCTTGATTTTGCTCAAACTACCACTACTAGGGTGGGAAAACAGCTAATGCAAGATTTTGGGAAAGTACAGGCTTCTCAAAAAGCTGATGGTAGTTTGGTGACGCAAGCAGATAAATGGGCAGATCAGGAAATTCGGGATGCGATCGCTTCTACTTTCTCTGGTTACGGCATTTTGAGCGAAGAAAGCGATCAGTCATTTCCCGGTACTGAGTGGTGCTGGGTAATTGATCCTCTTGATGGTACAACCAACTTTACACGCGGTATTCCCATCTGGACAATATCTCTGGGTTTACTGTATCGAGGTACGCCCATTTTTGGGTATGTTTACGCACCAACTTTGAATCAAGCTTTTCATGGTTTCTGGGCGGGTTCATCTGGTTTAGCAACACCAACAGGAGCATTTCTCAACCACCACCCCATCCACACTAGTATAGATAGTCCCAGCAACAATCACTTTTTTAACCTCTGTTCCCGCAGCACCGCAGCTATCAAAAACGGCTTTCCCTGCAAAATTCGCATGTTGGGTGTGGCTAGTTATAACTTTTTGACAGTTGCTACTGGGGCTACTCTCGGTGGGATTGAGGCGACACCAAAAGTTTGGGACTTAGCCGGGGCTTGGGTAATTGTTCAGGCTGCTGGTGGGGTATGGGCGTCGCTGAAATCAGAACCGTTTCCGTTGTCAGCAGGAGAAGATTATAGCGATCGCTCTTTTCCCACTTTGGTTGTCAGTCGTCCCGAATTAGTTCCGGTATTTCAACCTTTTCTCGAAAGCGTAAAAATTTAATATAATAATTTATTGCATATCTGAAAACACTAATTTTGTTAAACAGCCCAGCGATCGGCGACATAGCCGAAATTCAAGTTAACAAAGTCCTAGTCAGACAAAAAAATCAAGCTGGTAATAATCCTGCTTTTACTGCAATAACAGTGTAGCAACTAATTTAAGTACAGTTGTGGCTTCCATCACACTGCTTAATTTAGTATAAATAATTTTATGTTGTCTAATCTAGATTTAATTCGAGAGTTTGTGCAAAACTCTATTCATAAAAAAGAAGTTTTGTTGTCAAATCCTGCTTTGACAGCGCTAACAGTCTATAAAACTAACCAACTGATAGCAAAAGCCGAAGGTGTGATTGCCACCGTTCAGCTATCTAAGCCACTATCTGAATTCTCGATTTCTCCAAAATCATCCCAGTGGGAATTGATAAATCAGGCATTAGCAGAATATAGTTATCTCCTCAAAGGAGAAGTGGATAGTAGAGGTTTCTATCAGTATCAATACTGCGAAGTTCCCAAAGGCTATGAGATGCACTGTACTAAATGTGTGCTTCTATGGCGAGCTTGGTGGAAATATCGCAAGTATACTTCAAGACTAGGGATTCCGTTGGAACTTCTGATTAGAAAACGGGATTCATGGTATCCAATTAGAGATTTAATTATTAGCGACGGACTTCTTTATATCAAAACTTTAGGAAGTGAAATAGCACTTGACTCAAACGATCTGGTTACTTGGTTAAGCAAAGTTGATGTAATTAATATTATTAAAGAAATACCTACTACAGAGACATAGGCGTAGCTAGAAGCACACATTTGTACGCCGATACAACCAATTATTATTTTGTAAAGATTTTTGAAAGTGGTATGACAACATAACTCGGCAAAGAAGGTGAAGAGAGATGAAAGGACTTTGGCTCGAAAATAACCAGTTGCAACTACGCACGGATATTACCATTCCTGAACCCCCACAGGGAGAAGCCTTGGTGCGCGTCTTGCGTGCGGGCATTTGTAACACTGACTTGGAACTACTTAGAGGCTACTATCCTTACACTGGTATTTTGGGGCATGAATTTGTCGGTGTTGTTGAACAAGGGCCAGAACACCTAGTTAATCAACGCGTAGTTGGAGAAATTAACGCTGTTTGTGGGCATTGTCGGTTTTGTCGCAGTGGACAACCAACTCACTGCGAAAATCGCACAGTTCTAGGTATTGTCAACCGCAATGGAGCCTTTGGTGAATATCTCTGTTTGCCCATAGAGAACTTACATTTAGTACCTGATAATGTGCCAACAGAAGTAGCAACATTTACTGAACCTATAGCAGCAGCTTTAGAAATTCAGCAGCAAGTGTCATTGCATCCAAATGATCGGGTGCTAGTGGTTGGAGATGGCAAACTAGGGCAGTTAGTAGCCCAGACACTTGCCCTAACTGGCTGTGAACTCTTAGCTGTGGGGCGTCATCAAGATAAACTTGCTAACTTAGAGGCACGGGGGATAAAAACGAGTCTAGCCGATGCTGTTACAGATAGATATTTCGATATCTCAGTAGAATGTACTGGGAACCCAGAAGGATTTGCGATCGCCCGCCGCGCCCTACGTCCCCGTGGTACATTAGTGCTTAAAAGTACTTATGCTGGCAACCTCAGCCTGGATGCTTCTTCATTAGTAGTGGATGAAATAACTCTCATCGGCTCCCGTTGTGGCCCCTTTGTCCCAGCCCTCCACTTGCTAGCCACAGGAAAAGTTGACGTGCAACCTCTCATTCAGGCTTCATACCCCCTCATTGAAGGGCTTGCGGCTTTTGAACACGCTCAAAGGCGCGGTGTTTTGAAGATATTGTTAGAGATTGGTCAATAGTTAGGAGTTAGGAGTTAGGAGTTAGGAGTTTGGAGTTTGGAGTTTGGAGTTATTCTTTCTCATCGCCCTAATACAGATAAGGATTCGTCTTCGGTTGATAGTCACGACAATCGATTGCTTCTTCTGTATTGGCAATAGATGGGCGTACAGTACATTTAAGACGGTAATTGTCGGTAAAAAATTGGCAACCACTACAGGGAATTTGATGCATTTGCTTGGCTGTAGCCACACTATCTCGCGCCGCCGTCCAGAGACTCAAAACAGCGAGAATAGTTACAGTCCAAGCAACGACAAAGCAAATCGGGACTAATAAAGGTTGAATCCCATGAATGAGGAAAGATAACAATTCTAACACGGCATTTGCTGATATAAATTAGGAGCTAGAAGTATATTAACTCCTAACTCCTACTTATTAACTTCTCGCTATAGAAGTATAATTCAAATGCCAGCATGACCCAGCGCTAAACCAGTGACGAGCATTCCTAGAACAAGGAAGGGTTGGGCGCTGGCTTGGTACTTAACATCATTCTTCACAGGATCACGCAGGAAATACATATCCTGTAATGTGATTTGCGGAATGATTAAGAGTATTAGTATTGTGGCATACAAATTCTCATGGATGCTGACGAGATAAGCTGCAATAAATCCTTGAAAGACATCAATCGTTACTACACAAATCCATGCCGCAGTATTGATGCCAAACATTACAGGTAGTGAATTTAATCCTAGCTGGCGATCGCCTTCTACACTCTTAAAATCATTAACAATGGCAATACCCAATCCAGCCAAGCTGTAGAACATTGTCAAAATCACGATTGTGGAATTGAGTTCACCAAACAAAGCGTGTCCTGTAGACCAAGGTAGGGTGATATAGCTTGCACCCAAAGCGTAGCTACCTAGCCAACCATTTTGTTTGAGTTTCAGAGGGGGTGCAGAATAAATGTAGGCGATGAAAGAACCGATGATCGCGATCGCTGTAATTGTCGGGAATTCATGACCAGACCACACATCTAGCGCAAATGCCAAACCATAGCCAGCAATCAGTAATACCCAAATCTGAATAATTACCTGGGGTAGGGGAATTGCCCCAGAGGGAATCGGGCGATAGGGTTCATTGATGGCATCGATTTCGCGATCGTAGTAATCATTGAGGATTTGGGTATAACCTGTCATTAATGGCCCAGCCAGCAGCATACAGGTTGCTACCTTCAACACATTTTCCAGTGTCCAAGTATAGTTACCAGAAGAAGCCGCACCACAGACTACGCCCCAAATTAGGGGAATCCAGGTAATCGGCTTCATTAGCTGCAAACGAATTTTCCAAATTGAAGTTTCCCCAGATGCTGCACCTTTCATCCCCAGCAGTTGCCTAGTTTTTGCACTGCGATCGGCAGATGCGTTCGCCCCTGGCGTTGGCAAAGCCATCGCTTTTTCGCTGGGATTATTTGCCACTGAGTCTAATGCCTCAGATGGGTTAGGGTCTGGGGTAATGGGAGTTGATTCTGACATAAAGCGTATTTTTTTTAGAGTGAGGAGTTAGGAGTTAGAAGTTATGAATTATTAGTTAGGAGTTAGGAGTTATGAATTATTATTTTTATTCCTAACTCCTCACTCTTAACTCCTAACTTTGTTCCTACTCCTAACTAAATTAAAACGAAATTATCAAATAATTATTTTGAAACTTTGCTCCAGTAACGGGTTTGCCACTGAGAGCCGGAGGTAAGGGAATATTCCGTCGCTGATCTCCTGCTTCTACCGTGACTTCTGGCCCATATTGGGTGAGTTTGACTTGCTTTTTGTCAAAACCTGGCAAGAATAGGCGTACTTGACGATTGTGGATGTCTATTTCAATTGGTTTGGGAGCCTGTAGAGCTTGTGCTTCAAAGTTGGGTAGGGCATCTATCAGTGGTTGCCACTCACCTGTTGGCGAGTCGGGAATAACGCTCACAAGTAGGGGAATAAATTCCTCCGATATGTTAACATTTGTCTCAGTAGAAACAAGCAGAACACCACCAACAGTTAAACCAATTTGTTGGGCACTACCCCACAAATAACGAGCATTTGCTACCTCAATAGGATCTCCTGTGGTCACTAAGAAAGCAGCGAGACGCTTAGGATCAGCAAGAGCGGCTCTCCCCTTTTCTAAGAAATTATTAACTTGGTTAGTGGGCGCTGCAAAGTTATCTGCTGTCCAGTTGATATTGAAAAAGCTGCTAATTAGCGGTTGAATCAAGGGTGATTCAGTAATTGTCTTCCCCAAATCAGAGTTGACAAACAATTGCCGAAATCGCCGGATATACCAACTGAGAGATTCTGGCAAACCTAACATCCGCAACGTTAAAGAGTCACCCGTGCCATCGTAGACGATCGCATCATATTTGCCACTAGCATCATATTCGCGGATAGCATTCAGGGCCAGAGCATTGTCCATGCCTGGTAATACTACCAGTTCTTGACCAAAAACCTCTTTGAATATGGGCGTGCGGAGATATTGCGCCTCAAGTTTCTTCACTTCGTCCCAGTTGCGTTCTAGTAGTACAGATGCTTGAAACTGGACTACTTGCAAATTGGGAGCGATTTCCTGCGGATCAGCAGCAATGGGAGTACCCAGCAGAATTGACAGTGTTGGTTCTGCTTGTCCTGCTAGTAGTACACGCTTGCCTTGACTTGCCAATAATTTGGCGGCGGCGATCGCAATTTTGGTACGAGCGGTGCCGCCTTTGCCCAAAAATGTCAATATTAGAGCCATTACTTGATTCCTATTTTCACCGCCGAGCTTTTCAACTCCAACTTAGCACTCAATAAAGAATCTCAGCCTGTGCAATAAATTTCAGATGCCAAGAAAAACTTGGATCTGAGTTCTTGACAACTACACAGGTTTGATTTCATCTTCAAAAAACCAAGTGGAAGTGTTGTCGTCAAACAGCACCACTACACCGATTCCAGCACCATCGGTGACTTTGTAGCCTTGGATGATACCTACTTGCCCTAGTTTTTTTACAACAGGGGCAGAGACGCGATCGCGCAAACGAAAGACTTTAACCTTTTGTCCGATTTCCATGCCTAATTACAATTGAGATAAACCAAGTCTCAGTGTAGCGGAATCTGTGACTCTGCTCTCACAAATTCAGGGGAGATGAGGGAGATGGGGGATGAGGAGGATCTGACTTTTCACTCTTATCTGGAAAACCTCTTTTCTATTTCTCTCTCGTTGTAGGAGAGAGAAATAGAAATTTCCCCCTTAGAGCGACGAGTTGGGGGTTAGGGGGTTAGGTTAATCGTTAGAGCTTTTCCACACATGACCTGAATTGTCAGGAGGAGGATGAGCGGGATGAGGAAGAATAACTCCTAACTCCTAACTTCTAACTCCTAACCTCTAACTCCTAACTCCTAACTTCTAACTCCAAACTCCAAACTCCTAACTTCTGACCTAACAGCTTAAAATTAAATCAACAACCAAACAGGTACAACGATAATGTTTGTCACAGCGCAACAGCTAGAACAACAAATGCCCGATGCAACTCGGTTGTTAAGTGATGAGCCGGAGATGGAAACTTCATTGCACTATATGCAGCTACTGCTGCTAGTAACTTCCCTTGAGTGGCTGTGGCGTGACTCTAATGATTTCTTTATCGGTGCGAATTTAACAATCTATTTTAGCCGTCAGCAGTTGCGAAATCGAGATTTTCGCGGCCCAGACTTTTTTTTGGTCAAAGACACCGAAAAGCGATCGCGCAGTTCCTGGGTAGTCTGGGAGGAAGATGGTCGTTATCCAGATTTGATTATTGAATTACTTTCTGAAAGTACAGCTGATATTGACCGAAATTTGAAGAAAAATCTCTATGAAAATCGATTTCACACACCAGAATATTTTTGGTTTTCGCCGGAGAATTTTGAATTTGCCGGTTTTGAATTAGTAGGCAACAAGTATCAGGAAATTACACCAAATGCGCGGGGATGGCGTTGGAGCGATGTGCTTAGGCTGTATTTAGGCGTAGAAGCAGGTAAATTGCGCTACTTTACACCCGATGGTGATTTAGTTCTAACACCAGAGGAAGCTGCTATTGCAGCCCAGCAACAAGCATCTGTTGCCCAGCAACAAGCATCGGAGGCACAATTACAGTTGGAACAAGAACGGCTGCGATCGCAACAGTTAGCTGAACGTTTGCGATCGTTAGGAGTTAATCCAGATAGCTTGAGTTAAGCAACAAAGGTAGTAGTCATGTATCAAACAGATCCACCCCGTCCGCCACAAGAAACCATGCCTACGATGTATGATTTACCCAGTGAATTAGTAGGGGAATCAGGTTTGCCAGATGAATTTCACTGCATTCAGGCGGATTTGCTCAGTGAAACTTGTCAGCCTCTGACTTATCCATCTGAGGAAATTTTACTTGCTAGTGACTTGAATCTTTACTACGACCCCCGCCATACTTTGTGGTACAAGCGTCCTGATTGGTACATGGTTTTAGGACTACCTAGTGCTAGCCAACAGCAAGACCTACGCTTAAGTTATGTCATTTGGCAAGAGGGAGTTGTTCCATTTTTAATAGTTGAATTACTTTCACCAGGTACAGAACAAGAAGACTTAGGAAAAACACTGCGCGAGATAAATCGACCCCCAACAAAGTGGGAAGTATATGAACGTATTTTGCGGGTTCCCTACTATGTTGTCTACGATCGCTATGAAAATCGTTTGCGTGCCTTTCAACTCATAGGCACTCGCTACGAGGCAATATCTTTACCAGAGAACCGCTTATGGCTGGAAGAGTTAGAACTAGGATTGGGTCTTTGGCAAGGTTCTTATCAGCAGACAACAGGTTTGTGGTTGCGTTGGTATAATGCAGCAGGTTGGGTACCAACGCGACCAGAAAAAGCTGAACAAGAACGTCAACGGGCTGAACAAGAACGTCAACGGGCTGAACAAGAGTATCAACGGGCTGAACAAGAATATCAACGGGCTGAACAAGAATATCAACGAGCAGAGCGATTGGCAGAGTATTTGCGATCGCAAGGAATTGATCCAAATAACCTACCCTAGTAAAAGGTAGCCATGACTACAACCATCAAAATAGTCAATCCCAACATCGAATATCCCAGTTCCGACGGTGAACCATTGGCAGAATCCTACCTACATCTCTACGCAATTCTCACCACCCTAGAAGTAATTAAACAATACCTAGCAGGCAGGCAAGCCACAGTTTTAGCAGACCAATTTCTCTACTATGCTCAAGGTTTTCCCAAATTAAGAGTTGCACCAGATGTGATGGTAATTTTTGATGTGCCGCCTGGGGGTCGGGATAGTTATAAAGTTTGGGAGGAAGGTCAAGTTCCCCAGGTGGTATTTGAAATGACTTCTCAAGGAACTCAAAAACAAGACCAAGAGCAAAAGAAAAATCTCTATGAACAATTAGGGATTTTAGAATATTGGTTATTTGACCCGAAGGGGGAATGGATTGAAGAAAAGTTAAGGGGATATAGGTTAGATGGTGACACTTACCAGTTAATTACGGATGGTATATCTCAACCTCTAGGATTAAGAGTGGTACTGGAGGGGGAAGTTTTAGGATTTTATCGTCTAGATACGGGGGACAAATTACTCACACCGACGGAGTTAGCTGAACAATTACAACAAGAACGCCAAAGAGCGGAACAAGAACGCCAACGGGCTGATAGACTTGCAGAGTATTTGCGATCGCAGGGAGTCGATCCAGATAATTTTAGTTAAGTATAAAATTTTACCAAATCCGTGACACATCAAGTTGAGTTTTTGTCCGTAACTTGTAGCCAGCGACATACTAATTCGTCCCAAGAATAGATTTTATCAGTTTGGATCTGGGAGCGATCATAGGTTTGTGCGGCAATCAAGGCATTGTGAATGCTGCTAGCATCTCCAGGTTGATAGTAAAAAACATGAGGACGAGAAGACGACAAGTAGGTTGGAGCAATAATTGGCAATTTGCAGTAAGTATACTGAATGACTTTGAGACTATCACTAAAACTCTCTGCACCAGGACTGTAGGAAAGTGTATGAAGAGCTATATCTGCATATTTGAGATAAGGGATTGTCACTTCAAAAGGCAACTCACCGTAGGCAGTGATGTTTTTTCTCTGAGGTAAATGGGGTATAGGGCCGATAATATGAAATTGCCAATCAGGGAATAATTGGCTGGCTTGCTCTAGGAAGTTGCGGTCAAAATGAGAGTTTCCCACAAAAACAATATTTGGGTACACTGAGGGTTGATAAGGCGTTGGATAATCCCATACAAAAAGGTCTTTGCGAATACCGTGTAGATGCAATTCTAGGTTGGGTAGTCCTGCAAAAATACGGTAAATGTGTTGACTAGGGACACTGACTAAATCAAATTGAGGAGCCACCCGTTTTTCTGTGTCTAAAACAACCGGATGATTGCGTAATAATCGCAAATCGTCTGACACTCGGTAGATAAACTGGGCGCTGGGATTGAGCCGTTTGCATGTTTCAAATAGAAGTAGAGCAGGGGTACTCTCGAAGATGAAGAGGTCAGCCTGAGAGATCATCGATTCTACTGGTCCCAAAGGAAGCTGACCGTAGAGACGGAACCATCTGCGACTAAGATAGTTGAGGAAATCCCAGCGCAGGTTAGCTGGATGCCAAGGTGTAAACCAGACGTAGCTCCACATTTTTTTCTGCACTTCCTGGAGTTGGTTTGCTTCTTGCAGCACGGGGTACGCTAGGCGATAGTCTCTACGAATCACCGATAGCCAACTTAGGGCTGCTGTTAAAAACACGACTTCCCAACCTTGACGCCAAAGAGCATCAGCCAACCAGTGAAAACCAGCTTTCCGTTTAGAGTTCCAATAATGTCCAGTAATCAAAACTACACGCTTCATAACTAGATAAATATTATAAGTGTGCCAAGCCTGCTAAACTAATACACTAGTAAATTTAATTTCTGCTGAAAAAGCCTTGTGTTGCAACAAAAATATCAATCAACATTATTGTCATTGTCCGCTTTCAGGAATCAGGATAACCCTACCGACAAAGCAATGGAGTTTAAAAAAGGGATTTAACTTTTTCTCTCACATCCACACTCGCACTCAAATCCCTTCTAGCTACTGACTCTTGACCGAAAAAGACTCATGATACAGAGCAAGTCAGATTTTGTAAAAACTGAATAATTAAATAGATTTATCCGTAGAGTAATGATTAACGAACCTCAAACTTTGATTAAGTTACAACAAAAAATTAGGGCGCATACTGCCATTGTTGGTGTTGTCGGACTGGGATATGTGGGTCTACCATTTGCTGTTGAAAAAGCCAAAGTTGGTTATCAAGTACTGGGAATTGAACAAAATCCTAAAAGAGCTGAACAAGTTAACATAGCTGACAATTACATCACAGATATTAAAGATGAAGAATTAAAACAAGTTGTCAGCAGTGGTAAGCTGCAAGCGGTTTTAAATTTTGACCGGGTAGCGGAAATGGATGTAATCGTGATTTGCGTCCCAACGCCGTTGACCAAGAATTTAACACCTAACTTGAGCTACATCGAAAATGTCACCCATGCCATTGCTAAACACTTGAGAACAGGGCAGTTAATCACCCTAGAATCTACCACTTATCCAGGAACCACAGACGAAGTTATGCGACCTTTACTAGAGGAGGTTAGTGGTTTACAGCAAGGACGAGATTTCTTTCTCGCCCATTCACCGGAGCGGGTAGATCCGGGAAATCAGCGTTACACTACCAAAAATACTAGCAAGGTAGTAGGAGCATCAGATACATATTCACTCGAAGTTGCCAAGTTATTCTACGAGCAAACTGTTGAGCATGTAGTACCTGTTAGTAGTGCCAAAGCTGCCGAGCTAGTGAAGGTGTTTGAGAATACCTTTCGGGCTGTCAATATTGCTTTAGTAAATGAATTAGCGCTATTGTGCGATCGCATCGACTTGAATGTTTGGGAAGTCCTAGATGCTGCTAATACCAAACCTTTTGGAATTATGCCTTTCTATCCTGGTCCAGGAGTAGGCGGTCACTGCATCCCCATTGACCCCCATTACTTAGAATGGAAAGCAAAGGAAGTCAATTTCAACACCCATTTTATTGCCTTAGCTGGGGAAATCAATCGTTCCATGCCCGTGTTCGTCCGAGAAAAAGCCCGCAGATGCCTGAATAATTTAGGTATTGCCCCAGCCAGAGCTAGAGTATTGGTGATCGGTGCTGCTTATAAAAAAGATATTGAAGACTGGCGAGAATCACCCGCAATTATGGTAATTAATTATCTACTGGAAGATAAAATGACGGTTACTTACCATGACCCCTACGTACCGCAAATAGAAGTCCGAGGACAGACATTTTCTAGCTTAGAACTAACGGACGAAATAATCGCCGCCGCCGATTTGGTAATTATTGCCACAGAACATAGTCAAATTGATTATGTTAATTTAGTCCAAAAATCTCAAGCAGTTCTAGATACACGGGGTGTGACTCGACATCTAAATTGCGCCAGTGACAAAGTAACTCTCTTGTAGAGAGAAAGATTAAGTGGTGACAGATTATATAAACAAAAAAGTAATAGTGGTCGGCGCTGGAAACTGGGGCAAAAACCTAGTGCGTAATTTCCACAATTTAGGGGCATTAGCTGGGGTCGCTGAAGCCCATCCAGGTCTGCGAGAAGCGATCGCCACAACCTACCCAGATACAGTTACTTATAGTGACTTCCAAGTAGCCCTAGAAACTGATGTCCCGGCGATAGTATTGGCAACTCCTGCACCAACCCATTATCAATTAGCAATGGCAGCCTTAGCAGCAGGTAAGGATGTGTTTGTCGAAAAGCCGATGACGCTCTTAACTAATGAAGCCCGAACGCTTGCCGAATATGCAGACAAACAAGGGCGGATTCTGATGGTGGGTCATTTATTATTGTATCAACCTGCGATCGCTTGGATGCGGGACTATCTAGCCAGTGGCAAGGCGGGAAAGGTGCTACACGTCGCTACGCAAAGGTTGAAACTAGGCAAGGTACGCACACAAGAAAATGTTTGGTGGTCTTTTGCTCCTCATGATGTTTCGGTAGTACTAGATTTGTTAGGAAACCCGCAATTGCAAAAAGTACACGCTCAGGGAAATGCTATTTTGCAACCAGGGATTGCAGATCATGTAGAAGTTGACCTCCGCTTCCAAAGTGGTCAATCTGCTCAGATTAATTGTTCTTGGTACTGGCCATTCACGCAGCGCACTACGGTAGTTATTGCCCAAAAGCAAATGCTGGTTTACGATGAAATCCAACAAACGGTAACAATCCACCACAAATATATCGACCAAGATTTAAACCATCACGACGACGGGAGCGAAATAGTCGAAGTAGCGGCATCTGAACCTCTAAAAATAGAGTGCCAGCACTTCTTAAATTGTGTGAAAACTCGTCAAAAACCCAATTCTGATGGCTGGAATGGAGTAGCAGTTGTAGAAATTTTAGAGGAGGCGCAAAAGTTCTTACATGGCTAACTATTTTGTGCATGAATCTAGTTATGTGGATGAAGGTGCCCAAATTGGTGAAGATACAAAAATTTGGCACTTTTGCCACATCTTGGGCAAAGCTAAAATTGGTGAAAACTGCGTCTTCGGACAGAATGTTTTGGTTTCTAATCACGTAGTCGTTGGCGATTACTGCAAAATTCAAAATAATGTCTCCCTTTATGAGGGAGTGATTCTGGAAGACTACGTTTTTTGTGGGCCAAGCATGGTCTTTACTAATGTCAAAACACCCAGGTGTGAGTTTCCGCGCAATACCAGCAATGATTACCTGAGAACTTTGGTGAAACGGGGAACTAGTATTGGGGCAAATGCGACCATCGTTTGTGGTATAACCTTGAACGAATATGCCTTCGTCGCCGCTGGTGCTGTAGTGACAAAAGATATACCATCATACGCGATCGCCGCCGGAATCCCAGCAAAAATTATTGGTTGGATGAGTGCCTACGGCGATGTGCTAGAGTTTGATGCTGATGCCTATGCCATCGACTCCACAGGAACTAAATATCAAAAAATATCAGAAACAGAGGTTATAAGGGTTTCATGAGCCAAACTAATATTCCCGTCCTCGATCTAAAACCCCAGTACGACAGTATCAAAGCAGAGATTCAGGTGGCGATTTCTCGTGTTTTAGAGTCTGGTCAGTTTATTATGGGGCCAGATGTTAAGCTATTTGAGCAAGAAGTAGCTGCGTATTTGGGGACACGCCATGCGATCGCTGTTAACTCTGGTACTGATGCTTTAGTGATTGGCTTAAAAGCTTTGGGAATTGGTGCAGGGGATGAGGTAATTACAACTCCCTTTAGCTTCTTTGCCACTGCTGAATCAATTAGTAATGTGGGGGCGACACCAATATTTGCCGATGTTAATCCAGATAGTTTCAATATTGATCCAGAGGCAATAATAGCAAAAATTACGCCCAATACCAAAGCAATTATGCCCGTTCACCTTTACGGGAACCCAGCGGCTATGGCTGCGATCGTGGATATTGCTCAAGGGCATAATTTGAAAATAATTGAAGACTGCGCTCAGTCATTTGGCGCACGCTACTACGGCACTTGTTCTGCTTGTAACGACAAATGTCAAAATAGCACTCGCACGACAATTACTGGAAAACAAACAGGCACAATTGGTAACGTGGGAGCCTATTCCTTCTTTCCCTCTAAAAATTTGGGAGCTTATGGGGATGGAGGACTAATTGTTACTGATGACGATCAAGTAGCAGAAATGGCTCGAATGCTACGGGTACATGGGGCGAAGAAGAAGTATCATAATGAGGTTTTGGGTTATAATTCACGTCTGGATACGCTGCAAGCAGCAATTTTACGTGTAAAGTTGCCTCATATTGATCAATGGAATGAAGGTAGACGCTTAGTTGCCAAAACCTACAACCAACTCTTAGCAGATGTCACGGGTGTAGTCACACCAGAACTCGCTGATGGTCATGTGTTTCATCAGTATACAATTAGGATTTTAGATGGAAAGCGCGATCGGGTGCATCAATATTTAACTGCACAAGGTATTGGCTCAATGATTTATCAAATCGCTGTAATACCCCTGCCTCAACGCTTCGTAGTTCGTGGATGTAAAGCGGTCAAAAACGAAACACCTTCTGACCAAAATTGAGCGTAAGCGAAATTAGGGAAGAAGGTAGTTGAGTTTTTGACAATCATGATCTACTATTTATGTAGCAAGAATAGACATAAATGATCGTATTTGAGGCAAAACTTGAAGGACAAAACGAGCAGTATCGAGCGCTTGATGAAGCGATTCGTACTGCTCGTTTTGTGCGTAATAGCTGCCTGAGATACTGGATGGACAATAAGGGCATTGGACGCTATGACCTAAATAAATTTTGCGCTGTACTTGCAGCCAGTATTGAGTTTCCTTGGGTTGACAAGCTGAACTCAATGGCAAGACAAGCCAGTGCTGAAAGGGCGTGGTCTGCAATCGCTCGGTTCTTTGATAACTGCAAAAAAGGTAAACCAGGGAAAAAGGGATTTCCAAAGTTTAAGAAAGAACAAACGCATGGTTCTGTTGAGTACAAAACCTGTGGATGGAAACTTTCTGATGACCGCAGGTATATCACTTTCTCGGATGGATTTAAGGCAGGAACCTTTAAACTCTGGGGAACTCGTGACCTGCATTTCTACCAGCTTAAACAGTTTAAAAGGGTGCGGGTTGTACGTCGTGCAGATGGCTATTATTGCCAATTTTGCATTGACCAAGAGCGAGTTGAAAGACGAGAACCAACAGGAAAAACTATTGGTATTGATGTTGGACTGAACCATTTCTACACCGATAGTAACGGAGAGACAGTCCCCAATCCTAGACATCTTCGCAAGAGTGAGAAGTCTTTGAGGCGGTTGCAACGCCGGATGTCTAAGACTAAAAAAGGTTCTCAAAACAGAATTAAGTTTAGAAATAAACTTGCACGGAAACACCTCAAAGTAAGTCGCCAGCGTAAAGACTTTGCCGTTAAGACAGCAAGGTGCGTGGTGAGGTCTAACGACCTTGTGGCGTATGAAGATTTGATGGTGCGGAATATGGTGAAAAATCACCCCTTGGCTAAGTCTATTAGTGATGCTTCGTGGTCGTTGTTTCGTGATTGGGTTGAGTATTTCGGTAAGGTGTTTGGTGTGGTCACGGTTGCCGTTCCACCTCACTACACCAGTCAGAATTGCTCTAACTGTGGCGAGGTTGTCAAAAAGACGTTCTTAACCAGAACTCATGTTTGTCCTCATTGTGGGCATACCCAAGACAGGGATTGGAACGCAGCGCGGAACATATTAGAAAAAGGATTGAGTACGGCAGGTCACGTCGGAACTAACGCCTCTGGAGAGACTGACCAATACTTGAGTGAGGAAACTCCTTCAAGCAAGTCAACTCGTGGAAAGAGGAAACCCAGAGAGCGATCTTTGGAATCCCCACCCTCAACGAAGTAGGGTGGGGAGGATGTCAATACCCAGTTCCTCAAGATCGCCTACCAGTCTATGCGGGTAAGTACCCAGCTAACCCCATCAGCTATGAGCTAGGCACCGAGGTGTTGAGTTTGCCGATTTGGCCGGAACTAGCAGATCACAAGATAACTGAAATTACCAAGGCGCTGAGAGCGGCGATCGCTGAATCGTAGGTAATTTTTGATGAATGAGCTCACAAACGATGGATATTAGCAGTAAAAAATTTATAGTTATTGGTAGTACGGGCGTAATCGCCTAGCTACACGGTTGATTATTAACACATGCAATACTATACCACAAATTGCTGTGTTCTGGCTATCATAAAACTTTCAACTAATTTTGTTACAACATCCAGGAAAATATAGAATACTCACTAAATGGTTACTATTTTTATGTGCTTATGCGAACGAACAAAGCTAAATAGGCAAAAATATGCGGGTATGCCTTTTTACTTTTAATAAAGAGAATGAAAGAAATAAGAGTGGAAGATATGTACCCTTTAGTATCCGTTGCTATCCCCGTCTACAACGGAGCAAATTACATGCGTGATGCCATTGACAGTGCTTTGGCGCAAACATACCCTAACTTTGAGGTATTAGTTGTCAATGATGGTTCACAGGATGGGGGGGCAACTGAAGAAATTGCCCACTCCTATGGCGATCGCATTCGATATTTTTCCAAGTTTAATGGTGGAGTCGCCTCGGCTTTAAATCTGGCATTAAAAGAAGCCAAAGGTGAATACTTCTGTTGGCTTTCTCATGATGATGTTTACCTTCCAGACAAAGTAGCGAGAGAAATGGAAAAGCTCCTTTCGCTACCTGATGCTAATGCTGTGGTATTCTGTCGCTATTCGATCATGAATCCTGAGGGAAAACATCTATACGATGCTCCCCAACCGCCTGAATTTGCACCCAGTCGAGCTGCTTATCAACTGATACTGGGACAGTGGCTTCATTGCTGCACTATCTTGGCATCCAAGGCATTATATCTTGAGAGTGGCGGTTTCCGGGAAGACTTGCCAACTACGCAAGACTACGACTTATTGGTAAAAATTGGGTTGAGGCATCCGTTTGTAGAACTACCAGAGATACTTCTAAAGGCGCGATCGCACCCAGAACAAGGTTGTTTGACTCTTGGACACCTAAAAGAAGTCGAGCGTTTTTTTGAAGAACACATCCCGTTGTTATCTGAGGAGTATATGCATAACAACTTTACATGGGAGGAGAGCGTTGACGCATTTATGGCATTGGGCCGTCAGATGCGCGATCGCCACTTTGCGAATGGCGTGCTGGTAGTTGCCAAGCAGTTGATTTATTGCGAAGCGCGGCGAGCAGAACCAGAAGCGTTATGGCAGGCGCTTCATGAACTAACTATCAAAGACTATGCTATTGCTTGCGAACAGCAAGCTGTCCAGACAGATCAGCATTCAACTGCACCCTATGCTGAGAACAACCTGAAAGTATTGGCGCGTCGGTGGCTTCCTCCAAAGGCTTGGGACAAACTTCGGAGCTTGCGCGATCGCCTGCAAAATACCCCAGTCTCCACTCAGCAGACTATCCAAAAGGAGGAGGAGCTACGGCTTGCTTCGCTGGATTTTAACAAAATCTACGAAAACAACGGATTTGCGGGAACAGAGTCACGCTCTGGTGAGGGATCTACGCTCTTTCAGACTCGCATTATCCGCGAGAAAATCCCCCAATTATTAGATGAGCTAGGGGTACAACATCTTCTTGATGTGCCGTGTGGAGACTGGCACTGGATGCGCCATGTGAATCTAGCTGAGGTCTACTACACTGGTGGCGATATAGTTCAGACTATTATTGATAAAAATAACAAAGCCTACGGCAAAGAAAATTGCAAATTTGAATACCTAAATATTATTAGTAGCTTACTACCAAAGGCTGATCTGATCCTCTGTCGAGATTGTTTGGTTCACCTCAACTTTATTGACGGGTTAGCTGCCCTTGAACAGTTTCGTAACAGTGGAGCAAAGTGGTTACTCACAACCACATTCACTGAACGAGACAGCAACACTGATCTCTATGAAGGAGATATCTGGCGACCACTTAATCTAGAAAAGCCCCCTTACAATCTCCCTAAACCGGAGCGGTACATCAATGAAGGATGTACTGAGTTCGATGGTTTATTTAGCGATAAGTGCTTGGGATTGTGGCAACTGAACTAATGGTCAATGAAAATTGTGCAGGTTAATTACAAAGATACTGTAGGGTATCGTTTTAATGGAGGTGCTTTAATTCCGTGGTTGCGTAGTTGCGGACACAATGCCGTTCAGGCAGTGGGAATTAAACAGTCTCTTAACGATTCCTCCGTCAATATTGTTCCACACCCGTGGCGCTTCCCAGCAGAGTTCTTCGCTCGGTTAGTACATCGAGTAGAGAGGGCCATCAGCATTCATAACGTACTGTATCCCCAATCTTTCCTTTTGCCTTTTAATCCGGCATTCAAAGCGGCAGATGTAGTCCATTACCACATTATCCATAATGAATTCTTCAGCTATCTGGCTTTTCCTTGGCTGACTAGACTAAAGCCCACAGTGTGGTCTTTACACGACCCTTGGGCAATTACAGGGCATTGTGTCCATCCCTTCGATTGTAAGGGTTGGAAAACTGGCTGTCATCCTTGCCCACACCTTGATTATCCATTCGCCATACGCAAAGATCGAGCATGGCTTAATTACAAACTTAAAAACTTTGCTTATAAATACTCCCAGCTACATCTGATAGTCGCTAGCCAATGGATGCAAAGCTTGGTTGAGCAGTCTCCATTACTGAGTAGATTTCCAGTACATCACATACCTTTTGGATTGGACTTGAATCTCTTCTCACCAGGGAACAAAGCTGAAGCCAAAGCAAAACTTGGTATTCCTACGGATCAGATTGTTATCAGTCTGCGGTCCCTCCAAGGGCCCTATAAGGGACTTGAGTATTCTATTAAAGCATTAGAGCTATTGCCTGCTAATGCAGCAGTTCATGTATTAACCTGTCAGGCAAAAAGCTTACTATCATCTCTGGCAGATAAGTTTCAGATCACGGAACTAGGAGAAATCGATGGTGATGCGGCAATGGTCGATTTTTTTCGTGCCACTGACATACACCTTATGCCTTCTATGGCTGAGAGCTTTGGCATGATGGCGATAGAAGCCGCAGCTTGTGGTGTGCCGTCAGTAGTTTTCTCTGGAACGCCTTTACCAGAAGTTTGTTTTGCACCTGAAGGAGGCATCGCAGTAGAACGGGGTGATAGCCAGAAATTAGCTGAGGCGATCTACTCCCTAATTCGTGATTCACAAAAACGAGAGTTAATGGGCTTCAGAGCCAGAGAATTAGCGGAGCAGAATTATGATTTTGATCGGTATGCTACCAGGATAATGTCGATTTATGCTCAGGCTATCGATAAGCATTCCAGAGCTAAGTTGTGGTAAACATATCATGGATGTTCTAATTGCAGATTTTGATTTCTTTTCCACTGCCGGTGGTGGGCAAACTTACTATCGTAAGCTCGTTGAGCGTAATCCTGGCGTTCGCTTTCATTTCTTCACACGAAATTCTAATTTAGAGCAGTCTGAGCCCAATCAGGATCTAGTGTTGCCCACCAATGCTTTTCCCATTCCTTATAAATGTGACAAGCGTTTGCCATATCTTCTCAACGTCATGCCTGAACAGTTTCCTTGTATTACTCCCGAAATCATCTATGGGATTGCGGATGAGGCAGCAAACATGGCCTACAGTGTCGCGGGTCGAACCTTCGATGTTGTCGATGTGCCAAGTTTTAGATCTGTGCTGCTATTCCTTACAGCGATGTTCCAGTATAATGAGGTTCGATGTAGTACATACGTGTTGAGCATTCATGGATGGGCACACAAAGCCATAGATTTTTCTTGGGAGCGAGAGCGATCGCAAGCCATTGTTAAATCGCTGCTGGCAATGGAACAAGGTTGCCTGGAAGGGGCAGATATCCGCTACGAAATCTCCAAATTTAGCTTTCAGAATACCGAACAGCTAACTTCCTATCCCCTTCTGTATTACGATATTCACAATGTACTTGACTCCATCTGTACTCCGAAAACCCTGGAGCAATCAGCAGACAATCTCCCCGATATCTGGTATCCTGCACGCCTTGATCGACAAAAGGGTGCTGATATCTTTTTGCAAATTGTGTCCCGTTTACCTAAGAATTTGTATGGTAGTATTCGCCTGTGTGGACCTGACGGGGAAGAGGCTGGGCGTACTTGGTCAGATCGAGTTCTTTCCCTAGCTCAGAGCCTTGGAGTTGAAATTTTTTATCACGGTTCGTTAAGTCGCGATCAAGTGATTGAACAGGTTTTTTCCCAACCAAATTACTGTATATTTCCGTCGCGCTATGACTCTTTCGGTTTGGCAATCACAGAAGCGCTTTTTTCTGGATGTCCAGTAGCCGCATCCGATCAATGCGGGGCATCTCATTTTCTTCTAGAAGAATACCCAGAAATTCCCTTTACTTTGTTTGATATCAATAACTTAGATACTGCTGTACAAAAAATTTCTGAAGACTTGGCCCAATATGCCCAACTTCGGGACAATCTTAGACTAACCCTGCTAAAGTCCCCATTGAAGTCTTGGTCTCAAGACGCAGTGATTCCCATCTATCATTCGCAAGCAATCCAAAATCCAGCACAACGGGCTTTGATGGAGAAATATGTTTTCTCCGCAATATTAGCTGCTAAAGCTATGGAAAAATCTGTTTTTTCTACAAAAATAGCTGCTAAATTCATAAAAAATCCTTATATTCTGAGACTCTGGCGCTTGGTTAAATCTATATGCCCTATGTATTTACGCAAAATTCTGCGTAAAATGGCAAGCTTAATCAAATAAGACACTCACATTCATTAGTTATGCCCAGCATTCCGCACTCCGATATTTTACTTTTGTTTAGGATGTCCAGAATGGACATCAGAAAACGTTATCTTGGAACTCTACTAGGTAGTGCATGGGCAATTATTTCTCCTTTGATAACTACTGGTCTCATCTATGTTGTGACGATTTATGGATTAAAAGCTGGGGGCGCTGTGGGGAATGCGTCCTACGTTAACTGGCTAATTTCTGGGATGTTGGCTTGGTTCTTTGTCCTGGAAATCCTGTCCACAGGAATCAATGCTATCGTAGAAAACTCTCATTTGGTTACAAAAATCCGTTTTCCATTGCGCCTACTAGTAATGGTGAAGGTCGTCTCCGCTATGCCAATCCATATTCTGTTGATGCTGATTCTTATGCTTTTAATGGCGGTGCAAGGTGTCGGCTCCTTCGCTTATTGGCTGCAATTGCCATACTACTTTCTCTGTGCAACGATCCTGACGCTGGGAATAAATTATCTCACTTCAGCTGCTCAGGTGTTTACCAGAGATATTGGCAGCGTTATGGGAGTTATTTTACAAGCACTATTCTGGGCTACGCCGATATTCTGGAGAGCAGACTTAATCGCCAATTCAAAATTCGGTTTTCTCCTCTACAGCCCATTCGCGTATATTATTACTGGATACCGCGATAGCCTATTCAATGGATTACCTTTTTGGCAGCGCCCGGTAGAAACCGTAATATTCTGGATCACTGCACTATTTATTTTGTTCTTCGGTATGCTTTTCTTCCAGCGTGTTCGTCCTCACTTTGCTGATGTACTCTAACTTATGTCTGCTCCTATAATTGCTGTTCGGAATCTGAATAAATCTTACCGTCTATATTCTAAACCTGCTGATCGGCTCAAAGAATTACTACTGCCGTGGCGTACTTGGCATTCTTCGTTTTTTGCACTCCAGGACATCAGTTTTGATCTCCAACCGACTGAACATCTTGGCATTATAGGAATGAATGGTGCTGGTAAGTCAACCCTTTTACAGATTCTGGCTGGTGTGTTAACTCCAACTAGCGGAACGGTAGAAATAAATGGGCGTGTCTCTGCACTTCTCGAATTGGGAGCGGGATTTAATCCAGAATTGACTGGGCGAGAAAATGTAGACTTTTTAGCTACAACATTGAATTCTGGAAACAAGATCACAAAAGATGCTATTGATCAGATCATCAATTTTGCTGATATTGGTGAGTTTATAGATCAACCAGTAAAGACCTATTCGAGTGGTATGTTTGTTCGCTTGGCTTTTGCCATCAATATCATTCATGCTCCAGATATTCTCATTATTGATGAGGCGTTGGCAGTTGGTGACATTTTATTCCAGCAGAAATGTATGCGAAGTCTAACTGAGTTTTGTACTCAAGGTACTGTTTTATTTGTCAGTCACGATCCATCATCGGTAAAAAAAATCTGCACTAAAGCATTATGGCTTGAAGGCGGACGGATAAGAGAGTATGGAGATGCCAAAGAAGTTTGCGACAGATATGTTGGTGCAGCTAATGAAGCTTTTGGACGAACTTATATTGAAAATATACCAGAAGTTAAAGTTGATCAACATACATCAAATCTTGTACAAGCACCCCATCATATCTTAGGCAAGACAAAAATTAAAATTGATTTATTATCTAATCTGAAAGCAGGGTTATTTGAAAAATATGATTGTATTGGAACACGTGAAGCCGAAATTCTAGACGCATCGTTTGAGAAGATAGATGAAAGTGATTCTGTAATGTTTACAGGTAATGAGTTGTGCCGATTGGTTGTTTACGTGCGATCGCTAAAGGAATTGCCAAATGCTGTAGTTGGTTTTATCGTGAAAGATAAGCTTGGTCAGTATATTTTGGGGCTGAATTCCCTTGATTGTAAACTGCCACTCAATATATTGGCGGATCGGGTTTATGCGGTTGTCTTTGAGTTTAACTTGCCAAAAATAGCAAATGGTAATTACACTACTGATTTGGCAATTGCTGAAGGTGATGTGAACAACTATAGACAATTGCACTGGGTTTATGATGCGTTGCAATTTGCGGTTGAGAGATTGGACTATCGTGGTGTAATGATAGAACCTTTATTTGATAGTGTTTATTTGCTAGACTAGGTTTTTAAATTAAGCTATTTATGTTCTTATAGTTATCACTACAAGATTTTTTTACTCTATTGTGAGGTTCGTCATGAATACTGATATTTTAGATGTTATTTATAATGAGGGTGAAAGATTAATTCCTTTTGTCACTCACAACGATGATGAGGTGATTCGACATTTTAGCTCCTATAATTTCTTTACTAAAATTATTAAGATGGATCTTGATAAAAGTGATGTCAATGAAATTAATGTTTTGGATGTCGGCTTTGGTTGTGGATATGGTTGTTTCATCTTTTCTAAAATACCAGGTGTAAAGCAGGTAACTGGAATAGATGTATCTTATGCTTGCAAATCATTTGCTCAGGAAAACTATGGAGCCAGAAATATTGATTTTGTGGTGGCAGATGCAGCAGAATACTTAGCGCAAAATCAACCATTTAGTTACATAACATCAAGAGGTGTGCTTGAACACATACCAAACGGACTTAATTTGACAAAAAACTCAAATTATGATCAACGTTTAATTATTGATGTACCGTACAATGAGAAATCTGGAAATCAGCATCATGTTATCGTTGGCATTAAAGAAGATGCGTTTCAGGGTTATGAAAACTACGAATTATTTTACGAGGGACTTGACGGTACTATATACGACACTGCAACCAAACCCTCTGATGCAAATATGATCCTTTGTGTGGCCAGTCGCAAAGGCTTGGCGCGTGTCAGTGAAATGTTTGATTTTCCGATCCAGCCGGTAAGTATAGAATATGTAAAAAGCGAGATGTTAGCTCGTTCTGAGGATTCTGTTATTCAGTCGGAGAATCGTTACTTTAATTACAAAAATCCTACAGACTTACTATTAGCGGTAGAGAACGCCATTCAACACGTAGATGTTGTGTTGGATATTGGGCCAGGGATTGTCCCAATGAATTATTTCCGACCAAAATTTCATATTTTATTAGAGCCTTTTGATGAGTATGTTCAGATTTTAACCAATAGATTTGCAAATGATGGAAGCGTGTTTGTAATATCTGGGACATCTCAAAATTTAATGAGCAGTTTTGCTGCCAATTCTGTTGATACAGTTTTTTTACTGGATGTTATTGAGCATCTTACAAAAGATGATGGCGTAAGTGTACTAGTACACGCAGAACGGGTTGCCAGAAAGCAGATCATTGTGTTCACTCCTTTGGGTTTTATGCCTCAGACAGTTCATGAAGGAGAGAAAGATGGATGGGGTTTAGGAGGTGCGTCAGTGCAAGAACATCTTTCTGGTTGGGTACCGGAGGATTTTGGAGCAGGGTGGGATTTTCATATTTGTGAAACATTCCATAAGGTAGATTTCAGAAATCAATTACTTAGTAAAGAATACGGTGCGTTTTTTGCAATTAAGAATTTTTTTGGTAAGCCCACCCCAATTCCGCAATCAATTTCGGATATTCGCAAACTTTTGCCATCTGAGGTTGAGTTGGAAAAAGTCAGAGTAGAGTTGATGGAGACTAAAGCTATTTTAGTCAATACACAAAATCAATTAGTCGATACACAAAATCAATTAGTCAATACACAAAATCAATTAGTCGATACACAAAATCAATTGCAGAAAATTTCTGAACACCTGGTAGTTAGAGTTTTGAGAAAAGGAAGAACAAGTATGATAAATTTTGGAAAGTTTTTTATTAGGTAGACGTTTGCATACATCATAATAAGTTACTGGAAATCATATTGATAGATGGCAAAATATGAAAGTTTTGGTCATTGGCGTTACTGGAATGTTAGGCAATGCCGTATTCCGAACGTTCTTAAACAGCGGTACTGGTTATGATGTAGTTGGTACTGCGCGTAGCGAGAGTGCTTACCGCTTCTTTGATGCAACAACCACCGAAAACATTATTACTGGGGTTGACGTGGAGAATCACGATTTGTTGGTCAAAGTATTTGCAAAGGTGCGCCCCCAGATAGTAATAAATTGCGTTGGTTTGGTGAAACAACTTGCTGAAGCTAACGATCCACTTTTGGCAGTACCCCTCAATACCTTACTACCCCATCGGCTTGCGGCTCTCTGCTCCGTTGTCGGCGCTCGCTTAATTCATATTAGTACCGATTGCGTTTTCTCTGGTGAGAAGGGTAATTATCTTGAGACTGACTTTCCCGATGGCAAGGATCTCTATGGTCGTTCTAAGTTGTTAGGAGAGGTAAATTATACCCACACGATCACACTCCGTACTTCAATAATTGGACATGAACTGTCTGGGAGTCGAAGTCTTATTGGCTGGTTTATATCACAGAAAAATCAGGTGAAGGGTTTTACTCGTGCTATATTTTCAGGACTGCCAACAGTTGAGTTAGCACGAGTGATCCATGATTTTGTTTTGCCACGCCCGAATTTGCACGGTTTATATCATGTAGCGGCAAAGCCAATCGACAAGTACCAATTACTGAAGTTCGTAGCCGAAGTGTACGACAAAAAAATAGAAATTGTGCCTGATGATAGCTTTGTAATTGACCGTTCTCTGAATGCTCAGAAGTTTTATGAGGCTACGGGTTATGTGGCCCCACAATGGGAAGATTTGATCACACGAATGTATGAGTTCAAATAATTTATTCAGGTAGGAAATATGTTTAAAGATAAAGTGCTGATGATTACCGGCGGTACAGGCTCATTTGGTAATGCAGTGCTGAAGCAGTTTCTAGAAACTGATGTGCAGGAAATTCGGATATTCAGCCGAGATGAGAAGAAGCAGGAGGATATGCGGATTTTTTTTGGCAATCCCAAGCTGAAATTTTATATTGGTGATGTGCGAAACTACGACAGTATTCAAGATGCCATGAAGGGCGTGAACTATGTTTTTCATGCAGCAGCCTTGAAACAGGTGCCTTCTTGCGAATTTTACCCAATGGAAGCTATACGTACTAATGTACTAGGCGCTGAGAATGTCATGAATGCCGCCATTGCCAATGGTATAGAACGTGTGGTGCTGTTGAGTACAGATAAAGCCGTATATCCCATCAACGCAATGGGTCTGTCCAAAGCAATAATGGAAAAGCTTATGGTCGCCAAGGCGCGGGTTCTTGCACCAAGGGAAACCGTCCTCTGTGCTACACGCTACGGTAATGTGATGGCTTCTCGCGGTTCAGTAATTCCTCTGTTTGTCAGCCAATTGAAGGAAGGGAAAGCAATCACCATAACTGACCCATCAATGACACGCTTCTTGATGTCTTTGCAGGATTCTGTTGATCTGGTACTTTATGCCTTTAAACATGGAAAACAGGGCGATATTTTTGTACATAAAGCTCCCGCATCAACTGTGGAAGTGCTGGCTTTGGCTTTAAAGGAGATATTCCAGGTAAATAGCTCGATTCGCGTTATTGGTACTCGTCATGGCGAAAAATTGTATGAGTCCTTGGTGTCTCGTGAAGAAATGGCGAAAGCCGAGGATATAGGACAATATTTCCGCATTCCTGCTGACAACCGCGATCTAAATTACAATATGTACTTTACAGAAGGTGAGCCAGAAATTGCCAAGCTGTCTGACTACACCTCCCACAACACCGAGCGCCTTGAGGTTGAAGGAGTCAAACAACTGCTTTTGAAACTTGACTTCATCCAGGAGCAGATCAATGCTTAAGGTGATGACCATCGTCGGTACACGACCAGAACTCATCAAGATGAGCCGAGTGATTGCCGAATTAGATAAATACACTCAGCACATTTTGGTGCATACTGGACAGAATTATGATTATGAACTAAATCAGGTTTTTTTTGATGACTTAGAAATTCGTAAGCCTGACTATTTTCTCGAAGTTGCCGGCGCTAATGCGGCGCAGACCATTGCACAGGTAATTGCTAAAGCTGATGAAATTTTAGAGAAGGAATCTCCTGATGCCGTCATGCTTTACGGAGATACAAATTCCTGTTTGGCCGTTTTGTCTGCCAAGCGCCGAAAAATCCCTGTTTTTCATATGGAAGCAGGGAATCGTTGTTTTGATCAAAGAGTGCCGGAAGAGTTAAATAGAAAAGTATTAGACCATCTCTCCGACGTGAACATGGTTCTCACAGAACACGCGCGACGTTATCTTCTAGCCGAAGGAATTCGTCCCGATACGGTCTTTAAAACCGGATCTCATATGCCGGAGGTGCTTGATTATTATTTGCCCAAGATTCATCAATCTGATGTCTTGATGCGGTTGGGATTGGAACCTCGAAAGTATTTTTTGATCAGCGCTCACCGTGAAGAAAATGTCGATTCTCCTAAAGTTTTGGCTGATCTTCTAGATACGTTAAATGCCTTGGTTACAGAATATGAATTTCCAGTGATTGTTTCAACCCATCCTCGTACCCGTAAGCGTTTAGAGGATCTTGACTATACAGCTTTTAGCGATCGGATTCTTTTCAGTAATCCGTTTGGTTTTCTGGACTATATACAGTTGCAAATGCAGGCATTTTGTGTTTTGTCCGACAGTGGCACGATTACTGAAGAAACCTCATTGCTCAATTTGCCGGCAATCACGATTCGGAACACACACGAGCGTCCTGAAGGAATGGATGCTGGTGTGCTTGTGATGAGTGGACTTAAACGTAATAGCGTCTTAGACGCTGTGAGGGTAGTGACTACACAATTTTCCGAATCTGCAAAGCCAATTTTATCCGTAGCTGATTATAACAATTTCCATGTATCGAAGCAGATTGTACGAATTGTTTTGAGTTACGTTGACTACATCAATCGTGTTGTTTGGTCTAAACCTGATGATTAACAATTCAAAATTCAAAATTCAAAATTCAAAATTAAAGACATTTCAGACGGGGATTTAAACCCCGACTGAAATGGGTGCTACATATAGATGTAGGGGTCTTAAATCCTTTAATTCACGATAAAGATTGGTTACATGATGATCTTGCCAGGTAATTGAATCAAGTAACTGACCTATAGACTGAGTGTTGTGTGAGGTGGCGACGAACTATACATGATTAATAAAAAAATTAACAATTCATATTTAAACAAAGACTACTGGTTGCGTCTTCACGCCGATTTTGGGGGCAGGTTACAGTCTGTAGGTTGGCCTAGTTTGAGTGAGGAGTTTAATAAGATCAAGTATGAGAGTGAGTTAAAATCTTTTGTAAAAATTCTTATTGAGCTAAATCTTCAACATGAGAATGAACTAAAAATTCTTGAGGTTGGAGTTGGTACTGGGTTTTGGATCACTGCTGTGCGAGATTTTTTTTCGGAGTGCGGATTAAATCTTCAATTTACGGCTGCGGATATTTCTGTTGAGACCCTTGATTTTGTTGTCAATCGTTATCCAAATGTATTTGCCGAACAGCTTGATCTTGCCTCTGTTTCTGTGGGCAAGTTTGCACAGCAGTTTGACATAGTGTTGTCTTTAATGGTGCTTTTGCATCTGACAAATGCTGAGGCATTCAATAACGGGTTAAGGTTTTCTGCAACTAGTGTACGTGAGGGAGGTGTGTTAGTTCTCTATGAACCTGCAATAGTTTATTCTTATTCACCTTGGAGCGATCGCCCCATATCCTCTGAGGATAATTCCTTAAGTAGATATATCACAGAATTTGATAAAATCCTGATCAAGGAAGGGTTTGAGCGATTGGCTGTTTTTCCTGGTGCCAGCTGGTTGACTAACTCTCCTATTGAAGCATCTACATACATCGGCTTTAAGACTAGAGAGTTTTTTTGGAAGATATTGGCTAAAACGGTATATTGCTCAGATTTATTGTCCCGGTTATCTCGACCGATAATTCTCAAGCTCGACGCATTAATTAAGCAAAGGGGAAATGGGTGTAGTGGCAAGTTCTTAATTTACAGGAAATATTGTTGATGATTGCACAGATAATAGAGAGTTCCTGAACCGGAAATCTTACATTGAAGTACATTTTACCGAAAATGTGCCGATAGTCTCGATAAATGCCCTTTATATATCCTGTTAAACATTGGTGCTTCCACTGAACAAGCTTGTTTTTTATTCGTAATTAAGGCAAATATTTGTAGTGGATTTATATTTTTTAGCAGACAAATGAATCTCTTCATCATCCCTTCCTGGTATCCAAATACTACGCAACCTATTGCAGGTATTTTTACTAAAGAACAAGCAGTAGCAATTGCCTCTCTTGCATCTAACATTAGGGTAATTGTGAGTACATGGGGACATGATGACGGAAATCTTCCATTGCGGCGTCCAGATCGTTGGATAAGGGCTTTGAGTTGGAGACTTGCCCAAAAAAATGATCAAATTCGTGAATCTGATGGAGTTGTCGAGGTTTTTAATCCCACACTGACTTGGAATCGCTTCTTTTTCAGCAGCATCAATCGTTTAGTAGATGTAAACCGCAGAAATTTTCAGCTTGCAACTGAGCATTACGGAAAAATCGATTTGATTCACGCTCATGTGAGCTATCCCGCCGGTTATATTGCATCAATTCTGAAAAAAGAATTTGGGGTTCCGTATGTTCTAACTGAACATATGGGGCCCTTTCCATTCCCTTCGCTTCTCAAGTCAGGGATGCCTATTCCTGAAATTATTGCTGCATTTTCAAATGCCTCTGCATCAATTGCAGTCAGCCCTTCCCTAGCTGATTGCATAGAGGGGTTTGGTTTGCCTCGGCCCATGATAGTACCGAATATGATTGATGAACGTCGGTTTAACCTTGCTAGTCTGTCGTCTGACCGCTTTATTTTCTTCACACTATGTACGCTTACCAACCAAAAGGGTATCGATCATCTTTTATATGCGTTAGCTCACTGGAATCCGCCTTCAAATAAGGTAGAGATTAGGATCGGTGGCGATGGTCCTATGCGCTCTATCTATATGGCATTAGCCGATCGCCTTGGAGTCTCGGATCATGTTCATTGGCTTGGTCTGGTTAGTCGTAATATGGCTCCTCGATTATTTCAGGAATGTCATACTTATGTTATGCCTTCGCTGCATGAGACATTTGGCATTGTTTATGCCGAAGCGATCGCAAGCGGTAAACCTGTTATTGCTACGCGTTGTGGGGGGGCTGAATTCATTGTTAATAAGAATAATGGCAGGCTCGTAGAAATTGGCAACGTTGAAGAACTTGCTGAGACAATGAATTGGATGTATCTCAATTGGTCAGGCTTTGACCCAATCGCTATTCGACTAGATTTTGAAACCAGATTTTCTCGAACCTCAGTGGTTAAAAAACTTTGTCATTTATACGACCAAGTTCTCAGGAAGTAATTGAGCTTATTCAGTACTTACGGGCAGAGGTAGAACCGACAATATTAATTAATAGATAAGTGAATAATTTAGGATGTGTGGAATTGCAGGATTATTGTTATTTGACGGCTCAGGGATTGATTTAAATATCTTAAAATCACTCAGTAATTCTTTGAGCGATCGCGGTCCTGATGACTTAGGATTCTTAGGATGGTCTTTATCTGCACCTGTTCAAATCTCCCGAAATCCTGAAGCTGTAGAGAATAGCCGGATTTGCCTATTACATCGTCGCCTGTCTATTTTGGATCTTAGTCCTGCTGGCTGGCAACCAATGGGAACACCTGATGGACGGTATTACATTGTATTCAATGGCGAAATTTACAACTATCTCGAACTGCAAACCCAGTTAAAAGCTTTAGGGCATGAATTTCGTTCCCATTCCGATACAGAAGTATTATTAGCAGCCTACGCCCAATGGGGTGTCAAAGCTTTAAATAAATTAGTAGGGATGTTTGCCTTTGCCATCCTTGACACTTGGGAACATACCTTATTCTTAGCCCGCGACTTTTTCGGAATTAAGCCCCTCTATTACACCTACTACCAAAATGGATTAGCTTTTGCTTCGGAAATCAAGTCACTGCTCAAACTACCTGGTGTCAAGCGCCGTGTTAATCCCCAACGACTATATGACTACCTACATTCTGGACTGACTGATTACGGCAGTGAAACCCTATTCGCTGATATCAAGCAACTACCTTCATCCCATTTCCTGAAAATTTCTCTGGACAAACCCCAAAAACCCAAAATTGAGCGCTACTGGCAGTTTGAGTTAAACCAACATTTAGATATTACATTTGCAGAAGCTACAGAACACCTGCGTCACTTATTCTTAGAAAGCGTCAGTTTGCATCTGCGAAGCGATGTACCCGTAGGGGCGGCACTTTCTGGTGGTATAGATTCTTCTGCCATTGTCATGGCGATGCGACATCTACAAGGAGAACAACTACAACTGCATACATTTAGCTATATTGCCTCAGATCCAGTCCTCTGCGAAGAAAAATGGGTGGATACAGTGGCAGAAGCGGCGGCCGTGGTAGGACATAAAGTACAGGCATCTCCTGAAGAATTGATAAGCGACCTCAATAGACTTATTGATTTGCAAGATGAACCCTTTGGTAGTACTAGTATTTATGCTCAGTATCGCGTGTTCCAACTAGCAAAAACTGCTGGCATTAAGGTGATGCTGGACGGACAGGGAGCCGATGAACTCTTGGGCGGCTACCGTCCATACTTAGCTGCACGACTGGCTTCTCTACTGCGTCAGGGGGAATGGGGATCTGCCAACCAGTTTTTGCAACAATCAATAAAGCTACCGGGAACTAGTCAAAAAAAGCTGCTACTACGGGCTGTCGGATTACTCTTACCGCCGAGTATCCAAGCATCATTGAGACAGTTAGTAAATAAAGACGTGAAACCTAGCTGGTTGAATAGTGACTGGTTTAACCGACATGGACTGGTTCCCAAACTCTATCAAGGCAAACATGGTGAAGAAATGTTGCGGTCAGAATTGTACCATGCCTTGACCGAAACCAGCCTACCAATGCTTCTGCGGTATGAAGACCGTAATTCTATGGGACACTCAATTGAAAGTCGGGTTCCCTTTCTCACACCTGCTTTGATTAATTTTGTTTTGTCCTTACCAGAAGAATTTATTATTGCTAGGGATGGCACCTCTAAAGCAATTTTCCGCCAAGCAATGCGGGGTATAGTCCCAGATGCTATCTTAGACCGTAAAGATAAAATTGGTTTTGCCACACCTGAGCAACACTGGCTAAAAACTTTACGTCCTTGGGTGGAAGCAGTGCTAAACAGTGAAATGGCAACTCAGATTCCTGCATTGAATTTACAACAGGTTAAAGAAGAATTTCAAGCAGTATTAGACGGACGGTCGGCCTTTGATTTCCGCATCTGGCGCTGGGTGAACTTAATTCGCTGGGCAGAACGCTTTAGCGTGACTTTTGATGACTGAAAATGCGAGTAAGCTGTCGCGCTTTTAAATTGCACAAATAGCATTTCTCTTATTTTTTATCTTTCGTCCCCACTTAATAATGAGTTCTCCATCATTTAGCAATCTATCTAAAAGATTGTTCAGTTACTTATAAAAGACTCGATCTGGAAATAAACTTAGAACGTGCAAAATCACTTACTAATTAATTTCTCATTTCTCTTAACTCGACCCACTGGGATCACTACCTACGCTCTCAACCTCTTACCTCACTTACAACAACTTTATCCCACACTTCTAGTCTTTCAGAATATTCCTGGTTATAACTGCTACCCAGTTCCCCCTAACCAAACCGCAGAACAAGGGGCAAAAGGTCATTTAAAACGCCTTGTCTGGACTCAACTTCAACTTCCACAAATCTATAGACAGCTAAAATCCCATCTGTTATTTTCCCCGCTCCCGGAAGCGCCCCTTTATACTAACTGTCGTAGTATCGTCATGGTTCACGACTTTATCCCGTTGCGCTTTCCCAAACGTTTCTCACCGCTGGTACCCTACCACCGTTACTATATTCCCCAAGTTCTTAACCAAGCACTACACATCATCTGTAATTCTCAGTCCACGGCTAAGGACATTACTGATTTTTACCAAATTCCAGCCAGCAAAATTAGCCCCATCTCCCTCGCCCACGATCGCACTCACTTCCGTTTTCTCAATCTCTCCACCCGCAACTACTTTCTCTACATTGGTCGCCAAAACCCCTATAAAAATCTTCAGCGACTCATCAGTTCTTTTGCTGCGTTACCTAACTGCAAAGACTACGAACTATGGTTAGTCGGACCAATTGATTCGCGTTATACCCCAACCTTAAAAGCGCAAGTTGCAGAACTAGGTATAACTAATCAAGTAAAGTTCCTCGATTATGTACCATATAGCGAATTGCCAAAAATCATCAATCAAGCGATCGCTCTCGTTTTTCCCAGTCTCTGGGAGGGCTTTGGTTTACCAGTCCTCGAAGCAATGGCTTGTGGTACCCCCGTCATTACCTCCAATCTCTCCTCCCTACCAGAAGTGGCTGGCGATGCAGCGATTCTGATCAATCCCTACAATACAGCAGAAATTACAGAGGCGATGCAGGCGATTGCAACTGATTTTGGGTTGCGATCGCGCCTTTCTAGCCAAGGTATCACTCACTCTCAAGAATTCAGTTGGGAAAAAACAGGAAAAGCAACTAGTGAAGTTTTATCCCATTACTTATAAAAGATAAACTAACACTAGAATTTAGATGCAAGGATTTTGGATATTGTCAAGATTTCAGACTATCTTGACTAATGACTCACAATTAATCCTCAATCCTGATGAAAGCACTAATTCTCTCTGGCGGAAAAGGTACACGCCTACGCCCCCTCACCTATAGCGGAGCAAAACAACTTGTACCAGTTGCTAATAAACCTGTTTTGTGGTATGGCATTGAAGAAATGGTTGCTGCTGGTATTACTGATATTGGCATTATCATCAGCCCAGAAACTGGAGCAGAAGTCCAAGGAAAAACTGGAAATGGAGAATGCTTTGGAGCAAACATCACCTACATCATACAAAACCAGCCACTTGGACTTGCTCACGCCGTCCAAATCGCCCGTCCGTTTTTAGGAGATTCTCCCTTTGTCATGTACTTGGGCGATAACCTCATTCAGCTAGGTGAGTTACGTTACTTTCTGCAACAATTTAGCCAGCAACAGCCAGATGCTCTGATTCTCTTGCGTTCGGTTGCAAATCCTAGCGCCTTTGGTGTGGCTGAGGTTGATGAAACAGGAAGAGTATTACAGTTAATTGAAAAACCCAAAGTTCCTCCTTCAAATTTGGCATTGGTAGGGGTTTATTTCTTTTCTCAAGTCATCTTTGATGCGATCGCAAATATCCAACCTTCCGCCAGAGGCGAACTGGAGATTACTGATGCTATTCAATACCTAATTAATCAGGAAAAACAAGTTTTATCCTACAATCTCCAAGGTTGGTGGTTAGATACTGGTAAAAAAGATGACTTATTAGAAGCTAACCGATTGATTCTCGACACCTATCTTACAGCATCAGTTCTTGGCGAAGTCGATGCCCAAAGTCAGATTATTGGGCGAGTCCAAATCGGTGCAAAATCTAAAGTAATTAACTGCACAATTCGGGGCCCAGTAGTCATTGGTAGCAATTGTCATTTAGAAAACTGCTTTATTGGCCCTTATAGTAGTATTGCCAACAATGCCACACTCATTGATACCGATTTAGAACACAGTGTCATTTTAGAAGGTGCTAAGATTGCCGGAATCCATCAGCGCATTATTGATAGCGTGATTGGACAACGGGCACAATTGACTCTTGCACCCCGTCGCCCCAAAGCCTTACGATTTCTAATTGGCGATGACTGTCAAATTGAACTAACGTGATTTACTTCTTAAAAACAAGAAAAGCCACGGTTGAAGTTTTAGCTGCTAGCTGTAAAATACAAGGATTAAATTACTCTCACAATTAACACTGTGGCGGTTTACTAGAAATAATATTGATGAGCATTGTACATACCAAAATTCCCGAAGTTATACAACTTGAACCCCAAGTATTTGAGGACGATCGCGGGTTCTTTTTTGAAGCCTACAACCATCAAAAATTTGCTCAAGAGACTGGTATTGTTGCCAACTTCGTCCAAGATAACCACTCCTACTCTAAACAAAACGTTCTGCGGGGATTGCACTACCAAATCCAACAACCCCAAGGTAAACTTGTCCGGGCTATTGTTGGTACTATCTTTGACGTAGCCGTAGATATTAGAAAAAGTTCGACTACCTTCGGTACATGGGTAGGTCATGAACTCAGTGCTAAAAACAAACGCCTACTGTGGATACCACCAGGTTTTGCTCACGGCTTTCTCGTGCTTTCAGAAATAGCTGAAGTTCTCTACAAAACTACAGATTACTACGCACCCCAAGGCGATCGCACAATTCTATGGAACGATCCAGACTTAGCTATAGATTGGCCTTTGAGTACGCCACCGATTTTATCAGCTAAAGACCAAGCCGGAAAACCTTTGAGAACTGCGGAAGTATTTGATTAAGTAGTCATTGGTACATACCCCGTCTCTTGTGATACCCTAAGCTTACTTTTATGGTGGGCGGAAAAACTCTGTCTTTCATCGGACTAATTCAAACCACGCTCACTCTTTAACATGGCTTCTCTTGGACAAATGACAAATGACAAATGACAAATGACTAAATCAATTTTGCTGATTGGTAGCAACGGTCAAGTGGGTAAGGAACTGCAAAAAATACTCCCCTACTACGGCAATCTTATCTCAGTAGAACGCCCAACAGTAGACCTTGCCCAACCCGATACCCTCCGCAACGTTATCAGATCAAAACAGCCGCAAATCATCATTAACGCGGCTGCTTACACTGCTGTAGACAAAGCAGAAAGCGAACCCGAACTTGCTAGCGCTATTAATGCGATCGCACCCCTAATTATTGCTCAAGAAAGCCAAAAATTAGGATCTTTTCTAATTCATATTTCGACCGATTATGTTTTTGATGGTAATCGCTATCGCCCTTACCAGGAAACCGATGCGACTAATCCCTTGAGTGTTTATGGTAAAACCAAACTTGCTGGAGAAGAAGCAATTCGGGAAACTTGCGCCCATCACCTCATCCTCCGTACTGCTTGGGTTTATGGAACCTTTGGCAAAAGTAACTTTGTCAAAACCATGCTGCGACTAGGTGCAGAACGCCAAGAAATCCGTGTCGTCGCCGATCAAATTGGTAGCCCGACTTGGGCGCAAGATATAGCCACGGTTATAGCCCAAATAATTCCCCAGTTAACCTCAGAAATTAGCGGTAGTTATCACTACACTAATAGCGGCGTTGCTAGCTGGTATGACTTTGCCGTCGCCATTTTTGAAGAAGCCCAACAGCTAGGCTTCCCTTTGAAAGTTGAACGTATTGTCCCCATTACAACCGCCGAATATCCCACACCAGCCCGTCGCCCTGCCTATTCTGTCCTTGCTTGTGAAAAAATCTCAGCAATTTTAGAAACACATCCGCCCCATTGGCGACAAAGACTCCGGCAAATGCTTAAAGATTGGGTATTGGGTACTGGGGATTGGGGATTGGGGATTGGGAAAACTCTTCCTTAATCCCTAGTCCCTAGTCCCCAGTCCCCAGTCCCTATCCCCTTTTCAAAACTCCCGTTTCATGTTGTATGGGCAAAACATCTAAAATATCAGTTTGGGAACAATATTTTAAATCTTCGTGACAGTCAAGACGCAACAATCGTTGGCCATGACTCGCTTGGTGAAGTAATCCCAATAAGTTATCTTGCCATTGAGAGTAAAGAGCGATCGCACTTATTACTTCATCGTTACCAGCTAATTCTTCTGGTGACAACGTGGTTTGCTGTAAAAGACTATGAGCGATCGCACCTGCACAAACTGTATCCTCTAAAGAAAAACTGCCTTCCCAACCAGAACCGACAATCCACACTGTCTCAGGTTGCTTTTCTAAAAGAAATTGCACCACCGCCGCCCGGTTAATTAAGGCTGCTGCTAATAGATTTGGGGAATCTTGTACCCGTTGTAAGGCACGAGTGCCATTGGTGGTACTGATAAACAAGCGACGCCCTTCGACTAATTCTGGTGTGCAGTCGAGGGGAGAGTTACCCAACTCAAAGCCAGCTACTTTCGCGCCACCGCGTTCTCCAGCCCGCAGACGTTTTTCAGAAGGCCATTTTTCGCTAACTTCAATTAACTGATCTAAATCGCTGAATACTTGTACAGCTTCGCCTCCAGCTGCCAAAACTGTCGCAATTGTGCTAGTGGCTCGCAAGACATCGACTGCGATCGCACATTCTGGCGCTTTACCTGTTGGAGTCAATTCAGGAGTGTGGTATACAAATAGCTTCACGCGCTGGATACACCTAGTTTAATACTACTGTCGCAACTAACATTCTACCTAGTTGGTGTCAATAACTATAATCTCAATTCTTCCCAGAGAATTTTTTACCATCACAAAGCACAATGTATATCATTTAATAGATAAATGGGAGTGGAGAATAAATACTCAAAAAGCCCATTTTTTGCTAATAGACTTTCAGACTGCTGCACTATCTTGTAATGTGACATACTCCTACACTGATGCAAGCATACAGTGTAGGCTTCTCAGTGACTCCCGGTATCCCGTCGGACATTAACTGAGCTTTGTTTTGAGTCCACGAGATGCCCCTCCGCAGACTTTGAACAAGTACCAAAAAGTATGTTCTTGCCTTAACCGCTAGAATTTTACCCATTCACGGAGACGACACAAAAATGTCTATTCTTGAATGGAACCCCATATTCTAGATTGTCTAGGTTCAGTGTACAGCCAGCATTTTCGGCTTTGTCTGTACTTACCTATAATACCATTGATTGCGGTATTTCGGCTACGCTCAATACAAGTATTTGCCTTAAGAAATATAATGAATATGGGTCATGGTTCGACATAGTAATTAATTGTTCTGGCTACGCCAAAAAACATTAATTACTACCTCTCCCCACTCCCGCGCATTCATCCCACACTCCTAAAAGTGAGTATGGGGCAACTGAAGTTTTAGCTAAATGGGGAAAAAGTTACAGCTTCAAGGTCACAGCCCTAAAAAACGGATATATTCACTCATTCCCCACTCCCCATTCCCCATCAAAATCGCTATGGCACCTTTACCCGACTACCGCCCTAAACAACTATCTTTAGGCCCGTTGGAAGCAGAAATTTTAAATATCATCTGGGAACTTGGTTCAGCCACAGTCAAGGATGTACACGATCGCATCCTTGCCGATCCCAACCGCGAATTAGCGTATACTTCTGTCACCACCGTTTTACGTCGCCTCACTGATAAAGGTTGGCTAGCCTGCGATAAGAAAGAGCGGGCATTCTATTGGCGGCCAATGCTGAGTAAACAGCAATCAGATGTGATCAAAGCTCACGAGCAGTTACAGCGATTTTTAGCAGTGGGGAACCCCGATGTTATCGCAGCCTTTGCCGATAGCTTAGATGAAGCAGCCAGTGAGCAAATAGCAGCGATCGCCAAACGCATTCAATCTGCACGCCAAGCCAGGGAGGAAAAATGATGCATCTAATAATGATTTTGAATTCTTTGGCAGTTGCCTGGTGGTTAAGATCCGCTTGGAATCAACCCCAAGGTAGTTGGAGTTTGCGGTGGAGGCGATCGCTATTTTTGTTCCTCTTCCCACCCTTGCTAATTTTCATGACAGCGATCGCTGTGCTGTTCATGGGGCCTCAAGGACAAATGGGCGGAATGTATACAGGCTCAATTAGCTATTTACTAGCATTAATTTATTTGGCATTTTTTGCCATTTTATGCATTAAACTTGCCTTTCAGGGTTGGCAGTCTGTAGAATCTGCCCGTAACTGTCCTTTAGTGAATGTTGGCGATAGACGAGCCAGACTGCTGCAAACAGGCGCGTTGTTTGCAGGTCAAATCGGTTTTTGGCAACCAGAACTAGTGGTTAGTCAAGGATTAGTGCAAACTCTCTCACCTGCTCATTTAGAAAGCGTCTTAGCCCATGAGCAAGGGCATCATTATTATAGGGATACATTCTGGTTTTTCTGGCTGGGTTGGGTGCGTTCTTGCACAGCATGGTTGCCGAATACAGAGCCTTTGTGGGAAGAATTGTTAGCTTTGCGCGAACTACGTGCCGATGGTTATGCAGCATTGCAAGTAGACCCTCTGGTGCTAGCAGAATCACTTTTATTAGTAGTTAGTACCAGCCTAGTATCATCGGAAATTTGCTGTGCTGCATTAGGCTCCTCTGGTGTAGAGCGCTTAGAACAAAGAGTAGAAGCTTTATTAGCACCACCAGAAGCAACCCCAGAAGCTCAATTGCAATCCTGGCATGGCTTTCTGTTGGCGTTTTTACCTTTACTGACTGTGATATTTCATAGTTAAGTTGAATTAAATAAGCTACTACAGCACTAAATTGTGATGTTTGTAACGAAAATTATGATGTTTGTAACAAAATCATTGTGTTTGTAACAAAAATCATCTTGTTTGTAACGAAAATCGTAGTGTTACTAACAAAACTCGTAGTGTTTGTAACGAAACTTGTAGCGTTGGTAACGAAACTCGTAGTGTTGGTAACGAAACTCGTAGTGTTTGTAAAAAAAAGTAGTGATGTTTTTAACCACAGCTTCTGAGAAAGTGAGTAGACGCTTAACAGTACTAAGCTGATGTGCGCCTAAATTCTATAAACACTCTTTACGGTCGTTAACTGTTAACTGTTAGCTGTTGACGGTTAACGGTTATCAGTCATCAGTCATCGGTCATCAGCCTTCATGTAAATGTTCAAGTTAAATGCGTAACAGCTTAGTACAGCACGACTTGTAGGCTGATCGTCTATCATCCGAGATGCGATCGCGTATAATTCATCTTTACAACCGACAAACAGCCTGGGATCTTCAATCATCCCCGCAGCCACAAAAGGATCGATAAATATCACAAAGACGCGATACGCCGTCTCTACAAATCGGTCTTTTGTACAGACGGCGATTCATCGCGTCTCTTGCCTTAAACGTGGCATCTAGATTAACAGCACAACCCCTTTAGCACCCTTGCCAAATACTCATACTGCTCTAAAGTATTGTAAATCTGTGCCGAAATCCTTACCAACAGCCGAGGTTTTTCCTGCCACGGCATCACCTGCACTTGAATACCAAACTTATCAAACAACTCATCATGTATAGACATGAAATCGCGGTTTTCCAAAATCGCAGGCAATGGCACAACCGCCATTGAACCAATCATCTCCTCTGGACAAGGCGGCTGTACTTCCAGCGCTTCACAAAGTAGCCGTCTTCCCTGCAACACTAGCTGATGATTTTGCTGTCTCAATTCAGTCCATCCACCAGGTAGCAACGAACCCATAAAAGCGATCGCTTCTGGTACAGACATATAAGCTGTAGGATCGTCTGTACCTGTCCAGTCAAATTCCAACTGAAAGCGGCTTTTATCAGTCCGTGGCGAATTTGTCCCGTGGCTAATTGTCAGAGGACGAATTTCTAACTGTTTATCTCGTCGCACATACAAAAATGCTGTCCCTTTGGGCGCACACAGCCATTTATGACAATTCCCGGTGTAATAAGTTGCGCCAATCTCCCGCAAATCGAGAGAAATCATTCCAGGCGCATGTGCCCCATCTACCAATGTATCTACACCCCGTTGTTGCAACTCCCTCACCAACTCTTGAATCGGGAAGATTAACCCTGTCTGGCTGGTAACATGATCCAAAAGTGCTAATCGGGTTTTTGGTGAAACTCGCTCAATTACTGCTGCGATTACTTGCTGTGGCGAGTCAATGGGGAAAGGAATTTTTGCTACTACCACCCGCGCACCAGTGCGACTAGCAATAAAATCAAGTGCATTGCGGCAAGCATTATATTCGTGGTTGGTTGTAAGTATTTCATCCTCTGGTGAAAACGTCAGCGATCTTAACACTGAATTAACGCCAGTCGTCGCATTGGGGACAAATACCAAATCTTGGACGTCAGCACCCACAAACGCCGCTAGCTTAATTCTGGCATCGTCTAGCAGGGGTTCCCACTCCCTACCAAAAAAGCGTAAGGGTTCATGTTCTAGCTGCGATCGCAGTTTTTGTTGAAACTCCAGCACTTGTTTTGGACAAGCACCAAAAGATCCATGATTCAGAAACGTCACAGCCGAGTCAAGCGACCATAAACCTCTGACCGATAATCTAGAATCCAAAATTTAAAATCTAAAATTTATAAACTCCCCAGGCCGGATTCGAACCAGCGACCAATCGATTAACAGTCGATCGCTCTACCACTGAGCTACTGAGGACCACCCACGATTTATAATCTTAGAGCTAAAAATAGTATTTGGCAAGTACTTTCGCCAATATTTTTTTATATGCTTAATTTAAATAATTTTTGCAGCCAAAATCCATTCACCAGCTTAAGCAGAGACTTTTAAATACTAAATATCTACTGTAATCCCATTCGTAATTCAGCCAGACGCTGCCGGGACTTAGCATCAATGGCATTAGCTAAAAACCTACTCTTAGATTGTTTGCGCGGATGATACTTTTGTCGCATCCGGCAAACGGTAGCCTCCACTTCACCACAGAGTTGCTGTGCCGACAACCATTCAGCCCCATACCCTTGTATCATCAACTGCTGTGCCCGATCTGATGTAGCAACAATCACACGAGAAATCAAAGATTGGGCTATTTGGTGGCGAAAAGAAGCGCAGGATTTTTCAATATAAGTATCTGCTGTTTGCCCAAAATCAGTGTAATAAACAGACAAAAGCTCAGTAATAATTTCTTTATTACTAGAGCAATTCTGATATTGGGCATCAAAAACTATCTGAGTTGTGTAACCTTGAAACGCACTATAACCAGTCATCGCTTCCACAAGTTCGCCCCGTGCGGCCTCTAGTCCAACGCTATCACGCGTTTTTTTAAGGCAAGGCCAAGCGCCTATTATATTGTAGCCGTCCACTAACAAAACGGCTTGGAGTAAGGAACGGGGCATGGTTTTTAATCACAATTTTCTAGAGTTAACAAAATTCATTCATAAGTTTTATAATAATTGATGCATAGTATGTAACACTATGCTACACAGAATAAAAAATATGGCAGCCTAACAAAACTAAAACCTAAGACACACGGACAAACTTAAAACGCGCCTTTATTTAAAAGGCGCGTTGCAGTTCTTTTTCAGTAGTAATAAAAACGAAGAGTGCTGAGTTAAAAGACTACCTAATAAAGGGCAGAGTATGTACAGGTATGAAAGCCTGAGTACTTTTTACTTTACTCAGCACTGGCTCAACCATAGCTATCCGTTAACAGCACTAAATTAAGAGGCTTCGCTGTGTACCTCCATTAGACGTTGTTTGAGGCGTTGAGGTTCACCCCTATCTACCAGAGAGCCTTTTTCAAGCAAGAAAGCGCCATCACAGTAATTTAACTCGTCTAATCGATGTGTCACCCAAAGCGCTGTAATACCTCGACTTTTGACAAGGCGGCGCACACCAGCAACTAAATCCAACTGGCTATCTGGATCTAGTAAGGCAGTAGGTTCATCTAATAATAAGACTTCACAGCGACGGGCGATCGCACCAGCGATCGCTACTCGCTGTTTCTGTCCTCCAGAAAGTGCATAGATAGGGCGTCGTAGGAGAGTAAGCAAATTCACTGCTCCTAGCGCCTCCTCAACCCTTGCTCTAGTAGCAGCAGGTGGTAACTTTTCTTCCACCAATCCAAAAGCTACATCAGCACCAACCGTTGGCATCACCAATTGATGATCCGGATTTTGGAAGACAAAGCCAACGGGATGCAAAACTCGAATTTCCCCAGACTCAGGAGCTAATAGCCCCGCCAGCAGCCTAAGTAACGTTGATTTCCCGCTGCCATTTGTACCCAAGAGCATCCAAAACTCGCCCTTGGGTACTTCTAAAGAGCAAGATTTGATAACTTTCTCTCCATTAGGCCAATTGAAATTTAAATCCTTAACCTCAATGCCCACTTGAGCCATTTGTCAACCTTGGTTACTCAGCAGCTACAGCGAAAAAGCCAGGTGGCCTACCACCACCAGGGGTTGTACCATCTTTCTGAACAATCTGCACCCCAGAAATTTCACTAGCGCGGACAGCAATTTTTTTCTCTGTCTTGCCCTCGCACTTGAGTTCCACAATGTCAGGGTTACCAGAGCGGATTGCTGCCAAAATCAGCTGATAGACAGCCTCAGCATCCTCTGCTGACTTACGTTGTACAGAGATAGGGAAAGCAGTGTTTCTGATGCTTAAATCGATGGTAAACATTTAGCAATAATCAAATTTAACTGTGGACTCATTTTAGCGTCAGCTGACTGATTCTAGGGAAATGGGCATAAGAGGCAGAGGGGCGGGGTGCAGGGGGCAGGGGGGAAAACTCTTCTCCCTTGCTCCCACCTCCTAACTCCTAACTCCTAACTCTCAACTCCTAACTCTCACCTCCCACCTCATCTGAAACAAAAATTAATTTTTATTACAAAACCCCTAGAAAAATTAACGATTTACACCTAATATGATTAAAGGTGTGTAAAAAATTGTAAACTTGGTTAACAACCCGGTTAACTTTCTGCTTATGGAAGGCTTTTATATATAGCCATCTATAATACAGATACAACCTGTACTTATAAACATTTGGAGATTTGCTCTAATGACCATCGCAGTTGGACGCGCCCCTAGTAGAGGGTGGTTTGACGTTTTAGACGACTGGCTCAAGCGCGATCGCTTCGTATTCGTAGGTTGGTCAGGGATACTATTGTTCCCCTGCGCCTTCCTAGCACTAGGCGGTTGGCTGACCGGTACCACCTTCGTCAGCTCTTGGTACACTCACGGGTTAGCCTCGTCCTACCTAGAAGGCTGTAACTTCCTAACAGTGGCAGTATCCACCCCCGCCGACAGCATGGGACATTCCCTATTGCTGTTGTGGGGGCCAGAAGCCCAAGGCAACCTCACCCGTTGGTTTCAACTGGGTGGCTTGTGGCCATTCGTGGCTCTGCATGGAGCCTTTGGCTTGATTGGCTTCATGTTACGCCAATTTGAAATTGCCCGTCTAGTAGGTATCCGTCCTTACAACGCTCTCGCCTTCTCTGCTCCCATCGCAGTATTCGTCAGCGTCTTTTTGATGTATCCTTTGGGACAATCAAGCTGGTTCTTTGCACCCAGCTTTGGCGTAGCGGCAATTTTCCGCTTTCTACTATTCCTCCAAGGCTTCCACAACTGGACACTCAACCCCTTCCACATGATGGGTGTTGCTGGTGTATTGGGTGGTGCTTTGTTGTGCGCCATTCACGGTGCCACAGTCGAAAATACCTTGTTTGAAGACGGTGATGGTGCTAACACCTTCCGCGCCTTCAATCCAACCCAGTCTGAAGAAACCTACTCAATGGTGACGGCAAACCGTTTCTGGTCACAGATTTTCGGTATTGCCTTTTCAAACAAACGCTGGTTGCACTTCTTCATGTTGTTCGTGCCAGTCACAGGCTTATGGATGAGTGCCGTCGGCATCGTCGGTTTAGCACTCAACCTACGGGCTTATGATTTCGTCTCCCAAGAATTGCGGGCGGCGGAAGACCCTGAATTTGAAACCTTCTATACCAAAAACATTTTGCTGAATGAGGGTATCCGCGCTTGGATGGCTCCTCAAGATCAACCCCACGAACAATTTGTATTCCCTGAGGAAGTTCTACCTCGCGGTAACGCTCTCTAATATTGAAAGCTGACCACGACTTAAATCAGGGTTGTGGTTACCGAACTTTGACACTAACCAGATTAAATAATCTCTTTGGCATAAGCTAATAAAGTGTCAATATTTCCCATTCTCCAGTCATCTCCCGCCTTTTGGTGGGGGATTTTTTTATTTTTTGTATATCGTTAATATCTCTAAATTTATGTGTTATCTTAGATGAAGGTTATAAGCCCGGAGCAAATGCTCTGCCCTTTTGAGACTAAGACCGCTTAGGCAACAAGGAGGTGATGCCCATGATAGAAAGTAGTAAATGCATGGGTCATCAGGTTGCAGTTAGCCGGCTGTGTGCCGGGGCTGTTCTCTAAAAGTTAGCCTTAGTTATCTTTGAGATACTAAGTTAGCTCAACTAGCTAGGCAAGCTCGGAGTTCCTTCCGGCAGTCTGGTTGCAACCTGAAGACCCGCTAGACCGCTCTGAGATAGATTATCTGATCTAACTCAGAGCGGATAGTTTTTTGTGGGTAACTTTTTTAACTTTGATTAAAAATAAAAATATCTTGCATCAAACCTTGGGTTCGGTCTATTCATTAAGTCTGATTTAAATATACACACACGCATTATGCTCTAGTTGATCCTCGCATCCTTTCTCTATGGAGAATAAAAGGGATTTTATCTAATGAAATATATGTGGCCCAAATAATACAACTAGGAATTTTTTGATATGGCACAACTACTCACTGAGGCAGAAATTCAAGAAAGTGCAAAGGTTCTGTCAGGTTGGACTGTTGAAGGCTCCAACTTGGAGATTACCCGCACATTCAAGGATTTTATCCAAGCAATTGAGTTTGTGAATAAGCTGGTGGAGCCGGCTGAATCGGCAGGACATCATCCAGATATAGAGATTTCCTACAACAAAGTGAAGATTAGACTCACAACACATGATGCAGGTGGGCTGACGCAGGCTGACTTTGATGTGGCGCAGGCGATTTCCCAAATTAACTAAGGAATAAAAATTAAATAACATACATACAACTTATGTCTTTGGCTTATCTTACCCTCAATCCCTCTCCGATAGATTGGAGAGGGAAGCTAGATAGAGGATGAAATTTTGCATTTTATTTAATTGACGTTTTTAAGTGATTTCTTCTGAAATCTTGCACTAGGAAACTTAAATTTACCATGATGGCAGACGCAACGCGTAGCAAGCTTTAAGAATAGAACTACGGGTTTTGCTTTGGAACTGGCGGGTTTCAAAACCTTCATTCCTCAACTAGTGTTTGCGATCGCAATAGCAGATAAATTACGCTGCATGAAAGCTTTGCCTACATTAGTGTAGCTGAGTCAGTGTGTTTTAATTGCTGTGCGAATTTTAGTATAGCTAAGTGCAAGAAGGGATTTTTACTGAGAATCTGCTAAGTATCTCAGATTGGAGCAGTTTAGCCTACGTAGGTAGCGAGCGAATGCCCTAAAGCCTACTCTCTGCTTAGATATTTAGATAATTATGTGTGACAGTTCTTAAGGCGATCGCTCGAATCTTGCCATCTAGATCCAATGTTTTATAATGTTAGGATATGGAGATATGTTTTTGCATAAGTTAATCAGATAAGTTTTTAACCCTAAGTTAATCGTTTATTAGCTTTGCAAAAACTAAAATTGTAGTAGTGGCAACTATGCCTCATCCACAGGTTTCAATGAGATGTCGCATTTGTGAGAATTAGGTGCAACGAAACCAATTATCTAAACAAGGTGTGAGGAGTAGAGAAGATGTCTAATATATTGTGGAAATCCTTAGTGGTTAGCCCAGCAGTTTTGGGAGCAACATTGTTAGTTTCCGCAACAGCAATTGCGGCCCCAAACAAAACAACTGTTGTATCACCAGCCGCACAAGCAGGTGTAACTGAAGTTACCCAACAGCCAGAAATATTGGCTCAAACAACCATTGATCAAGTTAATCGCTACAGCAACGAAGGCAACCAAAATAACTCTCAGTCTCAAGTAACATCTGTTTCTCAATTTTCCGACGTACAACCCACCGACTGGGCATTCCAAGCATTGCAGTCCTTGGTTGAGCGCTATGGTTGTATTGCAGGTTACCCAAATGCTACTTATCGCGGTAATCGTGCTTTGACTCGTTATGAATTTGCTGCTGGTTTGAACGCCTGTTTGGATCGGGTTAACGAATTGATTGCCACAGCAACAGCTGACTTAGTTACTAAACAAGATTTAGCTACCTTACAACGGTTACAAGAAGAATTTTCGGCAGAATTGGCAACCCTACGCGGTCGCGTAGATTCCCTAGAAGCGCGGACTGCTGAATTGGAAGCTAATCAGTTCTCCACTACTACCAAACTAGTCGGTGAAGCTATTTTTGCTGTTAGTGATGCCTTTGGCGGTAACACTGGCGATGCTAATAATACTGTCTTCCAAAACAGAGTCCGTTTAGACTTACAAACCAGCTTCACTGGTAGAGACATTTTGCACACCCGTCTCGCAGCCGGTAATGCACAAGCCTTTTCACTAGTAGGTAACGGTGGTGTTGGTATCAACGGTGGTGTTGGTAATAGTGCTGAAGGCACACAAACATTTCAAGTTGGTGCTGGTACTGGTAACAACAGTGTCAGTATAGATCGTTTAACCTATGAAGCTCCCATAGGCCCAGCCCAAGTTTATCTTGCGGCAAGTGGTGGACGACACAGCCATTATGCTGCTGTTAACAACCCTTACTTTTTCGACCAAACTGACGGTGGGAATGGTGCTTTGTCTGCCTTTGCTTCTGAAAGTCCCATTTATCGTATTGGTGGCGGTGCAGGTATAGCGCTGAATCTACCTCTTGGTCAAGGTGGCGGCATTCTGGGAAATAGTTCAATAACTGCGGGTTACTTAGCATCGGAAGCTAATAATCCTGCTCTTAGTTCAGGTCTGACTAACGGCGACTATGCAGCTCTTGGACAGTTAAACTTTAGTGTTGGCGATCGCGTGGCTTTAGCTGCGACCTATGTTCACGCATATAATGGCGCAGGTGGCAATTTATTCGACTCAGGTACTGCATCAAACGTAAATACAAATACTGCTTTGGGAGCAAGATCTTTTGCAGTAGGTACTGAACAATCTAACACTTTACGAAATGCAGGTTCCAGCAACTCCTATGGTGTGTCGGCTGCCTTTAGACCCAGCAACAAGCTGTCAGTTAGTGGCTTCGTCTCTTACCACGATGTCACAGGCGGTGGTATTGATGATGATTATGAAGCTTGGTCATACGGCGCTGGTGTTGCTTTAGCTGATTTTGGTAAACAGGGTAACGTTCTAGGTTTCTTTGCTGGTGCACAGCCCTATTCCTTTAACCGGTTAGGTGTTGCTGCTGGTAATGATGTACCTTATCAATTTGAAGGCTTCTACAAGTATCGCGTGTCGGATAACATCTCTGTTACCCCTGGTGTAATTTGGTTGACCTCTCCTGGTCAAAATAGCGCTAACGACGATGCAATTATCGGTACGCTCAGAACAACTTTCAGCTTCTAGAGTGTTGACTATTCACCGACAATTTTGAACTCTATTTATCCCCGCCATCAGGCGGGGCTTTTTGTTTTCGCTAGCAACAATAAATATACACCAGTAATTAACCGGAGTATACTAGAAAAGTTAGGAGTGATGAGTTAAAAGTTCTGAGTTAATACCATTTCACTTTAATAATGATACAAATACTCTGGTAGGGGCAATGGCATTGCCCATTGGTGTCAACAAAAGCCTAGAAATAGCTTAACTGTTGGCTGACTCACCCGCCTGGAACTAAAGTTCTTTGGCTTTTAGCTAAAGTCTACTTAAGTAGACTAAAATTTTTGGGTATATATTTAGTCATAGATAGAAGACTTTTGCTATTAGCAAGGAACTTCAGTTCCTTGCGGAACATGACTTTTACGTTAAGTTGACACGTATGGGCAAAGACTTGCCCCTACAAGAAATCTATATGTATCAAGATTTTCGTGAATTGGTATAAGAATTAAAAACTTCTAACTCTGCCAGTTTTAGATTTTGGGGAAAGTCTAAGCGTCGCTTTCTGGCGAACAGAACTTTTCAAGAGGAATTTTGGATTGAATAAAAAATCTTACGGGAACAACAAAGCCGAACAGGACTGGACTTACCAATGACTATTGACTAATGGCAAATGACTTTTGACTAATAACTAAGGGCTAAATTATGCGAATTGCTCATAATATTACAGAACTGGTTGGTCGTACACCCCTGGTGCAGTTGAACCGCATTCCCCAAACAGAAGGATGTGTTGCAAAAATTGTGGTGAAACTGGAAAGTATGAACCCATCGGCATCAGTCAAAGATCGGATTGGGGTGAGTATGATTAACGCCGCCGAAGCAGAGGGACTGATTACTCCTGGGAAGACAATATTGGTAGAACCTACCTCTGGAAACACAGGGATTGCCTTGGCAATGGTAGCAGCAGCTAAAGGTTATCGGTTAATTTTGACAATGCCAGAGACAATGAGTGCGGAGCGACGGGCAATGTTGCGGGCTTATGGAGCAGAACTGGAACTAACGCCAGGGATGGAAGGCATGAGTGGGGCAATTGGGCGGGCGCAACAAATGGTTAATACGATGCCAAATACTTATATGTTGCAGCAGTTCCGCAATCCAGCTAATGCAAAAGTGCATCAGGAAACTACAGCTATTGAAATTTGGGAAGATACCGATGGACAAGTAGATATGATCGTTGCAGGGGTGGGTACAGGTGGTACGATCGCTGGTGTAGCAGAAGTGATTAAAGCACGCAAGCCTAGTTTTAAGGCGATCGCAGTTGAACCAGCCAATAGCCCAGTTTTATCTGGGGGACGGCCAGGGGCACACAAAATTCAAGGAATTGGGGCTGGGTTTATTCCCCAAGTTCTTAAGATAAAATTGATTGATGAAGTGATTACCGTCACCGATGAAGAAGCGATCGCTTATAGTCGGCGGTTGGCGAAAGAAGAAGGGCTACTATCTGGTATTTCCAGTGGAGCAGCTTTATGTGCAGCAATTCGCGTCGCCCAACGTCAAGAAAATAAGGGACGTTTAATTGTGATGATTCAGCCCAGTTTTGGTGAGAGGTATTTGAGTACACCGTTGTTCCAAGACCTGGAAACAAGGTTAGCCGCTAGCATCAGCTAACGATAAATTGAATTAATGGTCAATTCTAAGCACGTTTCTAACCATTACGAAACTCTCAAAGTTAGTCCAAGTGCAAGCCAAGCGGAGATTAAGCAAGCCTATCGCCGCTTGGTTAAGTTATTTCATCCTGACACTAATCAGGAAAGTGCCGATCAAGAGCAGATAATCCGCATCAATGCAGCTTATGAAGTCTTAGGCGACAACCAAAATCGCCGTGATTATGACCAACAACTGCAAGATGACTCTCAAAAATTAAATAGCGATCGCCAACAGCGTACAGCATCAGCACAAAAGCATTACCAGACAACACGAAAAACTGGACGCGATGTTGACGAGCAAGTTGAGGAATGGCTACGCCAAGTTTACCAACCAGTAAATCGCTTGCTTTGTACTATTCTCTATTCGTTAGAAGAACAAATGGAGCAATTAGCTGCTGATCCTTTTGATGATGAGTTGTTAGATGAATTTCAAGAATATTTAAAAGCCTGTCGAGATGACCTCAAGCAGGCACAAATTACTTTTCGCTCCCTACCGAATCCCCGTAGTTTAGCAAGAACAGCCGCTCACCTCTACTACAGCCTCGATCAAGTAGGAGATGGACTCGATGAATTAGGTTATTTTCCTTTGAACTACGATGAGCGTTATTTACACACGGGTCATGAACTATTTCGTATAGCTACAAGATTGCACTGTGAGGCACAAGCATCTGTTACATAGTCATTTGGCATGGTGCATTGATCGATTTGACCGGATGGCAAAGGATTAATGACAAATGACAAATGACACATAACTTAAGAATTAGTTTATGCTGGAAGCAGAGAAAGATTAAGAAATTTTAAATTCTGCTCATAGTGTACTCATGCAATGTATTGTTAACCGCCGCGCCCAGTTTTCGGCAAGTCATCGTTATTGGTTGCCAGAACTGAGTGAAGCTGAGAATATTGAGAAATTTGGTGCTTGCTCTAGATTTCCTGGACACGGGCATAATTATGTCTTATTTATTTCCCTAGCCGGGGAATTAGATGAATATGGCATGGTGCTGAACTTGTCTGATGTGAAACACGTAATTAAACGGGAAGTTACTAGTCAATTGGACTTCTCTTATCTCAACGATGCGTGGGCAGAATTTCAACAAACTCTGCCTACCACTGAGAATATTGCACGGATTATTTGGCAGCGACTAGCACCACACTTGCCTTTAGTCCGTGTACAGTTATTTGAACATCCTGAACTTTGGGCAGATTATACGGGAAACGAAATGGAAGCCTACCTCACTATCAGTACTCACTTTAGCGCCGCCCATCGGCTAGCTCATCCTAACCTCAGTAACGAAGAAAATACTGAAATTTATGGTAAGTGCGCTCGTCCTCACGGTCACGGACACAACTATCATTTAGAAGTCACTGTGAAAGGGGAAATTGACCCACGGACTGGCATGATTGTTGATTTAGGGGCTTTGAACCAAGTAATAGAAGATTATGTGGTTGAGCCATTCGATCATACCTTTTTAAACAAAGACATTTCTTACTTTGCTGAAGTTGTGCCCACTGCTGAGAATATCGCACTTTATATTAGTAATTTACTGCGATCGCCTATTCAAGAATTGGGAGCTAAACTTTACAAAGTGAAACTGATTGAAAGTCCCAACAACTCCTGCGAAATCTATTGTACTGAGTCTGAATCAAATTCAGTCAGCGCAGCCGCGAATCAGCCAGTATTGGCAAGCGTTTAGTTAGAAGTTAGGAGTTAGGAGTTAGGAGTTAAAAGTAGAGACGCGATTAATCGCGTCTGTACAAGAGTTAGGAGTTTTGTTTATCTCCTTGTCTCACTCATCTCCCCAATGCCCCATACTTCGACGCCGCTCAGTACAAGTGCCCAATGCCCAGCTAAAAAAGTTTACTAACTAAGCACTTGAAACCAGGTAGCAAAGGACTTGTTAACTCATCTTGACTAAATAAAGTAGCTGCTAACTTTAATGCAGCCTGTTCACGGCGATAAACCTCAACTTTCTTCTGTATAGAATCGCAAATCCAATATTCTTGAACCCCTTGCACCGAGTACAGCTTTAGCTTTGTTTCTTTGTCGCGTTTCTCGTTTTTTTCGCCGGGGGATAAAACCTCTACAACTAACTCCGGTGCGCCCGTGAGGTGTCCAGCTTCATCTAATAAGTTTTTTAAGCGTTCATGACTTGCCCATACCACATCAGGGATCACATTGTCAGAATCTGAGAAAATAATTCCAGGTGCGATCGCAGCTTTACCTAAATCAGTTTCATCTGACCAATTGTTAAGAACTGTAACAATATTGCCACAACTTGATTGATGATCCCAACTAGGTGATTTGGTCACAAATAGTTCTCCATCAATAATCTCATAGCGATTTCTGCGATCGCCAGCAAATAGTTCTAAATCAGCAGTCGTCCAACGCACTGGAGTTGTTTGCATAGAAACCCCCTAGCATTTTTCTTTCATCATATTTTAAAAATACCGACGACGAGCGGAATGTCGCAAATACCGATAAATGCCCCAAGCTAAAACTCCGAAAAAGAGATTTAGTGAAAAGCGACTAATTATAAACCACAAAATATCAGCATCAAAAAGCTTTGACGGACTCAAGGGACTAAGAATCCTGGCTAAGAGAAACAGCCCAAAAATAGCATTTCCACCCATTACGAGGGCAAACAGCGCTAAACTCCTCTGCCAGTAACGATGTTGCGGTGTATGGCCTGAAATCAGAGTAATGGCGGGTTTGCCTTGGACTTTTCGCAGTAATTGTTCTAGTCGCCAAAACATCCACAAGAGAAACGGGAATAAACCATAACTCAGGAAACCTAAAGGTAGTGAGTAACGCCAAGCACTTGATAAGACATTAACTAGGGCATGACAGATTACAGAATTTAGCCAAGCCCTAAAAATAAACTTTTTGTCTCGATTTAACCGAGTGTTAGAGGAAATATAGATTCCTAAAGCATATCCCCAAGGTGCAGAGAACATGGCGTGGACTGGCATACCGATAGTACGGTCTAGAATTGATGCTGTATCGTAGAAAAGGTAAATCCAATTCTCTTCGGCAGTGAATCCAAGGGCAACGGCTATGGTGAAGAGGAAAACGGTAGATGCAAATAATCGATACTTGCGTTGTAAATAGTAGATTGGGACAACAACTGCTACAAACTTGCAGCCTTCTTCAATTGGGCCTACTTCCAAAAGCTGCCGCAACGCTATTCCAGGGAGTGTTGAGGCGCAACGACTTGTCGGCAGACATAGCTTGATCTGATGCCAGTCTACAACCCTGTTGACTACAATTTCAAAAATCCATTCGAGACTAAGGGCTAAGATACCAGATATTGCACCGATGATAAAGAACATCAGCAACTTTAACAAAGGTGGGGCAAATGGCACTCTACAGTAGTAGTAGCCTAGCAGCAGCAAAGGTGGTATTGCTGCCCAAAGCAGTAGAGAAAAATCAACCACTCACCTGAGCGATCGCTGTGCGGTGACGGTGGGTATTATTAGTGATTGTGGGAGTTTGGAAACCTGCCTCAACAATAGCTTGCTCAATGTCCAAACCGAAATATTCATCTAAATACGGTTCTGTACTTTTGAGCAAAGTCAAAATGTAGGCTGGCATTTTTTGGTAAACTTCAGATTTTGGATTCATATCCATGATTGCCAAGTAGCCACCCGGACGCAGCAAGCGCCGCATTTCAGCTAAAATCTGTCGGGTTGGCGATTGGGGTAATTCGTGGCACATCAGGAAAATGGAAACTAAATCAAAAGAGGCATCAGGTAGCCCGGTAGATTCCGCTTGGGCATGAAGCCAGTTTATTTTAGCTTGACGTTGCCCAGCGCGGTAATTGGCAACGGCTAAGAAGTAGGGAGATAAGTCTAAGCCTGTAATTTTGGCATGGGGATAAACTGCTTGTAGGGCAAAACTGCTCAAGCCAACACTACACCCTACATCTAAGATGTCTTGCGGCTCATTGGGAATTTGACTTTTCAGGATATTGTGGTAACTTTGGCGCAGCATGGGATCGCCTTGGGCTTCTTCAGCGCCCTGCAAAATCTTAGCGTGGACAGCGTAAGCAGCAGGTTCTACCTCAAAAGCGGCTTGCCAACTGAGATTTCCGGTTTCGTAAGCATGGAATGAGGTGACGTAGTAATCGGGGTAGGAAAGCTGAGGATTTTCTACTTGAGCTAAATCAGCCTTCCAATCACGCGCTTGTAGAGTTTTGACTTCTTGCGTCCAAGGCACGCCAATTCTTTCGGCACGTTTAATCATCATTTGTCTAGCTTGGTGCTTGGCTAGGTTGGCTAAAGGTTTGATTGCCAGTACGCCATTTACCAAGCGGGAAGCGAAGCCAGGAGTAGTATTTACGGCAACGGTCATAAATTAGTTTGCATTTAACAGCCTTTTCTACTTATGACATAGTTACTGGAGGCGAGTCTAGATGCAAATTGAAAAACATTTTGGGGAATGGGGGAGTGGGGGATGAGGAATAACAATAACCAATGCCCAATGCCCCATGCCCCATTCCCTATTTTGCAATAGGCTTGAGAGCTAACAACATCTCCAATTCACTGATAGATTTATCAGGGCTATTAGCGGTAAAACCAAGACCACGAATGGAACTCAAGATGGTGATAGCATTGGCGTCAGATGAGATTAAACTCTTGAGCAAGGGCACAGTTTGAGTTTTGTCCATATCCAGGTAGAAATAGCCGCCGTTGGGCTTTTGCAAAGAACCCGTAACGGCTTTGAAGGTATCGCTATTGTCAAGAGATGGATTTTTGCGATCGCTAATCGCTTCAGCAACTGGGCCACCAAGAGCTACAAATACAGTATCTTGATCGAGCCAACCATGTGACAATAAAGCTCCCTGTCTGGGGATTTGCCATTCCGTTACGTCTTTCCCACCGATATTTCTGTTGGCAATTTCGATTTGTTGGGTTTTGGCAAGGGTATCCAATTTCGTTAAGGTGGCTTCAGCAGTTTTGCGATCGCTAGTATCAAATACTAAAGCACCCCCAAAACCAACATTTGCTAGCACCCCTTGATTAGATGGAATCGCACCAAAGGCAAATTCTCCATTCATCCAGCCAAAAATATCCTTATCCAGGTCAATATTGAAAAATTTCAGTTGTCCTCGCACCTGTTCAAGACCTTGTTTCATTTCTGGATAATTTTTTGACTCTTCTACTAGTGTTTCCCAGCCACGGCTGATACCATTTCCACTAATCAGAGCAAAAGTACCAGTGGGAAATTGCCCAACTATATTTCCTGGACTTGATTGATACTGAAATTTATTTAATTGCGGATCTAAATTAGCGATCGCTTTTACCCGCACTCCCGCATCATCAACACCAACACCCGCCACCACTGATTTTATCTGCTTGAGTTGCGCCAGCGCTTGGGGAGGTAACTGCTTTGCCTGCGGGCTTCCGGCTGCTAATTGCTGTACCATGCCGGCATAGTCTGGTACATAAATTTGGGCGAGGCTGTTTTTGACATCCACTCCTTTATTGAGGATGCTGCTTGCACCTTCTTTACTGGCAAAAGAAGACTCTCCTTTAAAGGTGTCAATTGCTTTTTCTACAGCTTGTTTTTCGGGCGCTAATACTAAGTGACTATTATTTAAAACTACGCTATATGTCGGCTTGCTATTTTCTGTAGTTTCTATAATTTTTTGACCTTTATAGTCAGATTCCTGAAATTTTAGTCCTTTTTGTGACTTTAATTTGTTAGCAAAATTCAAGGCACTGAGTTTGTCTGTGATTCCCACTATTATCAAGATATTTGATTCCTGCTGTATATTGATTGGCGCATTAGGTGCTTTCAACTGCGCCGGTTTCCCCTGATTAGGTGGTAATACAGCAATCATTACACCACCAGCCCAAGGCTTTATGTCTTTTTCATAAGAAACGTTGCTGTCACTGAAAACTTGCTTATTGAAATTTTCCAGACCTTTTGCTACTAATTTTTGTGCTTCTGGAGTGCCAAACTGCTGTAACTTTGCCCAGGCTTGAGAGTCAGTAGTAATATAAGTTGCCATCAATGCTGTTGAAGGTACTAGTTTAGCGCTGCCTAGAGCGTCTGAGCTACCTCCTGATGGGGCTTTAAAATACGTGTAAGCCGCGATACTTCCTGCTACAACTACAGCAGCACCAACAGCAGCAATGAGAAACTTGGATTTACTTTCAGGCATTTTGTTATCCTCTTTTGCTCAGATTGTCACCGAGATTTATACAAGTGTCACTGTAGAGTTTTCGGATTTATTAATAATTTCCGCTCATTGATCGGTATTTACTGATAAAATTAGTAGTCCTATAAGCTAGCAGTCTAAAATAACTACTCTAAAAAATACTTCCACGAGATGGGGAGCGAATCGGCAAATGATATGCTGTTCATTTCAAACAAAATAGCCTCCTCAACAGAGGCAAGCTATCCTAAGTTATAGGACTCCTGTCTGATTTGTAAGCAAAATTTTAGATAAAACCCTGATTAACGGGCTTTTCAGTCTCAGTTCAGTATGTTTTCAAAAATCGAATCGGAGTCCTATATAAGAATAATTAGGAGTGTTTGTACTTAATAAAAATTTATCGAGGTGCAAGAGACTCTTGACTCGATGACAAAAAAGTGCAAAACATCAGTAAAAGTAAATGCGGGAGGGATATGGAAAAAAGTCCAAGGATCGCCAGCCGACTTTTGGAAATTCAGGTGAGATTAATTTTAATCCCCCAATCCCAAAAGGGAATTCTCACCTCCATCATGCCCTGTTGATTTGGGAAATATATTTAGACACCGCTATTTTACTTAACAACATCCAGCCAAGCCAGACTTTTCAGGATTACAAGGTCAGTAAGGATCAATGTCGAAGTTTTATTTTGATACAGATAATAACGTACACAAACCTTTTGAGTTACCGGGAGCAAGACCACACTACAACCCCGATCGCCCCGGACAGGTAGAGCATATTTTTCTCGATCTCAGCTTGGATATCCCAAAGCTTTCCTATCAGGGCAATTGTAGCATTCGCCTTTTACCAATCCGTAATGGCATTGACCGTTTGACTTTGGATGCTGTCAACCTGAATATCGAGTCTGTGCAAGTGGACGAGGTACCACAAAATTTTGACTACGACGGGGAACAGCTTTCTATCCAACTTGCTGAGGCGACTCAAATTGGTAAACGCTTGCTAATTGCGATCGCCTATTCAGTGGCAAAACCACAGCGCGGTCTTTACTTTATTCAACCAGACAAGCACTACCCAAACAAGCCAACTCAAGTTTGGACTCAAGGAGAAGACGAAGACTCTCGCTTTTGGTTCCCCTGCTTTGACTACCCAGGACAATTGTCTACTTCCGAAATTCGCGTTCGTGTCCCCAACCCTCTGGTGGCGATTTCCAACGGCGAACTAATTAACACCACAGAAGATGGTGATTACAAAATCTACCATTGGTCACAGCAACAAGTTCATCCTACCTACTTAATGACTTTGGCAGTAGGTGACTTTGCCGAAATTCAGGATGAGTGGAACGGTAAACCAGTTACCTACTACGTAGAAAAGGGACGGGAGGAAGATGCTAAACGCAGCATGGGCAAAACTCCCCGCATGATCGAATTTTTGAGCCAAAAGTATGGCTATCCATATCCTTTCCCAAAATACGCCCAGGTTTGCGTCGATGACTTCATCTTTGGCGGGATGGAAAACACCTCCACAACACTGTTAACAGATAGATGCTTGCTGGATGAACGCGCCGCTTTAGATAACCGCAATACCGAAAGTTTAGTTGTCCACGAACTGGCGCACCAGTGGTTTGGTGATTTGGTGGTAATTAAGCATTGGTCTCATGCTTGGATCAAAGAAGGGATGGCTTCCTATTCTGAGGTGATGTGGACAGAAGAGGAATATAGTCTCGAAGAAGCAGCTTACTATCGTTTATTAGAAGCTCGTCGTTATTTAAGTGAAGATAGCAGCCGTTATCGTCGCCCGATGGTAACACATGTTTACCGGGAAGCTATTGAGCTTTACGATCGCCACATTTACGAAAAAGGGTCTTGTGTTTATCACATGATTCGGGCCCAATTGGGAGATGAGTTGTTTTGGCAGGCAATTCAAACATTTGTTCAAGATAATGCCCACAAAACTGTAGAAACAGTAGACTTACTCAGGGCGATCGAAAAGGCAACTGGACGTAATCTTTTGTTTCTGTTTGACCAATACGTTTTTCGTGGTGGTCATCCCGATTTTAAAGTAGCTTACTTTTGGGATGGGGACGCTAAATTAGCAAAAATTACAGTCACTCAAACCCAAGCTGATGAAGGTAAAAATGGCAGTAAGGATTTGTTTGATTTAAAAATACCTATTGGTTTTGGCTATACCCAAGAAGAAGAAGTTAAGAATGAGGAGTTAGGAGTTAGGAGTGAGGAGTTAGGAGTTAAAAATAATTCCAGACTCATAATTAATAACTCACAACTCAAAACTTTTGTAGTGCGGGTAAATGAACGTGAACAAAGCTTCTACTTTCCCCTAGAAAATAAGCCTCAATTTATCAGCTTTGATGTTGGAAATAATTATCTTAAAACAGTAAGTTTGGAGTATCCAATATCAGAGTTAAAAGCACAGTTAGAATTTGATCCAGACCCGATTTCACGTATTTACGCAGCAGCAGGTTTGGCGAAAAAAGGCGGGTTAGAAGCTACCATTGCACTATCTGCGGCGCTCAAAAATGACCCATTGTGGGGTGTGCGTGTGGAAGCCGCGAAACAACTAGCCAAAATCAATTTAGACCAAGCCTTTGATGGCTTAGTTGTTGGGTTAAAAGATAAAAATGCTTACGTGCGCCGATCTGTAGTGGAAGCACTTGCTCAAATTAAAACTGCTGAAAGCTATAAAGTTGTAAGAGGGTTAGTACAAAAGGGCGATCCTAGCTATTACGTAGAAGCAGCAGCTTCTCGTGTGATCGGGGCGATCGCTTCTGCAAACTTGGAAGAAAAACCCAAGGAAGATAAGGTATTAAAGCAACTCAAAGGCATTTTAGAAGAAAAGGCGGGTTGGAATGAAGTAGTACGGAGTGGTGCGATCGCTGGTTTAGCTGAATTCAAAACCTCAGAAGCAGCTTTAAATCTGCTAATCGAATATACCAAACTAGGTGTACCACAACCCCTACGTTTAGCCACAATTCGCGCTTTAGGAAAGATTTCTGTAGGTCAAAGTCCGGTTAATTTGGAACGGATTTTAGAAAAATTAACAGAACTAGCCAAAGAAACCTTCTTTTTAACGCAAGTGGCGGTAGCCGCAGCATTAGGACAAATGGAAACACCCAAAGCAGTGGGGATTTTGCGATCGCTAGCTGAACAAACAGCCGATGGGCGTGTACGTCGCTATGCTGAAGAAGAAATTTCTAAAGTGCAAAAGAATATTGGTACAGAAAAAACCTTACGTCAATTGCGTGAAGATTTCGACCAACTCAAACAACAAAATCAGGAATTGAGAAGCCGTTTAGAAAACTTGGAGGCCAAATCTAAATAGCATTGCACGATGGTTAAAAGTAGCTAATTGGTAATTGGTAAGTGTGACAAAATCACTACCAATTACCAAATTTATAGCAATTATAAATGATAATTATGTTATGAGTTGGGGATTGATTCTTCCACCTAACTATACAATTCTAGGACTAGTAGTCTCTCCCATTAATTTTGCTGGGTTGTAGAGACGCGAAATTTCGCGTCTTTACAGGGTTTTGGTAACAAACTAATCAATCAGAATTAATGAGACAGAGCACTAGTAGTCTGTCCCATTAATTTTGCTGGGTTGTAGAGACGCGAAATTGTACTTCGTCCCGCTACGCTAACGCGTCTTTACAGGGTTTTGGTAACAAACTAATCAATCAGAATTAATGAGACAGAGCACTAGTACAGCACGGCGGAAATAAACTATTGTCGTTACCCACATTTTTGTAACAGTCAAAGTATCGCGCTCATCCGATATCCCGCCCAGAACTTAAGTTCTGGGCTGATAGCTAAAGTCCACTTAAGTGGACTGAAATTTTCCCTTTTATATATAGCTTTTCCTAATCAAATGAGGTAATCAGAGCAAGCGAGGTGCTTGCTCTTAAAGGGTGTTGGGGGTGAGGTTCTATACCTACTCAACTCAGAACTCAGAACCGCTATAAGACAATACGGTTCAGTTAAGGATTTTTGGTACTAATTTTAGACCTGTAGAGACGCGAAATTTCGCGTCTTTACCAAGGTTTTTGGGCTTAACTGAACTGTATTGCGCTATAAGATAGCCTTCTACATGGCTGAAAATTTTGTATTTAGTCCTCTTGAGAAGACTTTAGCTATAAGCAAGAGGAGTTTATTCCGAGGCGGGAATGGTAATGAAGATTAAATCCAAGACAGTAATAGTACTACTACTTCATATAACTATTAGTAAATAAAGTTACTTACGATCGCAGTTTCTTTAAATTTGCATAATCAGACACAGGTAGATATTTATATTTTTATAAATAATGGTTAAGAAAAAATAAAATCATCTAAAAGTTGGAGAAGTAGTTGTAGTTTTATAAAGTATAATTAAGAAAAAGATAAACAAATCTTTAGGTAGTAACATAAGCTAAAATCACCGCGAACAGTATCCCAAAAGGGTAGAGTTCTAGTTGTTTTAGATAAAAGGCTACCGCTATCCTGAACTTGCAACTAACTTGTGGGTTAGGAGAAAAACAATCATTGTAAATTTTTCAGTTGAAGAGGCAAATAAAGGCGTGGGTCAGTATCAACCTGCTCTGCTAACACTCTATAATCCAGAGGCGATCGCTCGCTACTATAGTTACCGTCCCTGGCTAGCATGGGGGCGACTCCTGAGAATTATCTCCTCTTTTGCGGGATTTATCCTCAGTCTCAAGTGGGACGAATGGCAAGATAAAGTTGAGCAGAACAAGGGTAAACGAGCTATTCAGTTGCGAGAACTGCTCACCCGCCTCGGCCCGACTTTTATCAAAGTTGGTCAAGCCCTCTCTACCAGGCCTGACCTAATCCGTAAGGATTTTCTAGAAGAACTGATCAAATTACAAGATCAGTTACCACCTTTCGATAATGCGATCGCTTACAAAATTATCGAAACTGAACTAGACTGTCCCATTCACGAAAGCTTTAGCGAACTGTCACCTAACCCAGTCGCAGCAGCTAGCTTGGGTCAAGTATACCGTGGTCGTCTAATTAGTGGCGAAGAAGTCGCAGTGAAGGTGCAACGCCCCAACTTACGCCCGACTCTCACCCGCGACCTTTATCTATTGCGGTGGGCTGCGAGTTGGTTAGCTCCCTGGTTACCTCTCAATCTCGGTCACGACCTAACTTTAATCGTGGATGAGTTTGGCACGAAGCTATTTGAGGAAATCGACTATATAAATGAAGGCCGCAACGCCGAGAAATTTGCCAGCAACTTCCGCAACGACCCGCAAGTTAGAGTTCCAGGAATTTACTGGCGTTATACCAATACCCACGTTTTAACCCTGGAATGGATTGACGGCTTCAAGTTGACAGATACTAAACGCATCCGGGAAGCAGGTTTAGATCCAGAAGCAATTATCCAAATTGGCGTTACTTCGGGATTGCAACAGCTTTTAGAACACGGCTTCTTTCATGCTGATCCTCATCCCGGCAATTTGTTTGCTGTACCCGATGGTCGGATGGCTTATATTGACTTCGGCATGATGGATCAGTTGGAGGAAACCACCAAAGAAACACTGGTGGATGCACTAGTACATTTGGTGAATAAAGACTACACCGACTTAGCCGAAGATTTTGTCAAATTAGGATTTCTGACTCCAGACACTAATATTTGCCCGATTGTACCAGCATTAGAAGCGGTGCTGGGAAACGCTATTGGTAAAAATGTCAAGGATTTTAACTTCAAAACTATTACCGATGAATTTTCGGAACTGATGTATGAATATCCTTTCCGAGTCCCGGCGAAGTTTGCTTTGATTATTCGTTCTTTGGTGACTCAAGAAGGTATTGCTCTAAGCCTCAACCCAGATTTCAAAATTGTTGAGGTGGGTTATCCCTATATAGCACGGCGCTTGCTAACAGGGGAATCGCCGGAATTACGGCGACGATTATTGAATGTGTTATTTAAAGATGGTAAATTTCAGTGGCAGCGATTAGAGAATTTAATTGCGATCGCTCGGACTGATAACAACTTTGATGTCTTGCCCACAGCCCAGATGGGGTTCCAATTTTTAATTTCGGAAGAAGGCAAATTTTTGCGGAGACAGCTGGTGCTTGCTCTCACCGAAGATGACCGCCTCCACACCGAAGATGTTCAACGCCTGTGGAACCTAGTTAAAGATGACTTAAAACCGGATCGTTTATTAAATGTAGCGATCGGCATTTTAACAGACTTATCTAGGGAAGGCGCAGCTGCTATTTTGCCAAAAGCTACATTCCTTGCGTCTTTTGCTGGGAATCAGTCAACAAACAACAACTAAAAAATCTTTAATATAAATCAGGAGTTTTCATGTACTATTTTCCTCTGCAACCGCCTTATTTTCTATTACTTGTTGGCTTTCTGGCAGCATTAACATCTGGTTTGGCATTATCTGGCACTTTGAAAGTAATTGTGCAGAAATGGCCAAGCGAGCGCACAGAAAATACTAAACCGCGTTCCTCACTGAAACAATTACTTGTACCATTTATCGGTATAACTGGCGGTACTTGTCTATTTTTGTCTTCAGGCTTGGAGATATTTGGCTTTCCGTCCTCCTTGGCTTTAGGAGTCGGTCTACCAATTAGTCTCTTTACGTGTTTATTAGTTTGGTTGCAGTTGGGAAGTATGATGACCTTTATAGAACGCGAAGGTATGCAATCTTTAGATTTAGATTCTATGCCATAATTTAAAACAATATGGTAATAGCGCCTTTCAAGCAATCGAACTACACTACTCCCTACTACCCGTCTCAGTCATAGTCTAAATACCTGAAAATAGCTGTAAGATTCTTATTAACAGAACTGTATTGAGATATAAGACACTTCACTAAATATAGGACTTACGCACTGTACAAATGAATCATCTTATGTATTAACGTAAATAGGTTGTTTCAGGCATTTACAAACTATCCTTTGTTAGCCGCGATCGCAAAAAGTATAGTTGAAAAATCTGGTTAAAAGCCTTGAAAAGCATACCTATCATTTCGGCTTTCCTGTCAATGCGTAAGTCCTATAATATACAAATCAACCTAAATGCTCACCAGCGATGGTGAGCATTTATATTTTGAGTATGATGATTTGTCAAAGCTTTGTCGAGATGCGATTAATCACGTCTTCACATCTGCTAGGGCTTGCATGGGATTTAGTAATCAGAGAAAAATAAGTACTATTACAGTAGTCAGTATCCACATTATATATGTAAATATAGTATTTAATTTAAATCGGAACAGGCTGTAAATTCTGCTGTCTCTAAACGTATTTTTGATATTAGTTGTCAGTCAAATTTTATTTTAAAATAAAACCTTATGCAACAAGAAAAACCAGAAGTTTGTTTTTGTACTTTAGCTTTGGGTAAAAGATATCGCTCTCATGCTTTCCTATTAGCTGAAGATATTGAAAAACATTCGCCGGGAATATACTTAATCGTATTAACAGATAAGCCACAAGAATTTCAAAAATATTCTAATGTTTTAGCATTTAAACATGAACAACAGAGCATTGGTTGTTACCACGATAAAAGGTTTGTAATTGCCAAAGCAATATCACTGTTTAATACTTGTATATTTATTGATGCAGATATCAGAATATTAGATAAGTTACAACCAGACATGAAATGGCTTCCTGGCATAACAGCAAGAAGCTGTACCAGTATTGTCCAACATAATCACGCATATATTAATTCCGTAAATGATGCTTACAAGGCAAATAGAGCTAGAGATTTGACTATTCTTAGCAAGCTAGCACAAAAGCTAGACCTGGATTTAGAAGATACTAATATCCAGTTTGTGATGGAAATGTTATTTGTAGTGACAAGGCAAGATGGACGGGAAATCGAATTTCTCAAGCATTGGGAAACCATTGCACTTTACTGTGAGTTAAATGGTTTTTATGGTGCTGAGGGTTATGCAATAGGATTAGCTGCTGCTAAGGCTGGATTACCAGTTCGATGGGATGCTATGGATGGTATTGTCTATTTCAAAGATTGGGTAGAACGCCAGAAAATCAAAAAGGGACAAGCAAATCCAGATACAACTCTAATATATTTTCAACAGCATGAAGCCATTGAGTACCGCCAAAATTCAATTTTCCAAAAGCTGGCACGTAAACTAAATAAATTTATCGGCTATTACTATCGTTCGTTGTGTTTAAGACTTGCGACATTGAGTAATTTTAATTTTTATTACCGATAGAACCTTGTCAGGACTTACGCAAAATCATGAAAAAACGAACCGCATTCACGCAGCGTTTCCCCTTGGGAGAAGGACGCAAAGGACACAAAGGAATAAGAGTTTTAGAGAGTTATTGCGTAAGTCCTACTTCTAAAAAAATCTGTTCGAGCTTACTAAAAATTGTAATATGACAAACTTAGTAGAAAGTTTTAAGAATCGAACCCGAAAAACGAGAAAAGTCTTAAATCGCAAACTCATGTATTTGCGTATCAAAGATAAGAATTTTACAATTATTTCTAATGATTGTTGGGGTGGAGAAGTCTACAAAGATTTAGGATTAGAGTACACAACCCCTTTTGTTGGGATACGCCTGTTTGCTCCCTGTTATATTAAACTTATCAAAAATATCAAGGAGTATATTGAATCTCCTCTTACTTGGACTAGTGTTTCTCGTTATCATTCAGTTAATGAAGAACTAGAAAAACGATTTTTTCCGATTGGTTTATTAAAAGACGATGTAGAAATTCATTTTTTTCACGAAGCGAGTGAGGCACAAGCACAGGAAAAATGGAATAGACGGGTAAAAAGAATAAATTGGGATAATCTTTTTATTAAATTTGCAGGTGATAAAGACTTATGCGATGAGCAGCTTATAGAAGAGTTCGACAAGTTAGACTTTCCTCATAAAATCTGTCTCACTGGCAAAGAATATTCTCACCTCAAATCTACCGTATTTGTTAAAAATTATGTGATAAATGGAGCAACTATGTATGACATTTCCAGAAAGCATTTTGATCTTGCTGGTTGGCTTAACAAAGAAGGTGGACAATTTTCACCTGTGCAAAGGCTAATAAATAAGCTAATTTAACAACTTTGCTATATGTTATTAGTAACCATTAATCCTATCCTTTAAATTCCGGTAATTTAGCTTAATATTATTGACTCTTTGCTGAATAAAACTCCTAGTATACTTTTGAAGAAGCATTAGCTGGCTTGGGCGGGTAAAGCTTTGAGGACGTTCTTCAGGTGATTTTAAATAGCGATAATGTAAAAACACATCTCGATATGGAATATTAACGTCTTCACCAGCGCAAAGTTGAGTAAACTTTGATGAACTTATACTCATATAGTGCAGATATGTCAATCTCCGCCCTTGGTCGTAGAGGATATTATCTACCACATCAAATTGAGAACTCCAATGATTCCCAGTTGCCTGTTCGCAGTCATAGCAGGCAAAGTTATAATAGGAAATTCCACTTCTCAAAACCATGTAGTTAAATAAAGATTGGTCAGGTGCTAAAAAAGCCATAACATCTGCTTCACCTGCTGTTAATTTTTTGAGTAAGTCAGCTCTTATAGCTGGAGAAAAAATATTTTTCTTAGTGGCAAACCAACCAGCACAAAATACTTTAGCCTGCAAGTTTTCTGAATTGAAAATTTGCTCCATCTGCTCTGGAGAGCCATCAAAAATAAATTTTAATTCAGACTTATATTGAAAATCATTGACTACCCAATCATAAGTATCTAATTTTTCATATACATAATCTATCGGCCGCATTAACAAGGTATCTGCATCAAAATAAATAAATCTATCAAAGGGGCCATCCACAGCACAAAATTTGCGGTGCATAGGTAGCTCATAGAGTTCTGGGAAGCCCCACTCTCGCCAAGTTTTTTGCGCTCTAGGATAATTTTTCCATATCTGAGTAGCAAAGTTATCCCAATAGGCTATGGAATCAGAGTCTTCAAATAAGGTGACATTATCTCTAGATGCAAGCTCTGCCTTTACTTTGTCTAATTGCTGATTATATGGAAGTATACAAATAGGAATTTTACTACCAGCATTAGCTTCTATACTGTTGAGCAACGCAACTAGTTGGTCATAAACAACATCATTCGCTAGGATGTAAATGCCATCAATCATTGGGATACTCCTAATATTAAGTGCGGGCAGAAACAAAGGGAAATAAACGGCGAGTCAGTTTGGAGATGAAGGCGAATTTACCCTCATGGAGATAGCGATAGTGTTCCCACAATTGCCAATATGGACTACCAATTTTCATCCGCGTACCAGCCCAGTGGAGATATTTTAGTCGTTGTCCTCTGTCGTAGAGTGCGTAGTCTTGCTGTTGAAAATTTGGCGAACCTGCCCAACTACCAGGCCCGCCTCCAGGAATTCTGACAAGATTTCCACGCTTGGCAATTAGTTTGAGAACAAGATAATTTAAAATGGGTTGGTCTGTAACTCCTTCAGAAAAATCGAAATATTCTCGATGTGCAGCACATTCATGCAAAGCTTCATCCATCTGTTGTTCGGTAATAGTTCCTTTTCTCGAAGCCCAAAAACCGCTATTGAAAACGTCTTGAAATTGGGCATCTGAAAAAATTTGCTGCTCTTTCACAAATGGAGAAAAGATATTTCGCAGCTTTTCATTAGCATGATGATAATCACAACAGAAGAAATCGACTTCTGAAAGTTTGTCTAAATTGTCGGCAATTTTTTCAAAAACGACAATATCCGTATCAATATAAATAAACTCATCTAAAGGGCCAAACCACGCCACTAGTTTACGCATTTTATTGGGTAAAGCAAGAAAATCTCGATCAAAAATTTCTCCGATGCGTTTGGTAAATTTATCAATAAGTTCTAAATCTGGAAAAATTTGCACTTGATGTAAGCTAGCAAGCTGCTCTGCTACCTTGTGATAATTTTCATTAAAAGGTATGAGATAAACGGTAACTTCTGGGTCATAGTAACGAATGCTATTGAGTAAAGCGATCGCATTATCGATAACCCGGTCATTGGCAACAATATAAATTCCCCTACTCATAAATTATCCTTGTTTAATTAACTTAAATTTTCGCAAAGCTCTTGTAAGTAAATTTGGTGTTGGAGAGTCATGAGAATTTTTAGGAGGATTTGTAAAGACTGGACGTTTTTCTGGTTCGTGTAAGTAGCGATAATAGAGAAATAAATCTCGATAGGGGAACTCAATATTTTCTCCAGCGCAGACGGCTTGATTGATATTAGGAGGAATACCAATGTAATGAATGTAAGTTAGTCGATTGCCTTTGTCATAGAGAATATGCTCTCGTTCCTCAAAGTGCTTAGAGGTGGCAGAACATCCAGTTTTTTGATTATCTGGTAATTGTTGAGCAAAGTTATAAATAGAAAGATTAGACCTCATTACCATGTAGTTGATCAGTGGTTGTTCACCAGCCCCTTCATACAAAATTTCTGCTTCACCATTTTGTAAATAAGATATCAGCAAATCTCTTTGTTCTGAATTAAATACGCCCTGCTTTGAGCCATAGAAGCCGGAGCAAAATATTTCGGAATCAATGCGCTTTTGCTGGAAAATTTTTAGTAATTTGGGAGAATTAACATTGTATATTTTACTAACATCTTTAAATTGAAAATCGTAAACAACAAAATCATAACTATCTAACTTTTCAAACACCGCCGCGAGAGAGTTCATCACCAACGTGTCTGCATCTAAATAGATAAACTTATCAAATGGCCCATCAAAAGCACAAAAACGACGGTGAGCGCCATACAAACGGAATTTACTACGATTCAATCGTTCTGGTGCTGCTGAGAGCATAAATTGATCCCAGCGATTGATTGATTCTTGATTATCGTAAAGAAATACATTAGGGCGTTTAGCTATTTCATCAGCGATTCGCTGTGTCTGATCGTCGAAAGGATAAATACAAACAGGAGTTTCTGACCCCAAGATAACATCAATACTGTTGAGCAAAGCCACCAGTTGATCGAAAACATAATCATTGCCAAGGGTACAAATACCATTCATAATTTATGAGTGTTGATCAACAAAGTTTGATAACCAGTTAAGCAGGTTTAATTTGTGTAAGATGATTTGACGTGCTTCTGCGATCGCATCTTTAGCAGCATACCAAGCATCAGGAGTGGCTGTCACTTCTTGGATGTAGGCAATGCCTTTTTCATCTAAACTGGGCAACCGTAAAAAACTACCCGGTGGCAATAATTTATCAGCAGCCGGGCCGCCATAGTAAATTGGTAGACACCAGGCAAGTAAACTATCCCAAAGTTTCTCACTCACATACCAATTATTATCAGCATAATTTTCAATTGCCAAATTGTAATAGTATGGTGCCATGCCATACCATTTGTTACCTAGTTCTCCCGATTTGTTAGCCCATTGTGGTAAGTTACGCCCATACAAATCAAATTTCATGCCACTAGATTGTAGGGACTGCAAAAAGTCTAGACGCTGGCGATGGTTGACAGTGCGGCTAATTCCTGAAGTAATCCAACTACATGGAGCAACCTTTTCGGGAGGTGGCATTTCATTTAAATCTTGAAATGAATTTGAGTGATACCAAATAGCAGGCATATAGTCAGGAGTGGGGGCAAAATCATCTGGGCCAGAAACGTAGCCGCAATACTTTTGAGCTTGTTGGTAATTATGATTAGTGATTTCTACAATTTCATCTAAAGGCGGTTCTCTTAGTAAATAAATAATTCGCTCTTTACTCACACCACGCAGTAAAGAATCAATATTTACTATTGATTGTTGTCGCTGTTTACGAAAACTATCTAACCAAGATTTTTGTGGCGATGCTTGGGGAAAATCAAATTGATACATCAGCAGAAAATCTGGTTTCGCTGCCAATGCCTGCATTTGTATATTGCCCCAAACTCCAAATTGATTCGGGGTTTGTTGCCACAGCCAATCGGCTCTAGTTTCTAAACCTCGATAGCTGCTAATCATACCTACAGTTTTGATAGTCATTTTAGTTATTAGTCATTAGTCATTAGTCATTAGTCATTAGTCATTAGTCATTTTGCTTAATATCCTCGATGTTTCCTTATACAACAAGTTGCGGTAACAGAGATTCATCAACATAACTAAGGATTTTTGCCGCTCTATTTTCCCAAGAGAACTGCTTGACAAAATTGATACTATGTGGGTAACCTTCTATTTTTCGGGGATGAGTTTCTAAAACCCGCTTTAGACATTCGGCAAATTTGCTGGAGTTATCTGGCTCACACCAAGCAGCGATTGCTTGAGTATCTTGAAATTCAACTAATGATGGAATTTCTGTTGCTACAATGGGAGTCCCAGAGGCGAAGTAGTCAAATAGCTTTAAGGGTGATGTGAAAGTTGCCGCTTTTCCCGAACAATGAGGGTGAGCTAAAACATCGGCTGCTTGTAGCAAAGATGCTAAATCATTATGTAATATATAACCCAAAAATTTAATATTATTAACCTGTTTGTCTTTTACCAATTGCTGATAATCTTCGATATCTTTTGGCTTGCCACCTGCACAAACAAATTGCACATTAGGCATTTTATTAGCCACATCAATTAATACATTAATACCTTTAAATTCCTGTAAAGCTCCCGCATAAACCACCAATTTCTGGCTTTCGTCTTGTAATAATTTTTGACGCCATTCTGCGGCTTTTTCGGGTTGTCTCTCCATAAATAAGCGATTAAAACCATTGTGCAGTTTAATCACTTTTTCTGGTGGCATTCCATTTTTAATCATGCTTTCGCGGATGGTGTCTACAACTGTGACAGCAATTTGCAATAGCGGATTTGTAACAATTTCTGGCTCAAATGGTTTGTCTTCGTGGTGGTGGTGTTCATAAATTGCCGGAACGCCATTTTTGATGGCAGCTTTGACAAAATTCCAGTTGCGACTGTGGACAAGTTTAGTAGTTGGAAGTATGTGAAATGGTAAATAATACTTGCTGGCAATGGTGTTAGAATCAGTAAATTTGCTCCGAAAATGGTCAATCGGCCAAGGCATCGGTAAGGGGGCAACTTTTAACTTATCATGGAGGTTGTAATATTTAATAAGTTCTGTTGGTGTTTTTCTCGGTTGAAAAGGACGAGCTAAATTAACTGGATTAATAGCTTTTGCTCCTTTTTCAAGATATACCAAAACTGTTGAGTATCCTAAGTTGGCAGCGCCGTTAGCGGCATTTGTAGACTGCACTAGGTGAGCCTCTGGCTGCGGCAACTCTTCACCAATGAAAAAAGTATAGTGTTTTTTTAAAGCAGGATTATTCATAATTTTAGACATTAATACTATTCTCAAATTTTTCTAAATTTTCGAGCAGATATATAGCAGATTGATAACCTTCAGTAATTAATCTATTTTGTTCTTCTGTGGTAGATACCCAATTATCAGTTAAAAATCGCAGAGTGTTAAGTATAAAGTTAAGAGAAGTCCTAAACTCAATTGAGACATGATTAAAGGCTTGATAATAGCTACTAATAATATCTTGACTTTGCTCAGGAATTGAGATGATTTGCCCCTTGTGTTGCAAGTTAATAACATCTTCAAAAACATCTATAGTGTTGAGAAGTCTCAAAGCTGATTTGTAAGAGTCTTCAATTAATTCCTGCCGTTCTTTGGAATTATCTACCAGATCATCAAGTAATAAGCGGAGTAAGCCAATCATCGAGTTCATCTGCGTCCGAATTTCGTGAGAGATGCGGAGCAAGCTTTGCTTGTGTTTAGTAGTGGTTTCAGGATGTTCAACAAATTTCTTTGAGTTTAGGCGCATTGCCTTAAGAATTTTTGTCTGAATCAAGTTTTTGTTAGGGCGATCGCTAAATTGCATTGAGTACAAACGCGAGTAGTAACCACCTTTTTGTAACAATTCTTCATGGGTTCCCACTTCTACCACCTGTCCTTGATCTAATACGGCAATTTGATCGGCTTTTTGGACTGTGGAAAGGCGGTGAGCAATTACAAGGGTTGTGCGATCGCGACTCAAATCATCAAGTGCAGATTGTACTAAGCGTTCGGAAACGGTATCTAAAGCGCTGGTGGCTTCATCTAAAATCAGAATATCTGGATTTTGCAGGAGGGCACGGGCGATCGCTAATCTTTGCCTTTGTCCACCAGATAACATGACGCCGCGATCGCCAATCAAGGTGTCAAATCCTTGAGGCAATTTGCTAATAAATTCATAAGCATTTGCCCGCTTGGCTGCTGTCAGAATTTCATCCTCAGTAGCCTCTTCTCGCCCATAAGCGATGTTATTCTTCACCGAGTCATTAAAAAGAAAGGTATCTTGACTGACAATCCCCATTCGCTTTCGCAGGGATACAACATCGAACTCCCGCAAATCAGTCCCGTCAATGCTAATACTGCCAGATATTGGGTCATAAAATCTGGGCAAAAGGTCTGCTAAAGTGGATTTACCAGCACCAGAACTGCCTACTAATGCTAAGGTCGTGCCACGGGGTAAAAATAAATTTACATCTTTGAGTACCAACTTTTCATGACCAGGGTAGGTAAAGCAAAGAGAATTAAAAGACACGCCCTCAAGTAATTTTGTATAGGGAAGCTTACCCTGATCCATGAACGGCTTATCATCAAGGCTTAAAAACTCATTCGTCACATCTACACTAGCGGCGGTACTGGCAAAGTTGCTGCGAACACTATTTAACTGAGAAATTAATGGCAGCACTCGCAGCAGCACTAATAAATATGTTAAAAGGACGGTGGAAAGAGAAGAAATCTGGCCAGCAAAGAAGGTTTTGCTCAAAAGTACAATCAACAGTAAAGCTGTAATACCCATCACCTCATTCAGAGGTGTAATCGCTTCCGAATTAACCTGAGATTGGAAATCTGCTAACTCGCGATCGCGAATTAATTTTTTGATCCTTCGATATTCTTTTTCTTCATTTCCCGTCGCCTTTACCAGTCGGATTCCGTTTAAAGTCTCCAGCACAGAGATTGAATATGCTCTAGACATCTCACTAAGCTGTTTTCCAAAAGTTCTAGACCGGGAAATGGCATACTGATTTATTAACGTCACCAACGACAGCAAAATCGTAGCAGCAATTGTTAACTGCCAAGATATCGATAGCAATAAACCGACAAAAACTAAAATTGTGATTCCCAGGATAAGCATCCTGACTGTACTACCTATGGCACTTGCAGCCCGACCAATTTCTCCACCAAGACGGTTGATTAAATCACCAACTTTTGTCTTTGCATAATAATCTATATCAATTTCTAGTAATAGCTTTAACCCGGTTTCTCGCATATCCGATGTCAGCTTTCGGCTTAAAGAACTCGATGCTAATGCGCCGGCATAAGTAGCTAAGTTTTTTAAAAAAATTGTGAATATAATCGCCCCGGCCATTACTACTATCCGGTAAGATTCTGGCGTATTATCAAAGGGAGTTATCAACCTTTTTAGGATGGGAGGGGCAGTCGTTAAATCTACTTCTTGTCCCACAATTTTTAAAATCACTGGCACAATTAAAGTTGTGCTGATTCCATTAAATAAGGCTCCAGAAAATCCTAACAATATTGTCAGTAAAATCAAACCTGGATAGGGTTTAGCGAATCTTAGTAGTAGTTTTCTGGTAGACATTGGGTATTTTTATGCCACTTTCACTTAATAATATAATTCACAAATTACTTGCTAGATTAGCTAATCATCAAACAAGTCAAACTAAATAATCTTCATCTCTCAACTCCGTGAAAACACAGTTAAACCTACAACAGCAGCAATCGTGATATTTTGCCAGATAGAATCTAGAATCAATTTGGCACATAAGGGAATGAAAATCTCTTTTTCAATGCCTAATGGCCTATTAATATTCATAACCGAGTAATTACCGACTTGAGTACAGAAGCCATAGCCTCTATGCTATAGTGTTCCACACATCTTTCTCTTGCCTTGATACCTCGCTGGCTTGCTGACTCTAAATTCTGAAAAATCAGTTGAATCTGTTCGGCAATCTGTTCAGGGCAAGCAGGCTCAACTAAATAACCAGTATCACCTAAAATTTGGGGAATATCTCCAACTCGTGTTGATAATATAGGTTTAGCCATTGCCATTCCATCTGTCAACTTTAGGGGAAATTGAGCGCGAGTTTCTGGGGTATCTCGCTGGGGGACGACTACAATGTGAGCCGCCGCTACCAAATCAGGCATCACATCAGCTGGATACTTTGGTAATTTGATAATCCAGCGTCCCCATTTTTGTTGAAGTTGCTGATCATAATCATCATAAGGACTGCCACCTACAATCACTAGTCTTAAGTCTGGCTGATTAATTTTATCGAGTGCTATAAGAACATCTTCTAGACCTTTATAGGGTCTTGGCGCACCAGGAAACATTAAAATACGATATTCAGATAAACCATAACGATTTCTGCTGGACTCAGCATCATATCGAGCCGGATCAAATAAAGAAGTATCCTTACCATTGGGGACAAATGTACCGCCAAAACGCTGCTGCAAAAATTTAGTATGCACCGTCACAGCATCAGCCTGACCTACTAAACCTTCCATCCATTTTACGTACAAAGGATGATAAGGATTCCTGAGTGCGCCGTCTGCTTTCAACAATTCCCTAGCTAATTGTTTCGGTGTGGGACTATAATTCCAGTCATCGCCACCGTACCAACTGAGTTCCCAATCATCTATGTCTAAAATTAACGGTTTTTGGCTAAATATTTTCTTTAGTAGGGCAACTCCAAAACTCGCTATTTGTGGTTTTATAGCATAAATTATATCTCCATTAATTTTTGGTAAAATTTTGCTGATTTCTCCAAATAACTCTGGAAAATTTTTGCCTGGTAAATTATAAACGTTTAATTGGGATGGTAAATTTCGATATAAGTTATTTCCAAATGAAAAACCCAGAATTTCAACTTCATATTCTAAACTTTTTAGGGCTGTTGCTATCAAGTATGCACGCAAAATAGCTGCACTTGATAAATCGGAAACCAACAGCGATATTTTGGAAAATTTTTTCACTATTTTAATAATTATTTTTATTTAATGCGCCAAGGATTTGTAACTTGATTCGGTAAAAATACTTGAGCGAATCTGTCAAAAACCCTTGTATATAAGGAACGAGTAATATTTTTAGCATATTGAGGTCGATAAGGATAGGTACAGTGAAGAACTTTAATTTGATCCTGAATATTATAAGCATCCTGCCACTTGCTGAGGTAATTATAGGTAGGTGGTAGGATTTTTTTATGAGGGCGTACAGATGCGATCGCAGAAGCAAAAGCTCCTTGATCTTTTAGGAGCAATTTATCTTGGTTATTTTTGACAATTTCAAAATAACGTTGAAATTCTTCAAAAAATATCTTGGTTACTTCTGTTTTCCGAAAAGCCATAAAACCGCCATTATACTGCACACTATCTGCTTGTAATGGTAATCCTACAGATTGCAGAATTGGCAAAACATTTGGCAAAAGGTCTTCTTGTTTACCACGTAATAAATTTGTAGCTTTAAGAATAGAAGGTTGCACATCTTCGGTTAGTAAAAACTCATATTCATCTAAATACTCAAATACATCATTGATATCGGAAAGTAAACAAATATCAGAATCTAGGTAAATCGTTTTATCAAACTCAGAAGCCGCATATAAAGCTAACTTTGCTTGTCGTGATGCTAAAACAGTATTTTCATTTGCAGGCGCTGGCTTTAAAATTACATTTTTGAACGCCTTGAGCAAGGGATAAAGAACTATTGGAACTTGGTCAATTAAAATAATGATCGGCTCTTGATGAAATTTTCTAACCGCCGCTAAAAAATGAATACAATCTTGAAAAGAGTAGAGTCCAGTTAAAATTGTAATAAATCCTTTAGTTTGTGTTGACATAAATAAAATGGTAATTGTTTTTACTTGGAAAATTAGATATGTCTGATTTCAGAAAAATTCCTCTATTTTTAGTTATATTCAAATTCAATAGAGTAGAGATAGGCAAAAGATTAACTTGACGATTTATTATTTTTAAGTCAAAAAATAATATAATAAATTTAACTTCGTATTTGTAAGTATTTCCAGAGAAATTTTACTGATAAATTCATCTGAAGTTTACTTAGCTTAAGTATAATTACTTTGTCAGCACGGTTGTATAATATCATGGTTAGTATTGCACTATAGCGAGAATAAACCAAGTATAAATACTTAATGTAGCTTATGGAGGTAGCACTATGATTCACTTGAATGTAGGATTGCTACTCAATACCAAACATTTATGTTGTAAGGGAGGCAGAGGTAATGCAGGTAATCCGTCTGGAAGCACTCTCAGACAACTACATATTCTTGTTACATGACGAGAAACAAAATATCGCGGCTGTTGTCGATCCAGCCGAGTCTCAACCAGTATTAAAGAAGCTGGCAGAATTAAAAGCTGAGTTAGTAGCAATTTTTAACACGCACCACCATAACGATCATGTGGGTGGTAATAAGCAACTAATAGAACAATTCCCCCAACTGATAATTTATGGAGGAGCGGAGGATCGTGGTAGAATTCCCGGACAGCAGGTGTTTTTGCAACAAGGCGATCGCGTCGAGTTTGCAGATCGCATAGCTGAAGTTATTTTCGTTCCCGGACATACCCGCGCTCACATCGTTTACTACTTTCCCCCGGAAAACGCTGGTGAGACAGGCGAATTATTTTGCGGCGATACCTTATTTTCTGGTGGTTGCGGTCGCTTGTTTGAAGGAACACCCAGCCAAATGGTAGACTCTTTAAGCAAACTGCGCTCTCTACCCGATGATACACGCATCTGGTGTGCCCACGAATACACCTTGAAAAATCTGCAATTTGCCCTAACTGTGGATGGCGACAATGCCGACTTACAAAAACGCTTCAATGAAGTAAAAGCTTACCGTAGTCGAGGAGAAGCCACCATCCCCTCGCTGCTGGGAGTAGAGAAGCGAACCAATCCCTTTTTACGTTGGGATCAGCAATCATTACAATCAACCGTTAAGAGTAGCGATGGAGTCCAAACTTTTGCGCGGATACGGGAAATGAGAAATAATTTTTAGTCATTTGTCATTTGTCATTTGTCATTAATTATTCTTCCCCTGCCTCCCCTGCTCCCCATTCCCTAATTCATTCAATTTTCGCTAATAGTTGCGATCGCACCCTTCCTTTCGCTACGATCTGTAAGCTTTAGGGTATAGGCAAAGAAGCTTGGAATACAGCACTGAACATTGTGAGCTATCTTACCCAAACCCAAATTAATCAGATTTTACAGGAAAAACGATGGCGAAACGCGTACAGTTAGTTTTAAATCAGGATATCAGTAAGCTAGGAAAATCTGGCGATTTAGTGGAAGTAGCTCCTGGCTACGCTCGTAATTATCTGATTCCCCAAAAATTGGCAACCAATGCCACTCCTGGTATTCTCAGGCAAGTAGAACGCCGTCGTGAGCAAGAGCGTCAACGGCAATTAGAACTCAGACAACAAGCTCTTGAGCAAAAAGAATCTTTGGAAAAAGTTGGCAGCTTGACAATTGCCAAGCCAGTTGGTGAAAACGAAGCAATTTTCGGTACTATCACCACTCAAGATGTTGTAGATGCAATCAAGGCAGCCACCGGTCAAGAAATCGATCGGCGTGGAGTTACGATCCCGGATATTAACCACCTTGGTACTTATCAAGCCGAAATCAAGCTGTATTTGGAAGTAGCGGCACAAGTCGATATTCAAGTCGTCGCTAGCTAAGAGACAGCACAGGGAGCAGAGGGAGCAGGGAAAGCACGCTAAATCTTGTACAGACGCGATTAATCGCGTCTCCCTTGTACAGACGCGATTAATCGCGTCTCTATTCCTGACAGACGCGATTAATCGCGTCTCTAGCAAAATTTCAAAACTAAAATCGTTTATGGCTGAAGCACTGAATTTTCAAGGCGATGGTAGCGATTCGCCTCCCACCACAAAATATTGAGGCGGAAGAAGCGATTTTGGGGGGTATTTTACTAGATCCAGAAGCGATTAGTCGAGTTAGCGATCGCCTCCTTCCAGAAGCTTTTTACATTAGCGCTCACAAAGATATTTATCAGGCAGCTGTGAGGCTCCATACCCAAGGTAAACCCACAGATTTGCTCTCAGTCACAAGTTGGCTGACTGACCACGAAATGCTTGCCCGTATAGGCGGTAGAAATAAATTAGCAACTCTGGTAGATCGTACAGTGTCAGCCGTGAACATCGACGCCTTAGCAGGATTGGTGATGGAAAAATACCTGCGGCGACAGTTAATTAAAGCTGGCAATGAAATTGTACATCTTGGTTACGAGACAGAAACCGAATTACCAACAGTTTTAGATCAGGCAGAACAGAAAGTCTTTGCCGTTACTCAAGAGCGTCCCCAATCGGGTTTAGTTCACATAAGTGACACTCTAATTAATAATTTTCAGGATATTGAGGATCGAAATCAAGGCATCGCCTTACCTGGTATTCCCTGCGGATTTTACGATTTAGATGCCATGACCGGCGGCTTTCAGCGTTCTGATTTGATTATTGTCGCTGCTAGGCCTGCAATGGGAAAGACAAGCTTTTCGATGAATATTGCACAATATATTGCCAATTACGAAATTATTATCAAGCGTGATAACATTGACGAGCGGAAGAAACTACCAGTTTCTATTTTCAGTTTGGAAATGTCCAAAGAGCAACTGACGCAACGGTTATTAGCTAGCGAAGCGCAAATTGAAAGTAGTTATCTGCGGACTGGACGCCTGAGCCAAACACAGTGGGAACCTTTAAGCCGTGCTATTGGTATCCTTTCGGAGATGCCGATTTATATTGACGACACGCCGAATATTACAGTTACACAAATGCGTAGTCAGGCAAGAAGACTGCAAGCAGAGCAAGGAACACTGGGTTTGATTGTAATAGATTACTTGCAATTAATGGAAGGAGCAGGCGATAATCGCGTTCAAGAATTATCAAAAATTACGCGTCAACTCAAAGGTTTAGCGCGGGAATTATCTGTACCAGTTATTGCCCTATCTCAGTTGAGTCGAGGGGTGGAAGCACGCACTAACAAGCGTCCGATGTTGTCAGATTTGAGAGAATCGGGTTCGATCGAACAAGATGCCGATTTAGTAATAATGTTGTACCGCGACGAGTACTACTCTCCCGATACTCCCGATCGCGGCATTGCAGAAGTAATTATAGCTAAACATCGCAACGGGCCTACAGGTACTGCGAAACTTTTATTTAATCCACAGTTTACAAAGTTTCAAAATTTAAAAATTTAGCTAGATAAGCTAAAAAACATCTAATTTGCATAATCTAATTAAATATAACTCTTGTGGGGTGGGCATCTTGCCCGCCCAGCTTATGCAATTTAAATGTGGAACAGCTTAATAATTATTGAATTAGGGACTGGGGACTAGGGAAAGGGGAGCAGAGGAGAGAATTCCTAACTCCTAACTCCTAACTCAGCACCCCAATGCCCTAGTTTCTACTTAACTCCCAGCAATTCCACTTCAAAAATTAGAGTTGCATTGGGTGGAATCACGCCACCAGCGCCACGAGCGCCATAACCTAACTCAGATGGGATGATTAACTTACGAAGACCACCTACTTTCATGGTGCTAAGTCCTTCGTCCCAACCTTTGATTACCTGTCCAACGCCAATTTTAAAGCTGAAGGGTTGGCCGCGATCGCGTGAACTATCAAACTTAGTACCATCTTCTAAAGTGCCGACATAGTGAACTTCAACCGTTTGTCCTGGTTGAGGAGTCGCCCCAGTCCCCTCTTTTAACTCGACATACTTTAATCCAGAGGGAGTGGTTACGGCATTAGCATCAGACATAGTATTGCTCGCAATTAGAGGATTATTTTCAGTTACAGTTGTGGACACTGGCGGCGTTTGGGTTATCTGGGCAGCAATGGCAGTATTCTGTTTACTGCTTACTTGCCCCACAATCAACAGCACAACACACGCCAGCATGAACGCCACGCTGAGGAAAATTGGTTTCAAAATCAGTTCTCCTTACTTAGGTATCCTGGCAAAAACATTACCAACAGGACACAATTAGTTTAAATCAGAAAGGACATCTTAACGCCAAAGCTTATTTTCTAAATCGCGCAATTGACGCTCTAAACGATCAATTCTACCGCGCAGTTCGTCCACTTCCGACTGGCGAGCTACCCCCAAATCTTGCATCATATTTCGCATTTGCCGTTGCATTTGAACATCAAAGTTTCCCTGCTCCGACTTTAACTGCTGGGCAATATCATCTATAACTGCCTTGGCTTGCTCAGGATTGAGCTTACCGTCTTTAACTAAATCATCGCTGACTTGGCGCAGTTTTTCTGCTACTAAAGACGTTGTGCCAAGGCCCACCATCATAAGCTGTTGCAACCAGTTGTTGCTTTCCATACTCCTTTCCTCTTAAATTATTTTAAACCAGCCGATCCTTGCTCCTGAGTATAGGCAATCAAGCTATGCTAAAAGCGTGGTTATTCTAGCCTACATCTCTATTTTGGCAAATTAGCAAACACAGAGATCGCAGGGTGTGCTTATAGAACGACTCAAGTTTAAGGTTGCCCCGAATTTAAGAGAAAATTTTATCCAGAAGGACGCACAAATTTGGACAATAGCCCTGGCTGAATATCCTAGATTTCTCGCTAAACAGGTTTGGATCAGCCTCAATGACCACACAGAAATTATCTTCATCATTTGTTGGGCAACACTAGAGCAGTGGAAAGCCATACCCCAAGCAGATTTGCAGACTATTAAAGATAAATTCATCCCAGCACTGAGAGAATCTTATCCAGTAGTGAAATCAGCAAAGTATCAAGTACGGAAATTTCCCCATTTCTAGGTGAAAAATTACTCTCTACTCCAAGAGTTGGGGTTTAACAACTGGCAAGCTTCCGCCACAGTTACTAGTGAAGCGATTCGCCCCAAAAATTATATGAATCCAACTTAATTATTTCACGGCAATTCAAGTCATTAGGTCATTAGTCATTAAGTAAGTAGGCAAGAATAAATAAAAGGAAGTTAAGTAATGTAAAAAATATTGAAATTAGTTCGTAGTGTTCGCGTAGCCTCTCGAAGAGAAGAGAAGAGAAGAGAAGAGAGGACTAAAGTCCTCACTACGAACCTTTAATTATTTACGCCGCTCTACTTAGTACCAATAACTAGATCGGCGGGAATCCCACCGATTCTATTTGAGTTTTGCAAAGTATACTGAGAACCAAAACTTGATTTGGCAAGCTTTCAGTCAGCTTGGCTTTTGAAAAATCAAATCGGATTCCCGTCATAAAATGAGTTAGAGGTTAGATAAACCCATTGCTTTTAAAACTTAAAGCATCTTCTTGACATCTCCATTCTTCAAAGTAGGGAGGAGTTAGATTTTTGCACGCCAATTCTGAAAGGCTATCTCGTAATCCTCTGATTTGCTTTGATAAACACTCCACCAATGAAAAAATAGTCCTAACCCCCATCCTAATACTGGGAAGATAGCCCAAAAATAACTAGGACTAGTTATTAAATTCAAAAGAATAAGGAATGAATTCACCGCTACGAAGCTAACCAAATGTGCCTTAAAGGCTCTGCGTCGGAAAGTATTAAATGTGCGTCGCAAACGTTCCTCTTCTTCTTGAGCTAACCACTTGTTTTCAGTTGCTTCCAAAATATCAGAAGAGATACCTAAGTCAGATGCCATTTCTATAAGCTGTTCTCGTGAAAATCCACCTTCCTGTTTTCGAGCGAGTGCTATTTGAAGGATTTTTTGCACATCTTCTGAATCGTAAGTCATTTTAATTACCTTATAAGTTGGTGTGTAAATGCGCCTTTGATTTCACGAAGTTTTTGAGAGGTTTCGTTCAATTCAGTTAGCGAATGCCTCCACATTTTGCAGCCATTACTTAGTTAAATTTACACAGTTATTATTTTCTCACAATCAATTTAGAGCTACTGTATTTGTCAATACCTCTATATTGCTTTTATGACATTAAGCAAACATTATCTGAAAGTTGAATGCTAGTACTGTCAGAAAATATTGATATTAATTATGAATTACTAATTATTAATTATCTTGACATACTTTTTCTATTGAGATTGTATATAGTGGTTCCCACTCAGATGCGGTACAAAATTATATCGCAAGGTGAGGGGCACGGCATGTTCCCTACGGGTGTACCTCCTACCGTTGTATAGAAAAAGGAGCGATGCATCCAGGAGTGCCCATAAGTCATCCGTCCAGACAATGTACATCTAATTCTGTACTTGTATAAAAAAATATATATACAAACTTTTATGATATCAATAAGAAATTTTATTTTACATACGTCTAACGATAGATAGATTTTATTAAACAAATAGTTTAGATTTGTAACAGATTACACAGAACTAGGTAAAGCACATGGCCAATATAGTTGATACCGCCGCTAATAATGGTTCTTTCAACACACTAGTTGCAGCAATCCAAGCAGCTGGTCTAGTAGATACACTGAAAGGCCCCGGGCCATTTACTGTCTTCGCACCCACTGATGAAGCGTTTAATAAGCTTCCAGCAGGTACAGTAGATGCATTACTGAAAGATATTCCCAAGCTCACCAAAATCTTGACCTATCATGTAGTCTCAGGCAAGGTACTAGCTGCTGATGTAGTTAAACTGAAGTCAGCTACAACAGTTGAAGGTTCAGATGTAAAAATTGACGCTTCTAATGGCGTTAAAATCAATGATGCAACTGTTGCAACAGCAGATGTTGCTGCTGATAACGGTGTCATCCACGTAATTGATACAGTTTTGATTCCTGCATAAGCAAACGTCAGAATAGCTAATTGCTATTTCTGGGGCGGCGACTACCTGTAGTCGTTTCTCTATTACAGTCTGGTTGAATGTTTTTTAGCTAAACACCAACTACCAATAAATCCATCTAGACAGTATCTAGGTGGATTTGTTGTTTCATTTAGGGACTTCCAAGAAATAAATTATCCAAATAAACGAACCACAGAGACAAGGCAGTGCGTTGGGCGGGTTCCCAGACTTGAAGCAACTGCCGCACAAAGAACACAGAGAGAAGAGGTTGCGTCAGTTTTGGAACATTTTTTTATTTGGAAGTTCCTTAGAATCAAATTTTTAGTTTCGCCAAACCCAAATAACGGATACCTTCGGGGGAAATATCAAAACGGCAAGGTAAGACTTCTAAACCTTGAGCGATCGCATCCCGTAATAATTTACCATATACAGGATCTGTGCGATCGCCAGGGGAAAACTCGGTACAATCACTACGATTGATAAAGTAAAGCATCACCGCACGAGTTAGAGGTAGCAGCGCCATTAGTTCTCGCAAATGCTTTTGTCCTCTTGTAGTCTCCGTGTCGGGAAATAAGGCTAGTCTCCCCTCAGACAAAGTTGTATTTTTCACTTCTAAATAAATCGGGCGTTCCTCATCACTTCCCGTTAAGAAAAAATCTACTCGACTTTTTTTATCTAGCCCATAAACCACCTCACCCTTAATTTGGCTATAGCCGCCCAATTCTGGGAAAAGATATTTCGCCAAAGCTAGCTTTACCACCCGATTGGGCAAGAAAGTATTTATGCCTACCCAAGTCGGCTCGTTGTCATGTACCTGAATTAGTTCTAAAGTGTAAGCCAATTTGCGGTTAAGATTATCACTTTTGGAAAGCTGTACAGCACTTTGGGGAGTTGATACTCCAGTCATTGGCCCTGTATTTGGACAATGTGCTGTCACTATTTCGCCAGAAGTAAGTTGAACGTCAGCAAAAAACCGCTTGTAGCGTTTTAGCAGAATACCTGGATATAAAGGTGGGTAACGGTAAAGCCAATCTATCATTATAAAACCTTGTTGCTGCTAGTAAATATACGTCGATTCCTTACCCACCTACCTCTCAACAGCAAATCTTTTCAGCAGCTACTCTGCCCCATAATAGAAATTGAGTAAATGCACATATCATAAAATGCGAATTTTTGTAGTTAAATTGACAACATAGTAATATAAAGTAGCATATACTAAGTATTGTAAGCCTCCCATAAAAAAAATCCGGGAGAATTCCAACGTGCAAGGGGGTAAATCCTATGCAAGAAGTGTGGTCATCAACGGAATTAGAATATGCTTTTCTGTTTACTCTAAGAAAGGTAAATTCGATAAATGTAGAAGGTTTCAAGCCATTTTTTAGTAATATGCCTATTGACCCTTATATCAAAGGCAACTATCGTCAGAGAAGATTATCTCGGTTCACAGTTTCTGGAAATCAGTTAATCAAATTACCTCATGGCTATTTCTTTCAAAGTAAAAAGTATAATCCATTAGTGGGCGACATAAAAAGAGAGTTTGCAGAATTAGATGATGCACTCATAAAACTTGATATTTTTAGAAATCTTGTTTTAGCATTTAGCGATTCTTGTAAACTTCATCCTGAAGCTGAAATCGGAGTTCATCAAATTAGAATTATTTGTACGCCAGATAATTTTGCTAATCCAGCCCCTGAAGGTATCCATCAAGATGGTACTGATTTTATTGGCATATTTTCAGTAGATAGAGATAATATTCAAGGTGGAGAAACACATTTATATACTGCAAAAAGAGAAAAACCTGTGTTTAGCAAAGTTCTAAATCCGGGGGAACTATTATTGGTTAATGACCATGAATTTTTCCATTTTGCGAATCCCATAAAACCAAAAACTGACGCTCAAGGAAGCTTTGATGTTTTTGTACTGACTTCTCCTAGCTTACTTTCAGAATAATTCTAGTTAACTGTAAATATTTTACAATCTAAGAGATATGGGGAATTGAATGTAGTCATTTCCCCAGCTTTTTTATTTGTAATTGGAAATAATCAATAGTAATTAATAAAGCTGCAATTTTTGCTATATTTATATCACCTTGGATCGCAATATCCAGTTAACATTCACAAACTGCTGAATATAATATAGGACTCCTATTTGATTTCTGAACGGGTTTTAGAGAGAAATCCTTGCTGGATATGCATTTAAGTCTCAGTATGTTTTCAAAATTCAAACCGGATTCCTATAATGAATTTGTAATATTATATGTTTGCTTGTTAGTCCTGTTATAGCAATCCTAAATGAGTTATGAAAATTGAGAGACTAAGATCCCCGACTTCTTTGAGAAGTCGGGGATCTTATTGTTCACGACTGATTTAGGACTGCTATAGCTAGTCCGACATCTTCACAAACCAAAAGCATAAATCCAGAGTAACCACAGATTTTTATTGATACATTTTTTAATACACGAGAAACAAAAGCACGCTGAATACTTAAAATAGTAAAGGTGAGTGTATAGGTGAGGCTACAAATAAGCGTGCTGGAATTTAACTAACTGAATCAACCAAACAAATGCCATGAATGACGAATTTTACAATAGAGGATTGGAAAAGGCTAGGCGAAAAGACTACGCTGGAGCAATTGAGGAATTTAACCATGCTTTACAACTGACACCTTATTTTGCTGAAGCTTACTTGCAACGGGGTTTGGCATATTATGACTCAGGATCAATCCTTAAGGCTGTTTCAGATTATACTGAAGCCCTAAAGCTGAATCCTGAGAGTGTACAGGCATATTATTGTCGTGGATTGGCTAGGGTGGCGCTGAAAAATTTACCGGGGGCGCTAGACGATGTTGAACGCGCTATTCGTCTCAATCTTAACTATGCTTCTGCTTATTATCTGCGGGGGATAGTGCGACGCAAACAGGGTTATATTGAAGATGCGATCGCTAATTTTAAAAAAGCTGCTGGGTTATATCTAGAACAACAGGATAAAGACAATTGTCGTCTGTGTCTGGAAGAAATTAAACAGCTACAACCTCAAGAATTACCTGTTGTACAGCAATCACGTTCTCCAAATGCGCCTATTTTATCCACAAATGAATATTTTACGCAATTATTAGAAAAAGCTGAAAAGGGAGATACGCAAGAGGCACTAGCTGATTTAAACTGGGTATTAAAAGCCGATCCACAAGATGCCCAAGCTTACTGCTGTCGTGGGGTTGTGCGTTGTAAAATGGGGAATTATCGAGAAGCGATCGCAGATTTTAATCAAGCATTGCGATTAAATTTTCAAGATGCTATTGTCTATCGTAACCGAGGTAAAGCCCGTTCTATATTGGGCGATCATCAAGGTGCGATCGCAGACCTCAACCAAGCACTCCAGATGCAACCCCAAGATCCCTTAGTCTATATTGCCAGAGGCAATGCCTATCGGGCAACGGGTAATTATCTCGGTGCAATTCAAGATTACACCCAAGCGCTGCAAATAAACAAGAATGATGCTCAAGCTTACTACAATCGCGGCATTGCCTATACTTGCACAGAAGAAATGCAAAATGCCTTAGAAGATTATCAACGGGCGGCGAGTATTTTTTGTGAACAAGAAGACTGGGGAAATTATCAACAAGTATTAAGTAGTTTAGAAAAAATTCAAAAATTTAGTCCAGAGTCAAAAAAGCAAAAATATAACCTACTACGTCAGCGACTTTTGCGAATGGTTGGCGGATATTGGGAAATTGCCGAAAGATTAATTCAGCAGAAGCAAGATTACCATCCTGGGATGTCAGACGAGTGGTATTTGGAAAAAGTGATTGATGATTTAGAACGCGATCGCGGTAGATAATATCATGTCCGCCAAATTAACCATATCGACAGGGGACTATGATGTACCTCATTTGATCAGGAAAAGCTATAGACATCTCCAGAAATTAAATATGCGTTACCCAGACCACTTGTAGAGACGTAGCAGTGCTACGTCTCTACATTCTTTTTCGGAGATGTCTTATAAATAATCAAGCGGACATCATATCACTTGTTATTTTCCAATGAAACTAACTGACTACCGCTTCAGCTTTTTCCTCTGCTTTTTCCTTCACTAGCACATAAGGCGTTTCTGCACCTTGTGCCAAATATTCAGCTAGCTGACTTTCAATTTGATCGCGCACAATTTGGCGATATTCTAGAAAATGCTCGTTGTGGGCGCAAGCAGAGATGTAATGCTCAATAACTCCAGGGTTACGCTTGAGAATGCTGAACAAATGGTGCCAGAACTTCCAACGGGTTTCCCGTTTGATGCCTTGTCGCCAAATTACAATCAACAGTGCTTTTACAACCACCCACTCCGGCATTTTCGCTGGCGCTTTCCAACTTGGCAAACCCATCATCAAGAAGCAGCGATAGGTACGATCCAAATACTGTACTGGGTCGTATAAAGTACAAAATGCTTCAATATATTCTCGTGCCAGTTCTTCTAGAGGACGGGTGGGGAGGAAGTTCATCAATGTTGTTTGGTTGATGTTGCCATCTTGATTTTCCCGCAGTCGTCCTTCTTTTTTCAGGCGATGCCAAAGCGCGGTATTAGGTAACGCTTGTAACATGGCAAAGGTAGTAGAGGGAATCGCTGCTTGTTCTGCAAAGCGAACAATGCGATCGCCTGCGCCTGCTTTTTCGCCATCAAAGCCAATAATAAACCCAGCCATTGGGCGCAATCCGGCTTTGATGATGGTTTCCACTGCCTCAGTTAGAGAACTGCGAGTATTTTGAAACTTCTTAGTCATTTGCAAACTATCCTCATCCGGCGTTTCGATTCCCAAAAACACCGCCGAGAAACCGCACTCAACCATCAACTCCAACATTTCTGCGTCTTGTGCCAAGTCAATTGAAGCTTCAGTGTCAAATCGGAAGGGATACTTGTGTTCTGCCATCCAGACTTTCAACTCTTTCAGCAACAATTTCACATTTCGTTTGTTGCCAATAAAGTTGTCATCCACCATGAACACACCCCGCCGCCAACCCAATTCGTAGAGGTAATCTAACTCCGCTAGCAATTGGGCTGGGGTTTTGGTGCGCGGTTTGCGTCCGTAAAGAACAATAATGTCGCAAAATTCGCACTGGAAGGGACACCCACGCGAAAACTGCACCGACATCATGTCATAAGCATTCAATTCTAATAAATCAAAGCGGGGTATTGGTGTGCTTGTGACATCAGGTTTTTCTGTGGCGCGGAAAGTCCCAGATGTGTCTCCCCGTTGAATTGCCTCAATAAACATGGGGAGAGTGATTTCCCCTTCATCCAGAATCAGAAAATCTGCGCCAACATTTTCAACTTCGTGAGGTACAGAGGTGGGGTAGGGGCCGCCAACTGCAACTAGCTTGCCACGTTTTTTTGCTTCCTGGATTTGGTCAAGTAAATCTTGTTTCTGGACAATCATCGCAGAGAGAATTACCACATCTGCCCATGCCCATTCTGCTTCTGTTGCTGCGCGAATGTTGCGATCGACTAGCTTGAATTCCCATTCTTGGGGCAGAATCGCCGCTACTGTTACTAAACCCAGAGGTGGTAATAAAACCTTGCGATCGACTAACTCCAAGATTTTTTCATAAGACCAAAAGGTTTTGGGAAATATTGGATACACTAACAAGATTCGCATGTAGTATCAATCCTCACACTTTGATTGTTATCCCACTCTAACGAAAATTAAGAGCTATTGACTTTTTATTAAAAAGGTTATTTTAATACACATAAGGTTACATTTTTTATAAGCTATATGTATGTATAACATTTTAGAACGTTGGAGTATTACCGTTGACGAGCTTAGTCAAGCTATTCTTGAAAATGGTAGCCTACGCGGAATGGTATTTGGTTATGTAGCTGAAATTAAGCTGCGTAATATCCTTCAAAATGCTGGGACTATAGCAAGCTTGGTTAAAGACGATGATCATGACCGAAAGAAAAAGGGCGACCTCCGCATCACATATAAAGGTCATGAGTTTAAAATTGAAGCTAAATCTCTTCAAACTGCTCGTAATAAAGTTTTAAATGATGGAACTTTTGAAGGAGTATCCCAAGTTGATGCCAGTGACCGAAGAACAGTAACATTGCCAGATGGATCGAAGCTTGAGACAACTAATCTTGTTGTAGGCGAGTTTGATATATTAGCAGTAAATTGCTTTACATTCGAGGATAAGTGGCATTTTGTTTTTGCTAAAAACAAAGATTTACCTCGAACTAACTGGAGAAAATACACAGAAGCACAACGGCAATATTTGTTAGCAACAACAGTTAAAGTTACATGGCCTCCTAAAGGTATATTTACAGATAACATATTTAGTCTTTTAGACAAAATAATAGAAGAGCAAAGCAATGAGCCTAAAGAATTTGTTATTGTTGAAGAAAAAGGTAAGTTACCTTTTATTGCCGAAGAGTAACTACATTAGAAATGCGAGTTTTCATTTTCTGAAAGACTAAGAAGTAAGAATGATTTTTCCTTGCATGTACTTGAGTTTTTAGTCTGCTAACACCAGGTTGGTTGGCTCGCATGACTACAAACAAATCTTTTGTGTAAAAGCCTAAAGATTCATAAGCTGTAATAATCTCTACATGGGTTAATCGCTGTTTGTTAGCACTTACTTCGTCCTGGCACTTAACTATAAAAATACCTTTAGGTTTCATTACTCTATATGCTTCTAGACCAGTTTTAAGATACAAATCTACAACAGCATCATGCCACTTTGGTTGGTCATCTGCATGTTCTATGGCCTTACCATTAGAGTAGTGATTTCTAAAAGCTGAGTGTGTTCCTGACCCTGCTAATTGTCTAACTGAGGAGCGAAATAGACCTTCCATATAAGGTGGGTCAAATACCATACAATCAAGATAATTATCTTGAAATGGAAGCATCCTACTATCTATTTGTGTCTTAACTTGAACTTCATGAATGGGGTCTATTTGTACTTTCGCATCAATATCTGAAAACAGTATCCGATACTCATTTACTGGAACCTGTTGCCAAAAAACACCTTTGCCATAAGTAACATCAGCAACAATAGAATTTTTCGGAACATGTAATTTCATTATGTTTGCAAAAACTTCCGCATTCCCAGTAATGTAAGAAGATACAATGACATCTGTCGTTGCCTCACCACCCTGGACACGGCAAGGTTTTTGTTCTGATAATGGTAACTGCTCCATTAGGGATTTTTTTTAAACACTTAAGTTTATTCATATTAAATACTCTACCTGAAGTAGAGTAAAAAGTCAAGGTATCCAGCAGTGCAGGAAAAAAAAACTATAAAAATTACGATTACGTTAAAACAATATTTGGATTCTGTTGGAATAACTTCTTACGTCTTGGGCAAGTGGGTTGATGGAGTAAGCCCCCAAATGGTCTACGCCATAGCAAATGGTACGCGTCGCCCAAGCTTGGAGGTATTAGAAAAAATTCTTAGCAGTCTCCATTCTCATGGTTATCCTGCAAGCTTAGAAGACATTATTCAAATTGAAGCAAAAGAGAACTAACCTGTAGGTTGAATACTTCCAGGTAATTATTAAGTGTCTGGGAAAAGTACTCGAAAGGGCTACAATAATTCTTGCAGTTTGTCAGAGCTAGCCTTAACGCCACTAATTTTTAAAACATCACTCATGGTTACACAATAATTTGGCAAGCCGAAGCTATGGGGATTGATGAATTTTTCATAAGTAAAATGGCGATAGTTCATGCAAAACCGATCCCAAGCGGCCATCTGAATGCGGAACAGAATAATAATTAAATTAGCCAATGCTAAAGATATGGGAATCCGAAAGTAAATCTTTTTGCCCAAATATGCACAAACTTGTCTCACTGCTTGATTAGCAGTTAATGGTGCTTGACCTAAAACAAGCCGACGTGGTTGATCGTTTTCGGGAGGATGATCAATTAAATATCGGACGACAGTGGCAATATCTCGTGCGTGGATAAAGTGAAAACTGCCATCTGCTTCTAAAAAGCGAATTATATTAATATATTTTGTAACTTCTGGAATCCCAGATGTGACAGCAGAATAGGGTTTATTCGCATCACCGCCCAATACTACAGTGGGAAATACTGTGGTAATTTTGGGTGCGATCGCTAATTTTTCTTTTTTCTCTAAGCACTCATATTTAGAACGGATATAATCTGTCCCAATTTCCCCGGCTTCTTTCAATGGTTGATTGTACCGATCCAAAACGCTAGCTGTCGAAAAGTAAATCACCTGCTGGCAACGTTCTGGATCTAGCAGTTCCAGCAACTCTATAGTTTTGACGACATTAATATCAAATGTCTCATCACCACCCCAAGCTGTGGCTGTGAGTACTGCCGTATCAATTGTAGATAGCAAATCGGCAAATTGGCGAATATTTTGCATATCACCTTGTAAAACGTTGATACCTGAACGGGCTTTAGTATCAACTTGCAGTTTGCTTGGGTTCCTAACTAGTAGATACAGTTCGTGATCTGTTTCCTTAATTAAGGCTTCTGTTAAATAGTGACCTACACAACCACTTGCACCAGTCACTAAAATCCGTTTCTGGCTCATACTAAGATTTTAATAAGTTAGGAGTTAGGAGTTAGGAGTTAAGAATTAAGTTAAAAGTTCCCAATCAGAAGCCATGAATAATAAAGTTAGGAGTGAGGAGTTTAATAAAGTTAGGAGTGAGGAGTTTAATAAAGTTAGGAGTGAGGAGTGAGGAGTTAAGAATAAAAAAATAACTCTGCACCTCGCAACTGAATAGTTTATAACTCCTAACTCATAACTCATAACTCATAACTTCTAACCCTTAACTCCTGCAAGATTCAATTCCTTTGCGGTTTCAAAGAAGAAAGCGACATTTTCTTCGGGAGTTTCTGGGAGGACACCATGACCGAGATTGAGAATGTGACCCCAATTACCAGCTTTGCGAACGGTATCAAGAATGCGATCGCGGATAAATTCTTTAGAGCCGAATAGCACGCCTGGGTCAAGATTTCCTTGAACTTTGACTTGCTTACCCAATCTGGCTCGTGCGTCTGCCATATCTACAGCCCAGTCTACACTGACTATATCAGCGCCAGATTGTGCCATTCTTTCCAACACACCGGCACTACCACTAACTAGTAAAATCAAAGGTGTATCGGGGTGGGTTTGCTTAACCTGCTGGAAAACTCGCTGTTGATAGGGGAGAGCAAAGGTGTCATAATCTTGAGGACTCAATTGACCCGCCCAAGAATCGAACATTTGCACAACTTGAGCGCCAGAGTCAATTTGGTAGCGGGCATAGATGGCGATCGCATCTGCTAATTTAGCTAACAATTGATGCAATATCGTCGGATCGGAAAATGCCATATTTTTGATGATGGAGTAGGTTTTAGAACCTTTTCCTTCGACTGCATAAGCTGCTAATGTCCACGGCGCACCTACAAAGCCCAACACTGTTGATTTATCGCCTACTTCCGAACGCAGTGCTTGTAAGATTGTCTTGATGAATGGTAGAGCTGCTTCTGGTTCTAAAGGATGCAGAAGTTCGATTTGTTCTTGAGTGCGGAGGGGCGAGTGAATGATTGGCCCTTTACCTTCGGCAATATCCATGTCAATGCCCAAACCAGGTAATGGGGTGACAATATCAGAAAATAAAATTACTCCGTCTGGTTGGAAGGCTCTCCACGGTTGCAAGGAAACTTCAATTGCTACATCTGGAATTTCGGAGCGATCGCGAAACGAAGGATACTTCTCTCTTAAGTCTCGATATGCTTTCATATACCGTCCCGCTTGTCGCATCATCCATACAGGGGGACGATCTACTACTTCACCACGAGCAGCCCGTAAGAGATGAGGAGTCGTTGAATAAACACCCATTTATTACTTCATCCTATTTATGCCACTGTTCAGCTTATCATTCTGGGATTACGCTTTTCCAGCAGTTTTTCAGGAAAAGGTGAATAGCAGGGCATAATAGTAATATTTTATAATATTTTGATTATTGCATATAAGCGATCGGTTGCTTTGACTACAGTATTAATGCCAGTAAGCGCTATAAGAAAACTGCATGAATCAAACTAAGTTAAGTAATGTAAAAAATATTGAAATTAGTTCGTAGTGAGGACTTTAGTCCTTATTTGAGGACTAAAGTCCTCTCTTCGAGACGCACTCGCGTTCACTACGAACCTTTAATTATTTACGCCGCTCTAGTTAAATTAGTTTTGATCGCAACCAAGGTTAAGAACCAACAAAAAAAATCACCATTTCTCGTTTGCTTTAGTTTCCGAGACTCAAAGCAATGTCTATGATGGGCCTGACTTTTCACTCTTATCTGGAAAACCTCACTTCTATTTCTCTCATCCTTTAATAGACTGCTATTATTGACATAATATTTTTGCCTTGGGGAAGTAGCGAGTAGCGAGTGGCGAGTGGGGAATGGAAAATAGGGACTGGCGATTGAGAAATAGGGTAAAACAAGAATCAATATTTAATTGAGGATTGGGCAAACAGGGCATTAGTTATTCTCCCCCTGCTCCCCTATCTCCCTACTCTCCCTACTCCCCCTACTCCCCTAACTATGCAAACTGACTCTAACAGTCCCGATGATGTTGCATCTGCTAATAATGATCCTAACCCAGGAAAATTTTTGATTCCGCGATCGCAGCGACAGAGGTTCTTTATCCAGTTTACCTTAATGACCCTGATTGGATGGGTTGTGGGTGGCATTGCCAGTATCGCCTTAGAGAAAATTATTCTCCAAAGCTCACCTAGCATTGCAATCCAACCACAAACATGGGGCATCTTGGTTAGAAGTCTCAGTAATGTTATGTTTGCTGTGATTTTTGCTGCCGATCAAGCCTTTGTCCTTTATCGATATTTATCGGGTTGGCAATGGATATTTGCTACTAGTGTAGGTTGGTTGATTGCTAACGGCGTTTCTACAGCCTGGATTAACTATCTTTCAAGTATTGCCATATCGTTAAATGAAATATCTCCTGAGCAGACTTTTATTTTTGGATTTCTGTCTGCGATCGCATATATTATTTCTGGTATTTGGCTGGGTATTAGCCAATGGCTAGTATTGAGGCGATACACAGCAGACATTTGGTGGTGGAATTTTTTACCCTCAATCTCTTTCTTCTTAATCACTATTTTGGTTTGGTTACTTTTTATTATGCAAAATTTAATTCCAGAAACCTACCGTACTCCCATATTATATTGGAGTGAGCAAGGACTTACAGCAGTGATTTTGGGAGCTATACCAGCAATTGGCTTGTGTACATTGAAAAGAAATTCACATCGCCAAAGTGGAATTTCTGGTTAATCATAATTAAGCATCGGGTTTGAAACCTAGTTTTTGCAAGGCTAAGTGAAAAGGAAGGCTTAGTTAGGATTTTAGGTTTCATCTAGATTATGGAGAATCCCAAATTGAATCGATATTTGCTTGAGCTTGTTTGAGTGCTGTTTCTGGAGATGCCCCTAGCATCGTGGCTTCGATGGCTCGACCTAAACTGTCAGACAAACGACTATAGCCAGGAATGATTGGTCGAGAACCGGATACGGGCATTTGGTCAATAAAGACTTTTAAGACAGGTTTCTGCTGGAGAATTTCTTGATAAGCCTGACTTTGGGCAGATTTAACGTTAACTGGTAAAAAACCCGTCCCTATACTCCATTCTGTTTGGAATTCTTCACTTAAAACATACTCCAAAAATTTGAGTGCTGCTTGCTCTCTTTTTGGTGTAGTCTTCATCAAATACATATTTCCAGTGCCTGTTACCGTAGCAGGTTTGACACTTGCAGGTATGGGGAATACGTTAAAGTCAACATTAGACTTCATGATATAAGTCCAAGGGCCTGTGATCTGCATTGCAACGCGACCCGCAATAAAAGCATCTTCTTCATAACCTCGCTCTGGCGAAGAAAGGGTTGCTGAACCATCTTTTAATATATCCTGCCAAAATTGTAAGGCTGCGATCGCACCTGGATTCGTCAAATTTGGATGGTTATTGGTAACAATTTCTCCGCCAGCGCTCAATAAAAAGGGGAACCAAGTAAATACAGTCCATTCTCCTTTCCCTAAAGGCAATAGCATTCCGTACTGTTCGGGTCGATTGTCGCCATTCCGGTCTATGGTCAATTTTTTGGCAACTTCCCTCAACTCTTCCCAAGTCTTAGGAATTTGCGTAATTCCCGCAGCTTGGAAAAGTTTAGGTCGGTAAAAAATGCCTACATTGCTAGTGGAGAGTGGAATTGACCAAAGATGACCATCTAATTTTAATTCCTCCCATAAGTTGGGGCTAATTTCTGACTTTAATGGAAATTTCTCCAGCCATTTATCTAAAGGACGAATTGCCCCTAGTTCCATAAACTGACCGGTCAATTGAGGATCGAATGACAGAATATCTGGAGATGTATTGCCCACAACTGCTGTTAATATTTTTGGCAGTTGGGGTTGACCGATAAAGATAGATTCTACCTGTATATCAGTATGAGTCTGATTAAATTTATCTACTAGTTTATCAAACACATCCCGATTAACAGGGGGATTGATTGATTGCCATAAATTCAGATGAATTACTCTCTCATTCTTCTGGACTGTCCCCTGACAACCATATAAGAATATGAAAAATATACTCAGAATTATTCCTATTAGCGAAAGCCGCCAAGGAGAGTTGGTCAAATTGCGGTAAAAAGCTGGAATTTGGAATTGAAAAAGGGTAACTTTCATGCCAATTTTTAGAGGATCTTTGGAAAATCTATAGCGTTTCCCGGCCTAGTGACGTACACTCGTAGGCACTGCCGTGCCCCTACACCTGGCGATAGAATTTTGTAGCTCATTTGAATGGGAACCGCTATATATGTATCAAGATACCTCCTTTTCAGTCAGCAATAACCTTCTCAAAATCCTCATTTTAAAGAGAATTTAGGAGTGTATCTAAAGTTTTTGATACATCAGCCACCACTTTTAAAATCTTCTTATATTTGTTGAGTATCTATCACTTCACCTTTCTTAAACCACACCGCCGTATAGTCAATTCGATGAAGGTTAAATTGCTCCCCTCTCAAACCCTCAAAGTCATGTAAGGCTTTTCGACAACCATCCCAATGACCATAATCATCCACCTGAATCATCCCATTAGGAGTAACACTGTCATAAAGGGTATTGAAGATATCCATTGTTGATTCATACCAATCGCCATCGGCATGTAGCAAAGCAATACTACCTATCTCTGATTTATATTGAGGCAATGTTTGAGCAAATAAACCCTTAACAGGTACAACAATATCTTTAACGTTTAACAATTCACAAATCAACTGTATATTTTCTGCAATTGGAGCTTTTAAAGTGCCAACTCCAAACCCCGTATCATTTGCGGCTATCCCGTTGTGTAGATCAATTTCTATCGGTTCAGGCATTCCTTCAAAAGTATCACAAGCATAAAGTAGACGTGGGCGAAGGCTGTAGTGCTTGATTACGAATGCTAAAAGCGCAGCTGCTCCCCCTTTACAACTTCCACATTCAACAAAGTTTCCGGGAATATCTTGTAGACAAATTTCCTTTGCCAAAGAGTAGAGTGAAAATAAACGTGCTTCACCCAATAAAGTGTAGGGACGGATAGCAGTAATAATTTCCAGAAATTCATTTACTGAATCTGTTGATAATTCACTCACATAATAGTTTGTTAAATGCTCTGGTAAACTCCAGTTAATATCTGGATCGGGCTGATGTTTCACTGGCTCAATATTTCCGCGCCAAGCAACCCCCATAATTTGCATAGTTTGATAGATCATTGTGTTCCACCCATTTTGCTTTAAGTAATCCAAGCCTTGGGCAACATCAGGAGCATTCAAATCATGAAATAAAATTAGAGCATCTGCTTCTGCAAATTGTTCGCAAATCATTGCATCACTGAGTGGACACGGAGCTTCATGAGAACCATCAATGAAAAACAACGACCACTTACGCTGTAATTTTTCTGCTAATTCTTCTACTTTTTGAGGACTATAACCGCTTACTAAATTAACTTTATCAAGGACACCCGCAGATTGCAAAGAATTAGTCACACTCTCATACATATCTTCTTTTTCTAGCAGGGGGTCAATTACATCTAACTCTACTCCTGCTAAAGCTAAGTGACAAGCAGACCAACCATACCAACAGCCAATTTCTAAAGCTTTTTTACCTCTAAATTTTAGGGCAGTATTATAAAGAATGTGAGCTTCATCTCGACTGAGAAATCCTACATACGTTTCTCTTTGGTCTACATACCAGTTATGGGGAATTTCGCGTCTTAAATAAGGCCAATCCGAAACATTAGTATCTTCTGCAATCATGTTGGTAAAACATTTATCTGGCTTGATAATTTCAAAGCCAACTGAAACATAATCTCCATCTACTAACAACGATCTTTCAATAAACTCTATCGTTTCTGTATTCATAATTCCTTTTTCCTGAAATCTCCTAATTTTTGTTCTAAAATGCAGATGCATCTGCTGATTGACAGTCTACTACTAATAGTAAAACTTAATAAATTCATCAATTATCTGAATATATGTTTTGATAATCTGACTAAAATCAAAATTTCCCCTAACATATTCTACAATTTCTTGGCGTAAAAATCTATTTTTATCAATCAAATCAGTAATTGTATCACAAACAATTTTTTGGTTTTCGGCAGTAGCATTGGTTAATATATCATCTGGCAAAACTCTAATAAAATCTTTGGAGTGTAAGTTAGCGCTAGCAGATTCCGAAACAACTACAGATAAACCTGCGGCCATCGCTTCTAGTACTACGAGCGGTGCAACTTCTCCATCACTAATTAAAACTAAACAACTATAATTTGTCAGATGTGAATAAACGTCTTTTAAACTCCATACGCCTAAATATTTTGTTGTGCTTCCTTCTACAAAATCAGGATCGTCTAAAGGGCCAACAAAATCTATTGCGATTTTTCCATTGATTATTTCTGCCAATAATTTCTGCTGTTTTCTTGGTTGAATCCAACCTAAACAAATAGCTTTATTATTTCCTTGGTCTTTAAAATCGAATTTTTGAGTATCAATACCGTTTACTTGCGTTGATATGTATCCAGAATAGCCTGCTTGCAGAAAAACATCTTTTGTCGGATGAGAAAGAGCAATTATCCCAGGTGCATTTAAGTAATGTTGAAATCCTTGTTTAAAATCTTCCTCCCATTTGTCTTTTTTAAGAAAATAACCATTATGACAGCTAAAACAATACTTTTGTTTTAGGCTTTGATTAAATTGACTAACAAATTGATAAGCGTGTAAATGCACAAAATCATAATTATTCTTATTGATTTTATCTATAACTTCATTAACATTCTTATCGTTAAAAATATCTACTTCATATCCAAGATTATCTAAAAAATATTTATACTCTTGCATCAGAGTCAAGATAGAATTGGATAAGGGAGGTGCAGGAATATATCCCCCAGCAACTAAAGCTATTTTCATATAAAAACCTATTTTTTTAGAAATGATTGCTTCACTATAGTATATTTAGTCTCATTGTTTACAACTCAGAATAGGTAAACATCAATTATATAATAGGATATGTTTATTTGATTTAAGTACGTTATTTAGATAAGAAAATGATGTTTATTAAAATACATTAACGACGAAAATGTACCATAAATTATTATTTATGTCTACCCCAATGGGTGCTATAGGTTCAGGATTGGGAGGCGGAGTAGAGTTAACGCTATCTAATATTGCTACAGAGATGCTGCGGCGAGGACATAAATTAGAAATTGTTGCACCGCAAGGGTCTATTAGCAATTCCTTACCGATTAAAGAAATTCCCGGAGAACTAATACAGATTCCAGCGCAAAATCAAAGTCGTAGCGATCCAATTGTGCTGCATAAAAATTCTGTTCTGGCGAATATGTGGGATTATGCTCGCCAAGTGCAAGCAGATTATGATTTGATTGTCAACTTTGCTTATGATTGGCTACCACTATATTTAACACCATTTTTTAACTGTGCGATCGCACATCTGATCAGCATGGGTTCTTTGACAGATGCAATGGATCAGATTATTGAACAAGTAGCAATCAATTTTCCGAATACTATCGGTGTTCATAGCCAAACACAGGCAGCTACTTTCACCTTTGCAGAACGGTGTATTTGTCTGCTAAACGGTTTGGATTTATCTATTTATCAATTTTGCCCAAAACCAACTCAGAGCTTGGCGTGGGTAGGTAGAATAGCTCCTGAAAAAGGTCTAGAAGATGCAGTAGCAGCAGCAGAAATCATTGGTATTACGCTGAAAATATTTGGGTTTAAACAGGATGTATCTTACTGGGATAAAATTTGCCAAGAATACCCTAATGCTCCCATCGAATATGTAGGATTTTTACCAACGGTTGAGCTACAAAAGGAGCTAGGTAAATGCCAAGCACTTTTAGTAACTCCTCGTTGGATAGAAGCATTTGGAAATGTAGCAATAGAGGCGCTTGCTTGTGGTGTGCCTTTGATTAGTTATCGTCGGGGTGGTTTAATAGAAATTGTCCAGGAAGGCAAAACTGGTTTTTTGGTGGAGCCTGATAATGTTGAAGGTTTAGTAGAAGCGATTAAGCATTTGGATGAAATTGACCGCCAAGCTTGTCGTCACCAAGCAGAAACTTTATACTCTTTAGAAGCTATGGGCGATCGCACCGAAGAGTGGTTTCAAAAAATTCTGAGAAACTGATATAGTACTAATCTTGTTCAAGTTAGATATTACCGCTATAACAGGAGCTACCAATGCAGCCATCAAACGTTGAAATTAATCAAGAATTCTGGAATAATTACGCCAAAAAATGGGATAAATCTCAAGTTGTTCTAGGTAATCAAAAGATTACAGATGATGAAAGAGATAATTACATCAATTATTTAGGTGATGAATGGGCCACTGTAGAAGATGCAGTCGATATTGTGAATGAATATATTACACCATTTATTGATCAAGACAGCACAGTGGCAGAAATAGGTGTTGGTGGTGGTAGGATTGCCGCAAAAGTAGTTGAAAAGGTAAAAAAATTATACTGTTTCGACGTAGCAGAAGAGATGCTAAAAAACGCTGAAGCAGCGCTTAGTAAAGATCCTCAGATAGAGTTTCATTTAATAAAAAATTGTCAATTTGAACCTGAGTTTAGCGACAAATTTGATTTTGTCTATTCCTTCGATGTATTTGTACATTTAGATTTACTAACAATTTGGAAATACTTAAACAGTATTTATAAAACTCTCAAGTCAGGCGGAAGAGCTTTTATTCATACCACTAATATAACTACACCGAATGGTTGGGCAAGGTTTGCTGCATATAATAATGATGAAGTATTGTATCAGCCCACTTCACCAGATGCAATTAAGTTGTTAATAGAAAAATCGCAATTTAAAGTGATTAAAGAGTCCAGTCCAGATGGAAAAAACTTTTATTCGGATCGGGATTATTTAGTCGTAATACAGAAGTAAATTAATCTTTGAGACTAATCTAGATGATGGAATATTTGCGAAAATCTTATGGCGCGTAGCTTGCCAAACTAGGTATCGCTAATATTCCCGCATCCCCATCTAAAATTACTTCTATACCCACTGGTAACGCTGCATTCGGGCTATCATGACCAAAAGGTAAATCAGAGACAATCGGAATTCCCAAATCACCCAAGCGATCGCGCAATACTTCTTCTACACTAAAACTAGGCACAGTTGGCGGCGCTTCACAGCGAGTAAAACCGCCCAAAGCAATACCGCAGACTTGAGACAAAGCACCACTCAAACGCCACTGTGTCAGCATTCTATCGATGCGATAAGGTGCTTCTGTAATATCTTCCAACGCCAGAATTACACCATCCAGATGTGGCAGAATTGGTGTACCCAAAAGGTGAGTAGCCACTGTGAGATTACCTGGTAGCAAAGTGCCATTAACTACACCGCCACCCCAACCGCAACCTTTGATAGGGGCGAGAGGACGACCTTCTACCGAGTCGAATAATCGCTCAATTGACCAATCCGGCTCATCTGCCAAAGTTGTCATTACAGGGCCGTGAACCCCGGAAATTCCTGCTGTATAAAGGCTCCATAATAAAGCTGTGATATCAGAAAAGCCTATAAGCCACTTTGGAAGCCCTGAGTTTGACCAATTCCAATCTTCTAAAATGCGAGTGCTGCCAAAACCGCCTCTGGTACAGAGAATACCACGACAATCAGGATCTTGCCATGCTGCCGCTAGTTGGTGACGGCGGGTTTCGTCTTTACTAGCTAGATAACCCCATTTGTCATCTACCTGAGGAGTGATTTGTACTCGATAACCGCGCGATCGCCAAATTTCTATACCCCGTTCAAATGCCTCAAATTCTCGCAAAGCACCACTAGGGGCAATTACTCTCAGTAAGTCTCCAGGTTTTAAGGGCGGTGGTAAGATTTTGGCTGGCATGAAAAAAGTTAGGGGTGAGGAGAGACGCGATGAATCGCAAGAGACGCGATGAATCGCAAGAGACGCGATGAATCGCAAGAGACGCGATGAATCGCAAGAGACGCGATGAATCGCGTCTGTACAAGGGGTTAAGAATAAAGACTATAGCGGTTCCCATTCAGATGCGGTACAGCATTATATCGCAAGGTGTAGGGGCACGGCACTGCCGTGCCCTTACGGGTATACCTCACGGAAACGAAAACCGCTATATAGCCTTAGAACTCCGATCAAATTTTATTGAATCATTTTTGAAAGCGATCGCCACAGTGGTTTTATTTTAGGTTCGCTTTGTATCTAATTGTGGATTTTCTTTAGTTGGATTTTGCGGCAAGAGATAAATACCCCCAGAGATTAAAGTTAGGGCCACAGAAACCCAAAAGGCAATCACAGACGGAGTTTGCCACGCTTCACCCAGAGGCGCAATCAAAAGTGCGATCGCAACTATTTGACTAACAGTTTTGAGTTTACCCCAAATATTCGCCCCCGTAATCGTCGTTTGATTCACCCGCCAACCAGCGATCGCTAATTCCCGCGCTAAAATCAAAAACACTCCCCAAGCTGGCACTTTTCCTAGTTCAATAAAAACCAGCAACGCCGCAAGTACCAGAAGTTTATCCACCAAGGGATCAAGAAACTTACCCAATTCACTAATTTGGTTGAGTTTCCGCGCCAAATAGCCGTCTAGCCAATCAGTCAATGCAGCAACGAGAAAGATCGCCAAACATATCCACTGAGCTTGAGGTGTGGGATTATATAAGCCGTAAAGCAGAAATGGTATCCCCAATAGGCGAGAGAAGGTAATCCAGTTGGGTATGGTCATAATAATTCGTAATGGGCTTCGCCCCGCTTCGCTAACGTAATTCGTAATTCGTAATTCATAAATCAAACTTCAAAATTAACGAGTGTAAAGCAACAAGCAGTCAAGCAAATATGCAAAATCTATGCAGATTAGTGTATCTGGGTGTAGCTGCATGGGAAAATCTGTTTTCTGTAGCTCTCTTAAAAGAATACTATGACTGAACACACAGACTCTCAATTCCGCATCGAACGCGATTCGATGGGCGATCGCCAAATTGCTGGTAGCTTTTATTACGGCATTCAAACGCTTCGGGCTATCGAAAACTTCCCCATTAGCGGCATAAAGCCTTTAGCTACTTACGTAGATGCTGGATTAATTATTAAAAAAGCTACAGCAATTGTCAATGGGGAACTAAATTGCATTCCCCAAGATATTAGTCAGGCGATTGTGCAAGCAACTGATGAAATCCTGGCTGGAAAGTTCCGGGATCAATTTGTCGTCGATGTTTATCAGGCGGGTGCTGGAACATCCCACCACATGAATATCAACGAAGTTTTGGCAAATCGCGCCTTAGAAATTCTTGGTGAAGAAAAGGGCAATTATAAACGTGTTAGTCCTAACGATCACGTTAATTATGGGCAGTCTACCAATGATGTGATTCCTACCGCAATTCGGATTGGTGGATTATTGGCATTATCCAAGACATTACACCCAGCTTTAGAGAAGGCGATCGCATCCTTAGAAAACAAAGCTGTAGAATTTCAAGATATCGTCAAATCTGGTAGAACGCACTTACAAGACGCTGTACCCGTGCGCTTGGGTGAGAATTTTCGGGCTTGGGCGCAAATCTTCACAGAACATCAAAACCGGATTTATACCGCCTCTGGTGATTTGATGGTGCTGGGTTTGGGAGGTAGTGCAGCCGGAACGGGTTTAAATACTCATCCTTTGTATCGCGCCCGTGTGGTAGAAGTTCTTTCAGAATTGATTGATACTCCTTTAGAACCTGCGCCCCATCTGATGGCAGCCATGCAAAGTATGGCCCCATTTGTAAATGTTTCTGGTGCTTTACGCAACTTAGCGCAGGATTTAGTCAAAATATCTCATGATTTGCGGCTGATGGATTCGGGGCCAAAAACTGGTTTGAAAGAAATTCAACTTCCCCCAGTGCAACCCGGTTCCTCGATTATGCCAGGGAAATATAACCCCGTGATGGCAGAGATGACATCAATGGTGTGTTTTCAGGTGATGGGTTACGATAGTGCGATCGCATTAGCCGCACAAGCCGGACAATTAGAATTAAATGTGATGATGCCGTTGATTGCTTATAACTTGATTCACAGTATCGAAATTCTCGGCAATACCATCGCTGTCCTTACAGAACGTTGCATTGAAGGAATCACAGCAAACCAGGAACGTTGTTTAGCTTATGCCGAAGGTAGTTTAGCTTTAGTAACCGCACTAAATACCCACATCGGTTATTTAAATGCCGCAGCTGTCGCCAGAGAATCTTTAGAAACTGGTAAATCTTTACGGCAGATTGTTTTAGAACGCGGATTGATGAATGAGGCAGAATTAGCCACAGTGTTAAATCTAGAACAGATGAGTGCTATCTTACCTCTGAGTCGAGAATCAAAGCAGATTGATTAGTGTCAATTTTTTTAACAAACCACAGAGGCGCAGAGTACACAGAGAGAAAAATAAGTAACTGAGCAAAAAATCTCTCATGACTCTGCGTTCTCTGCGCCTTGGCGGTTCGTTAAAAAAATTACTTTGGTAACAGAGTTTTAGCCTTAACTGAACCGTATTGGAATATACCCAGGTTGACGAGTTTCGACTTCTCTGCGAGACGCTACGCGAACGCTCAACTCTCGATCTGTTAGGTTGGTTGAGCGAAGTCGAAACCAACTGCGGCGGTAGATTTATTAACGGAAATTGCCTAATTTGGCGGATCAAAACGATTTACTACTGTAGCCCACAAAATCATTGGTGAACCAACTGCTAAACAAAATAACCACTGCTGCAAGCTTAATGGTGCTGTTTCAAAAACTTCATTAATTAATGGCACATGAGCAAAAATAATTTGCAAAATAATTGCTCCTAAAATCCCAAAGCCAATAGCAGGAATATCAACGTTCTCTTTAATTGTGCCGTCCATCTTGGCAATCAAATTCGGGATTAATTGACTAATACTCAATAAATAGAATATCCGTCCCGCAATGAGAGCGTTAATCGCCATTGTTCTCGCTAAATCGATATTACCTGTAGTTTGGCGGATATATTCAAATACTCCGAATATGACAATCCAATTAAATAGAGAAATTGCTAAAATTCGTTGTAACCGACTTCCTGAAATTAACGGTTCATTAGGATGACGAGGCGCTTGCTGCATGACGTTTTGCGCTTTTGGCTCAAAGGCTAAAGGCACTGTCATAGTAATGGAATTGAGCATATTTAGCCACAGAACTTGTAAAGATAAAATTGGTAAATCTCTGGCTAGCAATGTGCTAATTAAAATTGTCATTGATTCACCACCATTGACAGGCAAAATAAAGCAAATTGCTTTGAGCAGATTTTTATAAACTGCCCGTCCCTCTTCTATAGCAGCTTCAATGGAGGCAAAATTATCATCGGTAAGCAGCATATCTGCGGCTTCTTTGGCAACTTCTGTACCAGCACCACCCATCGCAATCCCAATATCTGCTTGTTTCAAGGCTGGTGCATCGTTGACACCATCTCCTGTCATGGCAACGATTTCACCTTTTGATTGCAAAGCTTCGACTAAACGTAGCTTTTGTTCTGGGGCGACACGGGCAAAGACTACACCTTCTTGGGCAACTTCGGCAAGTTCTGTTTTATCCATTTTTGCTAGTTCTGCACCTGTGAAAGCCAGAACTGAGCCATTTTTGTTGATGCCCATACGATAAGCGATCGCCTGGGCTGTGATAGCATGATCCCCAGTGATCATTTTGACCTCAATTCCCGCTTCCTGACAGGCTTGGACTGCTTTAATGGCACTCTCACGCGGCGGATCGATCATTCCCTGCAAGCCGATGAAAATTAACCCGGTATCAATATCTGGATGATCTAGTGTATTTTGCCCATCGGGTACTACTTTTTTCGCTAAAGCTAATACCCGCAAGCCTTGCCGTGCCATAATATTGACTTCCCGCTCGATGCTGCTTTGCCGTAATGTTTCTACACAATCTAAGGGGCGGGATTGTCCATCAGTGTTCAACATCAGAGTGCAACGCTGAATAATTGCCTCAACTGAACCCTTGACATAAATAGTCTTGCCTTGGGGTGTGGCGTGCAAAGTCGCCATGTATTGAAAGTCTGATTCAAAGGGAATCGCATCTACCTTTAGCATTTGCTTAAGTAGGGTAGACTGACTAAAACCTGCTTTATTTGCTGATGCAATTAATGCCCCTTCTGTGGGATCTCCCATTACTACCCACCTGCCATTCTTCTTTTCTAAATGGGAATCGTTACACAACAAGCCTGCGATTAAACATTCTTGTAAACCTTTATGGCTGTTGAGGTTCACGGGTTTGTCATCTATCAGGATTTCGCCTTCTGGTGTGTAACCGATACCAGTGAGAGTATATTGATATCCCCCGGCATAAATTGCCTGTACTGTCATCTGGTTTTCTGTCAAAGTCCCAGTTTTATCAGAGCAAATAACAGTTGCACTTCCCAAGGTTTCAACGGCTGGTAATTTGCGGATAATGGCGTTGCGTCGCGCCATCCGGGAAACACCTATGGCTAAGGTAACTGTCACTACTGCTGGTAATCCTTCAGGAATCGCGCTAACTGTTAAAGCGACTGCTGCTTCTAAAGCTTCTTGAAAACCTCGAAAGCTTAATCCCACCACGAAGCAGAGGGCTGCTAATCCTAACACCATATACAGCCAATTTTGGCTAAATTTATCGAATTTTCTAGTTAATGGTGTCGAAATATCGGTGTGTTGCTCCATTAACTGGGAAATACGCCCTGTTTCTGTAGTATTTCCTGTGGCAACTACAACACCAGTACCTTGCCCAAAGGTAACAAAGCCACCTGCATAAGCCATGTTTTGACGTTCGGCTAAAGCAGCATCTGGCTTAATAATTTGCGTATTTTTCTCTACTGCTAGAGATTCACCAGTCAGGGCAGATTCATCTACTTGTAAGTTTTTAACATTAATTAACCGTAAATCTGCTGGGACTTTATCACCAGAAGTTAACAGAACAATATCTCCAGGCACTAACTCACCAGAAGCAATGCGTAATTTTTGACCATCACGGATGACGGTTGCTTCTGTGGTAATTGCTTTGGCGAGAGCAGCGATCGCACTTTCGGCTTTCGATTCTTGAATAAATCCAATGATGGCGTTGGTTGTAGTCACTCCCCAAATAACACCAGCATTCACCAAGCTGCCACTTAGCGCCTTTACTAAACCCGCACACAACAAAATAATCAGCAGTGGTTGGTTAAATTGCAGTAAAAATTTTAACCACCAAGGTTTGCTTTTCTTGCCTGTGAGTTCGTTTGCTCCCACTTCAGACAATAAGTGTTTGGCTACTGCACTACTCAAACCATTCTCAGCATCACTATCCAAGCGGGCGATCGTTTCAGAAATTTCCAAAGTATGCCAAACGGTGAATTGCTTTTCTTGGGATGCAATAGGAGATTCTGCCTGTACCATACTTACTTCCTCTGATTTAGTGCTAAATAAGTTTTAGCACTAAAAATAAGTGTCAAATTAAAATAAGCACTAATAAGAATTAACTATTATCATAATTACTTTCAATGCTTGCTCAGTAGTCATGGAAGTGAGTATGCTTGCCGTTAAGTGGGGATTAAAACCAAGGGCAAAAAACCAAGGGCAAAAACTAGGTGAATTTGGATTTGTCTACTCCTTTACAATTGGTTGGGCGATCGCTAGAATTTCAGCGAATTGTCGAAGTACTAGCCCAAGATGGAGATTTGCTAATTACTGGCGTACCTGGTAGTGGGCGACGAACTTTAGTGCGAGGGGCTGCTCAAGAAGTTGGTGCGATCGTCTTGGAGATAGATTGTATCCGCGCTACAGATGGAGAGCGATTTATCCTCCTGCTAACAGAGACAATTAGCCAAAACTGGGAAGCAGCACAAATTCAAGACTGGGTAAGCAACTTTGGTAATGAGTTTTTTGTCTTTCATCCAGAAGGCAAACTTAAGTCATTGCGTTCCCTAAACCAAAAGCAGTTATGGCAAGCATTTGAAATTTTGCTCAATTTGCTCCAAATTATGGCTATTGGTTTAAATAAGCGGGTAGTGCTGATTTTGCAGAGTTTTCCGCACATTCGCTCTTGGGATCGTAATGGTTTGTGGGAAGCCACATTCAGACGAGAAATCAATGTACAAACTCATGTCAGCTACGTTTTAGTAGCAACCATAGCCCAGATCAGCCATCATCCAGATGAGACAAACTATCCGCTAGAAACTATACAGTTAGCCCCCTTAGCTAATGATGTTTTGGCATTGTGGGCTAGGGAGATATTGAATATACAAGGAATGAAATTTGATTCTCGCTCCCAAGCACTGCAATTATTTTTAGAGGCTGTTCAAGGACATATTGGCGACGCAATGGCAATAATTCGCCGCCTGCAAACTTTTTCTTATCCTGATGGGTTAATTAGTGAAGCAGCAGTGCAGCAGGCAATAGAAGGATTGCTCAAAGACTTGTCTTTAGTTTTTGAATCTTTACTCATGTTATTGCCAGCCAATCAGGTGCATCTTTTAGAATCTTTGGCTTTAGATCCTACAGATAAACCACAAAGTAAAGAATATATTCAAAAACATGGTCTTTCAAGAGGTGGTAGCCTTCAGGGATCGCTGACTGGATTACAGAACAAAGGTTTAATTTATAGTGCTGAACAGGGTTATCAAATAGCGTTACCTTTATTGGCTTTGTGGTTACGGCAGAGGTTAAGCTAGTACGCGAGATTTTAGAGAATTGGTATAAATAGGAAGATAGAAAAATATCTTCATTACTGGTAATTTATTATCCATGCAGACTCAAAAATCATCTGTCAGTCTTATTCGGGCTACATCCTACGAACGAGAGGCTTTACGGGAATCCTTAGTTACGCTGCTGGAACCTTTTGGAGGAATGGCAGCCTTTGTGAAAAAAGGCGATCGCGTTTTACTTAAACCAAATCTACTTACAGGGTCGCGTCCTGGTAAAGAGTGTATCACCCGTGCCGAACTAGTTTATCAAGTCGCCCAGATGGTAATTGAGGTTGGTGGTAAGCCATTTTTGGGTGATAGTCCTGCTTTTGGTAGTGCCAAGGGCGTAGCAATAGCAAACGGCTATCTGCCGATTTTAGAAGAACTCAATCTTCCCATCATCGATTTTCATGGTCAGCGTTACCAAACCATCAGTGACAATTTTAACCATCTGCGACTGTCTAAAGAAGCAATGGAAGCAGACGTAGTGATTAACCTACCTAAAGTGAAATCACACATGCAGTTGACATTAACACTGGGCGTAAAAAACTTATTTGGTTGCGTCCCCGGCAAAATGAAAGCTTGGTGGCACATGGAAGCAGGAAAAGATGCGAACAGATTTGGTGAAATGTTAGTAGAAACTGCCAGGGCAATTAACCCTAACTTAACCATATTAGATGGCATCATCGGTCATGAAGGAAATGGCCCCAGTAATGGTGAACCTCGCCAATTGGGAATTTTAGCAGCCGCATCAGATATATTTGCCTTAGATCGGGCAATGATAGAAATCCTGAATGTTCCTCCCGAACAAGTGCCCACAGTTGCAGCTTCCCAAAGGCTAGGAGTTTGTCCAGAACTAGCTGCCATAGAGTTTCCGCATTTAAATCCTGACTTATTAAAAATACAAGATTGGCGGCTACCCGACAAGTTAATGCCCATCGATTTTGGTATGCCCCGCGTAATTAAATCTACCTTTAAGCATCTTTACACCCGATTTATCAAGGAACCAATGAGTGTTTATGGAAGGGAGTAGTACCGCAGGCCGGAAGTCAAACTAATTCATAATTGATAATTAATAATTCATAATTTAAATCAGTGTTAGCTCTGAACTCTCCACTGTCTTTTTGACCACTGATTTAAAAATGAGCGTGGGGGCTGCTGTACCCAATACTGTTCGGTTAAGCCTAAAAAATAACTCCAATGTAGGTTGGGTTGAGGAACGAAACCCAACATTATCGAGGCTTTGTTGGGTAACACTAAAGTTCAATCCAACCTACAAATTTTCTTAACCGAGCAGTATTGGCTCTGTACCCATTTCAAAATTTATGAATTATGAATTATGAATTAATAATTATTTGGTCAACCTCTACGAGGAAGTCAAAAGTCAAAAGGATTATATTCCAAGCTTTTGCGCCATAAGAAAATGGTATATTTATTTCCGCGCCCACTGTACGAGAGAAATGAGGGAGACAAGGGGAGAAAAGGGAGCATCTCAATGAGTGCAAAAACACGCCTGCCTTGGCGAATGGAATGAGACTGTTGGCAAATTAATAGGGAGTCTAAACCATCAGTCCAAATCCATTTTGATTTCTTTAATTTCAGTGCGTTTCAACGCACTTTAGCTATGAGCAATCAATTTATTGCAGGGCGGGAAAGCAACGCCAAACCAAGGTTTTGGGAATGGGGAGTTTAGAAGTTGTTTGAAAAGCCCTCTTGTCGGTATCAAAAGTTCTAGATCCCCCTAAATCCGCCGATAAATTGGGATTGGGTATTTTGTTCAGATATGAGCAAAGTTTGGCGATAACTCCTACACCTCTACGCCACCTTCTAAAATATTTTTTAATCTACCTATATATAGATTGACAAAATTGCTGTGATATTACCTATGTTTTAAAATTTTAATTATAAAATATTTGTTTAGTAGTATCACTGAATCCATGCTGCACACGCAGTTGATGCATGTGTATTTATTCGGTAGCTATCCTTAGTTATAAAAATTATTCCTATCCATTTCTTGTCTAGCATCAAATATTTTTGTGTATAACTACTGTATAACAATCAAAAGTACTGAATATTTCTCAGTGCAATTGCTGTTTTGTATTCTGTATCACAAATTAGCAATTCCAGTAAAATGACCTTATCAAAGGGATTTTAAGATGTTATACTCATGAAGTATCGGACAAATATGTTTTGCTAATTAATCTTGAAACAGCGAAAAAATGTAATTTATGATGCTGTCAAAGTTGGCTTTGCGTATGCGAACCATTACACCCTACAGGGAAACATCTGAAAATATTAATTACAAAATAAAACATGATTTGTTTTCTTGTAACTTTGTATTAAGAACTCCATGTATAAAAAGGCTATTATGACAGTTATAGAACTGGTTTAAATTGTATGATTATACACATTCTACAGTTGAAAAATAGCTAACATAGCATTAAGACTCTCGATAAGACAGTAGACCTACACAGCATTACGAAGAACTTCAATTTTGTATGAATTCAAATAGCCAGTCTGCCAATACCGACACATATTCCCAACGTTTGGCAGACATTGTGGGAACTGCGATCGCTCTATTGACTCTCACCCTACCCGTGTTTGTCATCGCCCACTATTCTTCAACTAATGTTCAAATCAACCAGCAACCCTTGGTTCAAAATTTCAAAGGAAGTCAAGATTGATAAAGCTTTCTAGTAGCATTTAACCAGTACTAAAGCTACAAAAAAGGAGAAAACTGATTTTGAGAAAATCTCTCTAGATTTGGATGTAGTTCATCAGGAATAAGCTGAAATCTGTATTGTGTGACTCCAGATTTCAGTTGTCTTGATAGAGTACGGGCACAAATAAATCCCTCCAACAGCAATCAAGGGCGGGAAAGAATAATACCGTCTTGGAAAAAGCGTTGCGAAGTAACTTCGTAACGCTTTTTCCATTTCAATAAGAGTGGCAGAGATGAGGAGGATGAGGGAGCAGGGGAGGCAGGGGAGGCAAGGGGGAGAAAAAAATTAGCTCTTTCACCTCAGCAAAAGCAGCACCCCGCCCCTCTGACTCTTTTCAATGCCCAATCTCTTGGGAAGAGATCCATATTGCCCTAAAATTCTACACGGGGAGCGAAACTGACTGAGTGCCCCCATGATTCATTGTTATCAGAGGAGTTTTTTGTGGACTTATCTCGTATTCCTGCCCAACCGAAACCTGGTTTAATCAACGTTCTGATTGAAATTACTGGCGGAAGTAAAAATAAATATGAATATGATAAGGAACTAGAAGCTTTTGCTCTAGACCGAGTACTTTATTCCTCGGTACAATATCCTTATGACTACGGCTTTGTACCCAATACTTTGGCTGATGATGGCGATCCCCTGGATGGTATGGTCATAATTGACGAGCCAACCTTTCCAGGCTGTGTGATTGCCGCACGACCCATTGGCTTCTTGGAGATGATTGACGGTGGCGATCGCGATGAGAAAATCCTTTGTGTTCCTGACAAAGATCCGCGCTACACTCAGGTCAAATCCCTGAATGACTTAGCACCACACCGCTTAGATGAAATTGCTGAATTTTTCCGTAGTTATAAAAATTTGGAAAAAAAGGTGACTGAAATTCTCGGTTGGCAAGATGTGGACAAGGTTGCAGCAATAGTAGAAAAATCCGTCAAAGCTTATAGAGGATAATAAAAGAGTTAGGAGTTAAGAGTTAGGAGTTAGGAGTTAAGAGTTAAGAGTTAAGAGTTATAAATTTTTATTCCTCACTTCTCACTCCTAACTCCTCACTCCTCACTTTAATAACTTTTCCTTGTTACAGATTATAAAATCTGCCACCAACCCAAACTCAAATGCAGCGCACTCTCCTTTTGGCAAAAATTCATAACTGCACCCTCACGGGGGCGAATATCAACTACGTGGGTAGTATCAGCATCGATGAGATGCTTTTGGAAAAAGCTGGCATCTTACCTTATGAGCAGGTGCAAGTAGTTAATAATGCTAATGGTCAGCGCTTTATTACTTATGCGATCCCCGCTCCAGCCCATTCAGGAATAATTGAGCTAAATGGGGGTGCGGCACGTCTAGGCATTATTGGCGATCGCTTGATTATAATGACTTACGGGCAGTTCACTCTAGAAGAGTTAAAAAGTTACTCTCCTACGGTAGTCATTGTGGACGAAAAAAACAGGCTGTTGGAAGTGCGGCGCTACGATGACCTGCTCAGTAAGGTCTAATTTCAAGGAAAATGTCAAATTTTGAGTTGTCGGATTCCCAGAGCTACATAAGAGAAAAATCATCTACCCTGCCAAGTAGCCCAGCAGGTGAATTTATCGTGCAATTTTGGGGTGTAAGAGGTTTGATTCCCACTCCAAGTAGCAATACCAATCGTTATGGTGGTAATACCGCTTGTGTAGAAATGCATGTAGCTGGGAAACGCTTGATTTTTGATGGCGGTACTGGCTTACGTGTACTGGGTAAAACTTGGCAAGAACTGCAACAGCCATTAGAAGCCCATTTATTTTTTTCCAACTGCCAATCAAACAGAATTCAAGGGTTTCCCTTTTTTGCTCCAGCATTTATTGGGGAAAATTGCTTCCATATTTACGGCACAGCTGCATCAAATGGAGCCTCAATCAAACAATGTCTGTACGATCAGATGCTCCAGCCACACTTTCCTTACCCTTTACAGGTAATGCAGTCGGAATTGCAGTTTTACAATTTGACTCCAGAAAGTGACGTGAAGCTAGATGATGTCACCATTACAACTGCATTAATTAATCAAACTCAGAGGTCAGTTGGCTACCGAGTCACTTGGCAAGAATATAGTGTTGCTTACATCACGGATTTGCACCAGAATGCCGATCAAGTGGAGCGAGAGCGGATTTTACAGTTCATTCAAGGCGTTGACTTGCTGATTGCCAATGCTACTTACACTCCGCCTACATCTCACAACCATGATTCAGCTGATTTACTCTGGCAAGCTGCGGTGAATGCGGCTCTGAATGCTGGCGTTAAACGGCTAGCCATTTCTCATCATCACCCAGATGACCATGATGATTTTCTTGACCAGGTTCAAGTCGATGTTAAATCTGCCTTTCCTCAAGCCATAATAGCCCACGAAGGTCTAGTATTAGCCGTTGGTGATATGACTAAGTAGATCGCATTTTGATACAAAAGATTACTTCGTAGTGAGGGCTTCAGCCCTCATAAAAGGACTAAAGTCCTCATTACAAACCTTGAATTATTCACGCTGCTCTACTTAGCAGTCCTAAATCATTTGTGAAAATTAGGGACTTCCAAGTAAAAAAATATTCCATTGCTATTGTTGACTGTTGACCGTTGACGGTTCACGAGTTTTCAGTCAACAGTCAACAGTCAACGACTTTAATGTGGAATAATTTATTTTTTGGAGTTCCCTTATATATCTCTTTCTTCTTTCTTCCCTCATGGGAATATCCCTGACTTTCCTACCTGGGAAGTTACAGAATATGTCTAAGATATTCTCAGTCTTATTCATCTCAACGGTGTGCGATCATGTGTTGTTCGCCACGTTTTATTGAATATTCAGATTTGCTTCCTTTATCAAAACTTTTAACAAAGCTGCCGCACCAATTTGGGCAGAAACAGCATTAGCATCCCATTTGCCATCTGCTACATACTTGCCTTTGTTGTAGTTGTTAGTCCCTGACCACAGGTAAGGCGTGAGAACTTCTGGATGGTACTGTCTATAACCAACGCCGTTGTATCTCTCTAGCTGCCAAAGTTGTGCTGGCAAACTCCAATCTTTTACTCGGTTGAATTCTTTGATTGTCAAAGCATCAATCGCGCTTTCTTCCCAAGTGTATCCTACCTCCCAGCCGTTGATAGGGTCAGCTAGTGGTCTACCAGATGGTTCGTTGACAGTACGTTTTTTTAGCGAGTCGCCGTTGTGCAAATGTTTGCTGAAGTTAAGGGAACATTCCATATTATGGATGACTGCAACAAAGTACCAAGGCACATTAATTTTTTGCACTAATGCTTCGTAACGAGGGCGATTTGCACTGATTTTCGCAACTATATTTTGAGTACTGCTCAGTTTATCTGGTCTAATTTGGCAACTATTCCAAAGCTTTTGATATTCTGGTTTTAAATCTTGAAGGCTGAGTAGTATTTTATTTGCCATTTTTATTAAACACCTAAGAATAACCTTGATTTTTCTAGTTATGACGAAACTAGCTCACCTTTCTATTTTTGGAAAGTTTTTATACAAAAGTTAATTTATTCAATATATATCAGATTAAGACAATTTGTTCTAACTAGGCAACCTCACAAATCATCGGTATTAACCCAAGCGTATTGCTCTATAAACAAGCTTGTTCTGGATTTATACTTTTGAGGTATTATACGTATTATTACTTAGCAATGTATTTAGCATTGCAAATAAATACATTCTTATTCCAGTATAAATCATGAATATTTGGGGTGCTTAATCATAAATTAATAGTAAAAATTATCACAATAAATTTTGTTTTAGAGTATTGTTCATAACAACATCAATGTTGAAAATGATGTTTATACTTAGAAGTAAGTAAATTAAGGTAGGTGCATCATGAAACTACAAGATTTCTTGGGAAAAGATGAGAAATGGGGATTTGAGGCGATCGCTGAGGATGCAGACTTGGCTCGTCAGATTCAGATACTGTTAATCGGCTTAGGTTTGCTGGAACCTCCAGCCGATGGTAAATTTGGCCCTGTTTCTGTGATATCTCTCAAAAAATTTCAAGAATTAACAAAGCTTGAAGAGAATGGCTTTTTAGGAGCAGTCACAGCCAAAAAACTAATTGAAACCAAAATAGATGATCTTCCTAAACCCCCCTTAAAACTAGGCAATGACATCGCTAGTAAGATTGTAAAATATATGCAATCCAAAGATTATCAGGTATTTAGCAATCCAAAAGAATACAACATTGTTTATGTAGAGGGTATAGATGCAGACTGGACTCTCAACAGTGATACACCCAATCAATTTAACGATCGCCGCATTGTCATTGAAGTAGTAAACGGCGTTCCCAAAATCGTAGATCACTGGGAAGCTACTACAGAACCAGGGAAGTACTACACTTATAATCCGATGAATCGCAAAGGAGCAGCTAGGATTCAGTTTGGACAATACAAAGCTTGGGCTGTTGGTACTCACGGCACAGCAGAGCCTCACGAAGCATTAGTGCAAGTTGGAGATATAACTGTTTGTAGAGATTTCAACCAAGATTTTAAACGGACTGGCGACAAACTTGATACAGGTGATGATTTTTATGTGAATCAACACTACGGCTTTGATTATTCCCGGAATGATATTCGCCTTGCTAGCGCGGGTTGTTTAGTGGGACGGACTCGTGAGGGACATAGAGAGTTTATGGCGATTATTAAACAAGACCGCCGTTATGTCGCTAATCGCAAATATACTTTTTACACTGCCGTGATTCCTGGGGATGATTTACTGAAAACTTTTCCAGGATGAGTAATAGTAGGGACGTACATCTGTGCATTGGTGTCAACTTCAGCTAAAACTCCTTTAAAACCTCGTTTCCAGCCAGAGGCTGGAAATGCTCTTCAATTGCGGCTCTACCGCAAGTCTTGAGGCGGAGCCTCTTAGTAGGCATTCCCAGTCGGAGACTCTTGACGAGGCAATCTTTTAAAGCTCTGTCTGGACTGGTTTTTACGTTAATTTGACACCAATGACCAAATAATTATTAATTCATAATTCATAATACTTCGGCTCCCTTCGGCTTACCTCGGCTTACCTCGGCTTACCTCGGCTTACCTCGGCTTACCTCGGCTTCGCTCGGCACAAGTCGCTCGGCACAAGTCGCTCGGCACAAGTCGCTCGGCACAAGTCGCTCAGGGCAAGACGCTCAGTACAAGTTCATAAATTTTAAAATGGGACAGAGCCACCCACGCTCATTTTTAATGAGCGTGGTCTTAAAGAGCGTGGAGCATTTCTTGCTCCCACTGATAGCGAGTCCGCGAGCGTCTTTCAATTATGAATTATAAATTATCAATTATGAATTAGTTTGACATCTGTGCTACCCTACTTTGTCTAACTTTGTTCTTGTGGTTGTCCTATTTGTGCAGTTAACTTCTCTTTATCCTGCCTGCGTTTTTTGGCGTAAAGTTGAATAGTGACTGCCATCAAAATAATCATGCCAAAAATAGCCCAAGCAGCGATATCTGTAGGTAGATTATTCTTAAACACAGCCAGCAACACGATCGCTACTAACATAACTGTGGGTGCTTCATTTAGAGCACGTAATTGCTGACCACTCCAGCCACACTCATCTACTGCTAACTTTTTCATCAGCCGAGCGCAGTAATGATGATAACCAATTAAAATAGCCACAAACAGCAGTTTTATATGCAACCAACCCTCTTTTAAAACGTCCGGTTCAGTGGTTAATAAACCGATAGCCATTGCGATCGTCACGTACATTCCTGGGTTAGTGATGATATAGTAGAGACGCTTTTCCATAATTTGATACTGATTTTTCAGTATCGTTTGCGCTGGTTCGGGTTCAAGGTTGGCTTCAACGTGATAGATAAAAAGACGAACTAAGTAGAACAAACCAGCGAACCAAACTACAAATCCGACAATATGAAAGGCTTTAAACCATGAATAAGCCATGAATACTAATCTCCTTTACTTGTGGTTGTGAGCCATTTTTAATGGTAATAAAAAGTTCACAAATGCAGGCTGAAATAACATTATAAGTCTGGCAAAAATCCAGAATTAATTTCTTTCCCACAGATAAATCATCGGTATTTATCTGTGGTTTCATTTTTATAATATCGATTTTTGCCAAAAGTATATTGTCAATGAGCATCTTTACGACGCACAAAGGGTAAAAGGTCTTCTAAAATCGCTTCGTGGTAGTGTTCTTGAGGATAATGCCCGACATTGTTAAGTTTTATTAATTCGGTATTTGGTACGGAATTGGCAAAGTTTTCGGCAATGTCTACGGGTAACCAAGGGTCAATCATACCCCATTGAATCAGAATTGGCTGTTGCCATTCTTTAAAGCCAGATTCAATTTCTTTCATTGCTGAATCAAGCTGTAAATTGCGAATACTTGATAAGAGACTCCGCCCAGATGAAGAACTTTTCAAGAATGGTTTTCGATAAATATCTAATTCCTTATCCCCTATGCGATAACGGCTTCCACCTTCTAGCGTTCGGTCAACCAAAAGCGGGTCTTGGGTCATGACCTCACCTGCCAAAGGTAAACCCATTTGTTTAATTTTCCAGGGTAATCTGGCAGCAGTTGAAATTGGTGTATTTAAAATAACTAAATTGGCAATTTGTTCTGGATGACGCAAGGCATATTGTAATCCTACAGAACCTAAAAATCCTTGGACAACTAGAGAAAAGTGTTCAAGTTCTAGCGCTTTAACAAATCCTTCTAAAGCTGTAATAAAAGCATCAGGAGTGTAAGCAAAATCTCGTTTTTCTGGTTTTAAAGAATTGCCGTAACCAATCCAATCTGGAGCGATCGCTCTTGTCCCCTGATTCGCCAAAGCAGGTATAATATTACGCCAGCTATAACTTTGTGAAACTAAGCCGTGTAGCAACAACACAGGCGCTAAGTCACTTCTGCCGATTGGTAAAGATTCCCGATAAAACCATTCCAGTGAATCTACATTGATTTTATGTTCTGTTATTGACACGCTATTTTCCTATATTGGGCATTTGTCATTTGTCATTTGTCATTTGTCATTGGTCATTGGTCATTCGTCATTAGTTATTCTTTCTCCCCCTGCCTCCCCTGCTCCCCCTGCCTCCCCTGCTCCCCCTGCCTCCCCTGCTCCCCCTGCTCCCCCTGCTCCCTCATCCCCCTATTCCTTGAGAAATAATCATCTCACGAATCGCATAAGCTGTAGCGGGTGCTAGTAAAACGCCGTTGCGATAGTGTCCGGTAGCTAGGAGGACATTACTAAACCCTGGTAACTTACCAATAACTGGGGCTGGACGACCTTCAGGACGGGGACGTAAACCCGACCAGGTGCGGCGAATGGTTGCTGTGGCTAATTCTGGACAAAATGCGATCGCTTGTTTTCTAACTGATTCCAGCAGTTCTTGATTTGGCGGTATCTCATGGCCATTGTTGGGAAATTCCACTGTTGCACCCACCCAATAATCTCCACCACCCACAGGAACAATATGCACATCGTTACCCGTTATCGCTGGCTGGAAGTCTGGATTACCCAACGGATGCCCTACATGCATTTGCAATGCTTGCCCTAGCACGGGGCGGATATCAATTATTTGATTTAATTTTGCTGTCAGTGGTGTTGAACCTAACCCTGCTGCGACTACAAACCAATCTGCGGCTATTTTTCCTTCTGTAGTCTCAAGTTGAACGCAAAATTGGGGGGAAGAATCAGGTGGTGAGGTTTGGGCATCCAAAACAGCGACACCAAATTTGAAGGTTACACCGTTTTGTTGGGCAGCCTCAACTAAAGCTAATGTGAGAGCAGTTGGATCAAGTTGACGATCTTGAGGAGAATAGACAGCGCCAGTTATTGTTTCGCAATCAACTTGAGGACAGATATTTTTGAGTTTAGCCGTATCCCATATTTCTAAATGCCAGCCTTGAGAGTGGCGAACTTCTACAAGTTTTTCCCATGCTGCTAAATTCTCCTCTTCCAAACCAAGACTGAGAATTCCCTGGCGATTAAAGGGGATTTTGCGACCTGTTACAGCTTCTAGTTCAGGAATCAAAGTTTCATAGCGTTGGATGCTAGTTTCCCGCATCTGCCAAGCTTTGCCCTTAATTTTTTGGCTGATTGCGCCCATTAAAACGCCAAGTGCAGCGCCCGTAGAAGCTTGGGCTGGTGCTTGCCGATCGCAAACTGTGATTTTTAGCCCTTTTACTAGACTCAGTTGGTATGCGATCGCAGCCCCAACCACACCACAACCGATAATAACTACATTCATGACTTGTGCTTTAAATGAGAAGTTAGGAGGAAGTTAGAAGTTAGGAGTTAGCAGTTAAAAATTTGAGAAATTAGGAGTTAGAAGTGAGAAGTTAAAAATTTTAAATTCTTAACTCTTAACTCTTAACTGCTAACTCTTAACTCCTAACTCCTAACTCCTAACTCTTACCTCTTGTAGAGACGCGATTAATCGCGTCTCTACTGTACAGACGCGATTAATCGCGTCTCTACTTTTAACCCTCTTCTTTCTTAGGAAGCAGATTGAGGAATTTGTCAATATCTGCAAAAGCAGCTTCAGAGCTAGTCAAGGCAGGTTGAGGTTTGCCAGCACTAGTAGCTTTATCAAGTTTAACCAGGTCTTTAAAAAAATCTTGCGTTATTTGACGTGCTGTGGGTTGGTCTTTGGGTAGAAGGTTGGGAGTTACATAAGTCAGATTCAGCTTTGCTTCCGTTATCGGGCCATGTATAAAATTACGCACATTAATCCAATCACCTTTTTTAATCAGGGTTGTCAATTCTTCTGAGCGATCGCGCACAGCCTGAATTTCAGGAACATAAGCCTGAATTCTTTCAAGTTGCGTTGCTGTATAAGTCGGAGGTGCTACCGCAACACCAGGGCCGCCACAACTAATTAGGAATGTGGCCAATAATACTAGGAAAAATGAAAAAATCGAGCGTTGACGCACCATACATTGAACTTGATTACTGTTTTTTTGCCGATTAACAGTGTCATTTTAGATCGCTAGCGTAATTTATCGTTCTTATCTGCCAGGGATTTTGCAGAAAATCTTGATATTTTTTCCAAACGGCAGAGTTTCATCTGCTTTTCAGGATTTTTTAAGTACAATTACTTAATAGGTGTTAGCCAGTCCCAACAAGAACCTATTTTTGGTATCTGTCTAGTAACCAGGATTGTTAGGGAAATATGATTTAGAGTTGCTAAATCTCAAAGGTCTTGATAAGCTGAAACACCGATAAGATAAGCCTTTTAGCGGTTTTTCTGTCTTCACATCCCCGAAGATGCCGACGCGATATAGGAGTGTTTTTTAGTGAATGCAGCTGAACAGGCAACGAACCTTGAACTCGCCAGCAACATTGCTACGGTGGTTAATTTGTTCAAATTCGAGTTTCCTGATGCCAAATCTGATCTCAAACCCTGGAAGAATGACCCGGAAACCAGGGAGTTAGTCGATCCAGATTCTATAGATATTGGCTTTCACTTTCCTGGTATCAGCAAATCTTGGCGAAGTCGGAGTATTTTAATTCAAATCCGATTTTATCAAGATCCCATCAATAATTCCCGGCGGGCGATCGGCGTGGAAGTAGCTGGCTTCGATCATCGCGGTGAAGCGTGGCGACTTTCTACGGTAGAAAACTGGAGTGTTGTCGGCGCATCTTCGCCTTCTGGCGAAATCGAGGATAAGCTCAAACAGATTTGCCGACACATTTTAGAAGTTTTTAATAAACCAGGACTTACGCATTGAAAACCTGAAACCTAGATCCCCCCATTCTTGACAGGTTAAGGTCATCAAAAATTTGTCAATGAGTAATAATACTTAAAATATTGCCAAAAACAGGGTAGAAAAACACAATTTTTGGGCTAGCGATGCCTACGGCGGGCTGCGCCTACGCGTCGTCTTAAAAAGCATCACTCATTCTTACCCGATAAAGTCCGTAGAAGATGAGATTTGATACCTAACTACAGTTTCAATTTTTAGCGTAACTACTATTGACAAAACGAATTTTGTCTTAACCTGTCACGAATGGATCCCCCCTAACCCAATACTGCTCGGTTAAGGAAAGAAAGTGGGCTGAAACCCTTGAACTATCGTTGTCTATAATGCCCAAAAGAGGCTTAACCGAGCAGTATTGCCCCCTAACCCCCCTTAAAAAGGGGGGAATGATAAAAGCCCCCTTTTTAAGGGAGTTGGGGGCAAATCATCCCAATACAATAACCATTCGTAAAAATCTGGAAGACTTGCGGCGGAATCGTCAGCCTTGATTCAGGAGAATGGTTGCTTTTGTCTGGCGTTGGTTTCAGTAATTTAGGTAATCTGCACCGGCTGCATTACCAGCCTGGGATTCAAATCCCAGTCTAATAAGTAGACAAGATAATTAATTACACAATGTCATTTCAAATGCAGGTAAGCAAAATGAAGCGATCGCAACCCTTATAACTACTTCTCTACGATACAGCACTTCCGGCAGCTATGAGGTACATCCTCAAATCTGAAAGCTTTGATAGGAGAGGGCAAGGAGAAAAGCTGTATTGCATAATAGCCGGAAGCGCTGTATGCTTTGCGAAGGGTGCGATCGCAATAACTGTAAATATTTTTGTTTCTCTACTTAATGAGCCTCTGAACTCCATTAATGAGTCTTTGAACTCCATTAAAGAGCCTCTGAACTCCATTAAAGAGTCTTTTAGCTCCATTAATGAGCCTTTGAACTCCATTAAAGAGTCTTTTAGCTCCATTAATGAGTCTTTGAACTCCATTAAAGAGTCTTTTAGCTCCATTAATGAGCCTTTTAGCTCCATTAAAGAGCCTCTGAACTCCATTAAAGAGTCTTTTAGCTCCATTAATGAGTCTTTGAACTCCTTTCCATTATTCAGCTACAGCAATTCCAGATCCTCGATTTATTTGAAAAATTAGGGATCTAACTGCAAGTAGTTTTGACTCTACTTTGTCAGACATTATTAAATTCAGAATAAAATAGTAAATATATCTTTAGTTATTTATACTTAATTTATGATAGTTAAATTTGAAATCTAGCTTGATAAAAATGATTATCTAAGATTATAGAGATAGCGATCGCGGTTAATAGCACCATCTTTTACATCACATTCCACAGGATTTGAACCTAAATCCCAAATAGAAGATGTTTGTTTGATGCTAGTAATAATAATTTTTCCATTTTCTTGAATAATCTCAAACTCTTGGTTTTCTCCTAATAGTTCTTTAGGGATTAATAAGCCTTTTTCTGTTGCTGTTAATTTCATCTGTAATTACCTCGATTTATTTTGTAAGTTAATCAAATGAATTTGCTTTAGGGCAGACAAGATGTCATTGGTGTCAACTTAACGTGAAACCCTTGTCAAAACGTCATATTCAGTTCTCTGGCTTCCCATCACGATCTGCGTTACCCCACCCTAACCCTCCCCTTGGAAAGGGGAGGGAACTGGATTTTCGGTCTCCCCCCTTTCCAAGGGGGGATTAAGGGGGGTAAAACGCCTGTGGAATAAGCTTTTTAGCTTAAGTTGACACCAATGGCAAGATGCCCACCCCACAAAATTGGATAAGGCTACCAGTTACCTACAGGTTGAGCATTATGAGAAAATATTGAGGGATCAATTGAAATGCCTAACCCTTCAGCTACACGACTACCATAAGAAACATCTGCCCGGAAGAAGTGGCAAAGTTGACGCATTTGGATGTCTTCTCTTGCTTGACTTAGACTACCGACAATATTTTTAGCCAGCCGCTCTTGCTGTTCAGGAGTCATTAACCGATACAGATCACCAGCTTGGGTGTAATCGTCGTTTCCTTCACGATGACTGTAACGATCTACTGTGACATCGCCCAAATGACTAGGTGGTTCTGCATAAGCTGGATTTTCTTTGGGCGTACCCTCAGCACTATTCGGTTCATAGTTAGGAACGCTACCGCCGTTGTTCCCCGATGCCATAAAGCCATCTCGCTGATAATGCATCACTGGACATTTGGGCTGGTTAACGGGTAGTTGCTGATAGTTACCACCCAAGCGATAACGTTGAGCATCTGGGTAAGAAAATATCCGAGCTTGCAGCATTTTATCTGGAGAGAAACTAACGCCCGGAACCACAGCACTAGGGCTAAAAGCAGCTTGCTCTACTTCGGCAAAATAATTCTCAGGGTTCCGATTTAGCTCTAATATCCCGACTTCAATTAAAGGATATTCTGAGTGCTTCCAAACTTTGGTCAAGTCAAAAGGATTATCTGGATGTTTTGCCGCTTGCTCCTCAGTCATCACCTGAATACACATCCGCCACTTAGGATAGTCTTTTTTAGCGATCGCTTCAAACAGATCGTGAGTCGCATGATCGGGATCTTCGCCCTTAATCTTAGCCGATTCTTCCTCCGTCAAGGTTTGATGCCCTTGCAGAGTCTTAAAGTGAAATTTACACCAAACGCGATCGCCTTCAGCATTAATTAAACTGAAAGTATGGCTACCAAAGCCGTCCATGTTTCGATAGGTTTTGGGTATTCCCCTGTCTGAAAACAGGATCGTCACCTGGTGAAGCGATTCTGGACTGAGTGACCAAAAATCCCACTTTGCATTCTGGTCTTTGCAATTGGTTTGGGGATTGCGCTTTTGGGTATGGATAAAATCAGGAAACTTCAAAGGGTCGCGGATGAAGAAAATAGGCGTATTGTTGCCTACAATATCCCAGTTGCCCTCTTCAGTGTAGAATTTGATGGCAAAACCTCTAGGGTCACGCTCGGCATCTGCTGAACCCTTTTCTCCTCCGACTGTCGAAAAGCGCAGGAGAACTTCTGTTTTTTTGCCAATTTCAGAAAAAAGTTTGGCCTTACTGTAGCGGGTGATGTCATTGGTAACCGTGAAAGTACCATGAGCCGCCGCACCTTTAGCGTGAACAACTCTTTCAGGAATACGTTCTCTGTTGAAATGAGCCAGCTTTTCTAAGAGGTGGAAATCTTGAATTAATACAGGCCCACGCGATCCAGCTGTAAGTGAGTTCTGGTTATCGCTAACTGGAATACCGTCAGCAGTTGTCAAGTTTTGGGGTTCAGTCATGGGTAAAGAAGCTCTCTGTGAAGTTACTGGAACTGAAAAGGTAAATTTTTGTTGGTAGATAGATGCTTGCCCACTGATAGAGCCAATTAATTCATAGTCATAATGAGTTTACATATAAAGCATACTCGATATGACTATGAATTTCAACAAAATTATTTTGTATTTTTAGGATGTTAAGTGTTCATAAGCTGTTCCACATTTAACCTTCCATAATTAGGGCGCTCATGTTGCCCACCCCACAATAGTTATATTAATTTTGAATATGCAAGCTAGATAGCGTATTTCAGGTAAATGAGGTACATCCGTAGGGGCATGGCAGTGCCATGCCCCTACAATTATCTGTACCTCACCAACTTGCAATCTGCTGTAAGTGTTTGAGAATCAACGAGCAAACATCTGTCGCCTCAATTTGATGTTCATTAACTAGATGGGTTTGATGAGTGATAAATAGAGGCCCTTCAGCAACAGAAGTGGTGATATTACCGTGAGAGCCACGTACTAGAGAAGCATCCAAAGGAATTACGTCCATTAAGTAGCGAAAACCCAGTTGTTTCTTAAGTAACTTGAGAGCAATTTTTCCTTGAGGAAATCTAATCTGCGGATCAAGGAAAAGTTCTACAGGATCGTAACCAGGTTTGCGGTGGATATCTACAGTTCTAGCAAAATCAGGCGCTTTTGCGTCATCGAGCCAATAATAATAGGTAAACCAAGCGTCAGGCGCGGCGATCGCAACTAACTCTCCCGATCTAGGATGATTAAGGTGGTAGGCTTGTTTATCTTCGTCATCCAATACCTGTGCTACGCCTTCAGTCGCTTCTAAAAGCGATCGCACTTTCGGGATGTACGCCGGATCGTTCACATAGACATGAGCAATTTGATGATCGGCAACAGCAAAAGCAATGCTAGCACCAAAATCTAGCAGTTCTCGCCCTAATTCTTCCCGCACAGCAATCAAACCGTTTTCCCGTAATACACGATTGATATCTACAGCTTTGGAAACTGGGGTAATGCCATACTCAGAAAGAATAATTACCTGAGTATTACGTGCTTGAAAATATTCAATTAAATCGCCACAAACAGCATCAATTTCTCGCAAATCAGCTTGGATGTGTTTTGCATCATAACCAAATTTTTGCAGACAGTAATCTAAATGTGGTAAATAAACTAGTGATAATGTAGGGCTGTAACGTTCCTCAATCCATTTTGCTGAATTGGCAATCCATTGACTAGAACTAATGGTAGTTTTTGGCCCCCAAAAATCGAACAGAGGGAAGTTTCCTAAATCAGATTGAATTTGCGATCGCACATCACTAGGATGGGTATAAATATCAGGTAACTTTCTCCCATCTGCGGGATACATCGGGCGCGGCGTAATGGCATAATCTACTGAAGAATACATGTTGTACCACCAAAAAAGGTTGGCACAAGTGAAGTTTGGATCAATTGATTTAGCTATTTCCCAAAGTTTAGGAGATTGCACTAGTTTATTAGATTGTCGCCAAAATTTCACTTCACATTCATCGCGGAAGTACCAACCATTAGCGACAATTCCATGTTCATCAGGCAATTTTCCTGTTAAATAAGTAGCTTGAACAGAACAAGTTACAGCAGGTAAAACTGTTGCGATCGGGACTACTTGCCCTTTGGCAACCCAAGAAGATAAAAATGGTGTGTTTTCTCCTATTAAACTGGGCGTTAATCCGACAACATTTAGAACAACCGTTTTCTGCATAAATTAATATCCTTTTAATTTGCCGTAAATTCTTTTAATACCCACTCATATTCTCGTTGAATAGAAGTCAGCAAATCTATCTTCATTGCTGCTGGTAATACATCCCAAGTGTAAGTCTCAATTTCTAAATGTGAGCAAGCATTGTTTGTTTTGAGTAAATGTAAAACGGTAGCAATGTCATCTTGGGTAGACTGCAAAATTTGATAATCATGAATAAAAATTGGGACATGGAAGTGAGTACGCCACTCTTGGGCTAGAGATTGTTCTAAATGTGGTAATGCAGTTATTAAGTCAGGATAATGATGGAGTGTACCATCACTGCGACGTTCTATTACTTGGTGAAGATAAGTAGATTCAGCAAATGGACGTAAGCGTTCAACTATCAAGCTACGTTTTTCAACATCAGCAGGGATTTTTACTTTAATCGCGGCGCTGATTTGAATTTTGCCAATTTTAATCCCTGCTGAGTGCAAACGCCCAAATACAGATTGTGGTTCCTCATATTCAACAGAAAAATGACAGGTATCATAGCAAATCCGAACGTGTTCTAGCAATTTGTTTTCTGCTAAACTCTGCTCAATATTTAACTTTTCTGATAAGTAATTACCGCCAATTGGCAACAACAAATTTTGATAAAAATCAATTAATTCTGAGGTATTTTCAATTAAACCATCAGGCTCAGGTTCTAAATCAATATGTAATATTTTTCCTGTTTCTTCGCAGATGCGAATCATTTCTACAACTACTGACGCTATGTTTAAACAACTCTCTTTTAAAACTGTCTCGAAAGTTGCTTGATCTTTTTGCCACCAAGGTTTATAAGATAATGGCAACGTAGAAATTCCGCCATCCAATCCTTCTGGTAACAAAGTAGCTAAAATTTGCACCAAGTTTAATGTATAATTTACCCGTTCTTGTGTAGACCAATCTGGTGCATAAACTTGATCTTTTACCACCTGTCGATGGAATCCGCCATAAGGGAATCCATTTAAAGTAAAAACATATAAATCTTCTTGAGTAAGCCACGCTTGGAATTGAGCCAAGTTATTATTTTGTAACAGTTCTTTAGCAGCTGCATCTGCTAATCTTAAACCAATACCAAAAGCTTCTTTTGGCGATAAACGTGATTTGAGATTGAGAACATATTTTTCCAAATTGGCGAAAACCTCTAGCCAACTTTCGCCAGGGTGAATATTGCTGCAATAAGTTAAGTGAAAGTTGCTGTCTTTTGTAATTTTCATTTTCTAGCTTTATCCCTTGTATATGTAATCCATTTTCTTTGGCTTATACTATTTCACAAAATACCTGCCGCATACTCATGGGTAAGGGCGCACATCTATCATTTGTGTCAACTTAAGGTAAAACTCCTTTCAAATCTCGTTTCCAGCCTCTGGCTGGAAATGTTCATCATAGCGGCTCTACCGCAAGTGAGAGAGGCGGAGCCTCTAAGATGGCATTCCCAGTCGGAGACTGGGAACGAGAGAATGTAAAAGCTTGTTTTAGACTGGCTTTCTCGTTAAGTTGACACCTATGCACATCTATGCGCCCCTACAACCGATTTATAGGATTACTTGGTGTATAGATTCAATTTTAAGTAACAGCAAATGCTTTTGCTAACTTCATCGAGAATGGTAGCAAAATTAAAACGAATAAACCGTAATACAAACCAGCAAATCCAGATGCAACTGTTGCATCTAAAACTATTAGAGATAACACGCCTATTTTCACGGCATTTCGGATATTTTCGGCTATTGGTTCACGCGCAGCTTTGATAAAATTAGGCAAGACTCTGATAGCTAACAAAATACCAAATGGTAGTGCTGCGATCGCTTTATACTCTCCTAATAATCCTAAAGCTAAAACTGCCGTCAAAACTATTGCAATCAGCAGTAATGCAAGGACTCCTGTAATCTTCTTACCTCCGTGAACTTCACCCTGACTAATTGCGGTGATAGCAGCAATGTAAAAAATAGGAATCAGGGCTAAATACCAACGTTCTTCTACTATTGTAGGTACAGCACTTACGCCTAATAATAAGTTACTGCCACGACATAAACCCATATTTAAAGGGCCAAAAAAAGGATGATGTTTGGCGAGTGAGTCATATAAAAGGCATGAAAGAGTAATAAAAATAGCGATCGCACCACTCAACAACGATACTTGAAAAGCAGCGATAATCCCGATCGTAAACAGTATACTCCCCAATAAAGTAGCATTTTGACGAGATACGCGACCACTGGGAATTGCTCTATTTGGTCGCTCTTTTGCATCTAATTCAGCATCAAAAACATCATTAAAAACTATACCGCCGCCGTATAAACCAGTTGTAGCTAATAACAACCAAGCTAATGGAATTAGTATGGTAAAACTTGCTTCTCCATTGATTAATTGAGCAAAAATAATTCCAGAGCCAGAAGCGGCAAAACCAACAAGAATATCCGCCCAAGCAGTAACAATATTAGCCGGACGCATCAATTCTAGATAACCCCGCCAGCTTTGAAAATTTAAGCTTGCAACATTCACTTATCTGCCTCCGTGCCTAATAATTTCTCAAAACAAACCGCATATTATAGATGAATCAGATATTTATGCTCCCCACTCTCCAATACAGACGCGATTAATCGCGTCTCTAGCAATTTTCTACTCAATCAACACATAATCTGAAACTGATTTGATTCCTGGTTCTTGTCCCCGCAACACAGAATTGCCATTGAACAACTGACGTTGATCAACAGATTGTGGATTAAGCCAGTCTGATGCTTGCATCTGCCCAGTTTGACTGTAAGCAGCTAGGGCGTTTTCATAACAAACTGCTCGCACATGTTCTTCAGGAATACCCCTGTCTAACATCAACTGAGCCGTTTTTGGGACTGCCAAAGGATCGCTAATACCCCAATCAGCGCTGCTATCTACAATGATGCGATCGCGTCCATACTTACGGACAACTTCAACCATCCTAGCGTTACCCATCTTCGTCTGTGGATAAATTGTAAAAGCTGCCCAAAAACCCCGTGCTAATACTTCCTCAACGGTTTCCTCGTTGTTGTGGTCAATAATTACTTGTGAAGGATCTAAGCCGTATTCAATACAGCGATCCATACTCCGACTAGCACCCGCCTTTTTATTGCGATGAGGCGTATGAATTAGCACCAACATATCGAGTTCTTTGGCTAATGCTAACTGTTGACAAAAGTACTTATCTTCTGCTTCTGTCATGTCGTCGTAGCCAATTTCACCAATGGCAACAACTCCCTCTTTACAAGCATAAAGTGGTAGCAGTTCTATAACTTCTTCTGCTAGTGCCTCATTGTTAGCTTCTTTCGGATTTAGGCCAATAGTGCAGTAATGTTGGATGCCAAACTGACTAGCACGAAACCGTTCCCAGCCCACAAGACTACTGAAATAGTCTTTAAATGTGCCAGCGTTCGTTCGCGGTTGTCCTAACCAAAAAGCTGGTTCAATAACGGCAACAATGCCATATTCCCGCATTACTAAGTAATCGTAAGTAGTGCGCGAACACATGTGAATGTGAGGATCGATAAACATCATAGTTGTAATGATTGGGCAAGTGGGCATCCCTTCTCTGGGAGACGCTACGCGAACGGCTTCGCTCAGGGCAAGTGGGCATCCCTTCTCTGGGAGACGCTACGCGAACGGCTTCGTTCAGGGCAAGTGGTAATTGGGAATTGGTTATTTTCCTTGTTCCCCCTCATCTCTCTCATCTCCCTCATCCCCACTCCCTTTTATTTGTAAACAAAAAGGCCATCGCGGCTAAAACTATTCCAAGTCAGATTACCTTTTTGAATGGATGACTGTAAATCTGGGTAGCGAGAAAGTAATGCTTGTGCTTGGGGTAAAGGAGACTCAGCACAAGCTAACGCTGCTGCTTCTTGCTCGTGTATATCCCCATTAGCCAGTACTTTTTCTAAATCTGTGATGATTGCACTATCCGCAAACCGCCCTACAGTCCGCCAAAGTTCTGGCGTAACTGAGCGTTTAGCTGCCCAACGTTCATGAGCATAGTCTGCCAACATCCTCGCTAATTCTGGATTAGCACGCCGATCGAGTCCCCAAATTAGATGCAACGGACTGCCGACAAACACAGCCTTCAGCACCATCTGATTCCAAGCAGCATTATCTAAATAATCTGCTGGATAAGGGTTTCGTAGTGCGATCGCTTGGAATACATTACTCATATTGCTGCGAATTCCCTCAGCAGCGCGATGGCGATGTAACTCTGGATGTGGTAATAACGGCAAACTTTGATAAAGGACTACTAACTCCCCCATATCGGCAGTGGAGAAGAATTTATCAAGCGATCGCACATAGCCCTCAGCATCATCATAGGGCAAAGCTAGAAGCAAGAGTGTACGACCTGCTTGATCTACACTCCAATGATCGGGATACCAACCGGGAATCACATCCTGTGCTGCTTCCAAGTCATCGAATGTTAGCTGCAAATCCTGTTTACCTAGATAACGCGGCACAGCACTAAAAGCCGTAAAAAACACTCTCTCAGCAGCGCCGCTAGCAATCTGTGCCTGTTTCTGTTCCAGCCAAGCAAAAGCTTTCTCTGAAACAGACTTTAACAGCCAGTGATGCAGTAACTTGTTTACTTTATTCATGATGAATTTCAGGAAAAGTTGCCCAACTTTTTTGTGACAACCAAGTATAAAATCTAGCACTAAACTTGATGCTTTGTGATTCAAGCAGCTAGATAATATAGTACCAAGATCATAACTTCACTGAATCTATAAAAATCTCCCGACTTTAAACAAGATATTGTAAAGATACTATTTCGATTAGATAAAGCCTCAAATTTTCTGACGGTTTGCATTAATTTTCCTTTAAATGCATGTTTAATAAGCAATCAAGCGGACATGATATAAATATCGCCTGAAGGCATACATCTGTTTTTGCAAAAGTCAAAAACAGATGTATGCTTTGGTGATAATATACTTTATCTGTGCAACAGACATAGGAGTGAAATTAAATATGCCTTATCTAGAACCTTTGTAAAGACGTAGCAATGCTACGTCTCTAGATTCTCCTATGTCTAACGCTTAATTAATTCCAAACACCGACTCGACAGTTGACTTAATCGAATCCCGCGCATCCTTCAAAGTTTGACTAATGGGATGCTTTGCCTGCAAAAATACACGCGCACAATTGCGTCCCGGCATTCCCGAAATCGAACCACCTGGGTGAGTTCCTGCACCAGTCAAAAATAGATTCTCAATTGGCGTTTTGTAGTTTGCTATTTCTGGCAAGGGACGGAAAAATATCATCTGATCTAAAGTCATGTCAATATGGTAATAATTCCCTTTGTATGCACCTAATCTTTCTCCTAGTTCTGCTGGACTTTCTACACGACGGGCGATCGTTGCATTCTTGACATTGGGTGCATAGTCTGCCAATTTATCAATCACCCTATCTGCAACTTTGTTTTTCAATTCATCTGTCCAACCAGTACCTTTTAAACCAGTGCCTTCTGCACCGGCTATTTGATAAGGGGCAAAAAATTCAATCCATACAGTATGCTTACCTGGGGGTGCTAATGTGGGGTCTAAATAACTAGGCATCACCACATACATTGATGGATCAGCATCAGGAATCTCTCCCAAGGTGCATTTACTATGAGCCTGTTCTACATGAGCCACAGAATCGGCAATTAAGATAGAACCAACGAGATATTCGTCTTTGTGGGCGTGGTATGGAAAGCGCAGTGGTTCGTCTAAAGCTAAGTCTATCTTGAGGATAGTTTCGTTATTGTTAACGATGCGGCGTTCTAATCTTTCCCATAACTCAGGATCGGCTCCATCGATATCACTTTTATCAGTCATTTGTAAAAATAACCGCTTGGCATCAATATTAGAAATAACCCCGTATTTAGCGCGATATTCTTTGCCACCAGCTACTCGCACACCAACAGCTTTTCCATCATCAATTAAAACTTTTTCTACGTGCTGATCTGTGAGAATAACGCCACCTTTACTAGTGACTAAATTCACTAAAGCTTTCACAAGTGCGCCAGTTCCGCCGCGTGGTCTGGCCATTCCAGGGTTGTGACGCATTGCCATCATAATTGCACCAATGGCAAGGGTTTTTTGCGATGGCGGCGCACCAAGTTCTGCTGCTAGTCTTGCTAATGGCGCTTTCAGAAATTCCTCATCAAACCACTCGTTAAGTAAATCCTCAGCGCTGGTTAACATGGTGCGAATAAAGTCCAGCGTTTTGTTTGGGGAACCAATCATCGAAAATAAATCTTTTAATTTTTTGATATCGTAGTTGCCCACGATATCTATAATTGACTTGGGCGGTGCATTAAACATCGGAACCATTGCACCGATCGCACGTTGCCAATAATCTACAAATTCTGCGTATTTTTTAGCATCACGTTCACTATAACGAGCGATTTCTGCACAAGTTTTTTCTAGCGATTTATGTGCTAAGAAATACTTCCCATCAGGATGAGGACAGAAAACAACTGGATCGCATTCCAAATAATGCAAGCCGTATTTTTCTAGTTCTAATTCTTCAACTACTGGGCCCAAGTGAATAAATTCATGGTCAATAGCACACAAGTTAAATTTAAATCCAGGAGCCTCTTGTGGTAAACATTCTTCAGTTGTTGCTGCACCACCTGGAACAGAACGCTTTTCTAGTAACAGGACGCTATAACCAGCTTTCAGCAAATAAGCTGCACAAACTAACCCATTGTGTCCAGCACCGATTAGCACAACATCATACTCTTGCATAGTTGAAATTTAGAAATAAGTAGCTTTCCAAATTCTAGAAACATTTTACTACTTTTACATCATCCTTCAGTAGCAAAAATTATCTTTAACTACTGCCAATACTGCTAAGGAGATAATATTTCTAATGATGGTATTTGCTTCATTTGAGTTTCTACCAGAAGCACTAAGCTACCAGTTTCTACTTTTATATCTTTAATAGAAAACGCCATATCCTCCCATTTTAAATAGGGTAGATTCATCAGTTCTTTGGCTTTCTGCATTAAAGCTGTAACTAATTCTATTGAAATACCCTCTCCCTCAGTGCAGTTAAAACTCTCCAGCATTGCGGGTTGTGAACTAGTCCGTGGACGAAGCAGCGCAGTGTAAGCAAAAGGACGAGTATTTCCCATTTCCTTTAACAGCACTTTTCCTCTACATTCTATTTTGCCTTCACCAGGTAAAAATACTTGAATTTTTTGTGGTTCAAAACTTACAATCTCGCCATCTACATTCAACTCAAACTTTTGCATCCAGCTGCGAACAAAGTTTGAGGTCAAGGCGTGGTTAATATCTACTTCTGTAACTACAATGCGACCTATGGCATTTACTGGCTGATTGAGTTCTATTTGACCAAAAAGAGCGCTTAAGGGATTGATGTCAATAGTATCTGTTTGCAGTTTGATTTCCTGTACCCGAATGCCTTCTTGGATCACTAATCCAAGACCAGCAACCGAAACTCCATCCACCTGTCCCTGAACTATTTTCAATAGATCGGTTTGTACATCTATTTCAATTTTTTCTGCGTCATCTAGCTTTTCAGATATTCTTCTTTCAGCTTCCTGGGATATAAATTTTTCTTCAAATCGATGATCATCAGGCATGAATTAATAATCTCCTCAATGTCCTCTTACTCTTCACTGTAAAGGCTAGTTCTAAAGAATAAATCTATATTGAGGTATATGATAAGTTGTAGATTAAAGTAATTTGTAAACAGGACTGCGATCGTTAAGTACCAAATGCAAAGGCTTTTAGTTAATTATCCATTAGGTTTAAAATATATCTAAATATATATAGCGATCGCTCCTTTTTATGCAATATATTTTGACCTCTCTCTAAACCTATCTTCTAAAAGATGTGGAAAAGCTAACGATTGACTTAACCCCCTAACCCCCAACACGTAGCGGGAAGGGGGAAAATTCAAAGTCTCTCTCCTTAAAGGATGAGAGAAATAGAAGTGAGGTTTTCCAGATACCGTGAAAAGTCAGTTAGCAAAGAGGTTCGGGGTTAAGTCTTTTGAAAATTTGCTGAACGCAACCATCAAACTCCTCAGCATCAAACAGTGGTTGTCTGTAAAATGGGAGACTTCACCTGACGTTGACTCGTGACAACCATCTCAATAGGACGATCTGGCCCTGTGACCAAACCACGGCGTTTAGGTCGCACTTCACCATTATCAACTAGTTGTAATTCGAGGCTAGACAGGATTTTAGCGATCGCTAGCTTCATTTCCAACTGGGCAAATGCTAAACCAATACAACGCCTTGCGCCACCACCAAAGGGCAAATATTCATAAGCTGAAAATTGTCTTTCTAAAAAGCGTTCTGGCTTAAACTGCTTAGGTTCTGGATAAATATCTTCTCGGTGGTGGGTTAAATAAATAGAACCAAGTACTACTGTACCCGGTTCTAGTTCATAACCGGACAAGGATAAAGGCGTTCTTACTACTCTAGGAAAGGTGATTATACCTACTGGATAAATGCGTAAAGTCTCAGAGCAAACAGCATTGAGATAGGGTAACTTGAAAATGATACTGGGGTCTGGATTATCGCCCAAACTATCTAATTCTTCTAGTAGCTTTTGGCGCACTGATGGTAATTTATGAATCCAGTATAATGCCCATGCTAAAGCTGTAGCCGTGGTTTCGTGTCCGGCGACTAATAGAGTCATCAATTCATCGCGCAATTCTTCATCAGTCATAGGTTCCCCTGCTTCATCCGTAGCAGCCATGAGTAAACTGAGAATATCCGTGCGTGATGAATCTGCTTGTTCTCGACGTTCCCGAATTTCTTCATAGATGAGTTCGTCAGATTCTTGTTGACGGCGCATCTGTTTTCCCCAAAAGTTAATTGGGCCAAAATCTCTTTGCAAAACTGGAAAATAAAGCAAAGCCACAAGTAAGCGAGAACTGCCTTTTTCTAAAACCTCACCCAAAAATTGCTGTAGTTTTTCGGCGCGAGTCCCTTCATGTAGCCCAAACACAGCTTGCATAATCACCCGCAGCGTAATAGCTTGAGTAGCAGACCGAATATTAAAGGGTTTGCCTATTTGGTATTGGCTGATAACTTTTTGGGTAACATCGTTAATTACCTGGCTATAGTTTCGCATTCTTTCGCCGTGAAAAGGAGGCATTAACAACTGGCGTTGGCGCTGGTGTTCTGCGCCACTAATGGTAATGACAGAATGCTTACCCAGCAAAGATTCAAACACCCCATTCAGATCACCAGGCGCTTCAAATTCTTTGGTATCATTTGTCAAAATTTGTTGTAGCGCTTCAGGGTTGCTGACAATTACCAAAGGAGGAGAATTTTTTTCTAACCTCATAGTAAAAGTCTCCCCATACCTTTTGGCGCAAGCTTCCATAAATGACATGGGATTGGTAATCCAGCGTACCATCTGTAAAACTGCTGGGATTTGCGGGCCATTTGGTAACTTCATAAGTTTTTTTACTGCTTAATATTTTTTTGCTACTTAAACTAAGGGAACTCCAAAAAATAAATTATTCCACATTCAAGTCGTTGACTGTTGACTGTTGACTGTTGACTGAAAACTCGTGAACCGTCAACGGTCAACAGTGAACAATAGCAATGGAATATTTTTTTACTTGGAAGTCCCTAAGTGAAATTTTGGTTGCGTGACCATTTAAATTACTTATTCTAACGTTGCAAAAAAGCAATAAACTGTTACAACCTCGAAGATGTAAAATTTTTGTTAAATTCAACAAGCATCTACAGTTTCACCTGAATTTTCATGTCATCTGGAAAAGCCGACGAAAAACCTAACCCCCTAACCCCCAACTCGTCGCTCTAAGGGGAAAAATTCAAAGTCTCTCTCCTTAAAGGATGAGAGAAATAGAAGTGAGGTTCCCCAGATACCGTGAAAAGTCAGACAGTTTCATCTAATCGTCACAAGGTACTCAGCATGACTGCAATTTCCCCAAAGGCATCTTCAGCGCTTCCCGATTTTTCTGAAGGAATTCAATATTTTGGTGAAGCTTTACCAGATTTTGAAACTTATGGTGCAACACCTGCTATAGAATCGGGCAAAATAGCGATCGCATCTCCCACAGAACCGAATGCTGTATATCAAACTTTACTTGCTGCTGATGCCTTACGCTATCTAACTTTACAAGTTACCGCTAGTAAAGCTTCTGGGCATCCCGGTGGATTCGCCAGCCAAGCAGAAGCTTACGCCTCTCTTGTCATGCTGGGATACAAGAACATTATTACCGAAGTCGGACACCACGCCCCCGGATTTTATAGTGCCATGTTCTTGGATCGATCGCTAGAGGATATGGGAATATTTACAGTTCAACAATTGCGCGATCGCTTCCGAGAAAAGCACGGACTTTTAGGACACCTTTCTGGTTACATCCCTGGTATTCTCGCACCTGCGGGGCCTTTGGGACAAGGGCAACACTTTGCAATGGCAGCTGCACTGTTGCACAAAGATAAGTTGTTCCCCTTTACAGTTGGGGATGGTGGATTGGGTGAGCCTTATATTGTAAGTGCGATCGCACATTTCCATACAGCTTATCCTGCTGTCACCAACTTCTTACCGGTGTTGGTGTGGAACGGTTACAGCCAAGAACATCACAGCATGGTTTCTTTAAAAACCAATGAACAGATGCAAGCATATTGGCAAGGTAACGGTTTTGATGAAGTGGTGTTAGTGGATGCTAAGGATTTCGACGATAAAAACCAGTCAGGGGATTACGTTGATAGTACCGCCTTTTCCTTTGAGAAACGCCTAGAATTTACGCAAGCAGTACTTTCGGGTGTAGATAAAGCAGCGCGTTTTGCATTGGGTGGTAAACTTACCGTCTTCATTATTAAACAACTCAAAGGTGCAGGAGTTCACGCGCGGGGTGCAAAATCTCACAACCTGTATCCTAAAGATACGCTGGATGCAACCCATATTGTTAGTGCATTGCAAACCCGTGCTTTATCTGCGGAAGCTTGGCAATTAGTTAGAACAAATGCAGAACGCGCCGGTGGTGGCCCAGCAGCAAAAACTGTGGTGACAGAATTTGAATTTCCATTACCAGAATTAGGCGAATTACCTTTAGAAGAATATGCAGTTGGTGGTGAACCAAAAGTTTCCACAACTGCGATGGGACGATTGGTAGGAATAGTTGGAAATAAAGATCATAATTTCCTCGTCACCAACGCTGATGGTAACGAAGCATCAGGAATTGCCAACATCAATCAAGCATTAAAGATTATTCACCCCACAACCGACGATTTATATAACCAAGCACCAAATGGACAAGTTTATGAACCATTGAGTGAAGATGCTTGTGCCGGTTTAGCTGCGGGTTTGGCGTTAATGGGTGCGAGAACTTTGTGGTGTTCTTACGAATCTTTTGCCATCAACGGATTACCAATTTGGCAAACTGTAACCCAATCAATGGCAGAATTGCGCCGTAAAACTCCCTCGACTATTACTTTATTCACAGCCGGGGCATTAGAGCAAGGGCGTAACGGTTGGACTCACCAACGTCCAGAAATTGAAGCTTACTTTGCTTCGTTGATGCGAAATGGAAATGTTTTCCCATTATTTCCGCCTGATGCTAATAGTATTCAAGCCTGTTATGAGTGGGCATTGAAAACTAAGAATAAAGGAATTGTGATTACAGCTAGTAAATCGCCGTTACCAATTCGCACAACTTTAGAACAAACTCGTCAAGGGTTGCGCGATGGTGCTGTGCTATTGCATGAAGTTGCTGGTGATAAGCAAGTTGTATTTGCTGTGATTGGTGATATGACATTAATGCCAGTATTTGAAGCAGCAGCTTTTTTGGAAACTGAAGGTATTGGTGCAAAGATAGTTTCTGTGATCAATCCTCGGCAATTGTACCGTAGCCATGATACCGCATGGGATACTTGTTCTGAACCTGAAGGCGGTTTCTTGGATGATGCGAAATTTGCCGAATTATTTGATGGTGATGCGTTAATTGCTGTTACTGGTGGTGCTGCGGGGATGCTGGAACCAATTCTGTTACGGAGTACAGCCAAGCGCGATACCTTTGCTTGGAAACGTGGCGAAACTACAGCCAGTGCTGGCGAGTTGATGGCGTTTAATGGATTGACTGCTGAAGCGTTGACAAAGAGGGCGATCGCGTTAGTGCATTAAGGGACTTCCAACAAATAAATTACCCAATATTGTGGGGCGGGCATCTTGCCCGCCTTTCTATGCGGGCGGGCAAGATGCCCGCCCCACAAGAAGTAGTTGAGTATTTTTTTATTTGGAAGTCCCTAAAGCTAAAATTGTTTCCACTTTTATCGCATTTATACGTATATAAACGCTGAAAATTGCGTCGGAATGCGTATATTTGCGTTTTTTTATTGAAGAGAACCTAGCAGACAGGAAAAATAGGAGTAGATTTGCTGAAATCCTTTGACAAAAGCTGGTTTTGAAGTTGCAAAAGCTGGTTTTCAAGTCGCAAAAGCTGCTTTTCAAGTCACAAAAGCTGGTTTTCAAGTCGCAAAAGCTGCTTTTCAAGTCACAAAAGCTGGTTTTCAAGTCGCAAAAGCTGGTTTTCAAGTCGCAAAAGCTGGTTTTCAAGTCGCAAAAGTTACTTTACGAGTCAGAAACCTAGTTTACAAGTCGCAAAACTTGATTTTTGTAGGTAGGACGAAGGGTGATATTTTTATCTGGAAGCGTGGGGAATTTGGAGACTTGAGGAAAAGTGCGATCGGGTTAGTTGATTAAGGATTTTCAAACCGCAGATGTACGCAGTGAAATGTGGATAATTTGGCGTTTGATTGCGTAGATTTGCGGTTTTTATTAGATAGGTTTTGATGTTTATATAAAGTATAATTAATTCAAAATATATATCTTTTATCTATGGGTGTCTAATTTTGCTAGAAAACATCAAAATATCTGAATTACCATCAGTTTATTTAGTTGACAAAGACCGTCTTCCTAATTGTGTAGCTATCTACTTTGTATTTGACAGTAAAGGTCAGATTATTTATATAGGTAGAACTATTAATTTAGTTGAAAGATGGAAAGCACATCATAGATTTAATCAACTAAAAAGATTTAATCGTAAAAATACTCTTAGTATTAGTTGGTTGACTTGTAGTAGTGATATAGAAAATCTATCAAATCTCGAAAATGAGTTTATCAAGTTATACAAACCACCCCTTAATTGGTCTAAAGTAGTAGTACCAATTAGAAAAATAACTCCATCCGAAACTGCTTTACAGCAAAGTCTTCAGCAGCTAGGCAAGTTCAATGTTATGATAGTTGGCTTTGATCCAATATCAGATCGAGAACCACCAACAATATATTTAGTATATCCTGTTTATGGTATGAAAGGATTCTCTGGAAGTATTAGAACTGCATTAAAAAACATTAACAAAAAGGCTAGCTCGCTAAAGTGGAAAGAATACAAAACTTATTCTAAATCTTCCGGTAAATTCGGTTTCTGGGAGACTGAATACAACGGGTTAAGAATAAATTTATCTCCATTTGATAGTTTAGTTTACTTCATGGAACATTCAACCCGTCGGACTCTAGCTGGAATAGAACTTATGGCATTTAGTAGGGAACAGCTAGAATTAATTTTAGATAAAAAAGAAGAAAATGATGAGAATACATCAGGTTTAGAAGCATTAGAAGATGATCCTATTCCAGTAGAAAATATTTATAGAAATCAACCTTTAAATAGTAATTATAAAAATACAGTTGAAGTTGAACCTTGGGAGGAATTAGAACAAATGGCTGAAGGTGAAGTTAGAGTAATGACTCGTCAGTTTGTGTATGTGGATGATATAGAAATAGAAGTATGTACTAACGACAATGGAAAGCACTTTGTTAGACACAATGTTTACTGGTGGATAATGCACAATCATAAAAATCCTAGTCGTCAGTACGATTGTATAATAGAAAATACCAAAAATTCAGTTGATAGACTGCCTACTATCAGATGGTCTGGTTATAAATTTAGATTTGAGATGATTAGGTTTAGTGAAGATGATGTAGAAGTTGAGAGTGTGCTATTTCCACTAGCTATGTTTGAATACCTAATGAAAAACAAATCAAGGTTTAATAGTCAAGTTCTAGAACAAATTTTAAAGGGTGAGTATAAATCAACTGATTATGATAGAGGAAGTATAAAACTATTTGTATGGCTACAATCTAATTCTATATCTTCGCTGCTTCAAACCAATAATAATCAGTAGGTTTAGTTGAGAGAACCCAACAATATAATGATTCATATCCCCTACTTCTAAGATTGATTTTTTAGGCGATTAATTACAGCAAGCAATGACCTGTTAAATCTTCCAAAATGAAATCATGACCACAGATGCAGAATATCAAGCAAGAATTATTAGTTATGACTGGGATAATTTAATAATTTTATGGTCAGAAATTAAAGCAAGAAATACTTCAAATTTTTGGGATGCAGGTAAAGCATTAGAATATGTAATTTTACGCGCATTCCAGCTTGATGGTGCGGAGGTAGCTTGGCCTAATACTGTAAAAATTCAAGATAAAATAGTACAACAAATTGACGGAGTGGTATATACAGACAGCCTAGCCTGCCTGATAGAATGTAAAGATACAACTGAAGAAGTTAATATTGAACCCATAGCAAAGCTACGAAATCAACTACTACGAAGACCAGCAACAGCAATTGGTAGCGTATTTAGTCGCACTGGATTTACAGAAGCCGCCGTAATTTTAACTGGGTTTGTTGCTCCTCAAACTATTCTCTTGTGGGGAGGAGAAGAAATTGAGTATTCACTAGCAAATAAATGTATATGTAAATTCCTAGTTAAAAAATATCGTGTTTGTGTTCATAAAGGTATCCCTAATCACGACATTACAACGGAGATTTTTTCATGACATTAGCATACATGATCACAGAAAGTAATAAAGATGTAGAAATTTTACAGAAATTACTGCCAAAACATCTGAGTGAAGATATCAAATTTATCGCAGGTGAAAGTTCTTACAGAGCGCGTTCTTTAGGTACTTCACTTCTTGCTACTCGTAAAACACCTGTTGCTCTTGTCTTAGATGCAGACACAGATAACGAATCTCAAATATTTGAAAAACGTGATTTAATTAATTATGTCTTAAGGCAAGTATCATCTGGAATTCCCTTTCAAGTATTTCTGGGAGTTCCCCAATTAGAAATTGTATTTCTCCAAAATAAATCATTAATTGAGAAAATAGCACAACGCCATTTTAATGATTTAGAATGGCAGTTATCTCAAAGTAAACCTAAAGAGTTTTTAGAGACAGTATTTGGTAATAATCAACAAATAAACGCTAGGATATTTAGCAATATAAATGATGAAGAAATTAGAATACTACAACAACATCCATTAATCCAAGAAATAATTACTTTCTTATCATCGTTAATTACGTCTTCTGTAGCAATTAATTAGCCATCAATATAGTCAATTCTCATCTTCAGTAATTTTATGCTCAAAATTATCCAAGCAACCTGCACTAATGGCGAACTAGTTCTGAGTGAAAAACTTAGCCCCGAATTAGAAGGTAAAACCATACAAATTGTGATTTTGGAACCAACTCAATCTACTCAAATAATTAATGATGGAGAATCCAAAATCTATCAATTTTTAGAAAAAGTTAATAACTACTCTTTCCGACTTCCTCCAGATTACCAATTTAATCGAGAAGAAATATATGAGCAATAATATTTTCCTCAATGCTCATTTTTTCTAGCCTCTGGTATTAACTAATAAATTTTAAAATATTATTTGGCTGTATGCCATTATAAATTAGATTATCAGCCGCGATCGCGCAATTTCTCTTTTACCGATTGGACGTACTTGTATGCTGTAGAGTGAAACAATTGCCACAGTTTCCCCATCTAATGTGACAAATTCAACCTCATATCCTTTGCCACCCTGATGTACTAAAACAACTGTACCTATATCACCCTCTTCTAAACTATATTCTGGTATATCACTAGTCAGAATAACCCTATCAAGTTCTTGAATCATTCTTCTCTCCGTTTCAGTGGGTATGAAGTAACAAATTTAGGAATAGTTTCCCCTGTTTCAATAAACCAAGCCGAACGAATCACGGGGTTTCTACCATCCGGTGAAAGCAGTGTACCTTCTACAGCATATCGAGTTCCAAATGGTGAATCTTCAATCTTTGTAACATCGTTATTAGCAACATGATTTAGTAATGCTTTAGCAAAAGTTTCCCAATCCTCTACTGAAAAACCAAACGCAGTGAAAAACTTTTCCTTGCTGCGTCCATCGGGGTGAGTTGGTGACAACAGATACTCAGTTATTTTTCGCTGTGGCACAACTGCCAGTTCATAATTCGGCAGTTTCAATCCGCCTCTCCTACCTTCTTATCTTTAGTTTATCGCCTTTTTGAGCATTATATTTATTCTAGACCTCAACTATCCAATATTAATTTATTATGAAATTTCAAGTAATTTTTACTTTTGATTCAGAATATGAAGGCTATATTGCTGAGGTTCCTGAACTTCCAGGCTGCGTGAGTCAAGGCAAAACACTAGATGAGGCAATTGAAAATATTAAAGATGCCATTACAGGATATCTCCACGTTCAAGCTAAACATGGCAAACCTTATATTGTTAAAGAATCGCAAGTATTTATCGGGGAAGTTGTAGTATAAATGGGACGTTTATCAAATATCTCCGGTAAGGAAGCTGTCAAGATTTTTGAAAAATTTGGTTATGTATTAGATCATCAAACAGGAAGCCATATTATACTTTGGTGTGAATCGAAACCAACTTTATCAATTCCCAATCATCGGTAATTAGCACCTGGGTTACTTAGAAGTTTGATTTGACAGGCAGGAATTACAGTTGATGAATTTCTCTAAAACAAATGAACTCAGATATAAGAACTATTATATTAGTCAGAATAACCCTATTAAATTCTTGAATCATCGCTGTTAATCTTATAGCCTCAGCCAACTATAATGTACTTAAGATTTTACACAAGGATGGAACCATGACTAATACTCAAAAGATGGTTCGGTTAAACTTAGATTTGTCACCTGAATTAAATCAGATATTAGACGAACTAGCAAATAAAATAGGCACAAGTAAAGGTGATATTCTGCGTCAGGCTATAACCTTGATGCAAATTATGGTTATAGCTAAAGAGGAAACCAAAAAATTAGGAGTTCCAGAAGCAAATCAATTGATAGTGAATGAAATAATTGTCTTATCTGAACAGCAGCCAAAACCTCATCCATTAGACACATTTATGGAAAGGCTCGGCCCTTGGGAAGATGAACGTACTGCTGAGGAAATAGTCAAAGACATTTATGATAGCCGTACTATTTCTAACAATGACATTAGTCTATGACTTATTTACTTGATACTGATACTTGCATTTATTGGATTAAAGATATTAATTCAGTTAGAAATAAAGTTAGAGAAATAGGATGGGAGCAAATTTCTATTTGCAGCATCACGGTTGCTGAGTTATATTTTGGTGCTTATAATTCTCAACGAGTAGTGGAAAATTTAACTCGTACAGAAAACTTCATTCAAAACTTACCCGTTGTACCATTAACCAATCCTGCTCTGAGAAAGTATGGTGAATTAAAAGCAGAACTCCGTAGAATAGGACAAACAATTGCTGAATTTGATTTACTAATTGCTAGTGTTGCACTTGCAGACAACTACACTTTAGTAACAAACAATACTCGTCACTACGAACGCATCAACGGATTAAAACTGGAAAACTGGACTCTGCTTTAGAAACTCAACATTAGTTAGTCTCAATTATTTGGCTGTATGCCACTATAAATTAGATTATCAGGCGCGATCGCCCACTTTCTCTTCTACCAATAGGATGAAGTAACAAACTTAGGATTTGAGCGTTATATTTATTCTAGACCTCAAATATACAAGATTAATTTATTATGAAATTTCAAGTAATTTTTACCTTTGATTCAGAATATGAAGGCTATTGCGATCGCAATTATAGCTTGTGAACAACTTTACTCTACACTGATACCTTTATCTATATGACTCCACAAACCCTAGACAAAATCAATACCCTCGAAGAACAGCGTTTTCTCTTACCTGGCCATTACAGTTGGGAAGAATTTGAGAAACTTGAAGCCTTAACAGCAGATGCGCCAGGTTTGCGGATAACTTATCTTGATGGGTGTGTGGAATTTATGACTCTTGGTGAACAACACCAAGCTATTAAAAGTGTGATTGCTATATTTTTAGCGCTTTACTTCTTTGAAAAAGGTATAAATTTTATCCCTGTAGGTGGCGCTACTCGTCGAGCAAAAGAAAAGGGAGCTTCTTTTGAACCTGATGAATCTTATTATATAGGGGAAAAGAAAGAAAATCCTGATTTAGCAATTGAAGTAAATATTACTAGTGGGAGTATAGATAAACTAGAAAAATATAAGCGTTTTAACATTACCGAAGTCTGGTTTTGGGAAAATAATCAGATATCTGTATATCACCTCACTCATGATAACTATGAGCAAATTTATCAAAGCCAATTACTACCAGACTTAGATATAAACTTGTTAGTGCGTTGTGTTTTAATGCCTTCAATAATTGAAGCAAGAACAGAGTTTATCAAAGAAATTCGGCAGTAATCTTTTAATTGTTGGCATCTAAACAGCATGACAGATAGAACAGATTTATCAAAAATAATTGCCAATAAAACTGAAAATCCACTAATAATCTCACCTGAAAATTTGCAGTCACAAGAAAATTTAGAACTTGAGCGAAAACTGCGAGAACTAAAGTTTAAACAAGAACTAAGAAAAGATTGGATTTTATTTATTGTCAGGGATGTAGTAATTTTTCCTGCCGCTATCCTTTTTATTTTTGCTGTCAGTGGTTATTCCCTATTTCTTCATATTCATGGGTAACTTACTCTGACTAGAATTTTTAATCAACCGCAGAGGCGCAGAGTACACAGAGAAAAGAGAGATAATAGAGTTTACAAAAATTTGTAGTTATTTCTTTACCTCTGCGTTCTCTGCGCCTCTGCGGTTATTTAAAAAATGCTACACCAGTAAATTTGCGTAATTATTTTTACAGACGACGAAGCCAACTTGCTACAAGTAAACTCATCTTTATATCCACACAAATTTTGCTGGATATAAAGCAAGTATCTGATGGAAATCATCTAAAAATATGGGGCTTTTAATATTTTCTGTTGCTTTAGTTGCCATTGTTGCTGTAATTATCATTAATAGCTACAACGATTTAGTCAAGTATCGCAATCGTTACAAAAATGCTTACTCTCAAATCGATGTTCAATTACAGCGCCGCTATGATTTAATTCCCAACTTGGTGGAAACTGCCAAAGGGTACATGAAACATGAACGGGAAACTCTAGAAGCAGTTATTGCCGCTCGGAATTCTGCAATTAATGCTAGCAGTCGTGCGGCACAAAATCCCGGCGATCCGCAAGCGATGCAACAGTTGGGCAATGCTGAAGGAGCGCTAACGGGTGCGTTAAGTCGGTTGATGGTACTTTCAGAATCTTATCCAGAATTGAAAGCCGATCGCGCCATGACTCAGGTAATGGAAGAATTATCTTCCACTGAAAACCGGATTGCTTTTGCCCGTCAGGCTTTTAATGACGCCGTGACACTTTACAACACCAAGAGCGAATCTTTCCCCAGCAACCTTGTAGCCAATACTTTTAACTTTACTGTTGCAGAATTGCTCCCCGAAGCTACTCCAGAAATTAGAAATGCTCCACGCGTGTCTTTTTAGGTGTCTATGAATTTCTTTGAACATCAGGATCGGGCACGCCAAAATACGCAACAATTAATCGGGTTATTTTCCCTGTCGATCGCAGTTATGATTATGGCGATTTATATTGCCACTTTATTTCTGTTTCGCATGGCTCCCCGTGTTTGGTGGCATCCAGGGTTATTTCTCTACGTAGCTGGGATTACAATAATTGCGATCGCAATCGGAAGCTTATATAAAATTGCCTATCTCCGTGAGGGCGGAAGCGTAATTGCCGAGGAGTTGGGGGGAAGACTCCTGCTACCAGATATGGCGGATGAACAAGGGCGACAACTATTAAATATTGTCGAGGAAATGGCGATCGCTTCTGGTATTTCCGTCCCAGAAGTTTATCTGCTTGAGAGAGAAACCAGCATTAATGCCTTTGCTGCGGGATTTACGCCTAATGATGCTGTAATTGGAGTTACCCGTGGAACCTTACAACATCTGAACCGGGATGAACTACAAGGAGTTATCGGCCACGAATTCAGTCATATTCTCAATGGAGATATGCGGCTAAATTTGCGTTTGGTGGGATTGTTGCACGGGATTTTGTTCATTTACTTAACCGGGGAATTGCTGTGGCAAATTCGTGGTAGCTTCCGTTTAGGAAAGGAAGACAAGGGTTTACCTATCTGGGCTTTTGGTTTAGCATTGATGGCAATTGGCGGTATTGGATTATTCTGTGGACGCTTGATTAAAGCCGCCGTCTCTCGCCAACGGGAATTTCTCGCCGATGCTTCGGCTGTACAGTTCACTCGCAACCCCAACGGACTTACCGGAGCCTTCCAAAAACTCCAAAAGATGGATTCACGCTTGATTGCGCCCGGAGCAGAAGCCGCTAGCCACATGTTTTTTGGCAACGCCCTCAACCCCTCTTTCTGGGAAAATATGTTTTCTACTCACCCACCCTTAGCAGAACGTATCCGCCGCGTTGGGGGTTTGAACGTCAGCAATTTACCAGCAATGCCATCTCGCAATCAGGCGCGTTCCCCCTCCCAGGAATCGCTAACAATGGGCTTTGCTGGTGGTTCTAGTACCACACCAGAGCAGATTGTGAACCAAGTGGGAAGCGTCACACCAGAGCATTTTGCCCATGCTCAAGCCCTGTTATCGCAGTTACCAGAATCTCTGCGTTTAGGTGCGCGGGAACAGGAAAGTGCAATGGCGATCGCTTTTGCCTTAGCGTTAGATACTGAAAATATCGAGATCCAAGAACGTCAAATTGCTTGGTTACGCGAGGTACAGCCTGCTGAGTTGGTAGATAAAACCTTAGAATTGAGTAGCGAAATTAGCCAGTTAGATCCTAAAATTCGCTTGCCGCTTGTGGATTTAGCAGTACCCGTATTGCGCCAAAATTCTGCCAAAGAATGCCAAAGGTTGTGCAAATGCGTCCACGGTTTAGTTGTAGCTACCGGAAGTTTATCACTGTGGCATTTTGTGTTGCAGTTAATCCTGTGGCATCGTCTCCAACCTAGTATAAATCCCACATCTGCGATAACGGTTGAATTTACCTCTATAGAAGAGATTTGGCCAGATAGTTTATTAGTATTGTCCGTCATTGCCCGCGTCGGATACTCCCAACCCGATGCGTCCATCGAAGACATCGCCTATGCTTTTCGTTCTGGAGTTTTTCGGCTTCCTAAAGCTGGAGAACAAGAAAAACCAGAAATACCACTTACTTGTAATTTCACTGAGCTTAAGAAGAGTATCGATCGCCTCCGTCTTGCCAGTCCTAAACTGAAGCAAGCTATTGTTGATGCCTGCGCCCACACGGTACTTTTGGATAATAAAGTAACACAGTCAGAAGCAGATTTATTAAGAGCGATCGCTATGACGCTAGACTGTCCCATTCCCCCATTTTTAAACCCTCAGCGTAGCGTTTCCAAACAGAAACAATCTTCTTCAAAGGGAAGTTAATATTAAGACTTACGCATTGACAGGAAACCCCAAATATGCGTTAAGAAAAAGGTGGATCTTTCGTAGGGGTTTAGCATTGCTAAACCCCTACAGCGCGGATCTATTTACCATCAAAGTAAATTCTGATTGGTCTGCGTAATAAATGCTATCTAGAATTACAAGAATATTATTCAGGTTGAGTTGCTCTATGTTTCTCAATGCCCGTGCTGCACTGTAACGAACATCGGAGTTAACGGATTTATCCTTTAATAATTGAACTCTTTCTGTTTCTTTTTCTGAAGCATGTAATGTTTTTTTTAATCGTTATATCCATCTTCTGTAACATTCTATCTACTGTCGAGCGACCAATAAGAACTCCTACCTTTTTTTCTAACTCTTCCCGTATCTCTGCCAACGTTGCATCATTATTCTCTTCTACAATTTCTTTGAGGACATTTAATTGCTGCTCGTTTAACTTTGGTGGAGTTTGTTTTATCCTAACTTTATAAGCTATGTTTCCTGTTTCTCGATATTGTTTGAGTATTTTTTCAATGAAACTTAAAGTCACACAAAATCTTGCTGCCAACTTACGTTGTGAGATTCCGCCTTGTAAATATGTATCAACTATTTTCTGTCGTAAATCGAGCGAGTATGGTTTCATTTATAAATTTACTTAAGATGCACAGCTTTGTTTGAGTAATTGTACTTCATTAGCCTGGGAAACGCTATAATAACTCTTTACTAATACCGAATTCGCGGATCTACATAAGCATTTAAAATATCAATCAAAATGCTGGCACTGACAACGATCGCACCAAAAAAGACTAGCACTCCCTGGACTGTGGGATAATCACGATCTGCGATCGCTTGATACAATCGATTTGCTAACCCAGGCCAAGAAAATGTCACCTCTGTCAAAATCGCCCCACCTAACAGAGAGGCAAAAGTTAATCCCAACACTGTAATTACTGGAATTAGAGCATTCTTTAAGGCATGGGAGGCTAAAATCTTATTTTCACCAATACCTCTGGCTCTAGCGGCTTCTACATAATCTGCTTGCAAGGTTTGCTTTAAATTAACTCGTACAATTCGCTCAAAAATTCCACTGAGCAAAATTCCCAAAGTGAGACTCGGTAGGGCAAGATGGTGCAAAGATGTGAAAAACTGAGTGAAATTTCCACCGAGTAAGCTATCAATTGTATACAATCCAGTCACAGTAGTGGGAGCCGGAAGATTGGGCGGAAAGCGGTTGGAATTGGGAAACCAACCCAGTTGGACTGAGAAAATCAACTGTAAAAGCATTCCCGCCCAAAACATGGGGAGTGCGTAAGTGATGATACCAAATAAGCGCCCACCGACATCAAAATATGTCCCAGGACGAGAAGCGGAAAGAGTCCCAACCGCAATTCCAACGATGAGTGCAACCGCCATACTACATACTGCTAACTCCACCGTCGCCGGGAAATATTGTCCAATTATGTCCCAAACATTCTGTCCGCGACTCATTAAAGACGTTCCTAGATCAAAACGTAGTATGCTTCCCAAATAATTGAGGTACTGTAGCCACAGAGGAAGGTTTAAACCTAGTTGTTTTCGCAATTCTTCTTTAGCAGCTTCTGGCGCACGTCCGCCGAGAATCGCATCTGCTGGATCTCCCGGCGTTGCTCTTAGTAAGAGAAATACAATGGTGATGATAGTTAATAGCTGAAGTGGCGCAAGAAGCAACCGAGAAACAATGTAATATTGTAAAGCTTTAGAACGAGACATATTTAGGTAGGAGTTAGGAGTTAAGAGTTAGGAGTTAGGAGTTAGGAGTTTGGAGTTAGGAGTTAGGAGTTTGGAGTTTGGAGTTAGGAGTTAGGAGTTTGGAGTTTGGAGTTAGGAGTTAGGAGTTAGGAGTTTGGAGTTAGGAGTTAGGAGTTTGGAGTTTGGAGTTAGGAGTTTGGAGTTTGGAGTTAAGAGTTAGGAGTTAGAGGTTAGGGGTTAGGAGTTAGCAATTATGAATTAAGATAGACAGCTAACTTGCAAAATTATTTAATTACTATATCCAGTGAAGTTGAACATCTATAATTTTGCTCATAATCACATTCATAATTTTGTGACTTTTGCAAGAAGTGTAATTCCTAACTCCTAACTCCTAATTCCTAACTACTTTTTAATTGTCTGGTAAACCAGAATTTGGGTCGGGTTAAGTTGTACGCTGTTCACGCCATTTCGAGCAAATACATAGTCTTTGCTTTGCCATAAAGGAACATAAGGTACATCAGTAGCAACTTGCGTTTGAATTTCTGCAAAAATTTTCTGACGCGCTTCGGGATTTAGTTCTTTGCGTTGCTGGTCAATCAGTTTATTCATGGCTTCGCTATAGTAAAACGAACCCTGAGTTTGACTGGCTCCATCTTCGCATCCTTTAGCAACTGAACCTTTATCACAAGTCAAAAACGGCTGGACGTAATTATCTGGATCTAAAAAGTCTGGATACCAATCAAGTAAGGCTCCTGGATATAAACCTTTGGAAATGTCTTTAAAGAAGGCTGGCCCTTCGGCTTGGGTGACTTCAAATTGAAGTATTCCATCCATTTTGGCATCAACAAGAGATTTGAGCGTCTGTGCTGCCAAACTACGAGTAGGTGAACTAGAAGGATACCAAATTTGTACTTTTGCCGGATTCTCTTTAGAAAAACCAGCAGTAGTTAACAATTTTTTAGCTTGATCAAAGTTAGCATCACCATATTTTTCTTTAAATAATGGCACAGAAACTTTCAACGTTGTCGGAATCATGCTGTAAAGCGGATCTGCTTGACCAAGTAACGCCCGTTCATTTAACAGGGGACGGTCAATTATTGAAGCGATCGCTTGTCTTACTTCTAATTTATCTAAAGGCTTTTGATTCCGGTTTAATACTAGATAACTTACTACACTACCTTCAGCTGCGATCGCTTGCCAATCCCCTTTTTTACCACCTTCTGACAAGCTACGATTTTGATCTGGCTGTAGCGATAAATAAGCTACATCGATTGCGCCTGTACGGAAAGCATTAAACAAATTAACCGGACTAGTTTGAATTTGCAGGTTAACACCCTTGTTAATTGGTTTTTCTCCCCAATACTTATCAAACACATCAAATCGGATTGAATCAGTACCATACTGTCCTAACTTGTAAGGGCCAGTCCCCACAAAGATATTCGGCTTAAATTTACCAGCACCAAGTTCGTAAGCTTTTGGCGAAACTGCACACACCCCAGGAAACGCCAGCAATGAAGGAAACGCTGCAAAGGGTTTTTTCAATTTGATGGTTAACTCATACTCGCCTGTAGTTTTTACCAAATCTACTACATCAGCTAGTAAGAATGAGGGTTTACCTTTATTTTGAATAAAGCGGTTGATGGTAAACGCCATTGCTTGAGCATTGAAGGGAGTCCCATCGTGAAAAACCACTCCCTGACGTAAGGGAATGGTATAAGTTAAGGCATCTTGGCTAACTTTAGGTAATGCTGTAGCTAGCTGGGGCTTAATTTCCGTGCTTCCTGGTTCGTAGGTGTAGAGGCGATCGCTCATATTAAACACCAAGCCTAATGATGCTAACTCATAAGCATCAGCCGGATCAAGGGTTCTCGGCTTTGCCGTTGTACCTATAGTAATACGACCATCACCTGTAGGGCTATTTACAGAACCCGATGGTGGCGTAGAAGAATTAGGACGAGGAGCGCAACTAACAACTAAAAATAAACATAGACAGAACAAAGATAGGAATTGTGTAATCCGACCCCACCGTTTTACGGACAAGGAAAACCACGTCATACAGTTAACTTTTATTGTGATTACCGGTGAGTGATCATATTATATATTTGCTAGTTTTATAGCAATTTTTACAATTGATTACTAATCTACATACTTTTTATAGAGAGCTTTGCTCGAATAGATGGATTATGGTATTCAGGATGATTAACATAAAAATACTTTAATGCTAACTATAGTATATAAAACTTTAGTATGCATAAGTTTACTACAATCTTTAATTGTCTTAGAGGATGTTTGAAAAGTCCTCTTGTCGGTATCAAATAGTTTTAGATCCCCCTAAATCCCCCGAAAATTGGGGGACTTTGATTCTTCCCCCAATTTATCGGGGGGTTAGGGGGGATCTAAAAGTGCCTAAAGTCACAGCGAAATACTTTTCAAACAATTTCTTAGCAAAATTCTATGAGAGCTGAAATACTTGATAAATTCGGAAAACAAGTCAGAGATGCAAGATTGCAGAGAGGACTATCCCAAGAGGAATTAGCCGAAAAAGCAGAACTTCATCGGACATACATAGGAATGATTGAAAGAGGTGAAAAAAACATCACTCTTATAAATATTGGAAAAATAGCTAAGGCGCTGGCTATAGCTATAGATGAATTGTTAAAAGATATTAATTAAAATGGTTAAAGAACAACAAGAAGAAAAATGGATAAATGATATTCGTAAGTATTGTAAGAAAAAATAAATGGATAAAAATAGAAAAATGCGACGCTTTCTTCGATGAATTACTTTTAAAAATTTAGATAATCACCTCATTCAAATTTACAGTGATTATTTATATAGAATAATTCAAATTTTTAAAATTAACTGTTCAGATTTTTGAAAAGTAGAGTCAATAGAAGAGTAATTTAATATAAAAATTTCTTTTCCCTTATATCGTTCGCCTTTAAAATTATCTTGTTTACTCTTTCCATTTTTTTGATCGTCGGTTCTATTAATTGTATAATTCCATTCTTTGTCGTGTATTTCTAATGCCCATTCATATAGGTTTCTAATTTCTTCGCTATTATCGTAAGTTATAAGAAATTTTATCCTCTCCTTATGTCTGTTTAATATTTCGCATAGCCTAAAATGATCGTCTTTAGAAAATGAATGAACATAAAATTTATCTTGATCTGCATTAAAATAAGGAGGATCAATAAATAAGAAAGATCCATCAGGTACAGATTCGATAACTTCTTCAAAGTCGAGATTAGTAATTTTAACGTTTTGAAGTTTCTTAGAAGTTCGCCGTATATTTCTGGGCCAATTCTCTGGACGCATACTGTATTTTTCACCATATCCCCAATAACAGTTCTGATGCTTCATGATCCCAGAGTAGGAGGTTCTGTTGAGGTAAAACCATCTACCAGCTTGCTCTAAGTTATTTTGTGGTATGAATTCATTTTTGTAATATGTATGTCTTTCTTTAGTAGCAGATTCACCTTGTAAAAATTTTATTAATTCTTCGGGTTTATCTCGAATTATTAATAAGGTATTTATTAATAACTCATCAATATCATTGAGCCAATTAATATTTACTTTATCTTTTACAAAAAAGATAGATCCACCTCCTGCAAAAGGTTCAGCATAATAGGAGTGAGAAGGAATATGATTAAGAATCAAATTTCGAGCATAAAATTTGCCGCCAGGATATCTAAATGGTGAGTTGATAGGTTTGTTCATAATTACCTGAACTATTCATAAAATTATGTTCGGCATTTGCTAACCATAGTATACATAAATATTTATTGTCAACTGGTCAAAAAAATCAAACTATTAGTTTAAAATCAAGTATATAGTTTTGTTATTTATTCTACTGAGTTAAATGAGAGAAATCAGTATTTTTCTTATTAAAAAGTGGGCAATAATAATTTAGGCAGCATTAAATTAAAATATCCTTATTTATACATTGTTAACAAATAATATACGATATCGTTAACAGCGGATTGAAAGTCTAATAGTGAGACTAAAAACGTGAAGTATTTCTTTCTATCTGAGGGATGGGCAGTTGCGAGAGTCTGGGCATCTGATGGACTCTGGCAAATAACCGCATGGCGACGCCAACCAGATATTCAGCGAATGAATATTTGTTTAGTGGAACAAAACGAATTGCTATGGCTTTATCGAGTTGAAGAAGCCGTTTTAACCGTGGAAGTGAAGCCAACAACACCAGTAATCGGCAGTAAAACCATAGGACAAGTAGTACTCAAGCGTCTGATGAGCGCTGAACAGGTAATTGAACGCCTGGCTACGGCTGAGACGAAGTGTCAACTGCAAAACATCCAATTGGTGGTTCAGTAGACGGTGGGGAGTAGGGACTTGTACTGAGCGCAGCCGAAGTAGTAGGGAGTAAGGAGTAGGGAATAAGCCAAGTAACATAACAACATAATTATTCTTATCCCCTGCTCTTGTTCCCCCACTCCCCACTCCCCTTATAAAGAAATTTAATCCCCGATAGCGATTGGTAGCGAAAAAACTTGGACATGCTACGCGATCGCATCAATTTACACGCTTGCAAACAATTCCATCAATAGTTACACTTTTTAAAACATTCTCATTTTTGCTTAGTGATGGCTACCCTACAAGGTAAACCTCAAGGGAGCGAGTAAGCATTGCCTCATCTCCCACGCCGTCTAACTTATAAGACTAAGCTGTGGTAAGGTTCTGGCTGTGGCAATAACAAAAAACAAGAGAGAGTTTTCTGAGTGGCGGTTTTCGTTTCTCAGAATCTCAGTAAGAAAATTGCTTTGTAAACTAACTCATTGAGGAGGAGCGTAGTCGATGGGACTACCCTGGTACCGAGTACATACAGTCGTTCTGAATGATCCAGGGCGGCTAATTTCTGTACACCTAATGCACACAGCCTTAGTAGCAGGCTGGGCTGGTTCGATGGCACTCTACGAACTAGCTGTTTTTGACCCTAGCGATCCTGTTCTCAATCCCATGTGGCGTCAAGGGATGTTCGTCCTGCCCTTCATGTCACGTTTGGGCGTTACCCAATCTTGGGGTGGTTGGAACGTTACTGGTGGCCCAGCAACCGATCCTGGCTTCTGGTCATTTGAAGGCGTTGCTGCGGCTCACATCGTTCTTTCCGGTCTTTTGTTCCTAGCTGCCGTTTGGCATTGGGTTTACTGGGATTTGGAACTCTTTAGAGATCCCCGCACTGGTGAACCTGCCCTAGACTTGCCAAAAATGTTTGGCATTCACCTATTCTTATCTGGTCTACTTTGTTTTGGATTTGGTGCTTTTCACCTCACCGGACTATTTGGCCCAGGCATGTGGGTTACTGATCCCTATGGTATAACTGGAGCCGCGCAAGCAGTCGCACCAGAATGGGGCCCAGATGGTTTTAACCCATACAACCCTGGTGGTATTGTGGCTCACCACATTGCTGCTGGCGTTGTTGGTATTATTGCAGGCTTATTCCACCTCACAGTCAGACCCCCCGAACGGCTCTATAAAGCCCTACGGATGGGGAACATTGAAACAGTACTTTCTAGCAGTATTGCAGCAGTTTTCTTTGCTGCTTTCGTTGTTGCAGGTACTATGTGGTACGGTAACGCCGCCACTCCCATCGAATTGTTTGGCCCAACCCGCTATCAATGGGATCAAGGCTACTTCCGTCAAGAAATTCAGCAGCGCGTCCAAACAAGTGTTGCCCAAGGTGCAACCCTTGAACAAGCTTGGTCGCAAATTCCCGAAAAGCTGGCTTTCTATGATTACGTCGGTAATAGCCCCGCTAAAGGCGGTCTATTCCGTACAGGGCCAATGGTCAAGGGTGATGGCATTGCTCAATCTTGGCAAGGTCACGCCGTATTCAAAGATTCTGAAGGCCGGGAATTGACCGTGCGTCGTCTCCCCAACTTCTTTGAAACCTTCCCAGTGATTTTGACCGATGCAGATGGAATTGTCCGCGCTGACATTCCCTTCCGTCGGGCAGAATCTAAGTATAGCTTCGAGCAATCTGGTGTCACCGTCAGCTTCTATGGTGGCAATCTGAATGGTAAGACCTTTACAGAACCAGCTGATGTGAAGAAGTATGCCCGGAAAGCTCAAGGCGGTGAAATCTTTGAATTTGACCGAGAAACCTTGAACTCTGATGGTGTATTCCGCACCAGTCCTAGAGGTTGGTTTACCTTTGGACATGCAGTATTTGCTCTCTTGTTCTTCTTTGGTCACCTCTGGCATGGCTCTCGGACAATCTACCGAGACGTATTTGCTGGTGTTGATGCGGATTTAGAAGAGCAAGTTGAGTGGGGTCTATTCCAGAAAGTGGGTGACAAGTCAACCCGCCGGAAAGAAGCCCTATAATTTCAGTGCTGAGTTATGAGTGCTGAGTTCAGAGTTAAGGCTCTGACTCTGCTCTCAGGTAACTCAGCATTCAGAACTTTAACTACTGGCTAGATAAAGAGGAAATCGTAATATGGAAAGCGTTGCGTACATCTTGATTTTCACTCTGTGTATAGGTACTCTCTTCTTTGCGATCGCATTTCGCGAACCCCCTCGCTTTGAGAAACCAAAAGATAAGTAGATCCTATATACCAGACATTTGGGAACTCCAAAAAATAAATTATTCCACATTCAAGTCGTTGACTGTTGACTGAAAACTCGTGAACCGTCAACGGTCAACAGTGAACAATAGCAATGGAATATTTTTTTAGTTGGAAGTCCCTTAAGCGGATTTAATGTTAGTATCCGTTGCTACTAAGGATAGTAGCAACGGATATTATTGTATTTGTCCTTTATGTTGTTTTTCACTCATGACTAATGACCAATGACTAATTGTTGTGATATAATTTCCAATCTTGGAGCAAATATATGTTAATACTAGCTTTTCTGCGCTAGGATGAAAATGGATGTTAATGTAAGCTGCCATAAAAGTGTTTGCATAACACATCACGCCTGTCACACAACCTTTACGGAGACTAGAACCAGGAACAAATCAGCATGGTCAATCAGAATTTAACCGCTACAGAAATTGGATTCACTCACGAAGATTTCGCTGCTCTACTTGACAAATACGATTATCATTTTAGCCCTGGTGATGTTGTCCCAGGAACAGTTTTCAGTATAGAGCCGCGCGGCGCTCTGATTGACATTGGTGCTAAAACCGCAGCATATATTCCTATACAAGAAATGTCTATTAACCGGGTAGATAGCCCGGAAGAAGTCTTACAGTCAAACGAAACGCGGGAATTTTTCATCCTCACCGATGAAAATGAAGATGGTCAATTAACCCTTTCCATTCGCCGTATTGAATATATGCGGGCTTGGGAGCGCGTGCGACAGCTACAAGCAGAAGATGCTACTGTCCGTTCTGGCGTATTTGCAACCAATCGCGGTGGAGCATTGGTACGGATTGAAGGATTACGTGGCTTTATCCCCGGTTCTCATATCAGTACCCGCAAACCTAAAGAAGAATTGGTCGGCGAAGATTTGCCATTGAAATTCCTAGAGGTGGACGAAGAACGTAACCGCTTAGTTCTATCTCACCGTCGGGCACTGGTTGAACGCAAGATGAACCGCCTAGAAGTCGGCGAAGTAGTAATTGGTACAGTTCGTGGCATCAAACCCTACGGTGCTTTCATCGACATTGGCGGCGTCAGTGGTCTACTGCACATTTCTGAAATTTCCCACGAACATATTGATACACCTCATAGCGTGTTCAATGTCAATGATGAAGTAAAAGTTATGATCATTGACTTGGATGCAGAAAGGGGTCGGATTTCCCTATCTACCAAGCAGCTAGAACCCGAACCCGGCGACATGATTAAAAACCGGGATTTGGTCTACGATAAAGCAGAAGAAATGGCTGCTAAGTATCGTGAACAACTCTTAGCCAAGCAACAAGGTGCTACTGCTGCGGCGGCTGCACCTGCGGAAGTTTTAGCAGAAGAAGATATTCCACCAGCAGCAGAACTTGACGAAGATATTCCACCAGCAGCAGAACTTGAAGAAGTAATTCCAGCAGCCACGGAAACTGAAGAAGATATTCCACCAGCAACGGAAACTGAAGAGGCAATTCCAGCAGCTATTGAAGAATAATACATTTATAGTTTTACTTATTTTTAAGTAAGAGTATTAAATAATTCTATAAAGAGGGTTTTCCCCTCTTTTTTTATGTGGAGAATTGAGAACAGTTAGGAGTTAGGGACTTCCAAGTAAAAAAATATTTTATTGCTATTGTTGACTGTTGACCGTTGACGGTTCACGAGTTTTCAGTCAACAGTCAACAGTCAACAGTCAACAGTCAACAGTCAACAGTCAACAGTCAACAGTCAACAGTCAACAGTCAACGACTTGAATGTAAAATAATTTATTCTTTGGAGTTCCCTTAAGTATAAAAACTCATAACTCTTTACTTTTAACTAAATAAATGGAATGAAATATTGTGGCAACTATTAAATGTAGAAACATCACGTTTGATAATATCCAGGCAATTTTGTTTGACAAAAACGGTACCCTAGAAGATTCAGAAACGTATTTGCGATCGCTCGCACAAAGAGCAGCCAGGTTGATAGACGCTCAAGTTCCCGGTATTGGGGAACCGCTATTAATGGCATTTGGCATCAATGGGAATATTTTAGATCCGGCGGGTTTGATATCAGTAGCGAGTCGCCGTGAAACAGAAGTTGCGGCTGCGGCATACATTGCCGAAACGGGAAGAGGATGGTTTGAATCTTTAAAAATAGCCCGTCAAGCTTTGGATGAAGCGGAAAAATATATTGAAAAAGCTCCTTCACCCCTGTTTGTGGGTAGCTTAGACTTGTTGAAATACCTACAGAAAAGTGGTTTGAAACTCGGTATTCTCTCAGCTGCAACAAGTGATGAAGTACATAACTTTGTAGAGAATCACCAATTAAGTGATTATATCGAGTTGGAAATGGGAGTAGATGAGGGGCCGAGTAAACCCGATCCACTGCTATTTTTGCAAGCTTGCCAAGCTTTGGCTGTCGAACCAGGCGCTACATTGATGGTGGGTGATTCCGTTGGTGATATGCAAATGGCGCGTGATGCTAAAGCCGCAGGTTGTATTGGTATCACTTGGATAAATAAGCCTGATAACGTCCGAGGTGCAGATGTGGTAATTAATCAACTTGATGAAATCCACATTTTAAAAGATTAGTTTACCTTTAGCGACGCCAAATAGCTGTTAAATCAGCGAACAGTGAACAGTGAATAGTTAAGGGACTTCCAAGAAATAAATTATCCAATCTTGTGGGGTGGGCATCTTGCCCGCCTTTGACTTATGGGCGTGTCGCCCACCCCACAATAAATAGTTCTATATTTTTTTATTTGGAAGTCCCTAATCATTGGAAGCAGTTGGAGATTTGATCCCGGCTGAAACACGCCACTTATATTGCAATACGCCTGGGTTAAGGATTTTTGGTATTGATTTTAGGTATGTAGAGACTAGCAATTGCAACGTCTCTTGCATTGGATTTGGGGATTAACCCAAGCAAGGGCGCTACATCACAATACGGTTCAGTTAAGAAGAATAGTAGGTTGGGTTGAGCGGCAGCGAAACCCAACAGAGCCTTGATAATGTTGGGTTTCGTTCCTCAACCCAACCTACGCCTACTGAGGGAAACCTTAGCAAGGGGGCTATATCACCACTACCTATCTACGTACTTTCTCGTAATAATTTGTTAAAATTAACTTAATCTATGTCTTTAGATAGATATAAAATATTTCTCAAATGACTTACTATTTTTTCGAGACTTGTTGCAAGGGCAATTTCGATAAAGAAATTCAGAAGTCAGAATTCAGGAGTCAAAATCAATTAGTGGGGGATTGAAACCCGCCTATTGGTAGTTGACCACTAAATCTTCTCCTTTGGAGACGCTACGCGAGCAATTTAGTCGCCGTCTTAAACCATTTATTCGTCCGCTCCTAGACTCGTTACCACAGTTGTACGGAATCAAATTCTAAATTGCCAATTTTAACTCCTGAATTCTTGTCTGAGAAGTGAAATACGCTGATAAATAATTAATTTCCGAGTCAGAAATTGATTGTTTTATCCTGTTTCTGTCTGCCTTAACAGAGCGTATTGCACAGATTTAAGAACTGCTAAAAGTCCCCAAACCCCAAACAGGCTGCTGGGTAAAATTCCTTTGTTTAGAAGTATCTTAGGAATTTTAAGTTGCAGCTAATGTCCACAGCAAATTACACGTTTTTGCGGAGTCCAAAATTATGAAAATTTTAACTGGCATTATTTCCAGCTTGACGCTACTTAGTTTAAATGTTGTCGGTTTATCTCAGGCACAGGCAACAGAAGGATTTACATTTCAAAAAGTTCCAGTAACTCTTTTCGGACCTGGTTGCCCACAGGGAACAGCAGAGGGAATTTTGAATGGAGATACTCTTTCAGTAACATTTTCTGCGTTTGAAGCTAAAGCTGCACCTCCTAAGGTTGTATCAACATCCTGTAATCTGCGAATTGGTCTTAATGTACCTTCTGGATTGAATGTTCAGCCGATTAACGTCCAGTATCTTGGCTTTGCAGATGTGCCTAAAGGAGGCAGTGCTGCCCTGAACGTTAGAATCCTCTTTCAAGGTCAGATAGTTCCAACTATCAATAATCCAAACGCAAACTTTAACGGTGGCTTCTCAGATGTTTGGGACAAAAATGTAGGTATTGTCTTAGGTACAATAAATGCATGTAGGAGGCCAGTGAGTTCGATTTTTGGTATCAATACAAATCTGACGGCAAGAGCTACAAATGTAGCAACAAAACCTGAAGGTCTAGAAACCCAAATCCGAATTGATACAATCGACACAACAATCGGGCCTGTATTATTCAAAATCAAGTTTGCTTTTAATCCTTGTTAGACTTTTTAAATGCATAATCTGCATTTAATTTCTCACAAAAGCTAATGCCTCTAAGAGGATGTTTTAAAAGTACCGGTGGCTCAGGTCAACTGGAACAAATAAATAAGGTTTCAGCCATGTACTGAGATAGTTCACAGTGCTTTATGATGAGAGCAAATACCGTTTTCAAACATCCTCTAAAGTTGCTTATCCAAAGATTTCTTGCAACCTCTCTGAAGAAATCTTTGGTTCTCTGTTTTAAAAAATAGTATTGGCGACAAAATGGCAATTCTTAAATAAATAAATAAATGAAATACGCTGATAAATAATTTCAAAGCCAGACATTGATTGTTTTATACGATTTCTGTCTGCTTTAGCCAGAGCGTATTGCATACTAATTAAGAACTGCTATAAGTCCCCAAACACCGAAGAGGCTGGCGGTTAAAATTCTTTTGTGTACAAGGAAGAGTCTTAGGGAATTTTAAGTTGCAGCTAATTTGTACAGGAAATTACACGTTTTCGCGGAGTCTAACAATATGAAAGTTTTAACTGGCATTATTTCCAGCTTGACCCTACTGAGTTTAAATCTTGTGGGTTTATCTCAGGTACAAGCTCAAACAGGAGGATTTGAGTTTCAAAATGTTCCAGTAAGTTTTTCGGGAAGTGGTTGCCCAGATGAGGGAACAATACAGGGAGTTTTAAATGGAGATACCCTTTCAATAACATTTTCTGCATTTGAAGCTAAAGCTCCACGTCCTCTGACTGTATCAGCATCCTGCAATCTGCGGATCGGTCTGAATGTACCTTCTGGATTTAACGTTCAGCCGATTAACGTCAAATATCTTGGCTTTGCAGATGTGCCTACAAGAGGTAGTGCTGATCTGAACGTGAAAATACTCTTTCAAGGTAGAGAAGTTCCAACTACCGATAATCCAAATCAAAGGTTTAATGCTGGCTTCTCTGATGTTTGGGCCAAAGATGTAGGTATTGTATTAAACACAATAAATGCATGTAGGAACCCAGTGAGTTCGGTTTTTGGTATCAATTCAACTCTGATAGCAAGAGGTACAACTATACCTAGAAACCAAGAAACCCAAATCCGAATTGATACAATCGACACAACAATTGGCCCTGTATTGTTCCAAATCAAGTTTGATTTTAATCCTTGTTAGGTTTTTTAAATGCAAAGTTAGTTTTGCATTTAATTTTTACTAAAAGCTACTCCCCATAAAGTTGGGTTACCAAATTTTCAAAAGATTTCTTCTAACCGCTCTGAATAAATCTTTGACTCTCTGTCTTGAAAAATAGTTAGGTCAAGTCAAGGTAGCTGATAAATCTAACGAAATCACAATTTGCTAAACATCTGTCTTTAGATAGGTAAAATATATTTTTCTGTGATTTTGAATTTTTTCAAGGCTTATTATGAGGGCGATTCTGAATTATAGAAGAATTCAGAAGTAATAATTCAGGAGTCAGATCAATTAGTAGAGGGTCAAACCCGCCATTTTATTGTTCAACACTAAATCGAACGCGAGTGCGCCTCAAAAGGAAAAGATTGAGTGGGATATTAAACCCATTTATTTGTTTGCTGCTAGACTAGCTAGCGCTGCTCTATCCGCCAGTTGCACAGAATTCAGTTTTGAATTCTAAGTCCTGACTCCTGAATTATTTTCTGATAATCGAAATACGCTGATCAATAATTTCCGAGTCAGAAATTGATTGTTTTATCCTATCTCTGTCTCCCTAAATCAGAGCGGATTGCAAAAATTAACGACTACTATAAATCCCCAAACCTGGAAAAGGCTACTGGGTAAAATTTGTTTTTACAGAAGTATTTTAAGAATTTCGTATTGCAGCTAATATTCATAGGAGATTACAGATTTTCGCGGAGTTATTAGATGAACCGGCCCTGTATTGTTCCAAATCAAGTTTGCTTTTAATCCTTGTTAGGTTATTCAAATGCATAGTTAATTTCGCATTGAATTTTTCACCAAACCTGCTTTACCAACTTTTCAAAACATTTTTTGCAATTGTTATTTTTCTAGAAGTAAGTAAGTCAGTGAGAATAAATCAAACTAGATTAAGTAATGTAAAAAATATTGAGATTAGTTCGTAGTGAGCGGCTCCAGCCCTCATAAGAGGACTAAAGTCCTCTCTACGAGACGCACTCGCGTTCACTACAGACCTTGAATTATTCACGCCGCTCTACTTATCTTATAGGTTTAACATTTTATGTAATATTTATGTACTACAATAAATATATGATTAATAATAGATTACACGTTTTAGTGGAGTTATTAGATGAAAATTTTAACTGGTCTGATTTCCAGTTTGACCCTACTGAGTTTAAATGTTGTTGGTTTATCTCAGGTAGAGGCTCAAACACAAGGATTTAAGTTTCAAATAGATACAGCAACTTTTTTCGGAAATGGTTGCCCAAACGGAACAGCAAAGCTAGTTTTGAATGGAGATACTGCTTCAGTAACATTTTCTAAGTTTGAAGCTAAAGCTTCACCTTTTAGGGTTGTATCAGCATCTTGCAGTCTGCGGTTACCTCTTAATGTACCTTCTGGATACAACGTTCAGCCAATTAGGATCAAGTATCTTGGCTTTGCAGATGTGCCAACAGGAGGCAGTGCTAACCTGAACGTTAAAATATTGTTTCAAGATGCAGAGCTTTCAGCTATCAATGATCCAAACCAAACGTTTCCGGCTGGCTTTTCAAATACTTGGAGCAAAAATATAAATATTGTAGCAAAGACAATAAATGCATGTAATAAGCCAGTGAGTTCGGTTTTTGGTATTAACTCAACTCTAACCGCAAGAGGTATAAGTATACCTCAAAATAGAGAAACCCAAATCCGAATTGATACAATTGACACAACAATCGGGGATGTATTGTACCAAATCCAGTTTAAATTTAATCCTTGTTAGGTTTTTTAAATGCATAGAATTTTTGCATTGAATTTTTCACAAAATCTGCTCCCCATAAAGCTGTTTTACCAACTTTTCACAAGTTTTGTTCCAATCGCTCTGAAAAAATCTTTGACTCTCTGTCTTGATAAACAATTAGGTCAAGCCAAAGTAGCTCAAAAATCTAAGGAAATCACAATTTGTAAAAAATCTGTCTTTGGATAGGCCAAATATCTTTTTCTTCGGTCTACAATGTTAGCAAAAGTTCTTGTGAAGGCAATGCTCAATTAAAGAAGAATTCAGAAGTAAGAATTCAGGAGTCAGAATTAATTAGTGGGGGGTTCAGTCCCGCCGTTTTATTGTTTGAGACTAAATCGAATGGGAGTGCGTCTTTGAAGGAGAAGGTTTAGTGGGGGTCTTAAACCCAATTATTCATTCCCTGCTAGACTCGCTACCGCCAGTTTTACAGAATTCAATTCTGAATTCTAAGTCCTGACTCCTGAATTATTTTCTGATAAGTGAAATACGCTGTTGAAAAAGGCAGAAGGCAGGAGGCAGAGGGCAGAAGGCACAATTAAGAAGGGGATTCAGACCCCTCCTTAATTGGGGCCACCAAATCAGAGAGTGTGGTGGGGGTCTTAAACCCTTACTCCCTCCGGTCGTCGCAGAGAGCAGAAAACAGTATTCTTTACTGTTGCTTCTGCCTTCTGCCCTCTGCCTTTCTTGATAAATAATTTCCGAGTCAGAAATTGATTGTTTTATCCTATTTCTGTCTCCCTTAACCAGAGCGTATTACACAATATTTAAGGACTGCTAAAAATCCCCAAATCCCAAAGAGGCTGCCAGGTAAATTTTTTTGTCTAGAAGTATCTTAGGAGTTTGACATTATATGTAATATTCATAGCAGATTACACATTTTCGCGGAGTTATTAGATGAAAGTTTTAACTGGTCTGATTTCCAGTTTGACGCTACTGAGTTTAAATGTTGTGGGTTTATCTCAGGTACAGGCTCAAACAACAGGGTTTGAGCTTCAAGAAGTTCTAGTAACTCTTTTCGGAAATGGTTGCCCAAACGGAACAGCAAAGGGAATTTTGAATGGAGATATTCTTTCAATAACATTTTCTGAGCTTGAAGCTTTAGCTTTACCTCCTAAAGTTGTATCAAAATCCTGCAATTTGCGGATTGCTCTGAATGTACCTTCTGGATTGAACGTTCAGCCGATTAACCTCAAGTATCTTGGCTTTGCAGATGTGCCTCAAGCAGGTAGTGCTGACCTGAACGTGAAAATACTTTTTGAAGGTCAAGAACTTCCAACTATCGATAGTCCAAACGCAACCTTTGGCCCTGGCTTTTCAGCTACTTGGAACAAAGAGGTGGGTATTTTATTAGGCACAATAAATGCATGTGAAAACCCAGTAAGTTCGATTTTTGGTATCAATACAAATCTGACGGCAAGAGCTAGAGATATACCTGCAAATCAAGAAACTAAAATCCGAATTGATAAAATCGATACAGAAATCGGCCCTGTATTGTTCCAAATCAAGTTTGCTTTTAATCCTTGTTAGGTTTTTTAAATGCATAGTCACTTTTGCATTTAATTTTTCCTAAAAGCTAGGTTCCTCTAAAGCTGCTTTAGCAACTTATCAAAAGATTTCTTCCAATCGCTCTGAATCAATCTTTGACTATGTATCAAGATACATAGTATTGACAAAAAACCTGATAAGCTCTCCTTATTTGAGATGAAAGATATGAAAGTTTTAACTGCTCTTATTTCCAGTTTGACGCTACTGAGTTTAAATGTTGTGGGTTTATCTCAGGCACAGGCTCAAACACAAAGTGATCCAACAACTGTGATCGGAAATGGACTTCAGCTTCAAACTGCACCAGCAACTGTTACACCAGCTGTCAGCGGAAATGGATTTCAGTTTGAAAGTGTTCCAGTAACTGTTTTCGGAACTGGCTGTACGTCGGGAAATGCCCAAACAAGTTTGGTAGGAAATACTCTGTCTGTAACTTTCCCTCGATTTCAGGCTACAGCTGTATCTCCTACAGTTGTATCAAAATCTTGCAGTCTTAGAATTGGGCTTAATGTGCCTAAAGGCTACAGAGTTAACCCCATTAACCTCAGGTATTCTGGTTTTACAAATGTGCCTCAGGGAGGCAGTGCTGCCCTAAGGGTTAGAGCAGTGTTTCAAGGGAAAGTAATTCCATCTGGTAATAATCTAAACGCAAACTTCCCGTCTGGCTCTTCAGGTGGATGGCTAAAAGATGTAGCTATTACAGCAGATACAATAGACGCGTGTGCTAACCCAGTGAATTCGGTTTTCGGTATCAACACAACTTTGATAGCGCGTGCTACAAATGTAGCTGCGGGGCAGCGAACTCAAATTGGATTCAATGGGATTTATAGAATTAGGTTTAATTTGACTCCTTGTTAGTAGTAGTCTGTCAAGCTAGTTTTGATGGTTTGTAGTAAGGACTTTAGTGTTTAGAAAATAAGGACTAAAGTCTTTACTACGAAATTGTTTACGCATCAATTTAAACTTGACAGAGTAGTAGAGGCAAGACCCGTTAAATTAATCCTCACAAAAAATGAGTAATATCATGTCCGCTTGATTGCTTATTAAACCCGAAGAACCCCACCCCGTCTCCCCTCCCGAAGAGCGGGGAGGGGCTGTGGATGGGGTGTAATGGGTGTGGTTAGCATAACTATTTATGCGGACATGATATAAAAAGCCAGCGCACCAGCTTCAGTATCATACTGTGCTGGTGCTTCTGTATATCCTTGTGCAGCTATCTGATTAGCATCTCCGATTACACTGGCTACTGGTCATTCGTGACAGATTAAGACTAAATTACTTTTGTCAATTAGTAGTTACGCTGAAAAATAACTTAAATATAGGGTATTAAACTAACTTATGTACTGAGTTTTTCGGACAATAATGAGTGATCCATTTAGAGATTAAGGGTAGGCGCAGCCCGCACTTCGACAAAGCTCAGTGACCACCGTAGGCATCGCATCCCCAAAAATAATGTTTTTTACCCCTATTTTGGCAAAATTTTAAGCACTATTACTTATTGACAAATTGTTTAAAACCTTAACCTGTCAAGAATGGCTACTGGTGGATTCGGCAAATATTCTGACAAAGCTTTTCTGCTGCGGCCTAAAGCAGCAAGCATAAATACTTCTACACTGCCAACTAAATTGAATAAGACAGGGGGAAGGACTTGGCATCCTTTGGCCTAACATACACTCGCTGTTTTGGTTCTAACTCTAATTGGTTAAAACGATCGCGTGTTAAATGCGCCATCACCACTTGCCCATCATCGAAAGTTAATTCCACCTGAATTTCCCAACCCAAATGTATCAAACGGCTCACTGTCGCAGCCGTAGTAGAACCGTTAGCAACCTTTTCCAAAATCACATCTTGTGGACGTAAAAACACTTGTGGGTGTGGCGCATCAAATCCGCTACTTTGAAAAATCTTTGAGTTGCTGGGTAACACATTCACTGGGCCTATGAAGCTCATTACAAATGCGGTGGCAGGATTATCGTAAATTTCTGCTGGTGTCCCCACCTGTTCCACACGCCCTTTATTCATGACCACAACTTCATCGGAGACTTCCATTGCTTCTTCTTGGTCGTGGGTGACAAAAACCGTGGTAACATGAACCTCATCATGGAGGCGGCGTAACCATGCCCGTAAGTCTTTGCGGACTTTCGCATCGAGTGCGCCAAAGGGTTCATCTAGCAGTAATACTTCCGGTTCTACTGCCAGTGCCCTTGCTAATGCTACCCGTTGTCTTTGACCACCAGAAAGTTGTGATGGATAGCGATCGCCTAATCCACTCAATTGCACTAATTCGAGTAACTGTTCTACTCGCCCCTTAATTTTCTTTGGCTGTGCCTTACGAATTTCTAAGCCAAAGGCAATATTTTGCTTGACAGTCAGATGCTTAAATAGGGCATAGTGCTGAAACACAAAGCCAATATTGCGCTGTTGCACGCTTTGGTATGTAGCGTCCTTACCAGTCAGCAGGATTTTGCCGCTATCTGGCATTTCTAAACCTGAAATTAACCGTAGTAGCGTAGATTTACCTGATCCCGATGGCCCGAGTAATGCAACTAGCGAACCACTCTTAATTTCCAGGCTGACCTGATCAACTGCCTTGAAACTCCCGAATTGTTTGGAGACATTCTCAACTACTATACCCACTGCGGCTGTACCTCTGCAACTAATCTACAGTTCACTGCTAGGATTACTGTGTCTTACATATACCATATATAATTATTGATAGATAAACAAAATTTAGCTTAAAGCAGAAGAAGCCCCACATCCTACCCGGAGGGAGGTGTGGGATGAATTCTGGGCAATAAGGAATTGACCGACAAGCGATATTAAACGCAGTTTAATCAGCAATGTTGGTCGTTGGCGGAGCCTCTCGAAGAGATGACGAATTGCCTCTCTCTGGGATTTTTAACGAGTCAATAAGTTCTTCAACAACGTGAGTCATTGTCCTATCCTTTATCGTCGCATATAGCCGTAACTTATTTAATCTGCGTTCACTCATTCGCATTTTGAACCATTCTGTTTTCATTCTGTACCCACGTATTACCTACATTCATGATATTATCAGATAACAAGGAGGTGATAAAAGTGTTGAAAGCAGTTAAGGTCAGGCTATACCCAACAATCGAGCAACAAGAAAGTCTAGCCAGATCGTTTGGTTGTGCAAGATGGTATTGGAACTATGCACTTAATGCTTGCATTCAACACTATGGACAAACTGGGAAGTCGTTAAAAATGAGTGAATACAAGGGTTTACTACCTCAATTAAAAGTGGAGTACCCTTGGTTAAAGCAAGACTGCTATTCTTCTGTTTTGCAGTGCGTAGCTATTAATCTAGACAAAGCTTACAAAAACTTTTTTGATGGACGGGCTAAGTTTCCCAAGTTTAAATCAAAATTTGATAAGCAGTCTATTCAGTATCCACAAAGCGTCACTGTTGTGGGTGAGAAGTTAAAGATTCCTAAAATTGGTGAAGTTAAGGCAGTCTTTCACAGAAAAATTTCGGGAATAATTAAAACTGTCACCATTAGCAAAACTGCTACTGATAAGTACTTTGCCTCAATTTTGTGTGAGGTAGAGATTGAGTTAAATCCTACGTGTGGAGATAAAATACTCGGTATTGATCTTGGGCTAAAGGACTTTGCAATTGTTCATGATGGAGAGGAATTTACTAAGTATTCCAATCCTAAACACTTGAAACGTCATGAGAGAAATCTAGCCCGGAAACAGAAAAAGTTTGCCCGAAAAGTTAAAGGAAGTAAATCAAGACAAAAGCACAAAAAGCTAGTAGCGAAGGTTTATGAACTAGTATCAAATTCCCGCCAAGATTTTCTGCATAAACTCAGCAGAAAGTTAGTTAATGAAAGTCAAATTATTGTTGTGGAAAACCTTCACATCAAGGGAATGGTACGGAACCGGAAGCTATCGAAAAGTATATCCGATGTGGGTTGGGGGATGTTCATTAATTTCCTTGATTACAAGTTGAAGGACTCGTTGGGTCAGCTTGTTGAAATAGATAGATTTTTCCCCAGTTCAAAAACTTGTTCATGTTGTGGTCATGTTGTTGATGAGTTACCGCTAGATATCAGAGAGTGGGATTGCCCGAAGTGTAAATCTCATCACGATAGAGACGGTAACGCCAGCCAGAACATCAGAACAGAAGGCATTCGGATATTATCTATGGACGGAGGGAACCCCGTTCTTGCCGAGTTGAGGCGGAGTAAGACCATGAAGCCGCAAGGTGGAAAGGCATTTGTCGATGAAACCGGAAGCCTACACCGACCCGTTAGGGCGGTGTAGGTAGTTCACGCTCTACTTTTCAGTTCGCATAAATACCCCATGCCAACTTATATCAATTCTCCAAGATGAGGCAACAGATGTAAATGAGGAAAGTCTTGCTGCATCTAAGTTTCTTAATTGCGAATTGCCTTAGCGAAGCGGGGCGTTAGCCCATTGCGAATTGCGAATTGGCATTACCTAGTTCGCAACAACTGCACAAAAGTATTACTCACCGTATTGTCTTTAGTATCCGCCGCGTATTGAATCAAATCTTCTCGCAGTTCTTTGGCTGCATCTAAAGGAAGTAACGTTGCTAGCAAGAAATAAACGCCACGAAAACGCGGATCGCCCATTCTATCAACTAATAGTGATTCGGCGGTATCAGTTTCGCCCAGAAAGTTTTGCACTAAGAAGAAATCCATGATTTTATCGTGGCGAAAGTACCATTCTTTCTTCGCTTCGCCTTTTTCATCTTGCCACTGACGGCTAACTACCATTTTGTATTTATCGTCTTCTAAAGACATGACAACTTGGTGAAATTCATCGGCGGGTAAGGCTTGTTTGTCTTCGAGTCGCATTTGGTAGACGGCGGCGGAAAATCTTTTGAGCGGAAATTCTTGTTTCCATTCTTGCTGGTATTCTGCCGCCATCAGGTTGTATTGTTGTTCTTGCAAACGAAATAAGTTTGGGTGTTTACCTTGTGATAGCATCAGCGCTACCACTGTTAGATCCATTGGATTGGAAAGAATTCGGCGGGCTGCGTCTAACTCTTCTTTGGCTTGCTGATCTTTGAGGACTTCTGTTAAATAAATGGTGCAGGCTTGGGCGTAATCAGCACCTTGAATTTTGGCATCTTGGGGGAGTCGCGGCTGACGGGAGATCAAAAACTCTTGAATTTGTTGTTGTTCAAGGGGCTGCAAGTAGTAAGTTTTGGCTGTTGAGGGGGGTGTCCACTCTAGGGGCTGGGTTGTCATGATAATGTTGCCCCGGAAATAGCTTTCGACAAACTGGCAGATTTTGGCGCGGGTTTCGGCGGTGACTTCGTTGAGTCCGTCGATGCAGATATCTATCGCGCCACTGTAAATCAGGTTTTTCAAGAAGCCGGCATCTTGGGCTTGGCCGTGTAGCTTGTCTTGGATGGCTTCTATTACGCCTTTATGACATTTTTGGGCAGGGAGATAAACGACGATGCGCTGGGAGTTTTTCAACAGATGACGGAGAAACATCGACTTGCCTAAGCCGGAATCTCCTTCTAAGATAATTTGTCCTTGAATACTGGGTAAGGCTGCGGTAATTGGCTGGATGTCTCCTGATGTGGGAACTTTGACTTTAGATTCTGGGAAGTATGATTGGTCATGAAAATTATCTAAGCCGGCATCGGCTAGTAGAGAAGGTTTGAAGGGTTCAAATAATTTGCGGCGGAAGGGGGGAAACCAGGTGAGGAGAAAGCCGACATAGCCCACGCCGAGAATACGGCGTACCCAAGGGTTCCAAAAGAAGATGGCTTGAACTTGGGGAAATTTGGGGTAGGCAAAGATGAGGACTAGCCAAAAGGCGGCATGAGTGAGGATGGTAATTCTAGCGTTGAAAAACCACTGCCAACCTTTGAGGTTAATTATGACTGATTGCAGTGAGTCAGCTTCGTTGTAGCCGGCCTTTTTCAGGTTGTGGTAGTGAGTTTCTAAAATCAAAATATCTTGTTGTTGCCAAGAGACTTTTCTGGCAACTACAGCAATTTGCCTAGCTAAGTCTTCTCGTAATCGTGCTAAGTCTTCGCTGGGTTTCCAAGCGTTGCGGAATTCTTCTAGTGTTTTGACACCTTCAGGGTGCTTCAGATTATCGGGAGTTGCTTGAGGTCTGCCAAGCCATTTTAGTAAAGTTTGCACTTGATCAGTGCCGCCACTCAGAAAATAAGTCCAAAATCGCCAAAATTCATACTTATCCTGACCACTACCACTACCAAAACTTCCCTGATTTGGTTCGTAGACATAATTCAAAACCACAGCAACCTCTTCTAATTTCAGTTGTCTGATTTTTCCCAATGCCGATGCCGCAGTACTACGAACGCCGGCATCCACCTTTTCATCCTTGAGGAAATTGAGGATGTCAGGGACATACTTGGCTGTGGCGTCTCCCAAGTTGCCCAATGCCTCTGCCGCACTATAACGAAGGTTGGTGGACACCTTTTCATCCTTGAGGATATTAGCGATGTCAGGGACATACTTGGCTGCGGCATCTCCCAAGTTGCCCAATGCCTCTGCCGCACCATAACGAACGCCGGCATCCACCTTTTCATCCTTGAGGAAATTGAGGATGTCAGGGACATACTTGGCTGCGGCGTCTCCCAAGTTGCCCAATGCCGATGCCGCACCTGAACGAACGTCGGCGGACACCTTTTCATCCTTGAGGAAATTGAGGATGTCAGGGACATACTTGGCTGCGGCGTCTCCCAAGTTGCCCAATGCCGATGCCGCACCTGAACGAACGTCGGCGGACACCTTTTCATCCTTGAGGAAATTGAGGATGTCAGGGACATACTTGGCTGCGGCGTCTCCCAAGTTGCCCAATGCCGATGCCGCACCTGAACGAACGTCGGCGGACACCTTTTCATCCTTGAGGAAATTGAGGATGTCAGGGACATACTTGGCTGCGGCGTCTCCCAAGTTGCCCAATGCCGATGCCGCACCTGAACGAACGGTGGCGGACACCTTTTCATCCTTGAGGATATTAGCGATGTCAGGGACATACTTGGCTGCGGCGTCTCCCAAGTTGCCCAATGCCGATGCCGCATCTGAACGAACGTAGGCGAACACCTTTTCATCCTTGAGGAAATTGAGGATGTCAGGGACATACTTGGCTGCGGCGTCTCCCAAGTTGCCCAATGCCGATGCCGCAATTCTACGAAAGTAGGCGGACACCTTTTCATCCTTGAGGAAATTGAGGATGTCAGGAACATACTTGGCTGCGGCGTCTCCCAAGTTGCCCAATGCCGATGCCGCACCTAAACGAACGCCGGCATCCACCTTTTCATCCTTGAGGATATTAGCGATGTCAGGGACATACTTGGCTGCGGCGTCTCCCAAGTTGCCCAATGCCGATGCCGCACTATAACGAAGGTCGGCGTCCACCTTTTCATCCTTGAGGATATTAGCGATGTCAGGGACATATTTGGCTGCGGCGTCTCCCAAGTTGCCCAATGCCAATGCCGCACTATAACGAAGGTCGGTGTCCACCTTTTCATCCTTGAGGATATTAGCGATGTCAGGGACATACTTGGCTGCGGCGTCTCCCAAGTTGCCCAATGCCGATGCCGCACTTCTACGAACGTCGGCGGGAACCCTTTCATCCTTGAGGATTTTGGCAGCTTTCTCGGCAATATCCTCTGGTTTCTTCACCAGGGATTTTAAATCTTTCAGATCATATTCAACTAATTTATCCAGAGCATATTTTTTAACTTGGTCGTGTCTGTCATCAAGGGCTGCTGATATACCGTTAATCTGCCAATCTTGGGGTTTGGGTTTGGGGGTTTCTTTGGCGTTTACCCAAGGTAGAGAGAAGAGGAAAGTTAGGATGAAGGCTAAAGCATAAAGGATAAAGCGAGAAGGCTTGCTGCGGTGGCGGGGAGTTGTGACCATGTTTGGAGCAAGGTGGCAGATTAGACGCGGTTATGAGTATAATAACAACCTTGCAATTCCTAATTTCTAATTGAGAATGCAATTTAGTATCAACAAGTAGTAGGCGATCGCATTTACGAGTATCAAAGACTCGTCCACGAGTATTAAAGACTCTCCCGCGAGTATCAAAGACTCGCTCACGAGTATCAAAGACTCGCTCACGAGTATCAAAGACTCGTCCACGAGTATTAAAGACTCTCCCGCGAGTATCAAAGACTCGCTCACGAGTATTAAAGACTCTCCCGCGAGTATCAAAGACTCGTCCGCGAGTATTAAAGACTCTCCCGCGAGTATCAAAGACTCGCTCACGAGTATTAAAGACTCGTCCACGAGTATTAAAGACTCATTAATGAGGTTTAACTACTCATTTACGGTGTTCAAAGACTACAGCACTTATTGTTTGAATGCAGTACACCACGATACGCGCTTTGGGCACAGCATTGCTGTGCCCCTACGAATGGTTGTATTTGACGCAAGCGAGAACGGCTATAAACCGAATGGCAATATTTGCCTATGAATCAGAAGCAGTTTTAGCAGGTTTACTTTTAATAGCTTTAAACCGTTCGCCTAACTGTTCGGCAATAGTTTTTAACCCTGGAGTTTTTTTCGCAGCAGTCTTCACGTAATCGTAAACAGTCAAACTGCTACCCATTGCTTCACTGCCGACTGCCATTAGGGTATCATCTACCTGTTCTGTCAGTTGTTGCAGTTTAATCAACAGTTCGGTGAGGGTGGCGGCTAATTGATAATCGCGCACAAATTCGTCTACATCAAAGCTGGCTGGTAAGATGTCTCGGTTAGACTGGGCAGCAGTCAGGCTAGTGTTGACAAAGGCTAGGCTTTTATCGCCCATTTTAAATAACTTGCGTCGTTCTTCCACACTCAGAGTCACCAGAAAAGGCATCTTTGCTTGGATAGTCGCAAAGGCTGCTTTAATTTCTTGGATATCTTCTGGGGAAAGGGAAGCGGTAATGTTTTGGTAAGCCATTGTTTATTTACTCAGGTAAATCTGTTTGTTATGATTCCCACTGGTAAATGCGATCGCACAGTATTTAAGGAAGGGGGAGTAGGGAAATTAACCTCTCTGGTGTACACACAAGTCAGAAAAGCCCTCATGTAGAGACGCGATTTATCGCGTCTAAAAGACTGACACGTTAGAGAGATGCGATAAATCGCCGTCTCTACAAAGAATTTACTCATGCCATCTATCATCTCGCTTTTCGTATCGAAACATTAAGGAATATTGCATTTGTGCATAAACCTGAAGGAAAAGCGCCAAATCACTAGAAAGACCGTGGTAGTATGCTCTCGGTAAATGTGAAGATTTGGGAGAAAGACCTTTGACACTACGGGTTGCTGTTATTGGGTCAGGCCCTGCTGGTTCATCTGCCGCAGAAACACTGGCAGCCTCTGGGATTGAAACCTACCTGTTTGAGCGGAAGCTAGACAATGCGAAGCCTTGCGGGGGTGCAATTCCCCTATGTATGGTGAGTGAATTTGACTTACCACCAGAGATTATCGATCGCCGGGTACGGAAGATGAAAATGATTTCGCCTTCCAATCGTGAGGTTGATATTAATCTGATAAATGAAGATGAATATATAGGAATGTGCCGCCGGGAAGTACTAGATGGCTTTTTGCGCGATCGCGCGGCAAAAGTCGGCGCCAATTTAATTAATGCAACTGTTCATAAACTTGATATACCAGGAAACAATACTGATCCCTATACCATCCATTACGTTGACCATACAGAAGGGATATCACAGGGTATTGCCAAAACTCTGAAGGTGGATCTCATTATTGGGGCGGATGGGGCTAATTCTCGCGTTGCGAAAGAAATGGACGCTGGGGATTACAATTATGCGATCGCTTTCCAAGAGCGGATTCGCTTACCCGAAGACAAAATGGCCTACTATAACGACCTCGCCGAAATGTATGTCGGTGATGACGTTTCTACCGATTTCTACGCTTGGGTTTTCCCCAAATATGACCACGTAGCTGTCGGTACTGGTACGATGCATGTCAATAAAGCCAGCATCAAACAGTTACAAGCTGGTATCCGCGCCCGTGCATCCGAGAAATTGGCAGGCGGTAAAATCATCAAAGTAGAAGCGCACCCCATTCCCGAACATCCCCGTCCCCGTCGTGTTGTCGGTCGCATTGCTTTAGTGGGAGATGCTGCTGGTTACGTTACCAAGTCCTCTGGCGAAGGTATTTATTTTGCCGCTAAATCTGGGCGGATGTGTGCCGAAACCATTGTGGAAACATCTAACAGTGGTAGCCGGATTCCTACAGAAGGCGACCTGAAGGTTTACCTGAAGCGTTGGGATAAAAGATACGGACTCACTTACAAGGTGCTGGACATTCTGCAAACCGTGTTCTATCGTTCCAACGCCACCCGCGAAGCCTTTGTGGAAATGTGCGATGACCTGGATGTACAACGGCTAACATTTGATAGCTATTTGTATAAGACGGTTGTCCCTGCTAATCCCATCACCCAATTGAAGATTACTGCCAAAACCATTGGTAGCCTAATTCGGGGTAATGCCCTTGCACCTTAATTGCGTGCAAAGGATTGGGAATTCCAACAAATAGATTAATCAATTTTGTGGGGTGGACATCCTGCACGCTCATGAATCAGAGCGGGCAAGATGCCCACCCCACAATATATATTTTTATTGATCGTGTGTAAAACCCCGTCCCAAGAGTGGGCGGGGGATGTAAGCACGGTTGAATTACAGGGTTCGTAAGGGTTGCGTTCGCGTTCGCGCAGCGTCTCGTAGAAAAGCTCACCGTTCGCGCAGCGTTCCCCAGGAAAGGTATCGCCTACGGTGGCCGCTTCAAAGTAGTAACCTGTCATAGCTAGATAACTTGTAGTTTGAATGTACTAAAAAGCACAAATGCGATAGAGTTAGTACAAAACTAGAAAAAGTAGGCTAGAAGTACTATTCTTACGTCATTCTCAACACTTGAGCAAAAATATCAACGTATCCAAAAAGAGTTAATGGCTGGGGCGATCGCTCTTGGCGGTGTTTTCTTCGTTGGCACTTTGTGGTATTGGCTAGTGGAGGGCTGGTCATGGGAAGATGCAGCTTACATGACAGTCATCACTTTAGCGACTGTGGGATATGGAGAGACGCACCCACTAGGTAGCCGAGGACGATTGTTTACCATTGCCCTGATTTTGTTGGGTGTAATGAATATCGGTTACATTGTCAACAGATTTACAGAAGCGATTATTCAAGGCTACTTTCAAGAAGGAATTCGGCTACAGCAACAGAGGCGGTTAATGGAATCCCTAACAGAACACTACATTATTTGTGGATTTAGCCGCACTGGTCGTCAAATTGCCAAGGAATTTCGAGCAGAAGGCGTACCTTTTGTAGTGATTGATTCGGAGATGGAATCTGTACAAAGGGCGCAGACAGAAGGTTACACTGCATATCAAGGTGACGCTACCCTAGATGACACACTCCTGAAAGTTGGTATTGAACGGGCAATGTGTATCGTTGCAGCCCTTCCTTCAGATGCCGAAAATTTATATATTGTTTTATCAGCCAAAACATTGAATTCGGGAATTCGGGTGATTGCACGGGCAAGTACAGAAGAAGCTTTGCAGAAGTTACGACGTGGTGGTGCAGATGAAGTGATATCCCCCTATATTACTGGTGGGAAGCGCATGGCTGCTGCGGCTCTCAGACCCCAAGTATTGGACTTTGTAGACGGGATTTTGACAGGTGCAGACCGTCAGTTGTATATGGAAGAATTTTTACTCGATCCGGCTTTTTGTCCCTTTGTGGGTCAAACTTTGCAAAAAGCGAGATTGCGATCGCAATCTGGGGCATTAGTTCTGGCAATTCGCCGCCTTGATGGGACTTTAATTGGTGGCCCAACTGGGGATACGGTTTTAATGTCAGGCGATCGGTTAATTGGTATGGGTACAGCAGAACAGTTGCGTAGCCTTAACCAAATTCTCGGGCCAATTGGTTCACAGAAATTGCGACGACCGAAAAATAGTTGAGGGCAGATAAGTAGTCGGACAAAAATATTTACAGTCATTGCGAGCGTTCGCGCAGCGTCTCGTAGAGAAGCGAAGCAATCCCAGCCCTCAATACAGTTCAGTTAAGCCCAAAAACCTTGGTAAAGACGCGAAATTTCGCGTCTCTACAGGTCTAAAATTAGTACCAAAAATCCTTAACTGAACCGTATTGTCCCAGCCCTTGCGATTGCTTCATTCCGCTTCGCTCCATTCGCAATGACATTGTGTAATTAATTCTGTCTGATCAATTATTCCTTGATGGTACAGAGCAACTAAATTTATTTATGGATAGATAAATTTTAAACAATGCAGGGTTCAGAGCAAGCGGATAAATCCTGGGGCTTTAATTGCGAATGGGCGAAAAAGCGAACTTGTACTGAGCGCAGTCGAAGTATTGCGAATTGTGCTGACTACTTATCAGATAATTTCTGTTGACAAACTCAGCCACTGCAAAATATTGGCTTTGCTCTCTGCCAAGCCTTTATAAACTAGAGATTCCGGTGTCATCGATTCGATTGCCTCACGCAGCTTAGACCGTAATACTAGGTCTTTTCTCACTACACCACAATCTCTAAAGTAAGTACGAATAGTAAACAGCGCTGTTTCATACTCTGGTAGCCCCCAAATTACTTGGCGCTCAATTCGCAGATAAAGTTTGGGATGCTGTGAATCAAAGCTTCTCCTTTCCCATTGTTCAACTGACACACTAGGCGGTGGTTCGGGATGGTGGTTAAGGCGAGTGTCGGTACTCAAACCCCAAGCAAAGCGCACCATTGGTTTGTGGGTAATCATTGTATTAGCGATCGCATCCCCTCGCCGATTAATTTTTTCCATTCCAGCCACAGGTGCATGGATTGTGGCAAAATCTTTACCAATTTTCTCTTCAGCTGACCAGTGATTGGGATAGCAGAGATGAATTGCACTCAGCCAGTTGCTACCATCAGCAGATCGGCAGATAATTGTCAGGTCTTCTTGTACCTGTGCAGCTAAAGCATCAAGGGTAGAAGCATAAGCTGGAACAACAGAACTACCCTCAACTTGCTGCAACTGTAACTCTGCATCTAAATAGAGGGTTTCTTTGGTAAGTTGGCTGTGGAATTTCAGAGTGTTATTTATTGACTTTTGGTAGTGAAAATGCTGTGGGTGTTCTTGAGTGAGGCGATTAATTATCAAACGAGCGATCGCACCTGCCACAGCTTTAGAATAATTGCAGGTTTGGTAGTACTTGCTCAACCGTTCCCCACGGGCTAAAAGTTTAGCCTGACGGTAGTGGGCAAAATTATCATCAATTTGAAATACCTGCTGATCAGCCTGAGTATTACCAAAACAGGAACCAAAAGCCATCATCCCCGGCTTGACTTCGTAGCGTCCACTCATCAGAGGGAAGTAGTAAGCCGCACTATTAGAGGCTTCGACTGTCTTAGCTTCCTGGAAGAAGTTGTCTAAAGACACAGATTCTATGATGCTTGTTTTTTATTCTCCTCATATCCAATATATATGAAGGGATAAGGAAGAAATAACCAATGCCCAATGACAAATGACCAATGACTAATAATCAATTTCTTTCCACCCATGCATGGCTGCTAAACCTTTTGTAACCCATTCGATCACAACTGGGGGAGCTTCTGATATCAAGATGCTAGGATAAACTGCTGCACCCCAATCGGGATGCACTAGCACACGGCATTGATTTTTAATCACTGGATAGTTAAGCAAAGCTTTGACAACTGCTGTGTCATCGTGGGGAATTGCTCCGGGATGAGACAGTAAAGGGTAGCCTGTACGAGGGTCGATTAGGTCTGTTAGATAACCGCGATCGCGCAGATTAAATGCCAAATCGCAGCCAAATCTCATAAACTTTTCTCGCAAGCGTTCTTTCTCTGACTCGACTTCTGCTGTCTTTTCGACTAATTCATAACGCGATTGCTGTAAGACAATCACTACTCGTAAAAATGGCTGCCGTTTCCAATCAGGTAATATCCGTTCGCAGTTGGCACAGATATATTGACTGGGAGGATGAATTGAAATTTGAACCGCTTGTCCCGTTTCGCCAACTAAGTTAATGGGACAGGCTTGCTCCGAAATGTAAACCTTGGGATAGTTCACTAAATTGATTCGGCTTATGCAAATTTTTTAATTTAATCTCCGGTATAGATGATACCTCTTAAAAGTTAATAAAAATCATCAATTTCCTTTAATATGTTACTTTTTTTGGCAGCAGTTGCTAATAAGTGGAGAATTTTAATCCGAATTTTATCCTTTATTAACCTGTTCTCATGGGATTTGTTGCGATCGCACTCGCCATTGGCATCTGACAATTCAGAGGTATCTAGAAAACCTCACTTCTATTTCTCTCTCAGAAAAGGAGAGAGACTTTGAATTTTCCCCCTTAGAGCGACGAGTTGGGGGTTAGGTCAATGGTTGGCTTTTTCACATAATGTGAAAGTGTCTCTTTGGAAATGCTAAAGCTATGCAGCCTACTTTCCATAGCAATTAATTGAGTTTTAAAGAATTCACCGGCACATCATCCCAAGAATCCACTGTCCGCAATCGCGCTACCCAACCGGCTGCCTTTTGCGTCTGGGTTAAATTATTCTCAAATGAATCATGACAATCTTTGGCTTGAGATTCATTACAAGTGGCAATACAGGCATGAATCATTCCAGACGGATCAATTTGCTCATTTACCCAAATAGTCATAGAATATTTCCTCGAAAACTGTAGCGAAAAAAGCTATTCGTCATTTTAGAATACTATTAAAGCCAATCAATTTTGGATAATGGAATTGCCGATTTTGGACTTTGGCATGAGCGCGGCTTGACTCAGCGATCGCCGAATGTCTCAGTCGAACTATTTTGGATTCATTTTGAATTTTAAATTGTTATCTCCTCTTTCGTAGCGACGGCGGTAGAGTAATTCTAACTGTCCACCATATTCTTGAATCCAGGCAATCTGGCGCTGGTAGAGTCCGCGAAAGGTGTTGGCAAATAATAGTGTAAAGATTGCCACTACTAACCCTGATGCTGTGGATACTAAAGCTTCACTAATTCCAGATGTTACACCTGTTGTTTTAGTACCTCCCACATCTCCGATATTTAGAGACGCAAAGGAGTTAATTAATCCTAATACAGTGCCGAGAAGTCCTAACAGGGGCGCAAGACCAATAATTGTCTCAAAAATATTTTGCGATCGCTTAAGTAAGGGAATTTCGGCTTGGGCTTCACTTTCTAATGCCAAACGAAAGTCTTCTGGTGTCGCCTCCTCTAATTCTAAAGCTGCTAAAAAAATTCGGGCAATGGGTAAATCAGCATTTTTCTGCAACTTATCTAAAGCACTAACTACATTATCAAGGCGATAAAGCTGTAGCACCTCTCGCACTACCTTATTTTGCCGATTATTTATCCTTACCCAAAAGATGATCCGTTCGATAATCAGCGCCACCCCTAACAAAGAGAACGCTAGCAGAGGCCACATGACCACGCCACCTGCTGTAAACAGATTACTAATTTCCATCTATTATTTTTTAATTCACCAACAACGCTAGATTAACAGATCGTTGAGATAGAGCAGTTTAACGCTGCATTGTAGTTACACCAGCTTTTGAGCTATCCTCAGTTTGGCCGATCGCAAGTTATTGAGAATTTCTTTTTAGCAGTAACTTTAATAAATGTTAAGGAGTTAAGATTATTCCTACACCAGAACAAAAAACACAGTGCTACATATTGTGCTGCTGGTTTACCAAGCTTTACTTGCCTATTAATATCGTGCGTATGGATGAACGGACAAAAAATCTATTCTTCTTGGCAGGTGAGGAAAATATCATAGAGATATACCCTAACGGTAAATGGAGATATATAGGATGAGCAAGCCTAATTTTCATGCAATGAGTCAGAAAGAGCTACATGATTACGTTTTTGCTCATCGGGAAGATCAGGAAGCCTTCTACGCTTATGTAGATAAGCTGCATCTTGAAGGTAATTGGATTGAAATGCCACCATTACAGTCAGAACAAGATTTAGAAAATTATCCTAAGTTCATTGAGCGTATTCGCAGCAGTTCTGAGCCACGAGATGGAGCAGTTTAAGGCTTACAGCAGCTTTTCTGCTATCCTCAGTTTGGCCGATCGCGATCGCGGATTTTTCCCAATTTCCTCTTCTTGAGCAATAATTGGCTTTTTTGTCAATACCTTTAATAAAGGTGAATTTCTTAAACCATGTTTCACCGGGCGGTCTTCCAGACTGTGAAAACTGATAATTGCAATTCTGCCGCCAGGGACAAGGGCATTTGGGGCTTTATCCAAAAAGGTTTCTAGGGATTTTAACTCATCATTAACGACAATTCGCAGAGCTTGAAAAACACGGGTAGCGGGGTGAATTCTGCCATAACGGTATTTGGGGGGAACAGAAGAAGCGATCGCATCAGCCAATTCTGTAGTCGTGTGCAACGGTCGGCGTTCTATAATACGACGAGCAATGCGCCGCGATAATCTCTCTTCACCGTACTTAAAGAAAATATCTGCTAATTCTGCCTCATCCCAATTATTGATCACATCAGCAGCAGTTAGCGATCGCCCTCGATCCATTCGCATATCCAAATTTGCAGCTTGGCGAAAGCTGAAACCCCGTTCTGCTTGGTCTAAATGGTAAGAACTTACCCCCAAATCGGCTAAAATACCATCGAAAGTGTTGGGGGGAAATTCGTAGTCAGCAAAATTGCTATGGATAAATTGTATGCGATCGCTAAACTCTGCTAATTCTTTCCTCGCTGCTGCTAAAGCATCTTCATCTTGGTCAACAGCCGTTACCCGCACATCTTCAGAAGCTTCTAAAATTAAGCGACTATGACCACCACCACCTACAGTTACATCTAAATAATGTCCGCCTGGACGAACCGCCAAACCCTCAATTACCTCTCGTCCCAACACGGAAATATGAGAAAAAGCCAGTTCTTCTAAATCTAGCGGTGTTTGTAAATCTGATTTCATCTTTAATTTTATTTTTGTTTCTATTTGGTAAGACTTACACCAAAAACCTCTTAAACTCCTATTCCTCCGTGTCCTCTGCGTCCTGTGTGGTTCGATTTAATTCTTGTTTAGCACTTATTCCCAATACTCAACATCAAGATTTTAAATGCAAAAAGAGATTACATGAAAAAAAACCTGTGCCTCAATCCCTTGCATATCAAGCTTCCCTATAATAATTGAAGAGGTGCAACGAAATGAAACATCAATTACAACACCTTCGCTGCTATCCTCTCTCCAACATAACCCTGTAGAGTCAAAATTATATAGATTGCCCCTACAAACCTCATTTTGGCAGACTAGATAAATCGGCTGTGGTTGGCATCTAGGCGGTTCAATTCAAAATTTTCACGAACGGAGAACACGAAATCTATGACCAGACTAGAAACCCGCACTGAACCAATGGTGCTAAACATGGGGCCACACCACCCCTCAATGCACGGGGTTCTGCGGCTAATCATGACTCTGGATGGCGAGGATGTCGTTGACTGTGAACCAGTTATCGGCTATTTGCACCGGGGAATGGAAAAAATCGCCGAGAACCGTACTAATGTAATGTACGTTCCTTACGTTAGTCGCTGGGACTACGCGGCGGGAATGTTCAACGAAGCCGTTACTGTTAACGCCCCAGAAAAACTTGCAGGTGTTGCTGTCCCCAAACGCGCTAGCTACATCCGCGTCATCATGCTGGAGTTGAACCGTATTGCTAACCACTTGCTATGGTTTGGCCCCTTTTTAGCTGACGTAGGCGCACAAACTCCCTTCTTCTACCAATTCCGCGAACGGGAGATGATTTATGATTTGTGGGAAGCCGCTACAGGTTATCGGATGGTGAATAACAACTACTTCCGCATTGGTGGAGTAGCAGCCGATTTACCTTACGGTTGGGTAGATAAGTGTGTCGAATTCTGCGACTACTTATTACCTAAAATTGATGAGTACGAACGCTTGGTAACAGATAACCCCATCTTCCGGCGACGTGTTGAGGGTCTTGGTACTATCACCCGTGAAGAAGCAATTAACTGGGGACTTTCTGGCCCCATGTTACGCGCTTCTGGCGTGCAATGGGATTTGCGGAAAGTTGACCATTACGAATGCTACGACGATTTCGACTGGGATGTGCAGTGGGAAACCGCCGGTGATTGCTTTGCCCGTTACGTAGTGCGGATGCGGGAAATGCGCGAATCTGTGAAGATTATTCGCCAAGCAATTAAGGGACTTCCTGGCGGCCCTTACGAAAATCTGGAAGCGAAGCGTTTAGCCGCAGGTAAAAAATCCGAGTGGGACGCATTTGATTATCAATTCATCGGTAAAAAAGTTTCTCCCACTTTCAAGATGCCGAAGGGTGAAATCTACGCCCGTGTAGAAAGTGGCAAAGGTGAATTGGGAATTTATTTGGTTGGCGATGATAATGTCTTCCCTGCAAGATGGAAGATTCGCGCCGCAGATTTCAACAACCTTCAGATTGTCCCACATTTACTGCGCGGCATGAAGGTTGCAGATATTGTGGTGATTCTCGGTAGCGTTGACGTAATTATGGGGTCTGTAGATAGGTAGAAAATATCTATTTAATTAGTTTTTAGAGCAGTTGTATTATGCAACTGCTCTTTTTTTTATAATTTTTGACAACGCGATAAATCGCCGTTTCTAGAAATAAGACGCGATAAATCGCCGTCTCTACAAAGGATTGATTATTGTACAGACGGCGATTTATCGCGTCTCTAATCTAGCTATAAAAATTTTTTACTATAACATAGATACGAAATATTTATGAGTTTTAAATAATGCCCCGGATTTTTGACAACATAGATTTGCAACTGCTACCGATTTTACGAGAAACCCTCAAAATCTCTTATCGCGCAGACTTTTGCGTTGGCTACTTTAACCTCAGAGGTTGGCGAAGAATTGATGATTTGATTGAAAAGTATGTTGGTAGTCAAAATGCTTGTTGTCGTTTGCTAATTGGGATGCAAAGCTTACCCAGTGATGAAGTTCATGCAGCATTTAGCTTTGTTAGTGGTGATGGACGGATTGACAACAGTAGCATTGTGCGGTTTAAAAAACGTATGGCGGCGGAATTTCGCCAGCAGTTGACTATTGGTGCGCCGACTAATCAAGATGAAGCGGGGTTACGGCGGTTAAGTCATCAGCTAAAAAGTCAAAAACTAATTATTAAACTGTTTTTGCGCCATTCTCTCCACGCTAAGTTATATCTTGTGCATCGCAATGATCCTAACACTCCCACAGTGGGATTCTTGGGTAGTAGTAATTTAACCCTTCCCGGATTGGCGAAACAAGGAGAGTTAAATGTAGATATTTTAGACCACGATGCTTGTAATAAACTGCAAAAGTGGTTTAGCGATCGCTGGCAAGATTACGGTTGTGTAGATATTTCTCAAGAATTAGCTGAAATTATCGATCAGAGTTGGGCTAGGCAAGATTTAGTCTCACCTTACTACATCTACCTGAAGATAGCTTACCACTTATCCCATGAAGCGATCGCAGGACTTTCTGAATTCCGCATCCCCCGCGAATTTAACAACTTATTTGACTTCCAAAAAGCTGCCGTACAGCTAGCGGCACGTCATGTAACAAGGCGTGGCGGCGTATTAGTCGGTGATGTGGTCGGTTTGGGCAAAACTTTAGTTGGAACCGCCTTAGCAAAGATATTACAAGAAGATTGTTATTTAGAAACACTGATTATTTGCCCAAAAAACCTAGTTTCAATGTGGCAAGAATATAAAGATAACTATCGGTTACTTGCCGAAATTATGCCAATTAGTCAAGTACAAAATAAATTACCAACACTCCGGCGTTATCGAGTTGTGTTAATTGATGAAAGTCACAATTTACGGAACCGCGAAGGTAAACGTTATCGAACAATAATAGAATATATTGCAGCTAATGAAAGTAAATGTATTTTATTATCTGCGACTCCTTACAACAAAAGTTATCTTGACCTTTCCGCACAACTGCGGCTATTTGTGCCAGAAGATGAAGATTTGGGATTAAGACCAGAAGCTTTAATTAATGAACTTGGCGGTAGTTCCGTAGGAGAATTAGAGTTTATCAGAAAGCATCAGTGTTCTGTCCGTTCTTTAGCTGCTTTCGAGAAAAGTGAACACCCTGATGATTGGCGAGAATTGATGAAGCGTTACATGGTGCGACGCACTCGCTCTTTTATTAAAGAAAATTATGCCCACACAGATGAAACAGGGCGCAAATATTTAGAATTTTCTGATGGTAGACGTTCTTATTTTCCTCAACGTTTACCTCGGAGTCTCAAGTTTCCTTTAGAAGGTTCTAACACAGACTTTTATGCGCGTCTTTACTCTGAGTTAGTCGTAGAAGTAATTAATCAACTGAATTTACCTCGCTATGGGCTAGGAAATTACGTTATTGCGAAACACAAACAGCCACCTACAGACACCGAACAACGCTTTATTAATAGCTTATTTCGGGGCGGTAGGAGGTTAATGGGTTTTTCTCGCACTAATTTATTTAAACGTTTAGAAAGTAGCGGCGTTGCTTTTATCCAATCAATTGAACGTCATATATTACGGAATTTCATTTATTTATATGCCCTAGAGCAAGGGCTTGATATTCCTATTGGAACTCAAGAATCTGAGTTATTAGATACAAGGAATAATGATGAAGATGCTGATTCTGTAGCAGCAGCTTTGTTTGATACAGAAACCGAAGAAGATAATTTTGACCTAACCCCCCAACCTTCTTCCATAGTAGGGAAGGGAGAGAATTCAAAGCCTCTCTCCTTGCAGGAGAGAGGTTTTCCAGATTATGCGAAAAGTCAAGAAAAACTTTTTCGTCAAAGAGCAGAATCAATTTATCAAGAATATAGAACCCGATATCAACGAAGATTTAAATGGTTGCGTTCTACGCTTTTTGATATTAAAAAACTGAAGCGTGATTTGCTAGAAGATGCCAAAGCACTGATTAATGTGCTGCAACAGTGTGGCGAGTGGAATCCTCAAAAAGATGAAAAACTGGCTGCTTTAATCAAACTGCTAACAGAAACTCACCCCAAGGATAAAGTACTAATTTTCACACAGTTTGCTGATACAGTCCGCTACCTTGAAGATAATTTGCAGTCTAGTCAAATTACTCATGTAGCAGGGGTAACAGGTCAATCTAAAGACCCCACAATAATGACGGGAAGATTTAGCCCTGTGAGTAATGGAAAACGTGAGCAAATTTCATCATCAGATGAGTTGCGTATTTTAATCGCCACCGATGTTTTGAGTGAAGGTCATAATTTGCAAGACTGTGCAATTATCGTCAATTGGGATTTACCTTGGGCAATTATTCGCTTAATTCAACGCGCGGGAAGAGTAGACCGCATTGGACAAAATGCTGATAAAATTCTTTGTTATTCTTTTTTACCAGCCGAGGGAGTAGAACGGATTATTAATTTGCGGGGACGACTCCGCAAACGACTGCAAGAAAATGCGGAAGTGGTGGGAACTGATGAAGCTTTTTTTGAAGATGATGATGCACGGGTAATTCTCGACCTCTACAACGAGAAATCTGGAATTTTAGATGGTGAAGAAGATACAGAAGTTGATTTGACTTCAGAAGCATTTCAAATTTGGAAAAAAGCCACAGATAGTAATCCTGGCTTGAAAAAAACGATAGAAGAAATGGAAAATGTAGTTTATTCTACCCGCGCCCATACTCCGCAACCTGTGCAACCAGAGGGAGTATTGCTTTATATGAAAACCACAGAAGGGAATGATTCTTTAATTTATGTTGACCGCGATGGAAATAGCGTTACTCAATCACAATTAGCAGTGCTTCGGGTGGCGGCGTGTGAAGAATCTACCCCAGCGATACCGAGAGATAAACAACATCACGAGTTAGTAAATAAGGGTGCTGAATTGATTGCTGAAACAAAGCCGCCGCTTATAAAAATCGGTAATGTTTCAGTAATATCTCTCAAGCGCAAGGAAGATAAAAGATTTATAAAGTATAAAAAGCATGGTAAAAATTTAACTCCTATAGATAGGGTTTATTAAAGTCCGCCAGCGCAGACTTAATTTCTAAAGCCACAGATTTATTTTCTGAATGGCAAATTTACCATGCTTGCCTTTTATTTTTCAAGCATGGTAAATTATGTTGCTTAATTTTCAACGAACCCGCGATTTACTTTCTAACTTTCAATTTAGTAATTTGTTTATAGAAGAATTAGGTTGGTCTAAACCTTCTAGACAAAAACCTGTAACCTTAAAATTTGATAACAAAACCTATCAATACCAAAAAATTGCTGAACTTTCAGGTGTTGCAATCTTTGAAGTCACCGCAGCAGATGGGAACATACCAGAAGCTAAAGTTAGAGTTGCTATTCATCAAGAAATTACTAAACTTATAGCTGAAAATCTACTCATCTTTGTTACGGAAGAACGCACACGGAGTCTTTGGTATTGGGTAAAAAGAGAAGGAAGTAAAACTTTCGTTCGTGACCATTTATATGTGAAGGGTCAACCCGGAGACTTATTTTTAAGCAAGCTTGGTTCTTTAGTCATTGATATTACTGAATTAGAACATGGGGAACCGACTGTTGTCGAAATTGCTTATAAGTTACAACGCGGTTTCGATGTTGAACCAGTAACCAAGAAGTTTTACAAGGAATTTCAAGAGCAACACCAGAAGTTTTTGCTGTTTGTGAAAGGAATTGATAATGAGATAGATAGACGTTGGTATACATCGGTAATTCTGAATCGCCTGATGTTTGTTTATTTTCTCCAGCGTAAGGGTTTTATTGATAACAAAGATTTAAATTATCTGCAAAATAAGCTTGAACAAAGTAAACAAAAAGCTGAAAATCATTTTTATGGTGAATTTCTCAAGGCTTTGTTTTTTGAAAGCTTTGCTAAACCTGAGTTTGAACGCGATTTATCTGTACAAGAATTGGTAGGTAAGGTTAAATACCTCAATGGTGGTCTATTTCTCAAACATCATATTGAAGAGAAATATCAGATTTCTATAGTTGATGAGGCGTTTGAACAAGTTCTAGATTTATTTGCGCGTTATTCTTGGAATTTAGATGATACGCCGGAAGGGAAAGACGATGAGATAAATCCTGATGTTTTAGGATATATTTTCGAGAAATATATTAATCAAAAAGCTTTTGGAGCGTATTATACTAGACCGCAAATTACAGAATATCTCTGTGATAGAACTATCCACAAGTTAATTGTAGACCGCGTAAATGATGCGCTGTGTTTCGACTTCGCTCAACACAAGTCTGATAAATATAAGTCTTTTGAGGATATTAACGAACTTCTGATTAAGCTGGATACAAATGTTTGTCGTCTACTAATGGATGATATTCTTCCTAATTTATCAATTCTTGACCCAGCTTGTGGTTCTGGCGCTTTTCTTGTGGCAGCGATGAAGACGCTCATCCAAGTTTACAGCGCGGTTTTCGGTACAATTAAATTGATGGGTGATGATAATCTCAAAAAGAAACTTGAAAATATAGAACATTTACATCCTTCACTACCTTATTTTATCAAAAAGCGGATTGTTTCTGATAACCTCTATGGTATAGACATTATGGAGGAAGCAACAGAAATTGCGAAACTGCGTCTTTTCTTAGCTTTGGTTTCTTCTGCTAATGATGTGGAAGAGTTAGAGCCTTTGCCGAATATTGATTTTAATATTATGGCGGGTAATTCGCTGATTGGTTTAATTAAAGTTGATGATACTGCTTTTGATGCGGTGGGGAATTCTCTACAAGGAAATCTATTACAGTCTTTAGCCGCAGATAATTATAAGCAGATTTTAGAAGAAAAGAATAAATCTGTTGAGTTGTACAAAAAACACGCTTTTTTACCGAAAGAATTAACCGATACAGATACACCTCAAGATACTCGATTGATACACCTCCGCAAAAATATTGAACAACTCAACAAAAAATCGCAAGAAAAGTTAAATCTTTTGCTGTTGGATGAGTTTAGTAAGCGTTTGGGTATCAAGTATGAAGAAGTTCAGTTAACTGGAAAATCACAGAAGCGGGTTTTGAAGGTTGAGGATATTGCAGCTTTAAAGCCGTTTCACTGGGGTTATCATTTTAATGAGGTTTTAGAACGCGGTGGTTTTGATGCGATTATCACTAATCCGCCGTGGGAAATATTTAAGCCACAGGCGAAAGAGTTCTTTGCACAGCATAATGAACTGGTGACGAAGAACAAAATGGATATTAAGGATTTTGAGAAAGAACAGAATAAATTATTACAAAATCCCATAATTGCAAGTACTTGGTTAGAATATCAAAGTCAATATCCTTATGTGAGTGCTTATTATCGTTCATCTGAACAGTATAAAAATCAGATTTCTGTTGTAAATGGTAAAAAAGCAGGTACGGATATTAATCTCTATAAGCTGTTTACAGAACAGTGTTTTAATCTTTTGCGTTCAGGCGGTGAGTGCGGAATTGTAATTCCTAGTGGGATTTACACTGATTTGGGGACTAAGCAATTGCGGGAGATGTTGTTTAGTCAAACTAAAGTTACTGGTTTATTTTGTCTTGAGAACCGTAAGGAAGTTTTTGAAGGGGTTCATCGCAGTTTTAAGTTTGTTGTCCTTACTTTTCTTAAAGGTAGTACAACAACAGAATTTCCATCTGCTTTCATGCGTCATGATGTGCAGGAACTTCAAAGATTCCCTAGTGATGATAGCTTGCATATTAACGTTGATATGGTGCGTCAACTCTCGCCAGATTCTTTATCTGTGATGGAGTTTAAGAATCAAGTAGATATCCGCATAGCTGAGAAAATGCTTAAGTTCCCTTTGCTGGGTGAAAAGATTCAAGGTAAATGGAATTTAATTCTTTGTAATGAGTTTCACATGACTAATGATAGTCACTTATTCTATCAAGATTACAAACCAGGAAGGCTACCACTTTTTACAGGGAAGTTATTTAACCAATTTGAGCAAACAGGAGAAAAACCTCTTTATTGGATTGATGAAAAAGAAGGTAGAAAAGCTCTTATTGGTCGTACTGAAGATGTAGGGCAGTTGATGAACTATCAAGGATATCGCTGGGTGCATCGGCGCATTGCTCGTAACACTGATTCACGAACACTAATTTGTTATATAACGCCAAAAAATGTGTTTACTGAGGTTAACAGTACTACACTTAAAGTTATTGAAAGTGGAATTTCTAATCAACAAATGCTGTTTCTTTGTGCTATTAATAATAGCTTTACGCTTGATTGGATGATACGTCAAAAGGTAACTACAACCCTTAATATGTTCTATATTTACCAATTACCCATACCCCGTTTAACAAAAAACGATCGCAACTTCAACGATATTGTACAACGCGCCGCCAAACTCATCTGCACCACACCAGAATTTGACGAACTCGCGCAAGAAGTCGGTTTAGGTTCCCATCAACAAGGCGTTACCGATGAAGCAGAACGCGCTAAATTACGCGCCGAACTCGATGGAATAGTAGCACATCTTTACGGCTTAACCGAAGATGAATTTAGCTACATCCTTACTACTTTTCCGATTGTGAATGCAACAGTTAAAGAAGCAGCATTGTCAGCTTATCGTAACTTTGTGCCAATGTTTGCAAACTCAAAAATAGAACTTACGCAAAAGTAGACGCTGTAGAAGCGATTCATGATATTACTGTATTAAAGAATCTCAATATAGTCCGATAACTAAGCTGTTCCAAATTTAAATTGCATATACTGGGCGGGCAGGATGCCCACCCCACAAGAGTTATATTTAATAAGGGTTATGCAAATTAGATGTTTTTTAGCTTACCAGCAACGCTTGTCTAACGATAAATTCAAGAGCATGTTGACTCGGCGGCTCAGTGCTAACATGGCCTTAGTTGACCACAATCCTCAATTAATGGAGATACCCATGAAAGAATTAATGAAACAGCCTTCATCTTGGCTACCAAATGGAATAAAACTTAATCTTTCTGATCAATTTCGCCCTTTTTCTTTTACTGAAGAATTACAATTTCGTCTAGAAGAACTATTACAAAAAAATAAAGACAATTTACTTAATCCAGATGAACAAGCAGAATTAGCTGGTTTATTGGAATTAGAAAAAATCTTCAGTTTTATCAACGCTCAACTTGCTTCTTAATTGTGGTTATCAACAATTTTGTTCGTTTAAATGTCCGTAAAAAGGCAAAATATTTGTGTGAATATTGTCACTCTCCAGAACGATCAAATGCAACACCCTTTACCATTGATCACATTATTCCTCGATCTTTAGGAGGATCAGACGATCTCAATAATTTGGCTTTAGCTTGTCATCGTTGTAATCAAAGACGGTATAATTTTACAACCGCAATTGATCCAGAAACACAAACAGAAGTTGCATTATTTAATCCAAGAGATCAAAATTGGTCAGATCATTTTATCTGGACAAAAAATAAGTTAAAGATCATTGGCACAACTCCTATAGGTCGTGCAACTTGCAATCGTTTTGATTTTAACGATCAAGACCACGATGATGGGTTTATTCTAAATTCCCGTCAACTTTGGTTAACAGCAGGCTGGCATCCACCTATTGGCGATCTATGTCAATAATAAAAGAAGCAGCATTGTTAGTTTACCGTAACTACGATTATGTTTCGTTAAAATCGAATTGCTGCTATAAATACAAAAATGTATTTAAATAAGGTGTAATAAATTACTATATAAATCCGGCAGCATTTACCTAGTCGTAATTTTAGAACCGTGCAAATTCATCCTCACTCGGAATTGAACCATAGCCGCGATCGCCCTGAACAGGGTTTGCAAAATTTGCTCGATCGCCTTGTTAAAACAATGCAGCGCGATGAGTTAGTTCGGCAAACAACCAATCAACTCAGAAAATCGCTTCAGGTTGATCGGGTAGTATTGTATTATTTTTACAGTCAGTGGCAAGGGCAGGTGACTTTTGAATCTTTGAGTTCTCAAGAATTTTCAATACTTGGTTCCACTGGGCCAGATGATTGTTTTAACAACGAGTATGCTGCTTTATACTTAGCAGGACGGGTAAAGGCGATCGCTGATATTGAATTAGAGTCAATCCAGCCTTGTCACCGAGATTTTCTTCGCAATTTGCAAGTTCGCGCTAACTTGGTTGTACCAATTGTCATCCCTAGAGGATTATGGGGATTGCTAGTAGCACATCACTGTCAAGGGCCTCATGATTGGTCGTCATCAGATATAGAAATGATGCAAACAGGGGCGCAAACTCTAGCAACAGATCATAATATTCTAGAGAGTTAAAATAATTTGTCATTTGTCATTTGTCATTTGTGATTTGTCATTCGTAGTTAAGTAGGTAGGCGGGGAAATTTATCACTATGTCATTGCGAACAGAGCAACGCGGAGTGAAGCAATTGCAAGGCTTTTAAGCGATTTATCTTTTGTAAGATAGTTAGATTTATACCCTCAATTTTTTCTAGATAAGGAGAAAGAATTATGAAATTTGCTTACACGGTTATTTGGGTAGACGATGTAGTTAAGACCGTTGAGTTTTACGAAAAAGCCTTTGGTTTAGTTCGCCGCACTCTCGTGGATAAGGGGCAATCTATCTGGGCGGAAATCGAAACCGGAAACACCACACTAGCTTTTTCCTCTAGTAGCGAAGCACAAAAGTTATTTCCTGGTGGCTGCCATCCCAACGATGTTACACAACCACCGGCATCAATCCAGATATCATTTATTACTCCTGATGTTGGCAGTGCTTACATGAGAGCGATCGGCGCTGGTGCAAAAACACTAGATGCGCCTAAATCTCAACCTGGGGGACAAATGATTGCTCGTGTCCGCGATCCTAATGGTGTGTTGGTGTCGTTGGTAAGTGGCTAATAGCGATCGCTATTTTGAAATTGGTAATTCCCATATCACAAGTTTTTCATTGATTAGGGCATCAAACAAGCAAAGCTATAATTACCGTAGCCTCTAGCCACGTTCCATACTTTTATGACTCACCTTTTAACACTGGAACTGAACGATCAGATTTTCACTGCAATTGCGCGACAGGCTGAGGCAATTGGCATTCCTCCTGAACGGCTAGCTGCAACGCTTTTAGAGCAACAGTTTGGACAAGTTTTTAAATTGTTGTCTGAAGCAGAAAAGGAGACAGCACGAGCCAGATTTGAACGCCATTTTGGGGTACTCAATCTCGAACATCCCATTGATTTGAACAATGAAAGCATTGATGCAGATTTGGTGAGAGAGTATGCCAGTAACCACCAGGAGGGTTAATGCTCCTTGATACCTCTGGGTTGCTTTGTTTGCACTATCAGACTGAGCCTTTGCAAAATGCAAGCTATTGCTGCCTATAAAAGAGCAACAATCCGATTAACCCACAGCTATATCATTGCTGAGTACGTCGCGTTAGGTACTGCAAGGCGTTTTCCGCGTTCATCCGTCCTTGCTTTTGTGGTTGACTTTCTGGATAACCCAGACATAGAAACGGTTTGGGTAGATGAGTCATTGCACCGGACAGCAGTCGATCTTTTAATGGGGCGCGAGGATAAAACTTACTCTCTATGTTATGCGTTGAGTTTTGTGTTAATGCGCCAACGCGGGATTACAGAGGCATTGTCTACCGATCGACATTTCGAGCAAGAAGGGTTTATCCGCTTACTGCGAGCAGCAGGCTAACACGACAATGAAAGATTTTATGGATTCCAATGCTTTGCTGTGTGCAGCGATCGCTCATCACATTACCACCAGTCCTCAACAACGAATTACTTTTGCCCAATTCATGGATCTGGCATTATACCACCCTGAATACGGCTATTATTCCAGCGATGCAGTCAAAATAGGTTTTAAAGATAGTGATTTTTTTACCTCTCCCAACCTCTGTTCTGACTTTGGTGAGTTACTAGCAGAACAATTTTTGCAAATGTGGGAGATTTTAGGAAAACCTGTACCGTTTTCTTTGGTAGAAATGGGAGCAGGTCAAGGATTGCTAGCTTTGCATATCCTTAAATATCATCAACTGCACTACCCAGATTTTTTTACCGCCCTAGAGTACATCATTGTTGAAAAGTCGCCAACTTTAAGACAAGAACAGCAGCAACGCTTGCAAGATTTCCCGGTACGTTGGTGCAATTTAGAGGATATACCACAAAGTGCGATCGCTGGTTGCTTTTTCTCTAACGAGTTAGTAGATGCTTTCCCCGTACATCAATTCATCCTAGAAACGGGAGAACTCCGAGAAATTTATGTAACCAGAGATAGTAATGAGAAAGAAACCTGCCCATCATTTATAGAAGTCACAGGGGAACCTTCAACCCTCCAACTAGCTCAACATTTGGATTTCCTGGGAATCGACTTGAGTCAAAGTGCATATCCAGATGGCTACCGTAGTGAAATTAATTTAGCGGCTGGTGACTGGTTGAGTATAGTAGCAGACCGCTTGCAGCGCGGCTATGTGTTAACAATTGATTATGGCTACCCCGCCAGCCGTTACTATAATCCCAGGCGATCGCAAGGAACGCTACAGTGTTATTATCAGCATCGTTTCCATGACAACCCCTACATTAATATTGGGCGACAAGATATCACTGCCCATGTTGACTTTACAGCTTTGGAGCGCTGGGGTGAAAACTACAATTTAAAGAATATTGGTTTTATTCAACAAGGATTATTTTTGATGGCGTTGGGGTTAGGCGATCGTATTGCTGCCCTTTCTGATCAACAGCAACCCCTCTCACAGTTATTACAGCGCCGGGACGCACTACACCAGCTTATAGATCCCACAGGACTCGGCGGCTTTGGAGTCTTAATTCAGAGCAAAGGTCTGGACAATACAGAAACTTCTCAAAAACTCAAAGGATTGACCCTGCCAGAATAAAGGTAAAGAAAGAAAAGTTAAAACTCTATTTAAGAATGCAGTATCAGTCTTATTTAGACTAGCATAACAGTGATTACTGTAAAGCTAAACACAATACCAAAGTAATAATTATGTCCACTCATGACTTGTTAATGCTAGTAACCTTACTGACTCCAGGGATTTTACTTTCAGTGATAATTATGGCGACTTTTGCGGCTGGTGGCTAATTACCAGAGACGTTAGTCACTAGTCAGTGGACAGTTATCAGTATTTAAAGATAAGTGTTCACTGATAACTAATATTAAAATCAAACGATGGAAACGCGATGTCTACAACAGACTACGCCTACGCTGTACCAAAGGAACGTGAAAAATGAAGGTGGCATTTCTGGGAACCGGACTGATGGGACTACCAATGGCTCAAAGGTTATTAGCCGCAGATATACAGCTAGTTGCCTATAATCGTACCCCAGAAAAATTAGCACCACTACAAGCAGCTGGGGCTGAAATTGTTACACATCCCCGCCACGCCATTCGTGCTGCTGAGTGCATAATCCTCATGCTGACTAATGCCCCGGCCATTTATAATGTGTTGCTTTCAGACACTGCTTGGCAAACTCTCGAAGGTAGCACGATCATCCAAATGGGAACAATTACTCCTACAGAAAGCAAAGAAATTAGGGATGCAGTTGTTGCAGGTGGTGGTGAGTATTTAGAAGCACCTGTATTAGGGAGTATCCCAGAAGCGAAAGCTGGCGAGTTGAGTGTTATGGTAGGGGCCGAGCCAGAACAATATCAACGCCACTTAAAGTTACTCCAAAATTTTGGGACAGAACCTTTACTTATCGGGCCAGTGGGATCTGCGGCGGCGCTCAAATTGGCACTAAATCAACTAATAGCTTCTCTAACAACTAGCTTTGCTCTGAGTCTGGCTTTTGTCCAGCGTCAGGGTGTCGATGTGGATGTGTTTATGCAAATCTTGCGCGACAGTCCACTTTACGCACCCACCTTTGACAAAAAGCTACAACGGATGTTGGATGGCAATTATGCTGATCCGAATTTCCCCACAAAACACTTGCTCAAAGATACAGAATTATTTATCTCGGAAGCAAAATCTCGGAGTTTGGATCTCAGCAGTATTAAAGGTGTGCGGCAAATCTTGCAAACAGCCGTGAAAATGTCATTTGCCGATGATGATTACTCATCACTATTTTCTGTAATTAAAGAATGGGGAGAGTGATGGAGGAATAAATTTTCGTAGGGGCGCATAGATGTGCATTGGTGTCAACTGAAGTTATTTTTAGCTTAAGGGACTTCTAATTTCAATACAGTTCAGTTAAGGATTTGTGGTACTGATTTTAAACCTGTAGAGACGCGAAATTTCGCGTCTTTACCAAGGTTTTTGGGCTTAACTGAACGGTATTGCTTCTAATTTTTGGGTATTTTTTTATTTGTCAGTCCCTAAGTTGATACCATCACCCGCCTAGAACTAAAGTTCAAGGCTAATAGCTAAAGTCTACTAAAGTAGACTAAAGATTTTTGGGTATATAGCAGTTCTCGTTTGGATGCAACACAGTAGTGTCAAATTAAGGTGAAAACCTTTGTTGATAAAGAGATAATACCAATTAAAAAAAACAATGCAACAATTACACCATTTGTAGAGACGCGATTCATCGCGTCTTTACTTCCCGCCAGGTATTGCCCTGCCACAACCTCTAGTTTTGCGTAAGTCCTAATACACTTTGAAAATGCTGAATCCAAAAAATTTTAACTGAATTGTTAATAACGATATAGCGGTTCTCGTTCATGTGAGGTACACCTGTAGGGGCAATTCATGAATTGCCCCTACACCTTGCAATATAATTTTGTACCGCATCTGAGTAGGAACCGCTATATTACTGCCCAGTAGTAGTTGATTGAGGAAATGGTAGAGATTCAGGCTGAGGCTGAGGCTGAGGTTCTGGTTGAGGATTGAGAAAATCTTGCCAAGCTTTAATTTGCTCTTGCGCCGCACTGTAAGCAGCACTACCGCGTGGAATCGATTTGGCAATGTCAATCCCTCTGGCAATATCAGACTGACCTTGAGAGCGTGCTATTTCTAACAATTGCTGACTCCACTGGTCAATAGCCACATTCGCATCCATACGCAAGATGCTATTATTTGAAACCCGATCCGCCAGCCGGATTGCTTCAACTAAGGCTTCTGGCGTGCCAGCCGCCCCTACTTCCTGGGCTTTTCTCCAGTTTTCTCTGGTGCGGATTTGCCCTTCCCAATCATTTACCGCAGCTTGTGCTTCCTGTGAAAGCGCCCTTCCCGACGAGGCAATTTGTTGAGCTATGCTAATAGCGGCGGGGAGATTTCCACTTTGAGCCAGTTCTTGTGCCTGATCTAAGTAGGGTTGGTCTTGAATTCGCTGAATCTTTCCTACCCAAGTGCGAATTTTTTTCCGTGCTTCTGGATATAATGCACGACCTCTACGAATTTCGCTAGCCTGGCCGATCGCAGCTTGCAAAGAGTTAATATCCTCAAATATTGCTATCTGTTCGGCGCGTTCTAAATAAGGTTGGTCTTCAATTGTCTCCACTTGGGCCCGCCAGCGGCCCATTTCTTGCCTAGCTTCTGTGGCTCTGGGATTACTGGCAGGGATCAATTCTACTTGGGCGATCGCTGCTGTTAAATTAGGGACTGTTCCCTGGCTAGCCAATATTCTCGCTTTTTCTAGATTGGCAACATCTTCAATTTCCAATTGCCAACGAGCAATCAGTTGTTGTGCTTCGTTATACACTGGTCTAGAAGGATCAATTTGTTGTGCTTGAGCGATCGCAGCCTCTAAACCAGAAACATTACCTATCCAAGCACTTCTTTTCGCGTCAGCTATGGCGATAAAGTCATCGGTTTCGCCCTGTAGTTTCGCAATCTCTGGAATTTGTCTAGCAATATCCAGTGCTTCATCCGCATCCTGCTTGTCTAGTTTTGCCTGTGCCAATTCCAGCATTTTCCGTCCAAATGCGGGGATCGCTTCCTGAGCTTTTTGGTAAATGTAACTTTCTTGCCCAATGGACTGAGCTAACTTAATAGCTTCTAATAAATTATCGACAACTTTGCTGTTTGCTAAATTTTCCGCTTTTCCTAACTTATCGCCATCTTCTCGCGCTGTAACAATTAGACGATTCAATTGGTCGTATTTAGTACCCGCCCAGTATTGATTGTCTACGCGCAGCATTTTGGCAGATAACATAAATGCCGATTGCCATCGCCGTTCCTTAACTTGGGCGATCGCACCGTTATATGTGGCTTCTGCCTTTGACCAAATTGACTGCCATTTGTCAATCTGCTCATTAACTAATTTATAAGCAGTCACATTTTCGGGTATCTTACGAGCAGTAGCGATCGCTTCGTCTAAATTCCCAGTTTGGAAACTTTGATCAGCTAGCTTCAAAATATCCCGCGACCATTCTTCGATAAAACGATCAATTTCTCCATGCAACGGGTGATTTTGTGGTAGTTGCTTCACCAGAGCGATCGCTTGTAATAGGTCGTTAACTGTCTGCTTAGAAGCCGCTAACTGAGCGCAGTGTAACCGCACGGAAGCACTAGCTAGGGGCCAGAAAATTGAGGGGCAATTAGGGGCAGATGGCAGCTTTAGCAGCATTGCCATTGCTAAGAATCCTACACTGCCGGGAATCAACATTAATAGTACTAGCCATAATGTCCAGCTTTTCATCCAGCGTGGCCATTTCCCAGTACTACTGAGTTGTGCAGTTTCTTCTGAATTACTATTTATAGGTAATCCTTTCCTATGGTTTTTTTTTCGCCGCTTCACTGACTTGGAGGTAGAACCAGTAGCTGGGGAATCAAATGGCTGAGTTTCACCGAATTGTTCTGTTCGGGATAATCTTTTGTTTTGATCTGGCTCTCTTCCACTGGCACTTGACCAACTGTCTGGAATATCCCGCTCTGTCATCTCTCACACCAAAATAATTGAATAGCGCTCTGTTTTAGGTTGATAATTCCATTGTTGACAATAGTAACTTTCTCATCATTAAAAAGCAAAGCTACTTTTTTGATTATCTCTCTCCACAGAGTACCATTAGCAATCTAAAAAATCAGTGTTATTTTATACGCTATCCTAAAACAGTAGATTCAGCTTGCAAATCGGCAATTAGTTGAGCTAACTGATCGCTACTTGCCTGGTAGACGTTGCCGCAAAATTCGCAAATTGCTTCAGCACCATCATCTTTAACAATCATATCTTGCAGTTCCGCTTCTCCCAAAATCTTCAGTGCCCCCAAAACGCGATCAAAAGAACAACCACAGTGGAAGCGCACCATTTGCCGTTCGGGAAAGATTACCAGTCCCATGTCTCCCAACAAGTCGTTCAAGATTTCAGGTAACGTCTTCCCAGCTTGCAATAATGGCGTAAATCCTGCTAGACCAGCAACCCGTGATTCCAAGGTTTCGACTAAAGCTTCGTCTCTAGCAGCTTTGGGCAATACTTGTATCAGTAATCCTCCAGCCGCAGTTACTCCACCTGCTCCCACGAACACACCTAAAACTAAAGCCGAAGGTGTTTGTTCGGAATTCACCAGATAATGAGCCACATCATCGCCAATTTCTCCAGATACTAGTTCAACGGTACTAGAGTATGGGTAACCGTAACCAATATCCCGGACAACATAGAGGTAGCCACCACCCACTGCACCACCAACATCTAGCTTCCCTTTGGGATTGGGAGGCAATTCCACAGATGGATTCCCCACATACCCGCGTACCGTACCATCTAAGCCTGCATCTACCAATATGCCACCCAAAGGCCCATCGCCCTTCACCCGGACATTGACCCTTGACCCAGTTCGCTTCATACTAGAAGCCATTAATAAGCCCGCCGCCATAGTCCGACCCAGTGCTGCCGTTGCCACATAAGAAAGCTTGTGACGCCCGCGTGCTTCTTCTGTTAAACGTGTGGTGATCACACCTACGGCACGAATTCCACCTTCGGCTGCTGTTGCACGAATTAACTGATCCGCCATGAATAACCTTACATTTCTTAACAAGTTCACTTTTTCTATTCTAAGTTCTCTGCTGCAAGAAAAGTAACGTAGTGGGCTGTTACGCAAATAAACGCCTGTCATTGGTCATTAGTCATTAGTTATTTGCAATTGGACTTTGGACTAATGACCAATGACAAAAACTATTTGCAATATTAGAAATAGCGATCGCTCACCTTTAGGTAATCTGAGTAAAATGCTGGGTAATTTTCAACAAAGCCAACTGCGGATCGAAATTGAAGCACCAACAGATGCAATTCGTGATAGTCTGCTGCATCCCGTACAACTAGAAAAATGGCTCTTAGGGCAACGCTTTGCGCCAGGAATGCCAGAAGAACTGCTTCCAGGATTCCAGTTTACAACCTGGACTGGGCCAGTTGCGATTCATCATCAAGTAGATGTTGTCAAACCCAACTGTCTCCGGTTGGTACTTAGCGGAGGCATTGACGGGTTCCACGAATGGTACTGGGGAGAAGGTTGGGTACAGTCCCGCTTGGAAGGAGTTTCACTTTTGCCCTTGAATTTGGGTCAAACTTTGAGTTTGTTGAGCTTGCGTCAATTTTTGGCAACTCAAGGACGTTAATTCGATTGACCTAAAGAGATTGGGGATTGGGGATTGGGCATTGGTTATTCTTTGCGTCCCTAGTCCCCAGTTTATGAACCAGAAATGATACCTGTAATAATTTTTACTAGCATAGATAAATCCTCTGGAGCTTGATAAAGTTTCTGGTCTTGAGTCACCAGACGATTTGCACGATGGTAAACCCCAAAACGCCAGTCTTCACCAGTCGTAACTGCACCATATAGAAGTTCAGATATGGATTTAGTCCATTGATCAAGTGCTACTAATTCAACAGCGAGTTGAGTAAATCCTCGAACTAAATCTGATTGTTTGGCTTCGATAACTAATAAGTTTTGAGGGGCTGCAATATATGTCGAGAGTCCAATTTATCCCCCTATTTTATATAAACCTGCAATTTTTTGATAATTAAAAAGCTTTTTTGTATTAATAATATTCTTTTACAGAAGTTTAATATACAGTTCTTAAATAACTAGTTACTTGACCTTTTGGATAAAAGTCGTATAATACTTTCAGCCACACAAAAAGCAACTAAATATACACTTTAGGTTTATGTCTATTGCTTTGGAGTGGCGGGACTTTAATCCAAACAATCAAGTGAGAACTAAAATCATGGAAAGCACATTATTTACTGCATTAAGCACCAACGAAGAAGCTAGCCTATCTGGTGGCGTTGTAAACTTTAATGGTGGTACATTTACATTCACTGGCGGAGTTGGCGGTACTGGTGGAGTTGGCGGTACTGGCGGTAATGGCGGAGCTGGCGCTGTTCCCACCGTACCTTTCACTGTTGGCGGTAATGGCGGTAATGGCGGAGCTGGCGGTACTGGCGGAGTAGGCGGAGCTGGTGGACCTGGCGGAGTATTCTCCTAAGACTTAAGCCAATAAATAGGTAAACTTTTGAGGTTTAGTAGAAGGGAAACAATAAATGTCAAGACGTTATCAACACGCGGCTTGGTAAAAATAAAGGGTGGCGTTTCAAATCAAATAAATAAATAACTTACCCTGTTGCCGCAGGTGAAGTTAATTTTTGATTTGTCTACATTCCTAATGCGACTTAATTCTACCAGCTATTTTTTTATGCTTTACTTTATGAGAGTAATTGTAAGTATAGCATAAATTTATTGTTGCCCATCTACTTTTCTTAAACAACTAGTTGCTTAACCTTTTGGCTAAGAGTTGTATACTACTACTTTCAACCACACAAAAAAGCAACTAAATATACACTTTAGGTTTATGTCTATTGCTTTGGAGTGGCGGGAGTTTAATCCAAACAATCAAGTGAGAACTAAAATCATGGAAAGCACATTGTTTACTGGCTTAAGCACCAACGAAGAAGCTAACCTATCTGGTGGTGTTGTAAACTTTAATGGTGGTACATTTACATTTACTGGCGGTCGAGGCGGTACTGGTGGAGTTGGCGGTCGAGGCGGTAATGGCGGAGCTGGCGCTGTTCCCACCGTACCTTTCACCGTTGGCGGTAATGGCGGTAATGGCGGAGCTGGCGGAGTTGGCGGAGTTGGCGGAGCTGGCGGAGCTGGTGGAGTATTCTCCTAAAGCATAAGCAAACTTCTGAGATTTAGTAAAAGGGAAGCTATAAACGTCAATGCGCTATTAAGCGCTATTTTAGAGGAATAAAGCCTCGGTTTTCAAATAAATTAACTTACCCTGTTGCCGCAGGTTAAGTTAATTTTTGAATTGTCTAAATTCCTAATGCGATTCAATCCTACCACATATTTGGAGTAATGCTAACCATAGGATAGGTTTACTGTTACCCATCTACTTTTATTAAACAATCTTAGCATTGATGTTGCCCACCAAGAACCGCCTAATCTAATTAGGATATTTAAGCTTATTCACTAACGATTTTGGTAGGACTCAAGCTTGAAAATCTGTTTTTATGTACTAATTTAAGACAGTCAAGGTTCAGTAAGGAAACAACATCTGCTACTTCACAAACAGACCATATTCATCACCATCTATCTAACTTATAACTTCTGGATAATCATGGAAAGCACATTGTTTACTCCATTAAGCATCAACGAAGAAGCCAATCTGTCTGGGGGCAAAATAACTAAAATTACTGCTGCTGACTTGGCCGCCCTGTCCAAACTGTTTGGCGGTGTAATAGTCAATCTGTTAGGTGGTAAAATAATTATTAAAACTCCTGGTGCTCCTGGTGCTCCTGGTGCTCCTGGTGCTCCTGGTACTCCTGGTACTCCTGGTACTACTGGTACTGCTCGTGCTACTAGCATCGGCGCTGGAGGAGCTGGAGGAGCTGGAGGAGCTGGAGGAGCTGGAGGAGCTGGAGGAGATGGAGGAGCTGGAGGAGCTAGTATTTCATTTTCTTAGGGCAATAGGCAAATCTATGAGGTTTGGTAGAAGGGAAACGATAAACGTCAAGACACGACTATTGGTCAAATTTTTATTTAATCATGCAGGGATAAAACCCTGCTATTTTTTTGGGTTTTGTCGTTGTGACAAAACCATAATTCTGATCAGTTACAGTTACTCTCTCGTAAACTTTTCGTCCGAATTTTTGCCTTCTTTTTGAGCCCATCACTTGAGGGTGGCTTTGAACTAGTTCGGCTGTCTAAACCCAAGCGTCTCTCTAGCTCTGCTATTTTTTGACGCAGTGCTTTTATAAATAATTAAGCAGAATTAAACATTATCTATTCTATTAAAAAAAATTATACCTGCTAAAAGTAGTGTTGTATAAAATGATTATAAAAAGCATTTTATACACAAAAATACTTATCTAAAAAATACAGAATTCCAGTTTTGAGTTTTGGAAATTTGTTTCAGTCTAACTCGTATAAAAAATGTTATTTAGTTTCCTTGATAAGATCCTTAATTCTGGCCATTTTCCTTACTTTATTAGCATTAATACTTAATGAGCTTTATTTATACATTTTTGGGCATATACGTTTTTTGACAAAATTAAGCTTTTAGATCGATATATCTTGACATCTGCGATTTGTTTATGACTAAAAGCTTATTTTAATTAAATTGTATAAATCGTAACTATGTAATATCTTTGCTAAAGAGGAAGGGGTGTAATATATTTTTATTTCTTGAGAAAATAATTGCTTGACCTATTTAGCAACAGCCGTATAATACTTCTAACGGCACAAGCAAGTCCCTAAATATACTCGTTTACGTTTATATCTATTACTTTGGAGTGACGTGACTTTGATCATCACAATCTAGTTGAGCACTTAAATATTATGGAAAGCAGATTGTTCACTGCATTAACGGTTCATGAAGAAGCGATGTTGTTTGGTGGAAAGAAAAAATTCCGCAACCTTACTCCTAGAGTCACTACTCAAGTCTCTATAGTTACCACTGTAATTAACTTTATTGGCATTGGCGGCGCTGGCGGAGCTGGTGGGAATAGCGGAGCTGGTGGGAATGGCGGAGCTGGTGGGAATAGCGGAGCTGGTGGGAATGGCGGAGCTGGTGGGAATGGCGGAGCTGGTGGGAATGGCGGAGCTGGCATAACCATCGCTCAATAAGTAAGTTGAATACAAGGTAAAGAATAAACGTAAAGACACAAGTAACAAGCCTTTATTCAGATAAAGGATCATAAACTAACTATCCTCTTTGAGAAGGTTCAGTTACTTTTATGCCTATCTTGCTTATCTATAATTGCTAGTTTACTTAACCTGGGCAATATATCAGCGATATTGTCCGTTTTTATTAGCTATATCATAGCATACGTTTATTGTTAACCACACACTTTTATTCAACAAACTTAACATAGTCTATCAACGGTTGCTAGTAGGCAACTGTTGATAAAGCCTAGAGAAAACAGAGCATCTGTGCGATAGTTAAGATACATATTTGGAAAGCCTATCCTTTCCACTAGAAAGTGTATGGGAATGATCAAATTAACTAATAATTTGGCATAACAGGTACTCAAGAACCAAAATTATTTTTAATTGTCAGCCGTCAACACTTGCTCTACTGTTAATTCTAACTCCGCAAAAGTTTGAGATTGAATGCATTGAGTACCAACAAACTCTACTGGTTCGTATAATTCTTCAATCAATGTGAAAACAGTCACTTTGTTCGTTAATGGATCGACAATCCAATACTCTGGAATATTTAAAACGTTATACTCAACTCGCTTGGCTCGATAATCTACAATCTTTGTTGACTCACTGACGACTTCCACCACCAACAAAGGGGGTGGTTCGTTGAGTTCAATAACTGCCTCTCGGTTTCTCAACTCTCGCCATTGAGGTAATGGAATCACAACTACATCTGGAATCCTTGAAGTATCCCATCTGCCAGCACGGGGAGAACGAACACCGATAACCATTTGTTTAGAAGTCCAATCCCACTTTAGCCGGAGAATTTCTGCTCGGAAAGAAACATTGATAAATTCTGTTACCGCCCCATGTTGTCCACTTCCTAGACTCATGGGAATTAGTTCTCCGTTGACTAATTCATAACGGTTATCAGTGCCATCATCATGAGCTAGATACTCTTCAAAGGTTAGTTTTGGGGTGGTTATAGTCATAGTAGCTTCCCCTGACAAATTTTTACCTTGGTTTGACAACTAACACCGAACAATTAGCCTCTTCCACAACTTGACTGCTAACAGAACCCTGGACAATTCGCTTCACCCCCATCAATCCCCGGCTGCCAATTATAATCAAGTCAGTTTTGTAAATATTGGCAAGGCGAATAATCTCTTCAGCAGGTTCACCAGTTACCAGTTCTAACTCACTGGTGAATGATAAGTTTTCCTGATAAGATTGCAGCTGTTTTTCAACATGAAAATAAGAAAATGTTGGCGACTCTGGCTGAGGACGATCGGCGGGTAGTTCCATCTCTGACTCTGGCGTAAGAAACACATGACAGAGAATAACCTTGGCATCTTTTGACAACGCCAAATTATCTAAAGTCTGAATTACTCGGTCTGAAATTTCCGAACCGTCCAGAGCTACCAAAACACTATTTAGCACCGCTCTCGTCTCCTAATGAGTAGACCCCTTACATAAGTATCTAGCAAAATTTGTCGGCAACGACACTAAACCAATTTTTTTTACCAATTAGTTTATGTGTTTGAGGCTGTGCTATATGTCAGTTTTAGGTTGGTGCATTATAACAACTGGTCTGGAGAAGCTTTTCACGAGTTTCTGGCACAGGAAAACCCTAGTTAAATCAGTGAACAGTCAACAGTTATCAGTTAACAGTTGCCTTCCGTACCCGCCTTGAACTAAAGTTCAAGGCTAATAGCTAAAGTCTACTGAAGTAGACTCAAAATTTTTGGGTATATAGCGTTTCTTAGTCTGCTGAGGTACACCCGAATCTTATTTACCAAGGTTAGTAGCTTTGAAAACGTACCTCACTAGGTCGGGAACCGCTATATTTAGTCATCAACAGAAGACTTTTGCTATTATTCTTGGAACTTCAGTTCCTTGCGGGACATGACTTTTACGTTAACTTGACACCTATGACATCTCTGCTACCTTACAATGGGATTTTTTTTAACTAGAAGTCCCTTATAAGAAAAAAATGAACCATTCCAAATCACTCTTCTTGCTGAGTTCGGCGGCGGACTGAATCAGCGTGAGAAGGTAAACCTTCTGCTGTTGCTAGCACATCAATGGCACCAGCCACATTTTGCAGCGCAGTTTGAGAGTATTGAATAATACTAGAGTGTTTAAGGAAAGTTTCTACCCCTAATGCCGAAGCATAACGGGCAGCGCCAGAAGTTGGCAGGGTATGGTTAGGGCCTGCCAAATAGTCTCCTACAGCTTCTGGTGTGGAGTAACCCAAAAAGATTGCCCCAGCGTGGCGAATCTGTGGTAATAATGCCCAAGGGTCTTTGATTTCTAATTCCAGGTGTTCGGGGGCAAATTCATTTGAGAGTTCTGCTGCTGCTTCAAGCGATTCCACAAGGACAATCAAGCCGTAGTGAGCGATCGCTTTTTCTGTGTCTATTCGCCGTGGGTGATCTACTAGCTGTCTTTCCAAGGCTAATTGCACGTTTTTCGCCAAAGCCGCATCTGTTGTCAGCAAAATCGCTGCCGCCATTGGATCGTGTTCGGCTTGGGCTAGCAAGTCAGCAGCTACATGCACCGGATTTGCGGTTTCATCGGCAATCACCAGCACTTCGCTGGGGCCTGCCAAAGAATCAATGCCAACGGTGCCATAGACAAGTTTTTTCGCTAGGGTGACATAAATGTTACCAGGGCCAGTAATCACATCCACTTTCGGAATCGTTTCTGTGCCATAAGCTAAAGCAGCGATCGCTTGTGCGCCACCAATGCGATAAATTTCTTGCACTCCTGCTTCTTGGGCAGCTACCAAGACTGCTGGGTTAATAGCACCCCCTGGCCCTGGTGGTGTCACCATCACAATGTGAGGTACAGCAGCAACATGAGCCGGAATTGCATTCATCAGCACTGTACTGGGATAGGCGGCACGGCCACCAGGCACATACAACCCCGCCCGATCTACGGGGGTATAGCGTTTGCCCAGCACTACTTCATCGTCGCCAAAGTGTACCCAGCTTTTTGGGACTCGCTGACGATGAAACGCTTCAATTTGGCGGCAAGCTAGCCGAACTGCGCCCAACAACTCTTTTGACACCTGCTGATAGGCTGCATCTAGTTCCGAACCTGTGACTCGGAGTTCTTCTGCTTTCAGGGTTTGTTTGTCAAATTCGGCTGTGTAATGCAATACAGCTTTGTCGCCTTGGCGCTTCACTGCTTGCAAAACTTCCCGCACCGTTGCTTCTTTGTGAAGCACCTGTTCGTCATGGGTGCGATCGCAGATCCGTTGTAGTTCTGCTCTGACGTCTGCCTGCTGAGTAATGATTCGCAGCATGGAGTAAGGACAATGCCAAAATTATAATAAGATCACCTGAGATTTAGTATTGCTCTTGACCCACTGGGGTGTGCAAGCTGACTCTAATTCTCTTCTCTAGCTTAACCTGGATTTTTTTGATACTCTCAAGTCTGCCACCACATTCTTTGCTTGAGAAGGCCACTTAATTGCTCAGTCCAACTAGCCAAGGCTATGGCTAGCGGCAGGAAGCAGGCGTGCCATTTCCCGCTACTCTTACGCCCTTACCCTTACTCCTTCTGGGGTAGAGGTGGTGTATTTACACATCCAATCCCCCGGATTTACAGGGGGTAGGGTCTGAGTATAATTTTTATTTTCCTAACTTTTAGTAGTTCACAACTGTACAGAGACGATAATATAGTGTCGTCTCTATACTTTGAAACCCCTGAAATTTAGCTATTTACAGTTCCTTGCCTTTGACAATACATCCCTTGTAGGGACAAATTGACTATATCGGCAATCACATTGCTTAACCAGGTGATGAGTCAGGGTGACTGTTTTATTTCATGCACTTCATTTTAACGCATTTCCTCAATTGACGACACACCAAATTAAGGACTGGGGGCTAAGGACTATCTTCAATATCGAATTTCCAAAGATAGATTTTTTTTAGGAAATTATAACATTGGCAATTTGGATGCTATATTAGTAAGTCTAGTAGTGTGTGTACATATTAATAGTATTTTTGGAATTGACTGTGGCGAATACAAAGTCTGCTCTCAAGCGTGCCGAAATCGCAGAACGTAACCGACTGCGTAACAAAGCTTACAAATCAGCAGTCAAGACGCTGATGAAGAAATACATTAATGCTGTAGCTGTCTATACAGCTAATCCTACCCCAGAATTAAAACAAGAAGCACAGGCTCGCTTATCCGAAGCTTACGCCAAAATCGATAAAGCGACCAAGCGGGGTGTCCTTCACCCCAATAATGGGGCAAGGAAAAAGTCGAGGTTGGCTCACAGACTAAAACCTCTGACACAAACAGCTGAGTAGGCATTGGTCATTTGTCCTTAGTCATTAGTCATTGGTAACAAAACAAACGACAAATGATGAAGGACAAACAACAAAGGACAAAAGATGCAACTGATAGACACGCACGTTCATCTCAACTTTGATAGTTTCCAGGCGGATTTAGCAACAGTGCGATCGCGGTGGCAAGAAGCAGGAGTAGTACGTTTAGTACATTCTTGTGTTCACCCAGAGGAATTTTCCAGCATTCAATCCATAGCGCACGAGTTTCCCGAAATCAGCTTTGCCGTAGGATTACATCCTTTAGATGCTGAAAAATGGGATCACGAAACAGCCGAGAAAATCAAAACTTTAGCGAGTTCTGACTCTCATGTGGTAGCAATTGGGGAAATGGGGCTGGATTTTTACAAAGCTGATAACTATGAACATCAGATGATGGTGTTCGAGTCACAGTTAGCGATCGCAGCTGAACTCAACTTACCAGTGATTATCCACTGCCGCGATGCTGCTGTGGCAACCAGAGAAGTGTTGCAAAAATGGCGCGAACTCAAAGGAGAAAGAGTGCGGGGAGTCATGCATTGCTGGGGAGGAACGCCAGAAGAAACTCAATGGTTTCTCGATTTAGGCTTCTACATCAGCTTTAGCGGGACAGTAACGTTCAAAAACGCCAAAGCGATCCAATCCTCGGCGGCGATGGTGAGTAGCGATCGCCTACTGATTGAAACAGACTGCCCATTTCTCGCCCCAGTTCCTAAACGAGGTGAGAGGCGCAACGAACCTGCTTACGTGCAATATGTAGCCGAGCAAGTAGCTAAACTGCGTCAGGAAACGGTAGAGGCGATCGCCCATCAAACCACCCAGAATGCCTGTGAATTATTTGGTCTATCATTATAAAGTGTGCAATAATTCTCTTTTATTCCGTTGTGCTAAAAAAAATAAAACTCTAGAGAGGGAAAATATGGTAATATTATTCCCTCAAAAACATTTTGCTTGCGCCATAATGATAAAGGAAGGAACCTAAAATTTCTGAGCCTAATTTTCCGTACTGTTATCGGCTTGGCCATCCTCCAAATCTCTACAAGCGGATGCTCTCCACACATGACTAACTGTGCCAAACCAAGTTGAGCAACATTGCACAACATCGGCTTGGTGTGTATCGAACCTATTCAAAATCGTTAAACGAAATTGCCTTGTGAGTACAATCCAGCAAAATGAATTGATTCTGATTCAAAGCCGACAAGGTGCGGATCATTCCCTCAGTCTTAGGATATCTAAGATATCACTGAGAGTATAAATAGCGGGGTGGATTTAAGACACACCGTCTAGAGCTGCGTCAGCAAATTAACGCGCTTTTTGGAGGGGAAATGAAGAAAGTAGATAAAACTCAGGAATATCTCAACTGTATATTCTTCTTAAATCAAGACTATAGTGGGTTTTTGGCGTCTGAGTCCCCGATTTTGGGCGATTACCCCCTTGTCCAAATTGTTCATTCCAGCTTTAATCGCTGCGTTTGCCCACAGCTGCTATTTACAGGTGTGTAAGAAGAAGCTCCCAAACAGCTACGGACACTGGCTAGCAGTGGGAAGCGTTAAACAGCAATGTCTAAGTAAAAATTTAACCAGGTTGACAAAGGTAGAGGCATGACCAAAGAAACATACATGGAACCCGCCTTTCTGTTGCCCGACTTGATTGAAATCCAGCGCTCAAGCTTTCGCTGGTTTTTGGAAGAAGGGCTGATAGAAGAACTTAACTCCTTTAGTCCTATTACAGATTATACGGGCAAATTAGAACTGCACTTTTTGGGTCATAACTACAAACTCAAGGAGCCAAAGTACAGCGTCGAAGAAGCCAAACGGCGGGATAGTACTTATGCCGTCCAAATGTATGTTCCCACACGGCTGATTAATAAAGAAACCGGGGAAATCAAAGAGCAAGAGGTATTCATTGGTGATTTGCCTTTGATGACCGATCGCGGCACGTTTATTATTAACGGAGCCGAGCGGGTAATTGTCAATCAAATAGTGCGATCGCCAGGAGTCTACTACAAATCAGAAATCGACAAAAACGGGCGACGTACTTATTCAGCTAGCTTAATTCCTAACCGGGGAGCATGGCTGAAATTTGAAACAGACCGTAACGATTTGGTCTGGGTACGCATTGACAAAACCCGCAAACTCTCAGCGCAGGTACTCCTAAAAGCTTTAGGGTTATCAGACAACGAAATCTTTGACGCCTTACGCCACCCCGAATATTTCCAAAAAACCATCGAAAAAGAAGGGCAATTCTCTGAAGAAGAAGCCCTGATGGAGTTATATCGGAAACTGCGTCCTGGTGAACCACCCACGGTATTAGGTGGACAACAACTCCTTGATTCTCGTTTCTTTGACCCGAAACGTTATGACCTTGGTCGCGTTGGACGGTACAAACTCAACAAGAAATTGCGCCTTTCTGTCCCAGACACCATGCGGGTGTTGACTGCTGGCGATATCTTGGCAGCCGTAGATTACCTCATTAACCTAGAATATGACATCGGTAATATCGATGACATTGACCATTTAGGCAACCGTCGGGTGAGAAGCGTTGGCGAATTGCTGCAAAACCAAGTGCGGGTAGGCTTAAACCGCTTAGAGAGAATCATTCGGGAACGGATGACCGTATCCGATGCGGAAGTGCTAACTCCCGCTTCCTTGGTGAACCCCAAACCATTGGTAGCAGCAATTAAAGAATTCTTTGGTTCCAGCCAATTAAGTCAGTTCATGGATCAAACCAATCCCTTAGCAGAACTGACCCACAAACGCCGGCTCTCAGCCCTTGGCCCTGGTGGTTTAACCCGAGAACGCGCCGGTTTTGCCGTGCGGGATATTCATCCTAGTCACTATGGACGCATTTGCCCCATTGAGACACCAGAAGGCCCCAACGCCGGATTGATTGGCTCCTTAGCAACCCACGCGCGGGTTAACCTGTACGGCTTCCTCGAAACACCATTTAGACCTGTAGAAAATGGGCGAGTCAGATTTGATCTGCCTCCAGCCTACATGACAGCCGATGAAGAAGACGACCTGCGGGTTGCTCCGGGAGATATTCCTGTAGATGAAACTGGGCACATTATTGGGCCACTAGTGCCAGTCAGGTATCGCCAAGAATTTTCCACCACAACACCAGAACAGGTGGACTACGTAGCAGTATCTCCCGTACAGATTGTGTCGGTAGCAACCAGCATGATTCCTTTCTTGGAGCATGATGACGCTAACCGAGCGCTGATGGGATCGAACATGCAACGGCAAGCAGTACCTCTGCTCAAGCCAGAACGTCCTTTGGTGGGTACTGGTTTGGAAGCCCAAGGAGCAAGAGACTCCGGGATGGTGGTTGTATCGCGTACCGATGGCGATGTCACTTATGTGGATGCTACAGAAATTCGCGTCCGTCCGAAGCCTAATACCCCAGAAATTAAGTACACCCTTTCCAAGTACCAACGTTCCAACCAAGACACCTGTTTAAATCAGAAACCTCTCGTCCGCATTGGGGAACGGGTTGTTGCTGGTCAGGTATTGGCTGATGGCTCCTCCACCGAAGGCGGTGAATTGGCGCTAGGACAAAATATCGTCGTTGCCTATATGCCTTGGGAAGGCTACAACTACGAAGACGCGATTTTAATCTCTGAAAGACTGGTGCAGGATGATGTCTACACCTCAATTCACATTGAAAAATATGAAATTGAAGCTAGACAAACCAAACTGGGGCCAGAAGAAATCACCAGAGAAATTCCCAACGTCGGCGAAGATGCCTTGCGTCAGTTGGATGAACAGGGAATTATTCGCATTGGGGCATGGGTAGAAGCTGGTGATATCTTGGTAGGAAAAGTTACACCCAAGGGTGAATCTGACCAACCACCAGAAGAAAAACTGTTGCGGGCGATTTTCGGTGAGAAAGCACGGGATGTGCGGGATAATTCTCTGCGAGTACCAAACGGTGAAAAAGGTCGCGTAGTTGATGTGCGCTTGTTTACTCGTGAACAAGGCGATGAACTGCCACCAGGAGCCAATATGGTAGTCCGGGTTTATGTTGCTCAAAAACGCAAAATCCAAGTTGGCGACAAAATGGCAGGACGCCACGGTAATAAAGGGATTATTTCTCGGATATTACCGGCAGAAGATATGCCTTATTTGCCCGATGGTTCACCAGTGGATATTGTACTTAACCCCTTAGGTGTACCCAGCCGGATGAACGTCGGACAAGTATTTGAGTGCCTCTTGGGTTGGGCTGGTCAAACCTTGGGAGTGCGATTTAAAATTACTCCCTTTGATGAAATGTACGGTGAAGAGACATCCCGCCGAATCGTGCATGGCAAATTGCAAGAAGCACGAGACGAAACAGGGAAAGACTGGGTATATAACCCAGATAACCCAGGCAAAATCATGGTGTATGACGGTCGGACAGGTGAACCCTTTGACCGAGCAATTACCATCGGTGTGGCTTATATGCTCAAACTGGTGCATTTGGTGGATGATAAGATTCACGCCCGTTCCACAGGCCCATACTCACTGGTGACTCAGCAACCCTTGGGTGGTAAAGCACAACAAGGTGGTCAGAGGTTTGGAGAAATGGAAGTGTGGGCATTGGAAGCCTTTGGTGCCGCTTACACCTTACAGGAATTGCTCACAGTTAAATCTGACGATATGCAAGGACGGAATGAAGCGTTAAATGCGATCGTTAAAGGTAAGGCAATTCCTCGACCTGGAACCCCAGAATCCTTTAAGGTGTTAATGCGCGAGTTGCAATCATTGGGGTTAGACATTGCCGTACACAAGGTAGAAACTCAAACAGACGGCAGTTCCCTAGATGTAGAAGTCGATTTGATGGCAGACCAATCAGCACGTCGCACACCACCTCGACCAACTTATGAATCTCTTTCCCGCGAATCGCTGGATGATGACGAATAGAAAGTGAGGAGTGAGGAGTTAGGAGTGAGGAGTAAAGAGTAAAGACTAATTAGAAGTTTTACTCATAACTCCTAACTTAAAACTCATAACTCCTAACTCCTAACTTAAAACTAAATATACTCAAAACTCATAACTCGAAACTCAGCACTTAAGTATGAGACCTGCCCAAACTAATCAGTTTGACTACGTAAAAATCGGCTTGGCTTCCCCGGAACGCATTCGCCAATGGGGCGAGAGAACATTGCCCAATGGTCAAGTAGTCGGTGAAGTTACCAAGCCAGAAACGATTAATTACCGAACTCTCAAGCCAGAAATGGATGGCTTGTTTTGTGAGCGCATCTTTGGCCCAGCGAAAGATTGGGAATGCCATTGTGGCAAGTATAAAAGAGTTCGTCACAGAGGTATTGTTTGTGAGCGCTGTGGGGTAGAAGTCACCGAGTCACGGGTGCGTCGCCACCGCATGGGCTATATTAAACTCGCTGCACCAGTAGCTCACGTCTGGTATCTCAAGGGTATTCCTAGCTATATTTCCATCCTGTTGGATATGCCCTTGCGGGATGTCGAGCAGATTGTCTATTTCAACTCTTATGTTGTCCTGAGTCCTGGTAATGCCGAAACTTTAACTTACAAACAACTACTGAGTGAAGACCAGTGGTTGGAAATAGAAGACCAAATTTATAGCGAAGATTCTGTCCTGCAAGGCGTAGAGGTAGGTATTGGTGCTGAAGCGCTGTTGCGTTTGCTTGCCGATATCAATTTAGAACAAGAAGCCGAAAGCCTACGCGAAGAAATTGGCAATGCTAAGGGACAAAAGAGAGCCAAGTTAATTAAGCGACTACGGGTAATTGACAACTTTATCGCTACTGGTTCAAAACCAGAGTGGATGGTAATGGCAGTTATTCCCGTGATTCCCCCCGACTTGCGCCCAATGGTGCAGCTAGATGGCGGACGGTTTGCCACGAGCGATTTGAATGATTTGTATCGGCGGGTAATTAACCGCAACAATCGTTTGGCACGCTTGCAGGAAATTTTGGCACCAGAAATTATTGTGCGGAACGAGAAGCGGATGCTGCAAGAAGCAGTGGATGCTTTGATTGACAATGGTCGTCGGGGACGCACTGTGGTAGGGGCAAATAACCGACCACTGAAATCTTTGTCCGACATTATTGAGGGTAAGCAAGGACGTTTCCGACAAAACTTGTTGGGTAAACGGGTTGACTACTCTGGACGTTCGGTAATTGTGGTCGGGCCAAAGCTGAAAATTCACCAGTGCGGTTTGCCTAGAGAAATGGCAATTGAGCTATTTCAGCCATTTGTAATTAACCGCCTGATTCGTAGCGGCATGGTAAATAACATCAAAGCTGCGAAAAAGCTGATATCGCGCAATGATCCCAGTGTTTGGGATGTGCTGGAAGAGGTGATTGAAGGACACCCTGTAATGCTAAACCGGGCACCAACGTTGCACCGTTTGGGTATTCAGTCTTTTGAACCGATTTTGGTAGAAGGTAGAGCGATTCAACTGCATCCTCTGGTGTGTCCAGCGTTTAACGCCGACTTTGACGGCGACCAAATGGCGGTACACGTTCCTCTATCGTTAGAAAGTCAGGCTGAAGCGCGGTTGTTGATGTTAGCTTCTAACAATATTTTGTCACCAGCCACGGGTAGACCGATCATCACGCCTAGCCAAGATATGGTGTTGGGAGCCTATTATTTAACAGCAGAAAATCCCGGTGCGACAAAAGGGGCAGGAAATTACTTTTCTTCGCTAGAGGATGTAATTATGGCTTTCCAGCAAGATCAAATTGACTTGCACGCCTATATCTATGTGCGGTTTGACGGTGAAATAGAATCAGATCAACCGGATACAGAACCCGTGAAAGTGACGGAAAACGAGGATGGTACGCGCACATTACTCTATAAGTTCCGTCGAGTCAGACAAGACGCTAAAGGCAATGTACTTTCTCAGTATATATACACAACTCCTGGCCGCGTTATTTACAACAATGCCATTCAGGAAGCACTAGCAAGTTAATTCGTAATTTCTAATTCGTAATTCGTAATTGAAGAATTAATTACGAATTACGTAGCTTGCTTCTCGCGTTTGGCGAGTATTACGAATTATTAATTATTGATGACTCAGGACTAATGACTAATGACTAACGAAAAAATGATTTTTCGCAATCGGGTGGTTGATAAGGGTCAGCTGAGAAATTTAATTTCTTGGGCTTTTACAAATTATGGTACAGCGCGAACCGCAGTGATGGCGGACAAATTGAAAGATTTGGGATTTCGCTACGCTACCAAGGCAGGGGTATCCATCAGTGTAGATGACTTGATGATACCACCAACTAAGCGATTGCTCTTAGAAGCAGCTGAAGAAGAAATTCGCGCTACTGAAACCCGTTATCAACGGGGAGAAATCACTGAAGTAGAACGCTTCCAAAAGGTAATCGATACTTGGAATGGTACTAGTGAAGCGTTGAAAGATGAAGTCGTCGTCCACTTCAAGAAGACTAATCCCCTGAACTCCGTATACATGATGGCATTCTCCGGGGCACGGGGTAACATCTCTCAAGTGCGGCAATTGGTGGGGATGCGGGGACTGATGGCAGATCCTCAAGGGGAAATTATCGATTTGCCCATCAAAACCAATTTCCGTGAAGGTTTAACTGTAACGGAATACATTATTTCGTCTTACGGTGCCAGAAAAGGATTGGTAGATACTGCCTTGCGGACGGCTGACTCTGGTTATCTCACCCGGCGTTTGGTGGACGTATCTCAGGATGTGATTATTCGGGAATTTGACTGCGGTACCACGAGAGGAATTCCCATTCGACCAATGACAGAAGGTGCTAAAACCTTGATCCCTCTAGGAAACCGCTTGATGGGACGGGTAATTGGCGAAGATGTGCTGCATCCGGTGACAAAAGAAGTAATTGCACCACGCAATACCCCAGTTTCTGAGGACTTGGCTAAGAAAATCGACAAATCTGGGGTGGCAGAAGTTGTGCTGCGGAGTCCCCTAACTTGTGAAGCGGCACGTTCTGTCTGTCAACACTGCTACGGCTGGAGTTTAGCCCACGCCAAGATGGTGGACTTGGGCGAAGCTGTGGGGATTATTGCTGCCCAAAGTATCGGCGAACCTGGTACTCAGTTAACCATGCGGACATTCCACACAGGTGGGGTGTTTACTGGAGAAGTGGCGCAACAAGTTCGTTCTAAAATCGATGGGACTGTCAAGCTTCCCCGCAAACTGAAGACTAGAACATATCGTACCCGCCACGGGGAAGATGCCCTCTATGTTGAGGCTAATGGCATCATGCTTTTGGAGCCAACAAAAGTAGGTGATGTTACCCCAGAGAACCAAGAGGTTCATCTGACCCAAGGTTCAACACTATATGTATTTGATGGAAATAAGGTAAAACAAGGTCAGTTGTTGGCAGAGGTTGCCCTTGGTGGACGCACAACTCGGACTAATACAGAAAAAGCAGTTAAAGATGTAGCCTCTGACTTAGCAGGGGAAGTGCAATTTGCCGAAGTTGTTCCAGAACAAAAAACTGACCGTCAAGGTAATACCACAACCACAGCCGCACGCGGTGGTTTGATTTGGATTTTGTCTGGGGAAGTTTATAACTTGCCCCCTGGTGCAGAATTGGTGGTGAAAAATGGTGATGCGATCGCTTCTAATGGAGTTTTAGCAGAAACCAAGTTAACCAGTTTGCACGGCGGTGTGGTGCGTTTGCCAGAAGCTACCCCAGGTAAGAGTACCAGGGAAATTGAAATTATCACTGCTTCTGTGGTATTAGACCAAGCAACGGTGACAGTCCAAAGTTCCCAAGGGCGCAATAACTACTTAGTCTCTACTGGTAACAATCAAGTATTTAACCTCAGAGCTACACCAGGCACAAAAGTGCAAAATGGTCAAGTGGTAGCCGAGTTAATTGATGATCGCTATCGGACAACCACTGGTGGTTTCCTAAAATTCGCAGGTGTAGAAGTCCAGAAAAAAGGCAAAGCCAAGCTTGGTTATGAAGTCGTGCAAGGCGGTACTCTTTTGTGGATTCCCGAAGAAAGCCACGAAGTTAATAAAGATATTTCCTTGCTGTTGGTAGAAGATGGTCAGTTTGTAGAAGCTGGCACCGAGGTAGTAAAAGATATTTTCTGCCAAAACAGTGGTGTGATAGAAGTTACCCAGAAAAACGACATCCTGCGGGAAGTGGTGGTTAAGCCTGGGGAACTGCTGATGGTGGACGATCCAGAATCAGTTATTGGGCGAGATAACACCTTCATCCAACCAGGTGAGGAATTCCAAGGTAACGTCGCCACGGAATTGCGTTATATCCAGTATGTGGAGACACCAGAAGGGCCTGCCCTGTTGAGTCGTCCAGTTGTTGAGTTTGCCGTACCTGATAATCCAGATGTGCCATCAACTACATCGGTGAGCCAACAAACCGGGCGATCAATTCAATTGCGGGCTGTGCAGCGACTACCTTACAAAGATTCAGAACGCGTCAAATCTGTTGAAGGCGTGGAACTGCTGCGAACCCAGCTAGTGCTGGAAATTGAGCAAGAAGGGGAACAAGACCATAATGCTTCACCCCTTGCAGCAGATATTGAATTAGTAGAGGATACTGAAGACCCAGAAGTTCAACGTTTACAACTGGTAATTTTGGAATCCTTGGTAATTCGTCGAGACATTACCGCCGATGCCACCCAAGGTAGCACCCAAACCACACTTGAGGTACACGATGGGCTTACCATCGCCCCTGGATCTGTGGTTGCACGTACCCAAATTTTATGTAAAGAAGGCGGGGAAGTGCGGGGTGTTCGACAAGGAACCGAAAACGTGCGTCGCTGCTTGGTATTACGCGATGCTGATAGGCTGACCATTAATACTAGTACTCAGCCAAAGGTAAAAGTGGGTGACTTGCTAGTAGAAGGTACAGAAGTTGCTCCTGGAGTTTTTGCCCCAGAATCAGGGCAAGTAGTGGACGTTAAAAAGTTAGGAGTTAAGAGTGAGGAGTTAGGAGTTAATTCCGAAACTCCTAACTCCTCACTTCAAACTCAGAACTATGTTGTTACTACCCGTATCGGTCGCCCTTATCGAGTCAGCCCTGGTGCTGTGTTGCAGATAGAAGACGGCGATTTGGTACAACGGGGTGATAACTTGGTGTTGTTGGTGTTTGAACGCGCCAAAACCGGAGATATTATTCAAGGTTTGCCCCGGATTGAAGAACTACTTGAAGCTCGTAAACCCAAAGAAGCGTGCATTTTATGTCGCCGGGGGGGTGAAGTTAAGGTAGTTTACGCTGAAAGTGGTGATGAAGCGATCGCTATCAAGGTCGTAGAATCAAATGGCGTGGTAACAGATTATCCTCTAGGCCCAGGACAAAATTTGATTGTGCCAGATGGATCGATTGTGTTAGCGGGACAACCATTAACCGATGGCCCATCCAATCCCCACGAAATTTTGGAAATCTTCTTTAGCCTGGGTTCCGAAGATGGAATCTATGCTTGTGCTAGCCATGCTTTGCAGAAGGTACAGTCATTCTTGGTGAATGAAGTGCAAATGGTGTATCAATCTCAAGGAATTGATATTTCCGATAAACACATTGAAGTCATTGTTCGCCAGATGACCAATAAAGTCAGGATTGATGATGGTGGTGACACCACTATGCTTCCTGGTGAATTGGTAGAACTGCGCCAAGTTGAGCAGGTAAATGAAGCTATGGCAATCACAGGCGGTGCTAGGGCACAGTATACCCCAGTATTGTTGGGGATCACCAAAGCATCGTTGAATACCGACAGCTTTATTTCCGCCGCATCTTTCCAAGAGACAACACGGGTACTTACCGAAGCAGCGATCGAAGGCAAATCCGACTGGCTGCGAGGATTAAAGGAAAACGTGATTATCGGGCGGTTGATTCCGGCGGGTACTGGCTACAATACCTATGAAGAACCCGGTGCGATTGAAGACTATGCTGCTGAAATTACCAGTAGTGTCTTGGATGAAGTCGATGATCCCCTAGATATGGTCTTAGATGACCGCACAGCTCGCACCTATAATTTAGATTCTCCTACTCTTGGGGAATCTGGTTTTGGTAGCAGACGTGCAGAAAGGTCAGTTCTAGATGACGAAGATGAATTAATCGCCGATGAAGTCGTAGACGACGACGATTTTGAGGAAGTAGAGGAAGACGACGAGGATGATTTCGACGACGAATAGAGACTTGAAATTTCGCGTCTCTATTAAAATGTAAAAAATAAAAAGGCAAAAGAAGATTTTCTTTTGCCTTTTTTTTGCTCTCTAAAAACATATTTTTAAATCCTCAATATTCCAATACGCTTGGGTTAAGGGCTAATTGTATAAAATTGTGGGTTTTCGAGACGCGATAAATCGCCGTCTCTACAAGTGTTTTGATCTTATCAGAACTGTATTGCTCAATATTCTGGTTTCTACTTTTCAATCTAGTAGTCTGTCAATTACGGGGATTCAAAAGTAACATCCTCATATAAATCTGCAACAGCACACCGAAAATCTACACTGGCCAAATGAATGATATCTTCTTGCCCATAGGGATAAAGTACCCATTGTCTCTCTGGGTTACGGCGAAAACATTCAACATTTAACCGACTTTGACTCACAAGTACATATTCCTGAAGTGACTCCATCTGTCGGTAGTCAGCAAATTTATCACCTCGGTCAAAGGCTTCTGTTGTCGGAGATAGCACTTCTACAATTAACGAAGGATAACGCAGAAAGTTGTTAAAAGCTTTGTCTCGTTGGTCACAACTTACTATAACATCGGGATAGTAATAGATATTAATTGACTCAATATGTGCTTTGGTGTCTGAGATATAAGCCTGACAACCACTTCCACGCAAATGATTTCTTAGCATAGCAAACAGATTGCCGCTAATAATTACATGCGTATTACTTGCTCCTGCCATTGCATAAACATGTCCCTGTCTATATTCATGCTTGATAGGACTGGTTTCTTCTCCTTTGAGATAGTCTTCTGGAGAAATATAGCTAGAATTTGGAGTTGCAACCATCTGTAATGACATTTTGTGATACCTTGTATCTAGTTTAAAAGAAGCTTTACGGCTAAATCCGCATAAATCTAGCTATTGCTAGATGCTGTAATTCTCTCAAGAGCTATAATCTACATCTGTTGCACCGAGAGATTAACTTGTGGATGTCATATTAGAACGATCGCACCAATTAAAACAAGCCTTAGTTGATTTTGTCCTTGATGCTGAAGGCGAACTAGCACAAGCACTGGAAACTTATGCAGCCGCACAGTTGCGCCGGGGAAGTGGGGATAGTACACAGCAGGACTTAATTATCGATAGCTTTCTGACAGCCGGGAAAGTCGGTGATAAGTCACCATTAGAGTTGTTTATCGAAAGCCATCCAGATTTAGAAGAAAGCGATCGCAACCTGATCAACAGCTGGCATGATAGTTTTATTGGCTTATTTGCCATTACCAATATCCTACCTGATGGCTTTGAATTGACAAACTGGTTAACAGATAAACACTACATTGTCAAGCCAAATAATACTCAAACATTACAGGCAATATCTCGGTTGAAAGTAGGAGAAATTTTATTAACTCGCATTTCTCCTGTTACCGATAGCTACTGGATGTTTTCTGGCCCCTATACAATAATGGGTAAATTAGGTAAACCAAAACTTGCTGTAGCAATTGGTAATTTTAAAGAAAACTATAAAAGTAATCTTTACAGCGATGCTCCAGACTTGCTAGAAGAAGCTTGGCAATCAGTAGGACAATATCATCAGCAGTTTGTGGACTTTTTTGGCACTGATGAAATCACACTATCTGGATATAAGCTTAATAAAAAAATAGCGGAATTTCAAGAATTAATTACTGAAAAACGCTTTGCAGAAGCAGGAATTGATACTTCTAAATCCTTGGCTGAAGTGGCAGAAGCGGCTGGCATTGGAGACGATGAAATAAAAGCAGCAGCAGAAGAATTTGGTGCTGATTCCAACATAGTCTCTCAGATGTTTAACAGCAAAAGCAGTAATAGCAAAATGGTGATGCCAAAGGTTGATTTACCTGCGGAACTAAAGAAAGCAGAACAGGTAACGGCTCTTTCTCATCCTCGTTGGGGACAAATGTTTTTACCAACATATAGTAAGGTACAAGCAATTTTATCAGCAGAGGACTGGCAAAGTGTTCAAGGAGCGGAAAAATTAGTTCGCTACTACCTTGAAGATAAAAGTATTAATGCTTTTATTTGGCATCGATTAGCGCAACAGTATCCAAGTAAATTAGAAAATGTGTTGCAAACAGTTTTACAACGTCCAGAATTTCGTCTTGAAAGCGACTTAGACACACTTTTGCAAGAATTCAATAAACCTATTGAGCCAGAGTTACCAGAAATTGCTAGTGTTCCTATACATTTACACAATTTATTTCAAGAAGCTTTAGGAGAAGTTAACAAATCCAAACCCAAGGGTAAAGGGCAAAAAAAACCAGCAAAGGGTTTTAAACTTTAAGTGAATTCTCTGTCTTTTTCATGCAATTAAGTACATTTTTAGAACATGAACGCTTGATACAAAATCAAAAAGGCAGAGATAACAGCCAAATACTGTAAGTTACCTTGGTCGTGAACACTGCGAGTGCTTGTTCAAAGGTAGAAAATTAAAATAATAATGTGCTGAAATCGGGCTAGATATTTTCCAAATGAAAATTCTTGGTGTGCAGCGAAGCTATATAATTAATACATTTATTAGTGAGAGGTATTACTTACCATGCCGAATAATCACAGTACAATTTTGAGTAAAATTGTATTATTAGCTATGATAGTTTCTGCCTCTGCCACTTTGCCCCCAATAAAAGAGGTAACTGCTCAGTCAAGTGATAATCGTTTACGAACACAGTTTACAGGGCCAAATAAGTGTTTAGATATTATCAACGATGGAGTAAACAACAAACCCATTATGGCTAAGTGCGGTAACTTCTCAGGACAGCTTTGGAGCATAGAAACTGCTGGTTCTCCTGGGTATTATCGTTTACGAACACAGTTTACAGGGGCAGATAAGTGTTTAGATATTATCAACGATGGAATAAACAACAAACCAGTTATGGCTAAGTGTGGTAAATTCTCAGGACAATTGTGGAATTTATCGATAGGTCTTTGAGTGTACAGCTAGCTGTGTACTTCCAACACCGATTAGTACAATCAGTGTCAAAAACGACATTAAGACAGAGTATTTATTTTTAAAGATCGGTAGATAGCAGGTGAACAATCTCACCTACGATTTCCTCTGGACTCTCAAGCTTGACTAAAAATCGATCAAAGCCAGCATTCAAAGCCTTATGAATTGAGACTTCCCGTGTATAAGAAGTGATAGCGATCGCAGGTAACTGTCTTAAGGATGAGCAAGAATGCACTCGAATTTGCTCAATTAACCAATTTCCATCATGATCGGGCAATTTCACATTGCACAACAGAATATCGGGATGAAGCGATTCTACCAAGGCAAGGGCTGCTTCTGCATCGGTTAAAGCGATCACCTCTGCACCATCTGCTTCCAAAACGAAGGTGAGCAAATCTGCAATATCTGGCTCATCCTCTACCAGTAAAATCAGGGTTCCAATAAGCTGCTGGAGCGAATTTAACTCAGTTTCTTGATTGATTTTTTGATGGCTTGCCATGCCGTCCCTTTATTACCTGCTATAGTATGCTATTTCTATTGCAACGCATGGGGCGGAATAAGTATTCACCCTAAATACACAAATTTGGGGTGAAAAGTTTTATCAATATGAAGAAGTTAATTCATGGATCAACATTGAACGCCCTGTTAGGTAAGCGATCGCCCCGAACTAGTTATCTATGACCACAGGCTTTAATAACCATTAGTCAAAAATAATTTTAGCTAGTATAATAAATCACGCTATTTTCCAGACCTAGATTTGGGTAGCGTCTCTGGGTTACGCTCTCCGAAATCAATCAAAACAAAAGAATCAATGCGTGAAATTAAGCCCTGGACTACTACCCTAGTAGTCATAATATCTATTATTGCAACTTCAATAGGCGTTTACAATCTTGAATCGTTTTTAAACACTGTGTGTTTGATAAATACTATGCCTGCTATCAGTAAACATTGTAAGGCGTTGCCCTAACTGGGTGCTTTATAATAGATGTGCCAAGTTGGTAAACAGTAGAGCTTTTTGAATCAGCTGACTAATATTTTTTGGTAACAGGTAATTGGAGAAAAGCTATTACCCATTACCCATCACTCATTACCGAGGTTCAGCTTGAGTTGAAACTGTTAAAACTTGTGGAGGTGTAGCATCCGGTGGATAGAGAAAGTCAACTTCTACTAAAGAGCGATCGCCTGCTTTCATATTTAATAAAACTAAGGGTTCCCCTTCTTGACCTCTCTTTTGCACTAAATGCACAAACTGAGTCTGGGGCTGATTTTGCCCATCTTTGTAACGTACCCGCACTGTCCCTCGGAAGAATACTTGAGGGGCTGGTGTACTAAGAAAGCGTAACCCCGGTTTTCCCAATTGCTCCTCCTTAAGTGGTGTTTGTATAGACACACTAACAGTTTGAGGACTTTGAGTATTGTTGTATAGCGGCAACTTGAGATTATATTGAATCCCATAGTTCCCATGAGCGCGATATGCTGTGTCAGGATAGCGCACCAGCATAGTAGCACTTTGAATTTGGCCAGTTCCTAATGTACCGCCATGCAGGCTACTCAGAGCGTAGGAAAACATTTGACCAGGCTGGGGAATAGTTAGATACCTGCCTTTAGGATTATCTACTAATAAGGCTCTCCATCGTGAACCACCAGCCACTCCAGCAACACGCCCGTAAATTCTTGGTTTGCCAGTTTCTTCTAAGGGAGTAGGCGCTTTATCCCGTGGCCCAGCCAAATCACCATTATCTAGTAAATTCTGCCACTCCTCTAAAGTCGGCGTTCCCGCTTCTCCTGTCGGAGACGCTACGCGAACGGGTTGCCGTAGGCATCGCTCACTACCATCGGGATTCACCCGTGCAAACATGGCTAGGCTAGCTGCATAGACAGTGCCATTACTTTGCAATCGGATCAATGTAGACCGACCATTGAGGGGTGGTGTCAATCCCTCCACAGGAATAGGTAAATTTAGTAACATCCGACTTTGCCCTGCTGGAATGTCAATTTGGGCAGGAAAAATCTCTTGTCGCCGTCCCCTCAGTACATCAGACATGACGCGATCGCCTGGCCCGGCAAAAATTGTACCCAACATATTTTGGCTAAAGGATGGTAGCTCAATAAATGGTGCATCCGGTTGACTCAAATAACTCGCCGCCTGCCAAATATTCACTTTCACTGGTTCCGAACTAGGATTGTGCAAAATTATCCCTAGATACAGCGATGTCTCCGACGGGCTACGCCTACGCAAATTCTCTGGCGGTTCAGCTCTAGTAATATGATGGGCAAAAATATCAAATCGTCCTCGAAAGGGAAAATTCAGATGCGCCGTTGGCACTTTTTTGCCATCTGGTGGAAAGGTGGAGAGTAAAATTCCTTCTTTCAAAACCAATTCTGGACTATTGCTGTTAAACGTTGGCACTGTATCCAATTGTCCTGGTAAAGGACGTACTTCTTGTGGTTGTACAACTTCTTCAGGCAGTGGCATGGGAGGAGTTAATTGGGCAATCGGGAAAATTAGTAACAATGGCAACATATACTTAGATATTTCTTTCACCATACAGACATTAACAACTTGATGAAAGTGCCAGTTTGTTAATAATTAATACGCAATCTGCAAGAATCCCCATCAAATTTTCTGGATCGAGAACCGGAACGTGGGCAAAAATACAACGTACCATGAGTTGCTTTTAGCTTAAGTACTCTTTGCGAGACACTACGCGACAGACAAGTTTACCGCAGTCGGGGCTAATCTCAATCCCTGCTGCTCCCGTCATTAATTCTTCTAAATCAACTGCTGTTTGCAAAACAATTTCTTTACAGCTAAGTAAAGCGGTGTAAATAATTAAAAGTTTGTAGTCAGGAATTTAGTCCTCAAATGAGGGCTGAAGCTCTCACTACAAAATAATCTCAATACTTTTTACATTACTTAATCTAATTTTATTTATGGGACTTCCAAGTAAAAAAATATTCCATTGCTATTGTTCACTGTTGACCGTTGACGGTTCACGGGTTTTCAGTCAACAGTCAACAGTCAACGACTTGAATGTGGAATAATTTATTTTTTGGAGTTCCCTATTCTAGCCTACTTACTTAGCAACTGCTTCCCCACTTAATTATGTACGGCTTACAGCCATGCCACAAGAGACGATGTAATCCAATACTACTCGGTTAAGCATTTTGAACTCAGAATTTGGTTTGGGGAAAAGGTTACTGGGGTTGGGTTAAAGGTTTTTTCTTTCCCTTTTCCCCTTCCCCTTTTCCCCTTAACCGAGAAGTATTGCGATGTAATCAGGTTAAATTGCATTGATTTTTTCCATTACCTGAGTACTGGCAAGTTGCACATCTACGGGTAACTGGCGTAAAAAACTTAAGTCATCTGGTATCAGATCAAGTTTGGTAAGTTCAAGTAATAAATCATCAGAAGAATTCGACAGTTGATATTTTAGGCAAATGTCAAAAGAAGTTAATAGAATTCTTTTCTTCATAACAAATATTATTTAGAATAGAAAAACCCTCCATAATAAATTTACAAGGAGCAGGTGAATGCCAGTAATTGCGGTCGTAGATTACGAGATGGGAAATTTGCACTCAGTCTGTAAAGGCTTGGAAAAAGCTGGAGCAACTCCTAATGTTACTTATTCTCCAAAGGAATTAGAGCAGGCAGATGCAATAGTTCTGCCGGGAGTGGGAGCATTTGATCCAGCAGTCCAACACCTGCGATCGCGTGGTTTGGAACAACCTATTAAAGAAGCGATCGCATCTGGTAAACCTTTTTTGGGAATTTGTTTAGGATTGCAAATTCTCTTTGAATCAAGTGCAGAAGGTACTCAACCAGGACTAGGAATTATCAAAGGAAAAGTGCGGCGGTTTCGCCCAGAACCTGACATCACTATTCCTCACATGGGTTGGAATCAACTGGAAATGACTCAACCAAAAAGTATTTTGTGGGAGCATTTACCGTCCGATCCTTGGGTATATTTTGTCCATTCTTACTATGTTGACCCAATAGATCCGCTAATCCGTGCAGCAACTATCACCCACGGTACTCAAACCGTCACAGCTGCGATCGCCCACGAAAACCTAATGGCAGTCCAATTTCACCCCGAAAAATCCTCTAATATCGGATTGCAAATTTTATCGAATTTTGTTGCTCAAGTCCGCGAAAAAATTCCTGCCTAATACTATTTTTGTCATTTGTTCTTTGTTCTTTGTCTAAAACTAATGACCAATGACCAATGACTAATAACCAATGAGCCTGAGAATTTACGGTAATCGCCAGCTAAAAACTTTACCAGGAAAAGAAACTAGACCCACTAGTGCGCGGGTAAGGGAAGCAGTATTTAATATTTGGCAGGGAGAAATTGCAGGTTGTCGCTGGCTAGATTTGTGCGCCGGTACTGGTTCAATGGGCGCAGAGGCTTTGTGTAGAGGAGCCAGCCTAGTAGTGGGAATTGAACAATCGAGCCGAGCCTGTGCTACCATCCAAGAAAATTGGCAGCAGGTGGCGAATGCCGAGCAAGAACTTCGGGTATTGCGGGGAGATATTGTCCAACAGTTAAAGACTTTAACAGGCAAGCAATTCGATAGAATTTACTTTGATCCACCTTATGCTAGTGGATTGTACCAGCCAGTATTAGAAGCGATCGCTCACTATCAACTTTTAGATCCTAGCGGTGAAATCGCAGTTGAACACGCCTCACAAGGTTGGACACCGCCAGAGATTCCCGATTGGGAAGTTTGCCGCGAGAAACTTTACGGCAACACATCACTTACTTTCTACAGAATTCGGAGTGAGGGATCAGGGGCAGATAAAGGAGATGAGGAACAATATAACTCCTAACTCCTAACTCCTAACTCCTAACTCCTAACTCCTAACTCCTAACTCCTAACTCCTAACTCCTAACTCCTAACTCAGCACTTTTGTCACCCCCCCAACTGATTCGGGCGCTTATATTGCTTATAGGCAGCGTAAAACAGTCCGGCAAGGGTGACGAAAACTAGACCAAGGACAATACCTGATAGTAGGGGTTCAACCACTGTAAATCTCCTCTTTGAAATTATTAAATATTCGTTGCCTGCTTTTGATTTTACCAAATTTCGTATGAATCCTGCGCCCTACAGCCTTTTTGGAGGGCGACTGCCCACAAGAAAATAGTCTTCTGTGCTTGCAGACACAATCAAGAACTTTTAAGCTATGTGTAGGAAATGAAAACTTTTTAGCACATCTAGACTTTCACAGCAAACCTTTTGGATAACCAGATTACCAAACCTGAAATTTTGATTCAGAGGATCGTTTTATTGGCGCTGGCTATACTGCTGGCAGTCCCTTTGGGCTTTTTTGGTGTTCAGTTGGTTCAAGCCTCCGATCCATACGTCAAGAGCGTTCTATCCTTAACAGGAAACCCAGTTCAAGGACACGCGATCTTTCAAATTAACTGTGCTGGTTGTCATGGCTTGGAAGCAGACGGGCGAGTAGGGCCGAGTTTGCAAGCTGTCTCAAAGCACAAGTCTCGATATGGACTGATTCGCCAGGTGATCAGTGGTGAAACCCCGCCAATGCCAAAATTCCAACCTAGTGCCCAAGAAATGGCGGATCTTCTGAACTATTTAGAGTCGTTGTAAACGTTAGAATTTTTGGTTGTGGGATACATAATAGGACTTTGGGATAGAGGTATAGTGAGCGTAGGCGCAGCCCGTCGTAGACATCGCTTTACCAAAAAGATAACGGGAAAATCAGATTCAAATCAGACTCGCTATAGAGTGAGTATTTCTGGTTAACTAAAAACACCTTTGTTAGCAGAAGGTTATCTCAAAGCACCCTAGCTCAGTATAACAACGCCCTTCTAAGTTGCAGTGGCGAGAAGTCTCATTAGTCATTGACCTTTGTCCTTTTCTTCACATCTGGTCGCATTTACGTAGAATCTTTGATAAAAACTCATATAAACTGTATATTTTAGAGTATGTTAAAGCCACTATTTAATTATCACGAAAGTCAGGTTGGGTACCTAACTCGGTAAAATTAAGACAAAAGTTCCCAATGAATGAGCTAAGGTTTAGCAACTTTTAACAAACTAGATACTTTGAGATGGCCGAAAGCTAATGACTGAAGCGATCCAAATCGGTAATCGTACAATCACAGCTAGTGAATTGATTTCCTTACTGGCGAATTACCAAATGCTGCCACAGTTGCAGCGCGAATTAATCATTGATGAGGCGATAGAGCAAAACTCACGCTCCGCCAAGCTAGCAATAGAGTGTACACCTGAGGAAGTAGCCCAAGCCAAACAGCAGTTTTACACTGAAAAACAGTTCAAAAATGAAGAAGACATCCAGACTTGGATGGCACATCAAGGGCTGACTCCCGAACAACTAGAAGTTATTATTACTCGTAAGCTTAAAATTGAAAAATTCAAGCAAGCTACTTGGGGTAATAAACTGGAATCCTACTTTTTTCAGTCCAAGACAAAACTAGACAAAGTAATTTATTCTCTACTGCGAACCCAGGATGTGGGAATAGCCCAAGAACTTTACTTCCGCATTCAGGCAAAAGAAAACTCTTTTGCTGACTTGGCGCGTGAATATTCACTCGGGCCAGAAGCCCAAACTGGAGGCTTAGTAGGGCCGATTGAACTGAATGCACTACATCCGGTAATGGTACAAATGCTATCTAGCAGTCAACCAGGTCAGATATTGCCCCCTACCCGCATTGCCGATTGGTTCGTGATTTTGCGGCTGGAAAAATTTATCCCCGCACAACTGGATGAATTTATGAAAGTGCGCCTGCTGAATGAACTCTTTGAAACCTGGCTACAACAACAGCAAAAGCAAATCATGTCTGCACCACAATTAGAGGCGGGGACAGTATCACAGGGAGAGGGCGATCAACCTTTAACCTAAGTATGGAAGGACGTGACTCCTATGCTTGGTTGGCTTCAAAACTGAAGATAGCGCGATCGCTCTGTTAGTTTTCCAGGCTGGACGAGCGATCGCTTTTGATTTGTGTCACTCTTAGGTGGGATTGCACCTTTTTATTATTAAAGGGTCGAATCCCGCCTTTGTCAAGATAAAAAATGGGGCTAGTCAGACTAAAGATTCGAGAACTTGCAAAAGCAAAAGGGTGGACTATCAAAGAAGTCGCAGATCGTGCGGGCGTAAACTACAACACAGTTAAAAGTTATGCCCGACATCCTGGGATGAGTATGGTAGATTTGACTGCTGTTCAGAAAATCGCCTGTGCTTTTGAGGTGACGATTGAAGAATTGATCGATGTGGTGGAAGAGTAGGCGATCGCACTTTATAATCAATCAAATCTTAGTAAAAATACAGAGGCATTAATTATGTAAAAATAAATATTAGTAGCTGCATAGATTATTAGCTACTAAATAAATTTTAAAATTTATAAGATAAACTGCGAATGCTTAAAATTGATGACGAAGGAAAAGCAAGGGATTTTATTAAAAATCTCCAAGATAAATTGGAGACACAAATTGGAAAAGAATTTGTGTTTCTTTTAGTAGGTCGTACAGGAGTTGGTAAATCAAGTACCGTCAATAGCTTGATGGGTAAAGAGATAGCCTCAGTTGGTGACTATGAACCAACAACAATGGAGGTTAAAAATTATGACTCAGATATAAATGGAATCAAATGTACAGTTATTGATACCCCAGGTCTTTGTGACGATTTAGAGGAAGAAGGAAATGACTATAAATATCTAGAACTCATACGTTCAAAAGAGAATCAGGTTGACTCAATGTGGTTTGTGAGTAGATTGGATGACACAAGAGTATCTACAGACGAAAAACGAGGAATAAAGAACAATACTCTACTTAACTACAAGCTCGCAATATTGCCAGTATTCAGATGGTAAAGGCGATCGCCTCAGCTAGTAAGTTCAGCTTACCGTGTGAGATTTGCCCCACACCAAAAAAAGATAAAATAAAACCAAGTCTACACAAACAATCAATGACTCTGGGATGAAGACCCTAGCAAAATGGACAGTGGACGACTATCATCGCATGATAGCAGCCGGAATCTTAAGTAATCGCCGTGTCGAGTTACTCGCTGGGGAAATTGTAGAAATGACACCAGAAACCCCAATACACTACAACACCGCAAAGCGAGGCGCGAAATACCTAGAAAATTTATTAGCAGGGAAAGCAGATGTTCGCTTTAATGGTCCGATAACCCTACAAAATTCAGAACCTGAACCAGATATCGCTATTGTTAGACCACAAGATTCTGTATATAATAACCGTCATCCTGAACCAGAAGATATCTTTTGGCTAATAGAAGTTGCTAAAACGAGCCAAAAAAAAGACTTAGAACTCAAAACAAAAATCTACGCGGCTGCTCTTATACAAGAGTATTGGGTGATAGATTTATC